>JAYRVO010000163.1:0-42666 GCA_041918515.1 Chloroflexota bacterium | reverse complement strand
TGATAGACGACGCGCAGGGTGTACGGCCCCGAACCCGCCACCCAGCGCGCCCGGACGTAGTATCGCCCCGGCGCCACAAGCTCGGTCAGGATGTGCTCATCAGCCGCGCCCGGATTGCCGGAGTAGCCTATCCGAGTCGTCTGGGAGTCATACAGATAGAGATGATAGCTGGCGTCGCTGGGCATCTGCGTCATCCAGATATCGATTGTGTGTTCCGCGGCAAGGTCGATAAAGAAGTAATCTTGCTCATCGCCGTTCACGCCCAGATCGAAGCGATAGGACTGACCGGAGAGGAGAGGGCCGCGCGCCTGGCTGATGGAGTCGTTCGGTTCAGCATCGAGGGTGGGCGTGGCGGTGGGGGTGGGCGTCAGCGTGAGCGTGGGTGTATGCGTTAAGGTGGGTGAAGGCGTTAAGGTGGGTTTCGGTGTACGCGTAGCGGTGGGCGTGAGCGTCGGCGTCGAAATAGGGAAGAGCGCGGTCAACAAAGGTAAGTAGAGCGTGTGCCCTGAAGATGTAGCAATGGGCGTCGGTGTCGGCGTGGCCGTTAGCTGTAGCGTTGACGTAACTGTCGGCAGCGGGTCGTGCACGAAATGCCAGATGAAGGTGCTGTTGGCCAGCAGGTTGATGCCAACAGAAGCAGCCGGTCGCGCCGGCCCATAGCCCACTGGCGGCGTCTCGAGGAGGACGTAGCTTCCGGGCAGCAGGAAGGTAAAGAGATAGCTCCCGTCTGCGCCCGAAACGCCCTGGGTGCTGGTGGGGCCGGTCAGGGTCAAATGGGCGCCGGGCAAGCCTTCGCCGGAGTCGGGTTGCTCGTTGTGGTTGGCATCGTGGAAGACGAAGCCGCGGACGCGACCAAACATGGGGGTGGCGGTGGGGGTGATCGTGGGGGTGAAAGTGATGGTGGGGGAGGGAGTGGGCGTCTTGGTGACGGTGGGAGTGAAAGTGGATGAGGGAGTGAAGGTGGGGGTGGGGGTTGCCTGGCGGCGGGCCGGGAAGTCGACGCCTGCGTTTTCCTGGCCGGCGCTGACCTGGATGTAACGCAGCACCAGCAGCAGGTCCCATCCCTGGGGTGGGATGGCACGCACGGCGTAGACGGCTGGCGGTAGGTTGCCAAAGCGATAGAGACCGGCGTTGTCGGTGACTGCCTCGCGCAGCAAGGTCTGGTTGTCGGAGGTGTAGAGACGCACGAGCGCGCCGGGCAGAGGGAGTTCGCCGGCGTCGCGGCTGCCGTTCAAGTTCAGGTCTTCGAAGGCGTATCCCGACAGGCTGCCGGGGGCTGGGGTGGGCGTAGGGGTGGGCGTAGGGGTAGGCGTGCGCGTAGAGGTGGCTGCCGGCGTGGGGAAATCGACGAGCGAGCTATCGAGATAGAGTTGGCCGAACAGATAGGCATTGATGCTGGTCTCGTTGCCCTCCCAAATCAGGTAGGAGTCCCAGTCATCGCCGTTGTCGTCGTCATGGATGGCCCAGGTGAAGCCCATCCAGGAGTTGGTGAACAAGGGGTGCTGGAGGACGTGAGACGCGGGTACGGCGAATTCCATGTCGTAGCCGCCCACGTATTGGCGCACGGCCAGCGTTGCTTCGGCGAAAGGAATCCCCTGGTCGGTGAAACGGCCATCGATGACCAACGTATATTGGTGGTCTTGCGTCCCGCCCATGCTGCGGTCGAAGTTGCCGTCGATGCCCAGCTCGATGCCGTCATCGTGCCAGACCCTGGTGCTGTCGGTGATGAGCACATTGTCGGTAGCATGAATGGCGAAATAGAGGGTGTCGCTATCCCAGACCACGCGCAGGGTGGCGCTGCAATCGCTGGGAGAGGGCCTGTCTCCCCTGACCGTAGCGGCGGTGTTGGCGTCGAGTGTGACCAGGCCGAGTTGTGGCCATTCGCCAAGGTTGCCGTCGATGGTGGGGGGATGCGAGGCGCGGTAGGCGATGGCGGTGCGCGCCTGAGGGGCCGCCGAGCCGTTTTTCGCCTGATCCTCGCGGATGCTGGGCTGCTGGCCGGCGCCTTGTATGGCGCCCGCACCCAGAAGGGCGCCCGCGAGGAGCAGCCAGCAGGCGAAAAGGAGTTTGGGAAACAGGGGGCTGAGGGGTTTCATCGAGTGCCACGCAAGCGGGCAGAGTTAGCGACAACTGGTCGGTATGTCCAGCGGATGGACGAATTCTTCTGTGCGGGCGTTGTACCAGATGGGCGAGATAAAAGCGCTGCCGGGGGTGATATCGACGCCAATGCGACCATTGCCACCAGGCGTATTGTCTACCAATACGTGATGGCCGGGTGGCAGATCGAGCAGCAGGCGGCCGGGCGTGTCACCCTGCTTGGCCGAAATGTCCCATTTTTGGCCTGTGCCCACGTGGTCGATGTGCATCGGCTCGCCGATATGGTTTTCGATCAAGAGCAGACCCATGCCCGGCAACGGTTTATGCAGGTAGGGTGGACAGGTCGGGCCTGGCGTGGGCGTCGAGGTGAGCGTCAGAGGAGGCGGGGTGGGGGTGACGGGGTGGGTGGGGGAGGCGACGACGGAGGTGGAATGGGCGGGAACGACGGCGGGCGACGGCGTGGGCGAATTGAGCAAGCGGGTGCTGGTGGTCGAATGTTGACGGGTGGGGGAGGCGGTGGTCCTGGCGATGACAACCGGGGTTGCAGCCTTTGTGCGTGGGGTGGGGGTCGTGGGTGGCGACGCGGGGCGCAAGAGCAACCACATCAGTATGGCAAAGATGGCGAGGATGCCGGCCACGCCCAGCAGCACGGGCGTCCGCTGTGGTTGCGGCGTGGGCGTGATAGCCCTGGGGGTGGGAGTAGGGGTGGGCGCGCCGGTGCGCGTGGGGCGTGGTGTGGCGGGAGCGATCTGCCGCACCAGACCTCGCAGATCGCTGGCCATGCGCCCGGCCCGTTGGTAGCGCTGGCGCGGGTCTTTGGCCAAAGCTATGATCAGGATTTTCTCCACCTCGCGCGGCAGACCGGGGTTCAGAGCCGTGGCGCGCGAGGGCGTCTCGTGCACCACCTGGTAGAGCACAGCGCTGGGGTCATCGGCATCGAACGGCGGGCGGCCGCACAACATTTCATACAAGACAACGCCCACAGCCCAGGTGTCCGTGGCCGGGCTAATGGGGGCAAGGCGTGGGTTGGCCTGTTCGGGCGCCATATACTGCGGCGTGCCCAGGATTTGCCCGGCCCCAGTGAGTGTGGTTTGGTTGACGACGCGGGCGATGCCGAAATCGGCGACTTTGGCGGTCCCGGCAGCGTCGAAAAGGATGTTGCGTGGCTTGAGGTCGCGGTGGATGATGTTGGGGTGGACGTAATCGAGCGCGGCTGCCACCTGGGCGACGATGGCCGCCGCGGTCGCCAGGTCCAGCGGCCGCCGGCGTTCCAACAAATCGGCCAGGCTGCCGCCGGGCATGTACTCCATGGCGATGAAGTAGCGGCCATCGACCTGCCCGGCCTCGTAGGCGGCGACGATATGCGGATGGCGCAACTTCAGCATCTGCTCGCCCTCGCGCTCGAACCGCCGCCGCACCTCAACGCTGTTGGCGTGGTGCGGGAGTAGCACCTTGAGCGCCACTTGATGCCTGCGACGAGCATCGAAGGCCAGGTAGACGTCGGCAAAGCCGCCGCCGCCCAGTTTGCGTTCGAGGCGGTAGGGGCCGAGGGGGTTGGGGAGAGAGGGCATGGAGTCGCTAAAAACTGGCAATCAGGAGTACGACTCCGCCCAAGATGGATAAGACGATAAGGACCACATTCAGCCACAACATGATCGAAAGGCAACCCTGGCCCGGCAGGCTGATCCCTGCAATTCTCTGCATTTTCTGTGCTTCTTTGTAGTAAAGGTAGTTTGCGATAAATCCAGGGATATAGAGAAAAATGTACAAGATGATCACCAAAACAGCCGGTCCTGAATAGCTTTTCATCCGTGCAGCTGCACGCTCGGCTTCGGACACCTGCAACGCGACCTCGCCAACGGCTGCACCCGCCTGAGGCGCGGGTAATTTTCGCGGGCGTTCAGGTCCAGCGATAGCATCGGGGGTGTAAACTGTCTGTTCGACATCGCGCCCAGCTTCGTGCGGCGCTATTGCTGGCACGTCCGCTTTGAAGCAGGCGGCGAAACCGCCAAAGCTGATTTCGTCGTTGTCGGCAAGGACATAAGGGCCTGTGAGCCGTTTGCGGTTGACGTAGGTTCCATTGGTGCTCCCCAAATCAGTCAGAATGTAGCTTCCCCGGTGCAGTTCAAGAGAGGCATGCCTGCCTGAGACGCGTTTATCGAGGAGAGCGATATCGCTGCCTGGCGATCTTCCTATGGTCAACTGATTGCCGATCAACCTGTGTTCTTTTTTGTTCTCGAGTTCAATTAGCTGCATTGTAAACCTCCTCCTAAGGCGTTGGCTCTGGCGTTGGCTCGTCAGGTGGCGGCGTCAGCGCTGGCGTTAGCTGCGGCCGATTGAACACAAACCTTCTCTCCTCCGAATACGCGCCCACCTGCCCTCGCCCATCTACCGCCACCACTCGCCAGTAGTAATCGGTGCCGGCTTCGTGAAAATAGGCCTGATCACCATCGAAGTGCAGCGTCCACTCTGTCGCTGTCGGCGTCTCCCAGACTTTCCACTCCTTGAATCCTTCGCGCGTGCTGAGCGTCTCCACGCGATAGCTTTGTGCGCCAGGCACGGCCTGCCACTTGAATGCGATAGACCCCTGAGCGGCTGTATAGCCGGGTTCGGGTGTCAACAAGGCCGGTGCGGGCAAAGTTGGAGCCGTGGCTTTGACAGGCGTCCTTGTCGCCGACTGAGGGGTTGTAGACTTGGGCGCCGGACGCGTAGCAGTGGGAATGGGCGATGGAGTGGCGGCAGCGCCTACTGTGCTGGTAGGTGTAATGACCGTCGCCGCCGTGACCATGGTTCGAGCGGTTGCTTCCAGGGTGCTGGTGGGTGTAAGGATCGTTGCCGCCATCATCGTTGCTGTATTGCTAACATCCGCCACAACCGTCGCCTTCCTTGTAGGCGGTATCTGGGTTGGCTCCACAGATGGTGATTGCCCCGAGAGTAAGAGAACGAGCAAGAGGATCGCCAGTGCCGCCACGCCGCCGGTAGCGCCGAGCAAGAGCGGGAACGCTCCCCTTTTTTCGCCCCTCCCGGCCGGGGCCGGCGACTGTCTAGGCGGCGTTGGCGTCCGCAGCCTGGTGGGGCCGGCGCCAATTACCGGCGCCGACGCGCTGGCAGCCACTGTGCGCGCCATCTGCTGCACAGCCTGCGCCAATTCGCCGGCGCGCTGGTAGCGTTGGCGGGGGTTCCTGGCCAGCGCCCGCTGCATCACCGCATCCAGGCCCGCAGGCAAACCCAGCTTCAACTCACTCGGCCACCGCGGCGTGTCGTTGACGACCTGGAACAAGACTGCCTGCGAATCTTCGGCCTCGAACGGCCGCCGGCCGCACACCATCTCGTAGAGGATGACGCCCAAGGCCCAGACATCGGTGGCCGGGCCGATCTTGCCCAGGGCTGGGCGCACCTGCTCCGGGGCCATGTAATGCGGCGTGCCCGGCTGGTAGCCCGTAAGGGTCAGGGTCGCTTCGCCGGCCACGTGCGCCACGCCGAAATCGGCCACCAGGCAATTGCCCTGCCCATCCAGCAGTACGTTGCTGGGCTTGAGGTCGCGATGGATGACCTGGGGATGGACGAAGTCAAGCGCCGCGGCCACCTGGCCCACGATAGCAGCGGCAGTGGGCAAGTCCAGCCGTCCCCGCATCCGCAGCACGTCGGCCAAACTGCCGCCGGCAAGATAGGGCATGGCGATGGTGTGGTAGCCTGCGATCTGACCCACATCGTAGGCCCCAACGATGTACTGATGCCGCAGCTTGAGCATCTGCTCGCCCTCGCGCTCGAAGCGGCGCCGCACCTCGACGCTGTTGGCGTGGTGCGGGTGCAGCACCTTCAGCGCCACTTGATGCCCGCGCCGCGTATCCACGGCCAGCCAGACGTCGGCAAAGCCGCCGCCGCCTAGTTTGCGTTCGAGGCGGTAGGGACCGAGGGGGGCGGGGAGAGAGGGCATTGACTAATCGATCAATGGATTACTTGACACGAAGTGCCGTCCATGAACACAGTACACAATTGATAAGGTCCTGAACCGAAACGGCGGTAAATGCGAATTCGATATCTGCCTGGATCGACAGCACCAGTCAAAATATGGTCAGGGGCGTTGCCCAAATTTCCTGAATAACCAAGCTGGTGGCGGTCTTTATCGTATAAAAGTAGATCGTTATTGGCTCCGCTTTGCATCGCGAAGAGCCAGATCTCTATGATGCCCTGGTTAGGAAGGTCGAAATAATAGAAATCCTCGCGATCTTCCTCGGAGTCAATCCTAAAGCTATAGGAAATACCGGAGCTAAGTGGCCCTCCTGCCGTATCAAAGGTATCATTGGGTTCACGATAATAATCGGGAGTTGGCGTAGGTGTAGGTGTTGGCGTTGGGGTGGGTGTGCTTGTTGGCGTTAGGGTGGGTGTGGGTGTTGGCGTTGGGGTGGGTGTGGGTGTTGGCGTTGGGGTGTCAGTTGGTGTTGGAGTGGGTGTACGAGTGGGCTGACGCAATGCGACAGGAAAGAAAATGCGAGCCGGAGATGGTGTTGCTGTAGGGGTTGGGTTAATCGAGGGGGTTGGCGTACTTGTTTGGTCAGGGGTTGCCGTGCTGCTTGGTGTGACCGTATGAGTAGGCGTTGCAGTACGAGTTGGTGTATTCGTGTTCGTCGCTGTTGGCGTCGGGCTATGAGTTGGGGTGGGCGATGGGGTGACAGTGACCAATTGGCCATTAGCAAAATCCCCTTCCAGTTGCGTTTCACGTGTAATGGCGACCGTAGTTGGCATCGTTATGACGAAATACCCGTCAGGCGCCACTATTTCGGATAAGATATAGCTTTCTGGTTCTATCCCTTCTATCTGGTACCTTCCATCAATTGGTGATGATGTAGCCAGATAGTAAAGTTCGTTATCATGAACCAATCCTATCAGGGCATCAGGTAGCACAGATTCATCGTCGTCCCTTATGTTATTTCTGTTAGTATCGTGAAAAACCACCCCTGCAATTCGTCCCATTGAAGGATGTTCATCTTGATCTTCAAGTAGTGGATAGGCAATGACAGGCAGTGTCGTCAGATCACCTACGTGTGGAAAGAAATACCCAATACTGCCTATACTCATGATCAGCGAGAGAAATGATATCGTTACGACGAATATGATTTTGTTATTATGGCGCATATATCACCTCTATTCACAAAAATAGGTCTTAGTCAAAGGTCGAACTCCGATCACCTATGTGTTTATCGTCGCAGCAACGCTGATGAACAGGCCCGCAAAAAGCTTAAGGTGCAAGTGGGGGCGCCTCTGGTGTTGGCTCTGCCTGCCGATTGAACACAAACCTTCTCTCCTCCGAATACGCGCCCACCTGCCCTCGCCCATCTACCGCCGTCACTCGCCAGTAGTAATCGGTGCCGGTTTCGTGAAAATAGGCCCGATCACCATCGAAGTGCAGCGTCCACTCTGTCGCTGTCGGCGTTCCCCAGAGTTTCCACTCCTTGAACTCCTCGCGCGTGCTGCGCGTTTCCACGCGATAGCTTTGTGCGCCAGGCACGGCCTGCCACTTGAATGTGATAGACCCCTGAGCGGCTGTATAGCCAAGTTCGGGTGTCAACAAGGCCGGTGCGGGCAAAGTTGGAGCCGCGGCTTTGACAGGCGTCCTTGTCGCCGACTGAGGGGTTGTAGACTTGGGCGCCGGACGCGTAGCGGTGGGAATGGGCGATGGAGTGGCGGCAGCACCTACTGTGCTGGTAGGTGTAATGACCGTCGCCGCCGTGACCGTGGGCGTGCTACCGGCTTCCGCCACCACCGGAGCGGTTGCGGTGGGTGGTGCCAGGGTTGGCTCCACCGCCGGCGACGGTCCCCGCGTGAACAAGAAGATGAGCAGAAGAACGGCCAGCGCCGCCACGCCGCCGACGACGCCGAGCAAGGCCGGCCGCGACGCCAACTTCGCCCCCATCCCCACCATCGTCGCCCCCTCCACCGCGCCCAAGCTGACCACCGCCGCCGTGATGTTGTCCGGCCCGCCGCGGCTGTTGGCCAGGTTGATCAGCCGGGTGATCGCCGGCTGCGGGCCTTCGCTGGTCAGCGCCTGGCGCAGGTCGTCCTCCCCCACCATGTTGCTCAGCCCGTCCGAACACAACAGATAGACATCGCCCTGCTGCAAGTTCTCCTCGCGCGAGTCCGGCTGCACGCTCAGGGCCGCGCCCATGGCGCGGGTGATCACGCTGCGGTAGGGATGGGTGGTCGCTTCTTCCGGCGTGATCTCCTTGCTGCGCAGCTTCTCGTTCACCCAGGTGTGGTCCTGCGTCAGCTGCTCGATGCGCCCGCCCCGCAGCCGATAGATGCGGCTGTCGCCCACATGCGCCATTACCACGCGCCCCGGCAGAAACACCGCCGCCACCAGCGTCGAACCCATGCCCTCCTGAGCGGCGTTGCGCTGCTGGGCGTGGAAGATCTCGGCATTGGCCTGTTGGATGGCCTCCTGCAGCGCCGTCTTGGGGTCGGCCTGGCTGCTGTAGTAACCCTGCATCACGCGCTCGGCCGCCATGCGCGCGGCCACCTCGCCGGCCGCATGGCCGCCCATGCCATCGGCCACGATCACCAGCTCCCCGCGCTGTTGGCGCACCGCCGGCGGGATTTGAGCCAGATCGGGGGTGAGGAAGAAATCCTCGTTGTGGTCGCGCACTCTGCCCTGGTGCGTGCCGCCTTTGGCGATCAGTTGCGGGCCGGACGGTGGGGCGGCGGGCGAGCGGGCGGGGGCGGCAGGGCGGGGTGGTGTAGTCGATATTTTTGCCATATCTATCCTCTATTGAAAGTGAGGGACGCAGGTGAACCCGAAGAGACGCAGAGTATTGTTCATCTTGGTAAGGTCTGAAGCGAGTCAGCGGGGAGATATTTCACAGGCTCTTGTGTCCAGTCCAGTTGAAAGGCCATGCCGGATTCAGGGTTGAACGAAATCTTGCCTTGCGACAGTATCCAGCGCCCGGCCTCCAGGTGCACAACAGGCTTGTCGATCCCGGTGGATGCTGATTTCAAAGTCATGCGCCAGCCAAGGCTTGACCCTCCTTCCTTGCGCTCGCATGGTGAGGCGCCCTCTATTTTGGATACCAGGCATCCTACTGCTTTACGGACCATCAAATCATCTGTGACGAGTATAGGTTTCTTGTCATAGAATTTCCACAGTATCCAATAGCGTTCGCTATCGGAAATACTGATTTCCCGAAGATCTAGATCCTTTTTTTTGATAAGCCACATCTGTTCATCAGAAGATAGTGGACTAATAGCAACACCTGGCTCAAACACCCAAAAATTCCCATCTGGCTCCTTGATCCGTCCAACTAAATAGATGCTCAGCTTCTTCTTATTGAGAAGACAACTGCCAATCTTGTCATCGTAGGAATCACATAACTGATTTCGTCTATATGCACTTTCCCGGTCAAGCTGCGATCCGGCGCCAGCTTGCACAGGAAAACCTACAATCTTTGGCCAATCAAAGAAGGGTAATGCCGTAGCTGTCGGTGTGGGGGTAAGCGTGGGGGTTGGGGTGAGAGTCGGCGTTGGAGTCGATGTCGGCGTCGGCGTGGGGCTGGGCGTGTCAGTTGGGGTAGGGGTGGACGTTAGTGGCGCGATGGTGCTGGTGGGCGGCCTGGTGTTGGTGGGCGTCGCGGAGGGCGTAAGCTGGGCCGTAGCGATGGGCGTCGGTGTGGGCGTCGATTTTTCACCCGGACTGTCAAACACGAACAACGCGGTCGCGATGACCAACACCCCCACCATCAACCCCGCCACTGCCAGTAGCCAGCCTGGAATCTTATTTCGACCAGCGCCCATTGCCGCTGCCGGAAGTGCGGCGCCAGCGCCATCCCCGGCGGCCGCCACCACCGCCGTGATGTTGTCGCGGCCGCCCGCGGCCCGCGCCCGCGCCACCAATTGACTCGCGGCCTGCTCTGGGCTGCCCGCGGCCAGCCAGCGGGCGATGTCCGCTTCTTTGATCTCGTTGGTCAAACCGTCGGAGCAGAGCAGGAAGCGGTCGCCCGCGGCCAAAGGGGACCAATCCGAAAGGGTCGGGGTCAGCGTCGCTTCCAGGCCCAGGGCGCGGGTGAGCGAATGGCGGTAGGGGTGGTTGGCCGCCTCGGCCTTGGTGATCACACCCGCGGCCACGCTCTCGGCCACCCAGGTGTGGTCGCCGGTCAGTGGCTCCAACTTGCCCCCGCGCAGGCGGTAGGCCCGGCTGTCGCCGGCGTGGGCCACGAAGAATTCGTTGTTGTGACAGACCAGCGCCACCAACGTACTGCCCATACCGGCCTTGCTCAGATCGGCTTCGCCCGCGGCTTTGACCGCGGCGTTGGCCGCGGCGATGGCCGTGGACAGGGCGGAGCGGCGGTCGGGCTGGGGATCGGCGTAGTAGCGATCATAAAGTGTGCGCAGACCCAAACGGCTGGCTTCTTCGCCGGCGGCGCGGCCGCCCATGCCGTCGGCCACAGCCAGCAGCACGCCCATCGCCGCCATTTGCGCCGGAGACACGCCCATCTCGTTGGGCAAGCCGTAGGCATCCTCGTTGTGGTCGCGCACGCGTCCGGTGTCGGTGCGACCGGCGTAATACAGGGGTAGGGGATTGAATGTCATCTCAGGGTTTTGTAGGGGCGGGTTGTTGTGGACACGGAGCGGGAAACACGGATTCTTTTCTTGCCAAATTCGCAATTCGCAATCCGAAATTCATTTGTGGACACGGATGGGGAAACACGGATTTTTTTCTTGTCAAATCCGCAATTCGCAATTCGCAGTTCCGCAATTCATTTGTGGACACGGAGCGGGAAACACGGATTCTTTTCTTGCCAAATTCGCAATTCGCAGTTCCGAAATTCATTTGTGGACACGGAGCGGGAAACACGGATTCTTTTCTTGCCAAATTCGCAATTCGCAATCCAAAATCCGCAATTCTTCATTATTGGCACGTCGCCCACGTCTGTTCGTCTGTAAACCACACCAGTGGGCATGCCACCCAACCGGTCTGGCCTTCGTATTCTGCCTGATACCACATACTGCTCTCCACGTTGGCCCCTGACGCTTTGTAGCCGGTCGGATCGCCGTCTTCCGGGCTGTAGACCGTGATTTCAACCGATCCGTCCAAGGGAACCCACACGATCCCAGTATTGTCATTTTTGCCGCTGTACAAATATGACCACTGGCCCCGTCCCCACGGATCCTTCAGCGTGGCTCGGCGACCGCCGGCGGGCGGGACGGCGCCTGTGGGTGCAAGGGTGGATGTGGGTGCGGGGCGGGTGGCGAGCAGCGATGGAGTGGGCGCGATGGCGGCCAGGGTGGGTCGGGGGGTGGCGGTGACAGCGGGCGTGCGGGTGCGCGTGGGCGTAGGGGTGGGAGTAGGAGTCATCAGCGTGCGCCCGATCCATCCGCCCACCAGCAACACGACCAGGCCGAGGAGCACGACACTCAGGATCGGCCAACGGCTGCGCCAGCCTCCGCCGCTGCCAGGCGCGGCCATGGGCAGGAGCGCCGGAGCTGCGGCGCTGCCGTTCATCGCCCGGCGGACGATCACGACCGTGATGTTGTCGGCGCCGCCGGCCGCATTCGCCAATGCCACCAGTCGTTCAGCCGCCGCTTGTGGCGGCAATGCCCGCACCACCTCGGCCATCTTCGCTTCGGCCACCAGGTTCGAGAGGCCGTCGCTGCACAAGAGCAGGGCGTCATCCACGGCAAAGGCGACCTCGACGCCGCTGACCTCCACCTCTTCCTCACCGCCCAACGAACGCGAGAGGATGTGGCGCTGGGGATGGTTGGCCGCTTCGGCCTCAGTCAGGGCGCCGGAATGCAGCAGCTCGTTGACGACGGTGTGGTCGCTGGTCAGTGGTTGAATGGCGGTCGGGCCGATGAGGTAAGCGCGGCTGTCGCCCACATGGGCCACCGTGACCAGGTTTTCTTGCACCACCGCCGCCGCCAATGTCGTCGCCATGCCGCGCTGCTGGCTCTGTTGCGCGGCTGACCACACGGCCTGGTTGGCCGCGGCCACTGCTGCAGCCAGGGTGGAGGTGGGGCCGCGGTAGGGCAAGCTGTAATAAGCTTCGTACAGGCTGCGCACGGCCGTCTGGCTGGCCACCTCGCCCGCCTGTCTGCCGCCCACGCCGTCGGCCACCGCCACCAGTAGGCCGCGTTCGGCCGCCGCCTGTGGCAATGCTTCCATCACGGTGACGAGGAAGCTGTCCTCGTTATTGCTGCGCTGGCGGCCAGGGTCGCTGGCCGCGCCGGTCAAGAACTGTGGCATGGCAAGGGAAGATGGTGTGGACGCGGATCGGGAAACACGGATGGATAAGGAAGGAACAAAGCATCTTATTGGACGGAAACGTTCACGACGCATTCTTTGTAATTGGCTGTTTTATCGACAACCCGCAACAAGAGTTGATAGTCGCCTGCTGGCAACTTCAGATTGGGATGGTGCGGATTCCATTCGTCCAGCAATCCATCCGCCACCGCCTTCGTCCATTTCGCGCCCAGGTATTGATGCCAAACGCTCTCGTCTGGGCGCTTGTAGAAAAACTCGAAGCGAGCGAAATTCGGACCGGCTGCTGTGCCAGTCACGTTTATCGGCCCCGTGATAACCTGGCCTTGTCGCGGGGAGGTGATCCGGGCGATCTGTGGGTCAGGGCAGGCGGCCAGGGGCAAAACGGGGGCGGTGGGGGGCTTGGTGGCGGGGGGAGCAGTCGGCGTGGCTGTGTCGGACGGACCAATGGTGCTGGTCGGCTCGTCCGTGGCCGCCGGAGTTGGGATGGAGGTGGAGGCGATCGTGCTGGTCTTCGATGGCGTGCTTGCTTGCTCGGTTGCGGGGGTCGTCGCCTCGACGATGACGAGGGGCGGCGGCGTGGGGGAGGGCGACCGCTCTCTCCCAAACTCGGTCCATGCCCACAGCCCCAGGACGAAGCCGATGAGCAGAGCGCCGATGACCAGAACCGCCCGCAACCGACGCTGTTGGGTCGAAGAAGCCGCGCCGCGCCCAGCCAGGGCATCGACGAACTCGGCCGCGGTGCGATAGCGCTGGCCGGGGTCTTTGGCCATGCCACGCAACAGAGCGGCCTCGATCGGCGGTTTCAGCCGAGGATTGAGGCTGCGCGGGGCAGGCGGAGGCTGACTGATGTGTTGGTGGATCAGCGCCAGCGGTTCTTCGGCGTTGAAGGGCAGGCGACCGGTCAACATCTGATAGGCCATGACGGCCAGCGAGTAGATGTCGCTGGTCGCGCCCACGACCAGGCCCTGGCATTGTTCTGGTGACATATAAAGCAGCGTGCCAGAACGGTCTGGTTGGACGCCCGGCTGGCCGCGCAACAAGGATTGCGCGATGCCAAAATCGCTGAGCACCGCACGCTTGTGATCTTGTGAAAAGAGGATATTGCTGGGCTTGACGTCGCGATGCACGATGCCGCGAGCGTGGGCATGGTCGAGTGCGGCTGCCACCTGACGCAACACCGGTTCCGCTTGCTTCCAAGCCCAGGGTCGGCCTTGCAGCAGGACCTCCAGCGTGCCACCAGACAAATACTCCATCGCCACGAACGAATAACCCTGGTCCTCGCCCACCCGCAATACCCGAACAATGTTGGGGTGCTGGAGACCGGCCGCCAGGCGTCCGCCCTCGCGAAACTGCTGCGCCATGTCAGCATCGCGCGGCTTGAGCAACACCTTCACCACACAGGTCTGTCCTGTGGGCACGTGCCGGGCCAGATAGACGGTCGCAGACGCCCCGCGGCCCAGAGGGCGATCAAGATAGTACTGTTCCAGTTGCTTCCCGGTTAGATCAGCCATAGGGATAACTCCAGGCGACTGTCAACCGCCATCAGAGGAGGAGAGCGGCGAGAAGGGCGCCGAAGGCGGCAGCGCCAATGGCCAGGGCGCCGCCAAAGAGGAAGGCCGGCAGCAGGGATTCACCGGTGGCGCCGGTGGCCGCGGCGTGTGCAGGATAGTAACCGGCTGGCGAGGGTGCAGCTACGGGCAGGTAGCGGAGGACGATGGCGCTGGCGTTGTCGCGCGCGCCCAACTTGGCGGCGCGACGAGTCAGCAGGGGCGCCGGATCGCGCACCAGAGGGCCATCGATCAGGGCGCCCAATTCAGCGGCCGGCACGCGGTCGGTCAGGCCGTCGCTGCACAACAGGAGGGCGTCGCCCGCCTGCAAATGGAACTGGCGCACATCCGGCGCTCCAGCCGCCCCCATGCCGGCGTAGCGGGTGACGATGTTGCGGTAGGGGTGCGCGGCGGCCTCGGCAGGCGAGATAACTCGGCCATCCACCAGGCGCTGCACCCAGGAATGGTCCTTCGTCAGCGCATACAACGTGCGCTGGCGCCACAAATAGGCGCGACTGTCGCCCATGTGGGCCACGGCCGCCTCGGCCCCGCGCACGGCCACCGCCACGACCGTCGAGGCCATGCCGCGCAGCCCGCTGTATTGTGCGGCCAGTTCGCTCACCCGACAATTGGCAGCCAACACCGACGTCGCCAATTCGTGCGCCAGGACCGAGATGGGGCTGTGAAAATAGGCGGTCAGGACGGTCTCACCGGCGACGCGGCTGGCGATTTCGCCGGCGCGATGCCCGCCGAAGCCATCGGCCACCACGAAGCACCCGCCCTTCGCCGCCTGCCAGCGCGGTTCGGCTGACAGATAGCCGCCCAGCCAGTCCTCATTGCTCGGGCGCGGCCCCTTTGCCGTGTGATAGCTGACCCACAGGCTGTTGGGTATGAGTTGTGCATTTGCTGTTGTCATAGGCGTCTTGTGGTTGAGGTTGATCGGTTATTGGTTGATTGGTCGATTGGTCGATTGCCTTGTCAACCTGGTTCGTACTCGACTGGCGTCACCCTGTCAGCGTGACACCCTGTCACCTTGTCACCCTGTCACCCTACGGCCCCCAGGCCAGGCGTTCTTCCTCCCAGGCGCCGAAGCCGGCGGGGACGTCGATCAGCTTCTGGGGGTTGCCGCTGTCGGCGCTCATCACCCAGATGGCCCAGCCACCGCCGCGGTCGGACATGAAGGCGATGGCGCGGCCGTCCGGGGAGAAGGTGGCGCCGGCATCTTGGGTGGGGCTGTTGGTGAGATTGCGCGGGTTGCCGCCGCCTTCGGGGATGGCATAGACATCCCAGTTGCCGGTCGCCTTCGAGCTGTAGAGAACGATGCCGCCCGACTCATCGGTGCTGCGATCCTGCACATCCTGGGTCAATTGCACGCCTGCCCCACTACCGTCGCTGTTGATCGTCCAGATGCCGCACTTGCTGCCGCCGGCCCAGTAGTCGCAGCCACTGAAGGCGATGCGCCAGCTTTTCAGCCAGGTGGGGTAAGCACCGAAGACTTCGGTGTTGCCCACCATCAGCTTTCCAGGCTCCTCGCGGTGCGTCATATCGCGTTGGATATAGATGCGCTGGCGGCCATCGCCCTGCAGTGTGGAATGGAAGACGGCGCTGTCGCCGGTACGCGACCAGTGCGGATAACCGTCTTCGGGATGGGCGCCCACCATGTTGTCGCGGCTACCGTCCAGGTTGATGGTGATGATATTGTCCTTGCCGCCACCCACGCTGTTGAAGACCACGCGGCCATCGCCGCGGATGTCGGGCTGGCGCGCATTGGCCGCCAGCGGCCAGACAGCCTTCGTCCCCGCGTCCACCACCTGCACCGCATTGCCGCTAGTGAAGAGGATGTGGCCGTTCAGGGTAGAAGGCGGCTGGGGCTGGGCAGCAGAGGGAGTCACAATTGGTGCGGCCGGCGTTGATCCACCCGTAGGTTGTGGTGGCGTGGCTTCGCCTGTGCCGAGATCATCCAGGTAAATCGTCCCCTTCGCTGCCCCCACTGGTTCGGCGTCGAGTACGAAGCTGACGAGCTTGAGCGGAGGATCGAGTTGTGCATTGTCAGGCCCACTAACATGGCCCTGCGGCCAGGGCAGTGCGGTGTCCAGCGGCGCCGTCATCTGCTGCCAGCCTGTATGCTTCACCTGGCCAAAGGTGAAAGCGCGCACTTCTCCGGCGCTGTCTTGCACCCAGCCATTGAGAAAAGCCCCGGAATTATCGCCATAGACCCAGAGTGTGAGCGCCTTAGCAGCGCCAGGGATGGCGATGGGAGCGGAGCGGGTGAAGACAACATAGTTCTTGTCGACATTAGGGATGTCGTAAGAGAGCTTGCCAGCGACAGCACCGCTATGCTTCTGTTCGCCGCTGGCCGTGAATTCGCCGTATGGCTCGTTGCCCCGCTTCCAGGCGCCGAATTGCTCGAAATCGAAGAACACACCTGGTGGTGGCGGTGCGATCGGCTTGGCCGATGTTGGAGTGGGGGGCAGCGTAGGAGGCGGGGCAACGGTAGGGACTTTCAAGGCTTCGGCGCTGGCCGTGGCGACCTTGCTGGAAATCCAGGCCGATCCCCCGGCATATGTGACCTGCCACCAGTCGTTGGCCGTGGTTCTGGCCGTGACGGTGAGTTGCTGGCCTGCTGTGGCTTTGCCCACGATCGGGTGGTTCTCGCCCGGACCTCCCCGCAGATTGGCGTTCGATTTGACGGTCACAAGGGCCTGCGTCGACGCGGGAACAGGAGTGGGTGTTGAGGTAGACGGCGGCTCTGGTGAGGGGGTCGGTGTATCTGTAGGTTTAGGGGGCGTAGGCACATCATTGATAACCGGCAATGCCAATGCTTCAGGCGGAGCCATAACCTTATCGTTGGCGATCCACGCTGTGATGCCGGCAATCGTAATCCGCCACCAGGCGTTGTCCGGCGTGTGACCCGACACCGGCACCTGCTGGCCCCCGGGCACAGTGATGAGGATAGGATGAGCGATGCTAGGGCCAGCATAAATATGGGCTTCGTCGTTGGTGGTCACCAACACCTCGCCCGGCAAAGTGGGTAAGGGTGTCACAACCGTCTTGACGACAGGCGGAGTAGGGGTTGCAGGAACCGTAGGCGACGGCGTGAAGGTCGGCGCCGCCGTTGCCACGGCCACAGGGGCGACTGTTGCTGTGGGCGTCGGACGGATGAGCTTGGATGCGATGACCGCCGCGCCGATGATGATCAGCAAGCCGATGACGCCGCCCAGGATGGCCAGCAGGGGGCTGGTGCGACGTGGCTTTGGCGGTGCGGGTTTGCCAGAAGTCTTCGACGTCTCCTTGGTGGCTGAGGTCACACGCTGGGTGCGCAGGGCCGCGGCCATCTCACGGGCGCTCTGGAAGCGGTCTTCAGGTCGCTTGGCCAATGCTTTGAGGGTGACGCTCTCCAGCCAGGATGAGACGTTGGGATTGACCTGGCGGAGCGGGGGCGGGGGATTGTGGATCACCTGGTAAATCGTCGCCATCGGCCCAGAGGCGGAAAACGGCACGCGGCCAGTGAGCATCTGATAGAGGATCACGCCGAGGCTGTAGATGTCGCTGCGACCATCGACGCGCTCGCCCTGACCTTGTTCGGGCGACATGTATTCCGGGGTGCCCATGGCCGTGCCGGTCTGGGTCAAGCGTGGGCCGTCGACCATGGCCTGGGCGATGCCGAAATCGGTCACCAACGGGCGCCCTTCCCCGTCCATCAGCACGTTGTTGGGCTTCATGTCGCGATGGACAATGCCCCGCCGGTGCATGTAATCAAGGGCGTCGGCGATCCTTGCCGTGAGATCCGCGGCGCGGTCGGACGGCAGCGGGCCTTTCTTGATCAGGTCGGCCAGGGTGCCGGTAGACACATAGGGCATGACGATGTAGGGCCGGCCCTCGAACACGCCCGCATCGTGGATGGTGAGGATGTTGGCGTGTTCCAAGCCGCCGGCGGCCATCGCTTCTCTGCGGAAACGCTGGACGAACTCGGTGTCCTGGCTCATCCAATCGGCCAGGAACTTGATTGCCACATCGCGGCCCAAGTTAGCCTGGTGACCGCGATAGACGGTGGCCATGCCGCCGCGACCGATGAATTCGCGAATTTCGTAGGGGCCGATGCGTTTGCCGATCAGGGGGTCGTCCATAGGTTAGGAGTAGGAAGTAAGAAGTAGGAAGTAGGAAGTAGGAAGTAAGAAGTAGGAAGGAGCTGGGAGCAATCGATTCGCAATTCGTAATTCGAATTTCACAATCCGAATTACGCAGTTATAGACCGCCGCTGAGGAGGAGACCGAGCAAGGTCAGGGTGGCGACGATGGTGAGGACGGCGAGGATGATGACGAGGATGGATTGCCAGGAGAAGGGGCGAGGACCAGGGGCTGGCGTGGGGGTGCGACCTGGGGAGGAATTCGAGTTGAAGGGAGCACCGGCCAAGCCCAGGTTTGCGGCCAGGGCCTGGCTGAATTGCCCGGCGTTGTGATAGCGATGGCCGGGGTCGAGATGCATGGCGCGCTGGATCACGGCATCGACGGGTCGAGGCAAAGCCGAATTGGCCTGGGAGGGTGGTCGAAATTGGCCGTTGACGATCTGCCCGGCGATCTCGGGGCGCGAGCCTTGAAAGGCCGGCTGGCCCACGAGCAGTTCGTAACAGGTGACGCCCAAGGCGTAGATGTCGGTGCGGGCGTCGATGTGGCCGGCGCGCACTTGTTCGGGGGCCATGTAGCGGGGGGTGCCCAAAGGGATGCCAGGCAAGGTCAACCGCGCCTCGCCCATCACCAACGCCAGGCCGAAGTCGCTGAGCGCGGCCCGGCGGCCGTCGCGGGTGAGGAGGATGTTGGAGGGCTTGATGTCGCGGTGGATGACCCCGCGGCTGTGTGCGTAATCGACGGCGTTGGCGATCTGGTCGATGATCTGCACCACGAGCCGTGGGTCCAGCGGTCGCCCACCGAGCAACAACTTATCCAACGATTGTCCGTCGATGTACTCCAGCACCAGGAAAGGGACGCCCTCGACATCGCTGGCAGTGTAAACGCGGTTGATGTAGCGATGTTGGAGTTGGTACAGCGCCCGCGCCGAGCGGTGGAAGCGTCGTATCGAGTCCGGGTCCTGCCGCATATCCGGGTTCATCATCTTGATGGCGACGATGCGGTTGTGTTTGGGGTCCCAGGCGCGGTAGACGCGGGCCATGCCGCCCTGGCCGGCCAGTGCTTGCACCTGGTAGCGGCCGATGGAGGAGGGGTGGGAGGGGGGAGTGGGCATGAGTCGGCGAGGCCAGGAAGGCGCTAAGGCAGGATGGGGATCGGCTTGTCAGAGACGACGCCAGCATCCGGTTGGGTTACTTTATCCGAGGCAGAAGTCTGTCCCCATTGCACAGCCAGGCGATAGGGTTGAGGGCTGCGCAGGGGGTAAGCAGACGTGATAGCAAGGTAATACCTTCCCGCTCCGAGCGGGTAGTCGATATGTTCTGGGACTGTGCCATCGTTGTTGGAACGAGTCAGGTATTCCCCGTTTCCTGGATAGAGATACAAGTCGTAATCAGCAGGTAAATGATCAAGATGTGCTGTCAAGTTGGCGGGCGCTGCTAGTTGGACAAAATAGATATCCCATACATCGTCTTCGCATAGGCCTGCTTCGATGATGACGCCATTGGCGAGCGGTCCAAAAGCCGTCGCGCGCGCATCGTTCGGCTCATACCGCTGGCAAGGGCCGGGGAGGGGCGTGGCAGTCGGAGTGGGCATGTGCGACACCAGCGGGATGTAGCTCTTGTATTCTGACGACCAATTTACAATCAGGGTGTAGAAGGCGGTATTCCAGCCACTGACCGGATGGACCTGGACGTAGTAGCGGCCGGCGAAGGGCAGTGTGTATACGATCTGCTCCTGCGATGTTCCCGGCAAGGTGCTGCGCGCCACGGCGAAGCCAGTATCATTGTACAGATAGAGATCGGCGTCCAGAGGCCCTGGCGAACCAGCGAGCGTGATGCGCACAGAGGCGCCAGCGGGCAGCTCGACCCAATAGAAATCGTCAGAATCGCCATCACAGAGCGCAGCGAAAACGGCCTGGTTATCGACGAAGATCGGCCCAACAGCGGCGTCCAATGAGTCGTTGGGTTCGTAAAATTGGCATTGAGGGGCAAGAGGGGTGGGAGTGGGAGTGAACGTGAAGATAGGTGTCGGCGTCAGCGTGAAAGTGGGAGTGCGCGTCGGCGTGAAAGTAGGAGTATATGTATGCGTCGGCGTGAACGTAGGAGTACGCGTCGGCGTGAACGTAGGAGTACGCGTCGGCGTGAACGTAGGAGTGCGTGTGGGCGTAAACGTGGGAGTACGCGTGGGCGTGAACGTGGGGGTGCGTGTGGGCGTCGGCGTGAACGTGGGAGTACGCGTACGCGTCGGCGTGGGCGTAGGGGTGGGAGTAGGAGTGGATGGTCTGACAGCAAACTCAACCGGCACGACAATCGGGTTGAGGGCATTGCCGTTGTGGAAGATCATGAGAGCGCCATTGTAGACGCCTGCGCGCAACCCGGCGGCGTCGAGAGTTATCGCCACGTTTTGATTGTTTCTGGCCGGAATGACGCCAGCGACAGGACTGGCGCTAAGCCACGGTGCATCGCTGCCAGTTACACCGGTCAGGTAGCTGATCTGGTTCATCCATAGTTCCAGGCCATCGGCAAGACCGTCGCCATCCTGATCAGACCGTGCTTCGCTGACAATCCAGCTATCAATGATAGCTCGTCCGCCCAAGGCGACAGCAATCGCTGCCTGATTCCCCTGTGTTGTCGTCGTGAATCCTGCCTTCGCCGTTGTCGCCCCGAACACCTGAAGGCGATCGCCGTTATCGTTATACTGGTTCTGGAAACTGGTCATATCTGGCACACCGCGCGGAGATGTAAAGAGGCGATCATTTGGCGCCCAACGATAGACCGGCGCCACAGCGGTAAGATCACTGACCGGAGCGATGCCCAGGGTGGTCCAGAGTGTCGTAGTTTCGCTATTCGAGCCATCGATGTCGAACGTCTCCATGGCTGCTTTACCCCCAGCTTGCAGATAGCTCTCCAGTTCGCTCCAGTAGTTCCCCAGGCAATACCAACGGTCGTGCGCAACAAGAACGACATCCCAGCCACCGCCTACGAGCGCCGCGCCAAAACCATGGCAGTCAGCATAATACGAGGTGTAGCTAAGTCCCAGGTAGCGCAAGGCTTGTTCGACAAAGGTATTGCCGGCCTCGACGAACGGATCGTCGGCGTAAACAAGGATGCGCAGGGCCGCCATGGGGCCATGATAGCGATAGGCTAATGGCTGAGCCAGGTCTTTGCCGCTGTTCGTAATAGTGGCTGCGACGGCAGGCGAGACCGTGTCCCTGGACACTTGCTTGTCCTGGTGAGCCGCTTGCGTGGTGAAAATTTCCATACTCCCCATCGTTGTCGGCCGACTTGTTTCCGTATCGTTGACGACGAACTGGATGGGTGAATCGAAGGGATTGCTGAGTGTAAGATATTGGGTCGTGCTACCGCCAAAGTCGACGGCGGCAGCCAGCGATGGCGGAGCCACCCTTGGCGTCCGCGGCACGGCGGTCAAAGCAATGTCATAGTTGCTGTTCAGCCCTGTGCGATCCACAGAGAACGGATAGACCTTCGCATACAAAGGCGCGTTGGCATCCGCATCCCAGACGATGCGCGAGCCGACGCCCGGTCCGCTGTCGTCATCCAACCCGATCAGGGTCGTACAATCAGAGCGATAGAGCGCCATGATCGTATCGCCATTGGATCCCAGGTTACTGGTTTCGATCGTGTAGCGATTGCCGATCGTGGCATCGAAACGCACCCAATCGACATCACTTGTGGCGTGGAAGTCGTGCGTTTGCGCTGTGGCGTTGGCGCTGATGGCGCGCGCTTGCGCACAGGTGTCATCCGGCTCATAGGCATCCGGCAGCACTTCCCAAGCAAGACGAATACCGGCCCCGCCGAAGGCCTCGTATTGCTCAACGCGCAAACGATGATAGCCCCTATCGAGAGCCAAGTTTGCTTGCAGGGTGATTACCTGAGGGTCTTGCCACGATTCGATCAACAGCTTGTCATCCACCCAAAAACGCACCCCATCATCAGCGCTGACCGTGAAGCGATAGACGCCTGGCTCGAACCAGGCGCGTCGCTGCCAACGACTGGAGAAGTTATCGATAGGAACGCCAGCGCCGGGTGAACTATCATTCCACCAGTAATCGATAGTGGCAACATTCTGAATCAAGACGGGGCGCTCGGCCAGCCAGCGGTTGGCGAAGAACTCCGCACGCCAGGCGTCTGCATACGTCGAACCAAAGACCTGGATGCGGCGGGTATCCCACTCGGAGACGTAGGCGATTCCATCCGAGGCGACAGCGACACCGGTGGGCCAGGCAAAATTGCCCTCACTGTGGTGCCATTGCCCCCATTTACCCAGGAATTGGCCGGTGGCGGTGAAACGCTGTACGCGAAAGTTGATCCAATCTGTCACATAGATCGTCCCATCGCGCCCAACCGTAATCCCCCACGGCCCATTGAACTGGCCATCGCCGTTGCCAAAAGAACCCCACTTGCCCAAGAACTGTCCATTTGCCGCAAAGTATTGCACGCGATGATTGCCTGCATCCGTTACGTAAACGGTGCCGTTGCCGGCAATAGCGATGCCGGACGGGGTGTTGAACTGTCCATCGCCTGCGCCCAATGCACCCCACTTGCTCAGGTACTGCCCCGTGGCCGAAAAACGCTGCACACGGTGATTGAGATGGTCTGTGACATAGACCGTACCGTCAGGAGCGACGGCGACATCGCGCGGGTAATTGAAAGCGCCGTTGCCCGTGCCATTGGCGCCCCATTTACCCAGAAAAGCGCCATCACTGCCAAAACGCTGGATGCGATGATTGCCGCTATCAGCCACATAGACATTCCCATTGGGGGCGACGCCGATGCCTTCGGCGCTGAAAAATTGCCCGTTGCCCGCTCCTGCAGAGCCCCACTTGCGTAGAAACAATCCCGTCTTCGATAACTGTTGAATGCGTGCATTTCCGAGATCGACAACATACATGCTATCGTCGCTGGCTACCGCAACATCCCTCAGGCCGTTGAACTGGCCATCGCTTTGACCGTAAGTTCCCCATTTGGCCAAGAATTGACCTGTAGCCGTAAATCTCTGAACGCGATGGTTTTGCTCGTCAGCTACATAGATCGTGCCATCCGGCGCCACCTCTACATTGACAGGGTTGGCAAATTGTCCGTCGCCGCTGCCATGGGACCCCCACTTGGAAAGGAATTGACCCGTAGCAGAAAAACGCTGGATGCGGTGAAGATTATAGTCGGCCACGTACACACTGCCGTCTCTGGCGACGGCAATGGCAGCTGGCAAGACGAATTGGCCATTGCCCGCGCCAGACGACCCCCACTGCCCCTGGTACTGACCACTAGCGGTAAAATACTGAATACGGTCATTGTCGCTATCGGCTACGTAGATCGTTCCATTAGGAGCGACCGCCACGCCTCTGGGATAGGCGAACTGACCATTCCCTGCACCATAGCTGCCAATCGTACCCAGGAGTGCACCCGTGGCGGCGGCGAATCGAGCAACGACGTGGGCATTGGGTTGCGCCACGTACAGAGTACCGTCTGCTGCAAAAGCAAGTTGAGCCGGACTATGAACAGTGAAGGAAGAGCGAAAGCTCAAATCTGAGGCGAAGCGCTGGATGCGATTGTTGCCCGTATCCGCCACGTAGATATCGCCACTGCCGGAAACCGCGATGTCCAGGGCATCCCAAAACGCGCCCTCGCTCGTACCTGCACTCCCGCGCGCCGCCTGGAAGACGCCCGTGGCCGAGAATTGTTGGAGACGATGGTTGAAATCAGTGACAAAAACTGCGCCATTGGCAGCGACGGCGATTCCACGGGGGAAATTGAATTGCCCTACCGTCGGTTGCGCGCCAATGGTGAACAAAAACTTATCAGGCAAGGGGTCTTCTGTGGTCGCTGCCGGGGCCTCGATCTTCTGAATAACGTTTGACTCAGCGGTCACATCATCGGCGGGCGCAGGTTGACCAGGAGCGGGGCTGGGGGTTGCTTGGGGCGGAGCCACGCTTTCGCCAGCCAAAGGAGCGGCCATCGCCATGCCGCCAGCTATCAACTTGACGACAACGATGGTGAACAACACGAGCACAATAAGACTGCGCTGCGAGTGTACAAGGCGCGTGAGATGCTTCATCGATGTCTCCTCACTGTGCTTCCACCACCACGACCGGCGTCTGTAATATATGCTCCTCCACTGTCCGATCACGGGTATCGACGGTGATGAGATAGGTAGCTGTGATGCTATAGTCGGGTGGATTGACCAGACCCGCAGGAAAGGTGATCACAGCAGAGACGCGAAAGACGCCTTCTGTTACCTCATCTTCGAGGGTCGTCTTCGTCTTCCAATCACTGTCGCGGCCCACGTATTTGCGCACATTATCGCGTAGCACTGGGCGCTCGATCGTGCCCGGAGGCAGCTGGGGATGCGCCGAATCGGTAATATCGTCCGTCACTGAACTGAGATTACTCTGTATCCACTGCCGGGCGACGCGCTCGGCGGTATCGAAGGAAGGCAACGGCGTGGGCGTGGCCGCTCCTGCCCCAGACCGGCCGCGCAGCAAGAAGACAAGCGCCAATACAACGAGCAAGAGAAGGGCTGCCGCACCCAGCAAAGCCATGGTCGTTCCCGACCTGGGGCTGGGTGGAGATGGAGGCGTCCCGCCGGCTGCCCGCGCCCGCCCCACGACGGCGCCCGCGGGCAACGACAAACTGCCATTATGATAGGGCAATTCGCTTTCCCCGATGCCGATGCGGTCGCCGTCCATCAGGGTGTGACGAGTGGCGCGGCGGCCGTTGACGCGGGTGCCGTTCCGTGAGTTCACATCACGGAGCACATGCTCTCCGCCTTCGCGGCGGATCTCGGCATGGTAGCGCGAGACGCGGTTGTCGTTGGGCAAGACGATATCATTGTCGGTCTCACGCCCAATGCGCGTGACGGTTTCGCTGAGATGGTACGACATCAGAGCCTCCAATTACAGAAACTAAGGGTTAAGGAACGATGAATGAGCCCTCCATCGTATGTTGAAAGTGACAGTATGGCATAGACGCCACCCTATTTTGCGCGGCGTCTATGCAACGGCAACAAGCCTAGCAAGCCAATGCCGAAGAACAGGGCCAGTTGGCGCCCGTTCATCGGCGTTTCTCCCTGCCATAACAGAGCCGTCGCCGAGACCGGTGGCGGCGGCGGCGGCGGCTTATCCCCACCCCCAGACGGCCCCGGTTGCCGCTGGAACACCCACGATCGTTCCGGCGAGAAGGCAGCCAGTTTGTTTGCTGCATCGCGCGCCGCCACTCGCCAGTAATACACCGTCCCTGGCTCGCGGAAGTAATCCGCCGCGGCGTCGAACACCAGCCGCAACTCGTTGGCGTCGACCGGCCACGACCGCCACTCTTTCTGCCCCTCGCGGTCGCTGCGCGTCTGCACCTCGTAGCCTTTGGCGCCCGCCACCGGTTGCCAGCGCATCACAACATCGCCTGTTCTCGTATCTCCATTTTCCGGCCCCGACAGATTGGGGGCAGTCAGGCGCGGCGCAAGCGTGGCGGTGGGGGGCTGGGGGGTGGCAGTAGGAGGTTTCGGCGTAGCAGTAGGAGGGTTGGGCGTAGCAGTGGGTGGCTTGGGGGTGGCAGTAGGAGGTTTCGGCGTAGCAGTAGATGGTTTGGGCGTAGCGGCAGGTGGTTTGAGGGTGGCAGTAGGAGGTTTAGGCGTAGCAGTGGGTGGTTTGGGCGTAGCGGTGGGTGGTTTGGGGGTGGCAGTATGTGATTCGACCGTCGCGGCAGTCGGTCGCGGGGATGCAGGCGCGTCCCCGCCTTTAGCAACTTCCACAGGCGAAGGTGTGACGCGAATCTGAGTTGGCGCTGGTGACGCCGTGGCTGTAACGCCTCCCAAAATCGACCGCCATGGCTGCCAGATAAGGACAACCAACGCAGTGATCACCGCCACAGCTGCCACGCTACCCAGGGCAACGACCGCCGGACGACGGCGTGGCCGCGGCGCAGGGATGGGCGTCCGCGGCACCAGTGGCGCCACCGTCGTCGCCATCTCGCTGCGAGCGTCTTCTTGTTGAGAAGAGCCTATCAAAGCAGCCACGGCCGCGACCAATTCGCTGGGATTCTGATAGCGCCGGGCGGGGTCACGTTGCAGCATACGGTCGACGATCTCGACTACCGGCCGCGGCAGATCGATACGGATGGACTGCACCGGCACCGGATTGCCCTGCATCACCCGCATCAACAACGCTTGCGGCGTGTCGGCCTGGAAGGGCACCGCTCCCGTCAGAAGCTGATACAACACCACGCCCAGCGAATAGATGTCGGAGCGGGTGTCCACGCGCTCGCCGCTGGCCTGCTCGGGCGAGGAGTAGTGCACGGTGCCCACGAACATGCCGGTCATGGTCATCGAATCCATCATCACATCGCGGGCAATGCCAAAATCCATGACCTTGATCATGCCACTGGGCAGGATCATGATGTTGTGCGGCTTGATATCGCGATGAACGATGTGATGGCGGTTGGCTTCCTCCAGCGCCAGCGCCGCCTGGTAGGTGATGCTCAGGGCCTGGTTCAGAGCCACAGCGCCGGTCTGTTGGATGAATTGCTGGAGCGTGATGCCGGCGACGTACTCCATCGCCAGGTAGTGCAAGCCCTGATCGGCGCCGTACTCCAGGATGCGCACGATGTGCGGGCTGTGCAGGCTCATCGCCATCTGCGCCTCGCGCTGGAAACGCACCACGAATGCGGGCTGATCGGCCAGGTGCGGGTGCAACACCTTCAGCGCCACGCGCACCTGGTTGCGTGTATCGATAGCCTCGTAGACCGTGGCCATGCCGCCAGACCCAATCTTGCGTTTGATACGGAAGTGTTTGATGCGTTCGAGCGTTGCCATGCATCCACCTGACCAGCTGTTGATTTAGCAACCGGTTGATCGGAGTCATGAGTCCGGTCAACCGGTTCGTCAGCAGAGAATTAACGATTGCGGCCGGCCACCTTGAACACCAGATTCGTGTTGCCCAGGGTGATCTGATCATTATCCTGCAAGCGCACTTTGGTAACGGCGCGGCCATTGACTTTGGCCGTATTCAGCGAGCCGAGGTCGTAAAGATAGTACTCGCCGTTTTCCCAGCGCAAGGTGGCGTGCTCGCGTGAGACCGTGCCATCTTCCAGGTGGATCTCACTCTCGGCGCTGCGACCAATGCGCATCTCGGTGCGCAGGACCTGGAACTCCCGCCCCTTATCCGGCCCTGCCGTGGCCACGAACCAGGCCACAGGGTTTGGGCGCGGCTGCGGAGGCCGAAGATCAGGCGCTGGACCTGGAGGAATGGGGCCGGGCGCAGGAGTAGGAGGCGGGCCGGTGTCGCGTTCCGTCATCCCCCCGGCTGTTTCCGTGTAACCACCGCCGCCGAAAGTGGGGCCAGCTCCGCCGACCGGCGCCATCTCCATCTGCCGCTGCCGGCGCAAAGCAAAGATGAGCACCACGACCGCCACCAAGAGCACCAATCCGATCAGAATAAAGATCCACACCTGTGGAAGGCCGCCCTTTGTCACCATTAGCGGAATCGAGGCCTCGCCCTGATTGCTTTGTATGTCGTAAGCCACAGCTCGTATGGTATAGGGCGTCGGCTCATCGATCTCGCGCCCCGTTCTCTGCCAGGAGAAGCTGAAGGGGGCCGCCTCGGCGACGAAGGCAGGCTCGGCTTCGTCATTGAGGTAGTACTCGACCCGGTCGATGTCATTGCGAGCCGAGATGTCAGGGACGAGTGTCCAGTCGGCCTTGAACTCCTGGTCACGCTCCAGTGCCTTGCGCTCAGTCTCGCGGTTGAAGGCGAGTTGTTCATAGAAGAAACGAATGCCGGGAATCAAGGGCTTCTGAGCCACGAACTCGGTGAGATTGGCCAGCTCCTTGCCGCCAGCCTCCACCTTCACACCTAATTGATGCGGTTTGCCATCGGCCTCGATCTTCGATTGCCAGCCCAAGTCGTACTGTGTGCGCAAGCGATTGGCGATATCGGTGTAGATGGCATCGAGGCCGGCTGCGTCGGGCGCCTGGGCGAACGTGCCGCCGGTGTTTTGAGCCAGGGCCTGCAGGTTGGCCGTGTCGGCATCCCCACCCACGCCGATAGTGAAGATGGCGATGTTTTCCTGTTTGGCCGCCAGTTCAGCCGTCTGCCGCGTGTTAGTGCTGGCCGGTTTGCCTGTACCGTCGTCATCCTTGCCGTCGGTGAAGAGAATGATGATAGGCGTGTTGCCCTGCGCATCCGCCTCTTTCCTGGCCTCAACGACCGCTTTGTAGGCGGCGTCATAGAGCGGCGTCGTCACCACATTCGCTATCGTATCCAGGCTGTTGACGCAATTGATCAGGGCGCCCTTGTCATCCGTGAAATTACGTTCTTTGCTCACCGCCGTACTCACACAGTCATCATCCAACCCCTGGTTGAGGTCGAGATGGGTGCCAACTGTGGCGCCAAAAGCCAGGATAGCAGCGCGATCACTCGGTTGTAGATTCTGCAAAAAGCGAACGGCCGATTCCTTCGCTTCATCGAGCTTGGTCTTGCCGAGGACGCTGCCTTTGGCCGACATGCTGCCGCTCTTGTCGATCAGCAGCAGTAACGAGACTGGAACAGCCGGATTGATCTTCTCGGCGGCCGTGACCTCGACATTCTGGCCGTCTTCGGCCAGGGTGAAGTTGTCGGCGGTCAGACCGGTGAAGGGGACGCCGTTGGTATCCACCACCGTCACCACCGCCTGCATTTGTGGAAAGTTGTCGTCCTCGACTGACTCGAATTCGACTCTCCCACCTCCCGCCTGGGCCAGCACACCAGCGGCCGCCAGTAGCAACATGATGGCAACCAGTAGCAAGCTCAATAGAAAACGCTTATTGCTCATAGCTCCTCCTCAGGAGAGGTACGAGAGATAACGCAAGATGCTATCTTGGGCAGCCAAAGTCTGTCCGCAAGATGGCATCTTGCGTTTGCGATTGTCAACTGGGGCCGCCCTTGCTCTTGACCTCGACGAACTGGAAGAAAGTGTCGCCAATCTTTATCTCGTCGCCGTTCTTGAGCGGCTGCTTCAGGATCTTCTGGCCATTGACCAGGGTGCCGTTGGTACTGGCCAGGTCGTAGATAACGAAAACGCCGTTCTCTAGCTTGATGCGCGAGTTGTAACGTGACATCTGGGGATCATCCAGCGAGATTTCGTTCCCTTGCGCATCGCGGCCGATATTGGTTCCTTCATCTTTTTCCGATAACGGGAAGTTCTGTCCAGCGCGTGGCCCGTTGGTAACGATCAAACGGCTAAGCTCCTTGGGCGGGCGTCTGAGGATTTGGGTCTGGGCGGCGGATGGCTGCCCGGTCGCAGGCCCCCGCCCCACCTGTACGGTGGCTGGCGCGACAGGCGCCGAAGCAGGAGGAACAGAGAACGAGGGTGGCGCCGGGGTGTAGGCCGGGGTCGAGGGTGGCGTGAACGAGGGGCCATAATTGGCCTCGGTGGTTCCGACGGCCGCTTCGACATAGCCACCCTGCGCTTGCTCCGCTCGTCGTCCCCAGGCCAGATAGGTGATCATCGCCAGGAAAGCGATCAGGGCGCCGATCACACCGACGAAAGCCAGGGGCACTAGCGCCGCTCCAATGCGGTTCCCCATCTCAGGCGAGACCCGTAGCACCAGCGAAGGCAAGGCCAGCAGGGTGCCTACCACCGCCGCCACTTTGTACCAAAGGGCGCTGATGCTCTGACGAATAGAATCGAGGAAGATGACGAAGGTCGAGACCAGGGCCAACAAAAAGCCCAGAAACGCGCCCCACTCGTTGTACCAGATGCCCAGAAAACGCAACATACCGGCGCTCACGTCGCCGAAGAGGGTTGGATCCATGCTTGTCACTCCTTAGCTCAATCGATCTTGGTCTCCTTGAAGACCAGTAGAATGTGTCCGACGCTGATACGATCCTCGTCCCGCAGCAGCGCCTTCTGGATGCGTTCGCCGTTCAACGCCGTGCCGTTGCTGCTGGCCAGGTCATAAAGCACGTAGGCGCCATTTTCGAAACGGATGCGCGCGTGTTCGGCCGAGACGGCCTCATCGTCGAGAACGACGTGATTCTTGGCATCGCGTCCGATGTTGGTCGTTTTGCGCACCTGGACATCACGGCCGCGCCGCGGTCCCGAGGCAACGACCAGCCAGGCTACATGCAACCCTGGCTGGCCCAAATACTCTGTACGTGTCACCATAGCGTCCTCCTTCAGACCTTCTTGAAGACCATGATGGTCTCGCCAATCTGAACCTTGGCGCCATCGACCAGCTTGGCGCGCAGGATTTCCACGTCATCGACGAAAGTGCGGTTTTTCGTCGCCAAGTCATAGATGAAAAACCCTGGCTCGTTGTCTGCCTCAGGATCAGGCTCCACCTTCACTTTGGCGTGACGCCTCCCAGCATAGTCGTCATCCACGATGATGTCATTGTCGCTCTCGCGGCCCAGCGTCGTCTCGTCCAACTTGAGGGGCAGGATGTCCCCCATCCGACGGCCTTTGGTGATCACCAGCCAGGCAAACGAGGGAGCGCGCTGTCTGGCGGGTGCGATTATCGTCTGATCGCCGCGATACGGTTCACTGCGGGAAGGCTGGCCGCCCGTGCGCGGTATACCGACGACCTCCGTCGGTGAATCTACGGGATAGGCTCCGCCGCCAACTGCCTGGGTTCGGTCGTACTCTGTCATGATGTCCTCCTGGAGCATGAAAAATGAGTAAAGATATCGATAGAGTCAACTCAGTGCATCGTCGGCATCACGCGGTGCGATCATGCCTGGAGTCGAGTTGTTTGAAGGTGAATTCCATGCGCCCCATGCGCACAGTATCGCCGTCCATCAAGCGTTGTTTTTCGATGCGACGGTCGTTGACAAAGGTGCCGTTGGTGCTCGCCATATCGTAGATCACAAACACACCGTTTTCCCAACGGATCTTGGCGTGTTCGCCTGATACAGACGAGTCTTCGACGAGGACTTGCGACTGCCTGCCGTCGCGGCCCACCACGTTGCTGCCTGCCCGCAGCTTGAGCTGCTCGCCAGCGCGTGGACCACTTCGCACGACCAGCCAGCCCAGCACCGGCTCTGGTTCCTGCAACGGCCGCGTCTGATCGACGACCGGGATCGCTGAGCCGGATGTTCCTACCGGCATCGAGGCCTGTGCCGGAGGCAGGGAGCCGCCACCTGACCTTGGGCCAGTGATATTCCAGTCTGGCGGCATGCCGGTAGCCGTGCTGCCCTCACCCACACCGAAGCTGACGCCAGCGCCTGCCTGACCCCAGGTTGCGCCAGGATAACCCGCGCCGGCTACCGCCTGACCGCCGCCAAATAAAGCCTGGATATCGGATCGCAGCAAGTACCAGATGGCAAGGCCGTTGATCACAGCCTCTATCAAGAAGGCGATGCCCAGGCCGGGCAGACTCAGGCGCGTCCCCAGGACTTCGATGCCGAATAGGAATATAACCGCCGCGATCAGGCCGAAGATCAAACCCAGACCAGCCAAGGCCACGGTGGCCAACCGCGCCCATTCACGCAGCTCCCACAGCCCCCATCCCATGGCAAAATAGGCGATGGTGATGGCCAACATGACGACCGCGCCGACGATGGGTGCGGCGCCAGAGAGACCTACACCGCCGAAAAGATCGAGGGCGAAGAGCGGCGCCGCGGTGGCAGCCAGGGCGAAGAGACCGCTCAGGAACAACCACATGGTAATAAGGGCGATGCCAGCAGGTCGATTTGTGTTCATAGAATCACTTCCTTTCTTTTGAGAATTACAGGGCGTAAAAGGGAAAAGATTAAGGTGGAATGCAATATCATGTCGCTATAGGGGCCTCCTCATAAATTCTCGTCATGGTTTTCACAGTCCAACCATGAAACGGAGTCTTATCTGGCCGAAAACGAGCACATCGCCAGACTGCAAAGGCATCCACTCGGCTTGCACGCGTTGGCCGTTCCGCCAGGTGCCGTTCGTCGATTGTTCGTCGTGCAGCCAATACTGGTTCTCGTGGAAGACGATGCGAGCATGCTGGCGAGAAACAGACACATGATTACCCAGCAACGTACGCGTGATGTGAAAATTCGTTTCCGTAATAGGAATCATTTGACCAGTCTCTGTCATTAAGCGGGCGTTCATCATTGGGGGTGCCGTTTTGGGGAGCGCCATCTGGGGGACGCCGGGTGAATTCGGCACCACAGGCGTCTGGCCGTTGTAGCCCAGGGCGCGGGCGAACTCCGCGCCCGTACGGAAGCGTTTGTTGGCGTCCTTTTCCAGCGATCTCAGGATGGCCGCCTCGATACCGGGGTTAAGCGACGGATTGATCTGGCGTGGCGGCCGCGGGCGTTCTTTGAGGTGCATGTCCAAGAGTCGCCACGAATCCGGACCGGAGCTGACAAATGGCAATTGTCCCGTGAATAGCTGATACGCGACGATGCCTAGCGAGTAAATGTCGCTTTGCGCAGTCGCCGGTTGGCCGCGCGCCTGTTCATACGACATATACTCCGGCGTGCCCAGAATCAGACCCATTTGGGTGATGGTAGGCTGCGAAAGGATGCGGGCGATGCCGAAATCGCTCAACTTGACCTGATCCCCACGATCGAACAGAATGTTCGACGGTTTGATGTCCCGGTGGATCACTTGTTGGGCATGGGCATAATCGAGCGCCTCGCATGTCTGCCCTAAGATACGAATGGCCTCATCAGGCGGGGCCGGTGTGTTCACCTGCATCCGGTCGCGCAGCGAACCGCCGTCTACATACTCCATGATCAGGTAGTACGACTCGCCCTGCTGCCCGAAGTGATAGATAGCGACGATGTGCGGATGGCGCAACTTCACCCCCATCGCACCCACCTGTTTGAACTTGCGCTCCAGGTAGGGGTCCTGGCTCTCCAGGATTTTGATGGCGACGACAGAGCGATCCGCCCTGGCCACGCCGCGATACACAACCCCCTCACCGCCTCGCCCCACCTCTGTCAATTCGTAATTATTCAGGTCATGAATACGGGCAACGGAAGATGCGGTGGGGCGAGGACGTTCGACAGGAGGCAGATAGGGTTGAGGGCTTGGAGTACGTTCGCTGCCTGCTGGTTGGAAGACGAAGATACTAGGGCCTATGCCAATGCGGTCATTGGCCTGAAGGACACGCTCTGTGATCCGCTGACCGTTCACCCAGGTGCCATTGGTGCTGTCTTGATCGACGATGCGCCAGGCGCCATTCTGATACGAGAGGATAGCGTGCTGCCTGGAAACCAAGGGCGCGTCGATATGAACATCGTTATCGCGTAGCCGCCCAACCCGCAGCGGCCCCGCTCCCAACTGGATACGCCCGCCTTGACCAGGCCCTGCAAGGATGTACAGGCTTGCCCCAGGGACAACAGGCGTTTTGCGCGACCCAGGCCTTGGCGCTGAAGCCGGCTTGCGCTTACTTCGTCTTATCAGCGCCACAAAAAGGACGATCACCACGACGATAGCGAGCACGATAAGAAGGGTAGTATTATTGTCCAAGCGGTCTAGCAATGTCATCGACTTGCCTCATGCCATCGTTGATGTATCAACAGTCGCCCCCGTAGGAACCGCCATAAGTTCGGCAAACCATCGACTGAGGAAGGGGTAAGCTCCGCCGTTCAGGTGAAAGGAAGCCATGCACCCTCGGAAAGCTATATTTATCTTGGCGTAAGACGGAGCAAGCGCTACAACGTTCTCGAAGCCTTTATCGTTGAATAAACAGCCAAACATAGCGATGAACATAGTGATAAAATTAAATTTTTCGACTTTTAACTACCTCCGCATACTTCAATATACCTTTTTCAATAATTAAATGTAACTCTCCAAAATCGCCTATCTCATCCAAAAGACGATCAATTTGGTGAATCTGGGCAGTTTTAAGATGGCGAAGTTGAAAGTTACCATCGCCATCGGTTGCTTCGATATGAACGATAGATGGCGCGTTCATCCAAACAACCTCCGTATAGACGACAATTAGAGAAAAGATAAATTGATGTCGAGCAAATAAAAAATCAGTCCCTGGATATTTTACAATCTCTAGCGGGACCGAGCAGAATCGTGGATAATCGGCAATTCAATAGACTGCCGTGCTAATCTATCGCTATTCGGCAACATCTGCGTTCACGTCATTTCGTAACCCTCCGCTCCAAGGCAAAACCCTCGCCTGCACCGAGTCTGGCGCCTAAGTCCAAACCTATATCTTTCAGCCTGCTGGGGGGAACCACAAATGCTCTCCTGCCGTCGGGCAAAACCACATATCTCAACCTGGCATGGTCGCCTGGATGATTGTGGCGAGAGGAGCGCCGGGGCTGACTGCAATGGCGAGAGAGTCAGTTCCCAACTATCGATTGTACACAAGATAACACAAGGATCGCTCGTTGTCAAAATCACAAATCCCACAATCCCACTTCCACACCCACCCCCCTCCTCTGCTACAATACCCACACCCCACCCCCAGAAAACCCATGAACCACAAAGCCTTCCAAGACTACTACCCCGACCATCTCGCCCATTGCTTCGGCTGCGGCCGCCTGAACGAGCACGGCTACCAGATCAAAACCTATTGGGACGGCGACGAGACCGTGACAACGTTCACGCCCAAGCCCTACCACATCGCTATTCCCGGCTACGTCTACGGCGGCCTGCTCGCTTCCCTCATCGACTGCCACGGCACAGGGTCAGCAGCGGCAGCTGCCTACCGCGCGGAAGGACGCGCAATGGACACGGACCCACCCCTGCGCTTTTTGACCGCCTCCCTTCATGTCGATTACCTGCGCCCCACCCCGTTGGGCGCGCCGCTGACGCTGCGCGGACAGATCAAGGAAATCAAGGGCCGCAAGGTGGTGGTCGCCATCACGTTGGCGGCTGGGGATGAGGTATGCGCCCGCGGTGAAGTGGTGGCTGTCCAGGTGCCGGAGCGATTCGTGCTCGACCTGGCGACGCCCAAACCGTGAATCGCCCAAAGTTGAAGCTTAGACCCCGACGTTGTACTATACGACCACCCGACCCCATCGCCGCCTCACGATTCCCAGGAACTTGAACATGCCTGATTTGCAAGCCCAATTCACTGCCGCTGCCGCTGCAGTTCAATCTCTGGCCAGACGCCCCGACAACGACTCCCTCCTCCAGCTCTACGCCCTTTACAAGCAAGCCACCACTGGCGACGCCACCGGCAAACGCCCAGGCTTCACTGACCCAGTGGGCCGGGCCAAATATGACGCCTGGGCCAAACTGCAGGGCGTGGGCAAAGAAACAGCGATGCAGAATTACATCGATCTCGTGACGAAACTACAAGGCTGATTCGACTGCTAGAAAAACTCATCCGCGAATAACGCGAATAACACGAATAGAGACAAAAAATTTGTGATACTCGCGTGATTAGAGGCTGATTCGACCGCTAGGAAAATTCATCGCGAATAACACGAACAGACACGAATAGAGACAAAAAAATTCGTGATATTCGCGTAATTCGCGGATGAATAAAGTTGTTCGTGCAGTTACAGCGTCAAGCAGTTTTGTTCAACGTTTTCAGACAAGTTGCACAGATTCGCACTTCACGCATTTTTCCCTCGATCGACAATCGGTGCTTCTGGGTATTAGGATTCCAGCGCCGCTTGACGTGTCGCTGCGAAAAACTGACGTGATTGCCAAATTGCGGGCCTTTGCCGCAGACTTCACACTTGGACATGGTTACGACTCCGAAATAAGATCTCGTGACGAAAGAAAGCGCCGGCATCGTCATCCGGCGCCTGATTGTAAGCGAAAAAATAGCCCCCGGCTGCGGGAGCAAACCCTACTTTATCACATCTCCCACCTGCGCGCAAAATCGCACCCCGCATCCCTGCACTCTCTTTCCCTTTCGGGAGTCTTCCTGTAATGGACCAGCCTTCGCCACCTGGCAGAATCGAGATTTCCAGACATGCCATCGCCACGCTGGTGGCCGAGATGGCGCTGCAATGCTACGGCGTTGTCGGCCTCACCGGCAAGACGCGATTCGACGACTGGCGCAAGGGCTTGCTCAATCTGGCCGACGTACACCACGGCGTCAACGTCAGCCTAGTCGATGGCGCCGTCACTGTGGATTTGTACGTGATCGTCGAATTCGGCACGCGCATTTCCGAAGTCGCCCGCAGCCTGATGCACCGCGTCGAGTACACCCTGGAGCAAAATGTCGGTCTGCCGGTGACGGCAGTCAACGTCCATGTTCAAGACCTGCGCGTCAGCAGGTAATCCCTACTCTCTGCCAAGAATTCCAGCGCCCCCACCATGCCTGACGATAGCCTTTCCACCAAGCATCCTCCTGGGCAACCTGTCCTTGCTATCGATGGCGACGATCTGCTGCACATGATCAGCGCTGGCTTTGCGTGGCTCAAGCAGCACAGCCATATCGTCAACGCCCTCAACGTTTTTCCCGTCCCCGACGGCGACACCGGCACGAACATGGTGCTCACCATGCAGTCGGCCTGGAAAATGGCGACCGAAGCCGCCGCAGATGGCGCCATCGATGGCGTGGCACTGGCGCTGGCGAACGGCGCCGTGCGCGGCGCGCGCGGCAACAGCGGCGTCATCCTCTCGCAGATTCTGCGCGGGTTTGCCGAGAACGTGCGCGGCGCGGGCAGAATCGACGCCCAACACTTTGCTGCGGCTATGCGCCACGGCAAGGAGACCGCTTACAAGGGCGTGCTCAAACCAGTGGAGGGCACCATCCTCACCGTTATTCGCGAGGCCGCCGACGCCACTGGCCACGCCGCCGCCATCAGCTCCGATCTGCGCTTCGTTCTGGAAACCACGGTGGTCAAAGCGCAGCAGGCGCTGGCGAACACGCCCAATCTCTTGCCAGTGCTCAAACAGGCAGGCGTGGTGGACGCGGGAGGGCAGGGATTGTGCTATCTGCTGGAGGGGATGGCGAAGTATCTGTGGGGCGACCGCGTGCTCTCACCCGACCAGATTCACGCCGACGCCAGCCGCGCGACCGAGGCAGAGATGAAGCCAGGGATGGCGTCACCGGTGGAAGCGACGATGGCGCTGCCGCAACCCGATCTCAGCGCTTTCGCGCAGGAAGAATGGGGGTACGATATCCAGTACCTGGTCTATGGTGAAAATCTGGACGAAAACGCCATCCGCCAGCGACTTGTGGAGATGGGGGGAGAAAGCGTGGTGGTGGGGCGAGCAGGGCCGGTCGTCAAAGTGCACGTTCACAGCAATGATCCTGGCCCCTTCCTCTCCTACGGGGCCGCCCTCGGGCACCTGGATGACATCGTGCTCGAAAACATGACCTTGCAGACCTTGCGTCGCAAAGGCGAGTGGAGCGAGGAAGGGCCGAAGTTGCCACAAGACACATCTCCAGCCGAGACCCCCGCTCCCGCCATAAGCGCAGGGTGCCCTGGCGTCGTCGCGGTCGTCGCCGGCGATGGTCTACGCAAGGTCTTCGAGAGTTTGGGCGTGTGTGCGCTGGTCAGCGGCGGCCAAACCATGAATCCCTCGACCGAAGAGCTGCTGCGCGCCGCCGAGCAGCTCCCGCACGAGGATGTCATCATCCTGCCCAACAACAAAAACGTCATCCTTGCCGCCCGACAGGCGGCCACGATTGCCAGCAAGCGCCTGCACGTGGTCGAGACGCGATCGGCGCCGCAGGGCATTGCCGCCATGCTCGGCTACAATCCCGCTGCTGACGTGGAACAAAATCTCAGGAGCATGGCCGACTCGGCCCAGAGCGTCCACACCGCTGAAATCACGACGGCTGTGCGCGAGGCCCATATCGACGACGTCCATGTGCAAGAGGGCGATGTCATCGGCCTGATCGATGGCCGGTTGGCATGCAAGGGCGAATCGCCCGATGCGGTGGTGCGACAGGTGCTCGCACTCATCGACCCTGACGGGAAGACCGAGTTGTTCACGCTCTATTATGGCGAGCCGGTCACCACCGCCGAAGCCCACGCTCTTTGTGAACAACTTCAGTACCTTTATCCCAACCATGTCGTCGAGCTTCTGCCCGGCGGCCAGCCGCATTATCACTACTTGATTTCCATCGAGTAGCGGCGACAGGGCCGGCGGGCAGTAAGTTCGTGATCGAGGCGCCGATTACTGGCTGAGAGCGCCTTCAGTCAAGAAGCGGAAAGACTCCCTCACCATACGATACAACGCCTCCATCTCGGTGTAGGCATCGCCCTGGCCGGGATCGGCAGGAGAAAAGACGAGGCGATACAAGCGGTCATCGCGGACGACCAGTACTTGACGGTTGAGGTCCTGGCCCGGCAATTTGTCCAGTACGATGGCAGGTTCGCCGCCGAGGGTTGTCTGGCTTTGCTCGATTTTGAAATCGGGCATGGCCCGCTTCACCTGGTTGATGACCATATTGGCGGCTTCGGCGGCGCTTTGCCCGGCTCCGCCCTCATTGCCGCCGGTCACTTCGATGGAGAGGTGAGGATGCTCCACATCCAGGACGGAGCCAACGTAGAGAATGGTTTCGTCGGGGTTAGGTTGCTCGGAGGAGTAGCCGGCGGGATAAAGCAGGCAGTAGCCGTGGGCGTCGTTCTGCAAAACCTGGGCGTCGCCAGCGCGGGGGCAAGAGGCGGCGCTTGTCGCCTTTGCCGTCACGGTGGGCGTCGTCGTGGGGGCGGCGGTGGGGGTGGGGGTCGGTGGGACGACGGTGGCGGTGGGGGGAACCGACGTAGCCGTGGGCGCCAGCGTCGGGGGCGTTGTAGGCAGAGGGGCGGGTGTGGGCGTGGCCGGGATGGGCGCGGCGCACGATGCCAGGCCGAGAACGAAGGCGAGGATGACGAAAAGCGGGGGCCGAAGCTGCATGTCGGTCAGTTCCTTGAGATTTGTTCGCGAATCAGGCGAATAGGACGAATTTTTTTGTCTTCATTCGCGTCATTGGCGGAGTAAAAGAGGGAAAGTCTCGGTGATGTGGCTTCGTTCAGAAATGTGGGGGGCGTCGACGACGACGCCTTGCATGCTCCACGGGCCAGTCCAGATGATGTGCACGTCCACCAGTTGGCCGCGGCGGTCGCGGGCGTCGTCAAAGAAGACGAGGCGGTTCTGGGGGGTGCGCCCGCGCCATTTGCCTTTGTGTTTGTCCTCGATCAGCACTTGCACGGTTTGGTCGAGCCAGCGCTGGTTGATAGCGGCGCTGATGCGTTCGTGCTGTTCTTCGAGGAGGGCGTGTCGGCGGCGTTTCTCTTCATCGGCGACGTCGTCGATCATTTTGCGGGCGGAGACAGTGCCAGGGCGGGGGCTGTAGCGAGCGAGATGGGCTTTGTCCAATTGTAGTTCTTCAAGGATGTCGTAGGTGTTTTGGAATTGGGCTGCGGTCTCGCCGGGAAAACCGACGATGATGTCGGTGTGGATGGCGACGGCGGGGATGGTGCGGCGGATGCGGGCGATGAGGCGGCGGTAGTCATCGACACTGTAGTTGCGTTTCATGCGGGTCAGAACTTCGTCATCGCCAGCCTGAATGGGGACTTCGATGTGGGGCATGATTTTGGGCAGAGCCGCGACGGTTTCCAGCAGTTCGTCCGACATGTAGTTGGGATGGCTGGTCAGGAAGCGAATGCGCAGAAGGCCCTCGATGTCGTGCACGGCGCGGAGGAGATCGACCAGGTTGGGGCTTCCGCCCCAGTCGTAGCCATAACGATCGACGATCTGGCCCAGCAAGGTGACTTCTTTTACGCCCTGGCTGACCAAGCCGTGCACTTCTTGCACGATTTCCGGCAGGGGGCGGCTGCGTTCGACGCCGCGCCGGAAGGGGATGATGCAGAAGGTGCAGGCGTGCGAGCAGCCGTAGACGATGGGAACGTGGGCGGCGACGGGCGCTTCGCCGAGAAGGGCCAGGTGTTTGATCGAGGCGGTGGGATAGGAGGCATCCTGGAGGTGGTGGCGCTGGACGAGTTGCTGGTTTTCCAACGCGACCAGGTCCTCATCGAGCTGTCGATGGCGCAGGAAGTCGATCAGGGGCGCGGCTTCGGAGGGACCCATGAAGACATCGACCCAGGGGAAGGTGGCGCGAAGCTGGGGCGATGGTTTGACGCCGACCAGACAGCCCATCAAGGCCAGGGCGCGATCGGGATGCCCGCGGCGCCAGGGTTTCAGCGAGCCAAGCCGGCCGAGGGCTTTGTCTTCGGCGCTCTGGCGCACGACGCAGGTATTGAGGACGACGACTTCGGCTTCGTCGATGTCGGCGGTTGGTTCATACCCCAACTTTTCCAACTCGGCGCCGACATGGGTGGAATCGGCTACGTTCATCTGGCAGCCGATGGTCCAAATGTGATATTTATGCATGGGTCCTCCGTTGGTGCTCCCGTGTAGGCGGGGCCAACAGTGTGGGATGGTGGGATGCGCAGGTGGAGCGCGGCGAGGATTATAGTAATCGGGGGAGGAAAGTGCAATTGGAGGTGGCAAGTTGCTCGAAAACTATCTGTGTTCCTCGAGAGCGGCCACCTCATCCTCGCCCAACCGCCAGCCCAGCGCCCCAGCATTGTCCCGCACCTGGGCGGCGGTCTTAGCTCCGGCGATGGGGACGGCCCCCTTGCACATGACCCAATTCAGGGCCACCTCGGCCGGCGTCTTACCGTTGTGGTCCTGGCCGATCTCGCGCATCAGGGTGATCAGAGGCTGGATGCGGGCCAGATAATCGCGGCGGTAGATCGCCCTGCGCAGACCAGACGGCGGCGAATCGGGCCTGTATTTGCCCGATAGCATCCCCATCGCCAGGGGGCTATAGGCAATCACGACGATGCCATTGGCCCGGCAATAGGCCAGGAGGCCGCTCTGTTCGGGTTTGCGTTGCAAGAGACTGAACGACACCTGGTTCGAGGCCAGCCGCAGGCCGCGGCGGGCCAGGGCCTCACATGCTCGTTTCGTCTGCTCCAGGTTGTAGTTCGAGACCCCCACCGCTTTCACTCGCCCGGCCTCCACGGCGTCGGCCAGGGCGTTCATCCAGGCATCGATGGACACCGGCGGGAAGGGCCAGTGCATCTGATAAAGGCCGACCTGCGCCATTCCCAGCCGTTTCAGGCTGCCGTGCAGCGCCCGGCCCAGGCTGCGCTCGCTCAGGCGATAGGGATAGGGAAAGCACTTGGTGGCGATCACGACCGGCCGCGACTCGGCGCGGGCGAACTTGCCCAGCAGCTTCTCCGAGCGGCCCATGCCGTAGCTTTCGGCGGTGTCGAAGAAGTCGATCCCGCTCTGCACGGCGGCGGCAAATGCCTCTTTGACATCCGTTTCGCCGTAGCCTTGTTGATAGCCCCAGAAGAATTTGTCGCCCCACGACCAGGCGCCGAGGCCCAGGGGACTGATGGTGAGACCGGAATCGGCCAGCGGAAGGCGGGAGAAGGGTTGCGTCTCGTTCATGGGGTGGCTTTCTTTAGATCGTCGATGGCGGGTTGGCGAAGGAGGTGGGACGCGGATGAACGCGGATTGTCACGGATTTTCTTATGACAAAAACTTTGTGTCAATACTGCAACAAACTCTGCATCACACCCATCCAACCAACAGGCTTTGACAGCACAATCGAGAGACGGTTACAATGCCTGACAGTGGATTGATGTTGGCTTGTGTTTGCCGACAAAGCGTCAATCCCCGGAGTTCTTGGCTTGAACGAAGGCGTTCCCGCACACCAAAGCCACCGTGTCATGTCGATGCTGGTCTGGCTTTGCACCATCCCTATCGCGTCCTCCCGTGCTATGATCGCGGCGAGGCCGGCCTATTCGTTCTGCGCTTCGCTCATCTGACCTGAACCCTGACAGATGAGCGTTTTGTTTTGACCCTCTTGCACGTTTGACGTGCTTCGAAAAGGAGACAACGACCATCACCCAACCACCAACACTACTTTGTGCTTCACGTTTCACGCCTCACGCTTCATTTTCCAACCGACTCAAAGAGGAGTCTCCAATGTCTCGCAAATTTCTTGTTTTGATGCTGGTCCTCGCCCTGGCTGCGTTGTTGTCTGCCTGCGGCGGCGCTCAGCCCACCCAAGCCCCGCCCCCCACCGAAGCTCCGGCTGCGCAACCGACTGAAGCGCCCGCCGCCAAGCCGACTGAAGCGCCCGCCCAGCCCGCAGGCGAAAAAGTCACCCTGACCATCGAAAGCTGGCGGAATGATGACCTGGCCATCTGGCAGGACAAAATCATCCCCGCCTTCAACAAACACTACCCCGACATCGAAGTCATCTTTGCGCCGGCCGCACCCGCCGAATACAACGGCGTGCTCAACACCAAGCTCGAAGGCGGCAGCGCCGGCGACCTCATCACCTGCCGGCCGTTCGACGCCTCGCTGGCCTTGTTCCAGAAGGGCTACCTGGCCTCGCTGAACGACCTGCCCGGCATGGAGAACTTCTCCGACGTGGCCAAGAGCGCCTGGATCACCGACGATGGCTCGGACGTGTTCTGCGTGCCCATGGCCTCGGTCATCCACGGTTTCTTCTACAACGCCGACGCCTTCAAGGAGCTTGGGTTGGAGGAGCCCAAGACCGAAGCCGAGTTCTTCGCCCTGTTGGACAAGATCAAGGCCGATGGCACGTATGCGCCGCTGGTGATGGGCACCAACGACCAGTGGGAAGCGGCGACGATGGGCTTCCAGAACATCGGCCCCAACTACTGGAAGGGTGAGACCGGTCGCCAGGGTTTGATCAAGGGCACGGAGAAGTTCACCGACCCGCAGTATGTGGCCGTGCTGGAGAGCCTGGCGAAGTGGAAGGACTA
>JAYRVO010000162.1:0-20938 GCA_041918515.1 Chloroflexota bacterium | reverse complement strand
CTTGGAGACGGGTTCGCGCTTTGCCGTGCGCGAAGGCGGACACACCGTGGGTGCGGGCGTGATCACGAAGGTTTTCGATTGAGACCAGCCCACCGATTCCCTCTCACACTATTGATTGTTTGATTCACGGGCCGCAGATCTTTGCATCGACGGCCCCTTCTTTCCCCCTTTCTGGAAGGTCTACGAATGGCTAAGCAGCGGATACGCATCAAGCTGAAAGCTTACGACCACCGTGTGCTGGATAACTCTGTGCGCGAGATCGTCGAGGCGGCAGAGCGCACGGGAGCGCAGGTGGTGGGACCCGTTCCCCTGCCCACCAAGCTCGAACGCTTCACGATCATGCGTTCGACTTTTATCGACAAGGATTCGCGCGATCAGTACGAAATCCGCACACACAAGCGACTGATCGACGTGATTCCCTCCGGCAGCAAAACCATCGACAACTTGATGCGGCTGAATTTGCCGGCTGGTGTGGATATCGAGATCAAACTCTAAGCCACGCCGAGCGACTGCCGCGGCAGCAACCCACTCCTCATCGCGACAGGAGGTGGGGCGCCAGGAATGATGGGCATGATCGTTTGATCGTGCTTGCAGTTCCAGCCCCAGAGATGAGCATGAAAGGTCTTATTGGACGCAAACTGGGTATGACCCAGGTTTTTACCCCAGCGGGCGAGCTGGTTCCAGTCACTGTGCTGGAAGTCGGCCCCTGTTATGTTACCCAACTGAAGTCAACCGTCGCCGACGGTTATGACGCCATGCAGCTTGGTTTCGACGAAGTCAAAGCCAAAAAGCTTAGCAGCGGCGAGCGCGGCCATCTGAAACCAGCCAAGGCGCCGACACTGGCAGAATTGCACGAGTTCCACTTGAAGGCCGAAGAAGTGGGCGACTACAGCATCGGCCAGAAACTGCTGGCAGATGTGTTCCAGGTCGGCGATTTCGTTGATGTGATCGGCACATCGAAGGGCAAAGGTTTCCAGGGCGGCATCAAGCGCCATGGTTTCAATCGTCAGCCCAAAACCCACGGCGCTTCTGACCGCACACGCGCCCCTGGCGCCTCCAGCGCCGGTTCGACCCCCGGCCACACCTTCAAGGGCCGCCGCTTGCCCGGTCAGATGGGCAACGAACGCGTGACCGTGCAGAACCTGCGCGTGGTCACGGTCGACCCGCAGCGCAACCTGTTGGCGGTGAGAGGCGCAGTGCCTGGCCCCAAGAACGGGCTGGTCTACGTCTCTTCCGCTCGTAAGAAAGGCACGAGGTAAGCGCGATGGAAGTCCCTCTGAAAAATATGCAAGGCCAGGAAGTTGGCGCCGTCGATCTCCCTGACGCCATCTTTGCGGCGGAAATCAATTCGGTAGTCATGCACCAGGCGCTCCTGCGTCAACTGGCCAATCGTCGCCTGGGCACCCATAACACCAAAACCCGCAGTGATGTCAGCGGCGGCGGACGCAAGCCCTGGCGCCAGAAAGGCACCGGCCATGCGCGTCAGGGAAGCACTCGTGCTCCGCACTGGCGCGGCGGCGGCATCGTCTTTGGCCCCCACCCCCGCACCTACACCCAGAAGCTACCACGCAAGATGCGTCGCATGGCTTTGCGTTCGGCCTTGAGTGTCAAGGCGCAGGACCAGCAGGTGGTGGTTCTGGATGAATTGGATGTGGCTGCTCCACGCACCAAGGATATCGCCCAGATGTTGGCAGCCCTGAATGTAGAGCGCAGTGCTTTGCTCCTGTTGCCGGAACGAAACGCCAACATTGAGCTGTCGGCTCGCAATCTTCCCCAGGTGAAGACCTTGCACGCTCACTATCTGAATGTGCGCGATCTGCTCGGTTACGACACGCTCATTCTGCCTCGACAGACGTTGCCGGTGCTCGAATCTTTCCTGGGCGTCGAAGCACCCACTGCGCTCAGCGCCGAAGAGACGGAGGTGTAACATCATGCACCCCTACGAAATCCTACGACGCCCTATCGTCACCGAAAAAACCAATCGTCTCCAGGACGAAGTTCACCAATATGTCTTCGAGGTTGATAAGCGCGCCAACCGCCTCCAGGTCAAATCCGCCGTGGAAGAGCGATTCGACGTGCAAGTGCTGGATGTCAACATCATCAACGTGAAGGCGAAGACGCGTCGTCGCAGCCGCACCCGCACCGCCGTGCGCGTGGCGCCGTGGAAGAAAGCCGTCGTCACCCTTGCCCCCGGCGATACAATTCAGATGTTCGAGGGCGTGTAAATACGGCAGGCGGCGAAACCAAGCTCAGTATCGCCTGTCGGCGCCTGACACCCCAGACGCAAGCTTAGGAACCAAACTATGGGTATCAAGGTCTACAAACCCACATCTCCCGGTCGTCGTGGCATGACCGTCTCGACCTTCGAGGAGATCACCCGCACCACCCCCGAAAGATCGCTCCTGCGCCCGACCAAGAGGACGGCAGGACGCAACAATCAGGGCAAGCTCACTGTTCGCCATCGCGGCGGCGGCCACAAAAAACGCTATCGCCTGATCGATTTCTTGCGCGATAAAGTCGATGTCCCTGGTCGCGTCGCCTCCATCGAATATGATCCGAACCGAACGGCTCGCATCGCCCTGGTCGTTTATAACGATGGCGAGAAACGCTACATCCTGGCGCCCCTGGGCCTCAAGGTAGGCGACACCATCGTTTCTGGCCCGAACGCCGAAATTCGCCCTGGCAATGCCTTGCCCCTGATGAACATCCCACTCGGTACATTGGTCCACAATGTCGAATTGCAACCCGGTCGTGGTGGCCAGATGGCGCGTGCGGCTGGCGTTTACGCCCAGCTCATGGCCAAGGAAGGCGAATTTGCGCAACTGCGCTTGCCCAGCGGCGAAGCCCGCCGCGTACGCTTGAATTGCATGGCCACGATCGGCCAGGTTGGCAACACCGATCATCAGAACATCAACCTGGGCAAGGCCGGTCGCAAACGCTGGCAGGGTTGGCGTCCGACCGTGCGCGGCACGGCCATGGATCCCAATTCGCATCCCCACGGCGGCGGCGAAGGCCGTTCTTCGGTAGGGATGCCCGGCCCCAAGACGCCGTGGGGCAAGCCGGCTTTGGGCTATCGCACCCGGCGCAACAAGCGCAGTGATCAGTACATCGTCCGCCGCCGCGGGAAGAAGCGCTAAGGAGATTAGAGTATGTCGCGGTCGCTAAAGAAAGGCCCTTTCGTTGACAAGAAGCTTTTACGCAAAATCGAAGAAATGAATCGTAAGAGCGAGAAGCGCGTCCTGCGCACCTGGTCGCGCGCTTCCACCATCTTTCCGCAAATGGTGGGTCACACGCTGGCTGTCCATAATGGTCGCAAGCATGTCCCCATCTACGTAACCGAGAACATGGTGGGTCATCGGCTGGGTGAATTCGCCCCCACTCGCTTCTTCCGCGGGCACATGCCCAAAGAAAAGAGCACCAAACCCCGTCGCTGAGGATCGAAACCATGAGCACAGACATGAATCTCACGGTGCGCGCCCAACGTAAATATGTGGGCCTGCCTCCACAGAAAGTGCGGCTGATGGCCGATATGGTGCGTGGTATGCGTGCTTTGGATGCCATCGACGCGTTGACCAACATGCCCCAGTCGGCTGCCTACGAAGTCAAAAAGACCGTGCAGTCAGCCCTGGCCAATGCCGAAGAAAACGAGAGCATGGCCCCAGAGGATATGTGGATCGCCGTCATTTATGCCGATGAAGGCGCCAGCGCCAAGCGCTTTCGCCCCGGCGCGCGCGGACGCGTGAAGCCGGTGCTCAAGCGTTCGTCTCATATCACTGTCGTGCTTGAAGAGCGTTAAGGCGAAGAGCTGCGGACGCAACGAAGTTACTCCAAGGAGGCCCCCATTGGGACGCAAAGTACACCCCACCGGTTTTCGACTGGGCATTATCAAAGAACACGCTTCGCGCTGGTATGCCGACGGTCAGGAATACACCGAATTGCTGGCCGAAGACCGGGTGATTCGCGCCAAAGTCGCCAAAGAGCTGGATAAAGCCGGCGTCTCGAAAATCGAGATCGAGCGAGCGCCTAAACAGGTTCACCTGAAAATTCACGCCGCCAAGCCCGGCATCATCATCGGCAAGAAAGGCGCCACTGTCTCCGACCTGCGTAAATCGTTGTCGGAGATCACCGATAAGCGCGTCAAGGTCGATGTCGAAGAAATCAAGAAGCCCGAACTGGACGCCTATCTGGTGGCGTTGAGTATTGCCGATCAGTTGACCAAGCGCGTGGCCTACAAGCGAGCCATGCGACAGGCGGCGCAACGCACCATCAAAGCCGGCGCCAAGGGTGTGATGGTACGCTTGGGCGGTCGCCTGGGTGGATCCGAAATGGCTCGCGTCGATTCTGTGCGCGATGGCCGCATCCCTCGCCACACCCTCCGCGCCCATATCGATTATGCCGACGTGATCGCTGAAACCACTTACGGTGTCATCGGCATCAAAGTCTGGATTTACAAAGGCGAAATTCTGCCCGGCGAACCACTGATAGTGTGAATGTCGGACGAGAGAGGTAAGTCATCATGTTGATGCCCAAACGAGTCAAACACCGCAAACAGCATCGCGGTCGCATGAAAGGCAAAGCCTGGCGCGGCAGCTCGGTCGCTTTTGGCGACTATGGCTTGCAGGCGTTGGAGCCTTGCTGGATGTCTAGCCGCCAGATCGAGGCGGCTCGTCGCGCTATCGTGCGCTATGTACGCCGCGGCGGCAAGATCTGGATTCGCATTTTCCCCGACAAACCCGTGACGAAACGCCCCGCCGAGACCCGCATGGGCAGCGGCAAAGGGCCTGTCGATCGTTACGTCGCTGTCATCCGGCCTGGTCGCGTTCTCTTCGAGATAGGCGGCGTGGACGAAGAGACAGCGCGCGCGGCCATGCGCCTGGCCGCCCACAAACTGCCCATCACTACGCAATTCATCGCACGCACCGAGGAGGGAAGCTGATGATCGCGCTCGAACTACGCGGCCTGACCGAAGGCGAACTCCAGACCAAACTCGATGAGGCTTACGAAGAGCTGATGAACCTGCGCTTCAACATGTCTATTGGACAGCAACGAGACTATAGCCGGATGCCGGCCGTCAAGCGCGAAATTGCGCGGATCAAAACCGTTCTGCGCGAACGCCAACTGGCAGCGGAGATGATGTAAAATGGCTCTGGAAAGACGAAAAACTCTCATTGGCACCGTGGTGAGTAACGCCATGGACAAAACGGTGGTGGTGCGCGTCGAACGCACGACTCGTCACCCCCTGTACGGCAAAGTCGTGCGCACGCACAAAAAGTATCACGCCCACGACGAAGTCAACGCCTGTCAGGTGGGCGACCTTGTGCGTATCCGCGAATCCCGCCCGTTGAGCAAGACCAAGCGCTGGGTCGTGATCGAGACCCTGGGCGCCGAGGCTCCTGCCGAAGCCCCAGCGCCCGTCGAAAGCGACATTTGACGGAGACTCCCCCATGATTCAGCAAGAAACCATCCTTAAAGTGGCCGATAATACGGGCGCCAAAGAAATCCTCTGCATCCGTGTGCTGGGCGGCTCCACCCGGCGCTATGCCACCGTAGGCGACATCATCGTGGCGGCGGTAAAACAGGCATCGCCGGGCGGTTCCGTGAAGAAGGGCGAGGTCGTGAAGGCGGTCGTGGTGCGCACGGCCAAAGAGATTGGCCGCAGCGATGGCAGCTACATTCGCTTCGATGACAACGCCGCCGTCATCCTCGATCAAAACCTGAACCCGCGCGGCACGCGTATCTTTGGCCCGGTGGCCCGCGAGTTGCGTGACAAGAAATTCATGAAGATTGTCAGCCTGGCGCCAGAGGTGCTTTGAGAGGTAAAACCATGCAACAAAAGATCCGTAAAGGCGACACTGTCGAAGTCATCGCTGGCAATTACACTGGCGAGCGAGGCGAAGTCCAATCTGTGATTCGCAAGAAGAACAAAAAGGGCGAATACGACCTCAACGAAGTCTACGTGATCGTCGCTGGCATCAATCTTATCAAGAAACACCAGCGTCGCACCGGCAACGTGCGCACTCAGGTCGGCATCATCGAGCGTGAAGGCCCCATCCACATTTCGAATGTGCTGTTGGTGGCCCCTCGCTCCAACCAGCCCACCCGCGTCGGCGTCCGCACCACTGGCGAAGGCGAGAAATCACGCTACAGCGCCAAACACGACGAATTCATCGAGTAAATGTGACAGCCGCCGGCGAACTTTGGTTCGCCACAGGTGGCCGTCGCTTGGACAGGAGTTATCTATGGCAGTCCGATTGAAAGAGCGCTACCAACAGGAAGTCGTTCCGGCCATGATGGAGCGCTTCCAGTACAAGAACGTCATGCAGGTCCCGCGCCTGGACAAAATCTCCGTCAACATTGGCTTGGGCGAAGCGCTACAAAATCCAAAGGCCGTCGAAGCCGCCAGCAACGACATCGGCATCATCACCGGCCAGAAGCCCGTGGTGCGCAAGGCGCACAAATCGATCGCTGGCTTCAAGCTGCGTCAGGGCAACCCCATCGGCGTCAGCGTCACCCTGCGCGGCGAACGCATGTGGAGCTTTCTGGACCGCTTGATCAACATCGCTATGCCTCGTCAGCGCGACTTCCAGGGCGTGTCGGCAGACAGCTTCGACGGTCGCGGCAACTACACCGTCGGGCTGCGCGAACAACTGGCGTTTCCCGAAATCAACTATGACACCGTCGACAAGCTGCGCGGCATGGGTATCACGATCGTGACCACCGCCCGCAATGACGATGAAGGTCGCGAGTTACTACGCCTGCTTGGCATGCCTTTCAAACGTTAAGTGCTGAGGAGCAACGGAATGGCTAAAACGTGCATGACCTATCGCGAACAACGTCGCAAATACCCCACCCGGGTGCGCAATCGGTGCCGGATTTGTGGCCGCCCGCGCGGCTACATGCGTCGCTTCGATCTATGCCGCATCTGTTTCCGCCACGAAGCTGAACGCGGCAATCTGCCCGGTGTTGTGAAGTCGAGCTGGTAGCGACAACGCGATTTCTGAAGGAGTTCTAACTGTTATGATGACTGATCCCGTAGCGGATATGCTGACTCGCATCCGCAATGCTTTGCTGGCTCGCCAGAAACAGGTCGTGATCCCCAACTCAGGGATAAAGCAAGAAGTCGCCCGCATCCTGAGCGAAGAAGGCTTCATTCGTGGCTATGACGTGAGCCAGGGCACCCCCCGCGCCACCTTGCGCCTCCACCTGCGCTATGACGAAAAACGGCGTTCGATCATCACCGGTCTGCGCCGGGTGAGCAAGCCAGGTCGGCGCGTCTACAGCCCTGCCGATGAAATCCCTTGGGTGCAAGGCGGACTGGGCGTTGCTATCGTATCCACCCCCAAAGGGCTGATGAGTGGTCGCGATGCCCGCCGTGCAGGCGTGGGCGGCGAAATCATCTGCTACGTTTGGTAAGCGGCGTCGTAGGAGGAATATCGTTATGTCTCGCATTGGCAAACAACCCGTGACCCTGCCCAAAGGCGTCGCCATCGACATCGCCGCCAACAATACTGTCGTCGTCAAAGGCCCGAAAGGCACACTCACGCGCTCTTTTTCACCTGATATGACCATCGACTCTGAGAACGACGTCGTGCGTATCACCCGTCCCACCGATCAGCGCCACCATCGTGCGCTACATGGCCTCACCCGCGCCCTGCTCCAGAACATGGTGACGGGCGTTAGCGCCGGCTTCCTCAAAGAGATGGAGCTGGTAGGCGTCGGTTACAAGGCGGCCATGCAAGGAAAGACGCTGGAGCTGAGCCTGGGCTATTCTCACCCTGTGGTGGTGCCTCCCCCCGCCAACATCAGCTTCGAAGTCGACAAGACCGGGCGTTTGATTAACATCCACGGCATCGACAAAGAGCAGGTGGGCGAAGTCGCCGCCAAACTCCGGGCCTTGCGCAAGCCCGAGCCCTACAAAGGAAAAGGCATTCGCTACAAAGGCGAATTTGTCAAGATCAAGGCCGGCAAGAGCGCGAAAGGCAAAGGCAAGAAGTAAGAGGCGCCCCTATGACTACCAATCCCCGCGCAATTGCTCGCCAACGCCGCCACGCACGCGTGCGCGAGACCATCAGCGGCACGGCGAATCGCCCCCGCCTGGCTGTTTACCGCAGCCTGAAACACATCTATGCCCAATTGATCGACGACGACGCCGGTCGTACTCTTGCCTCCGCCTCGTCGCTCGACTTGGCCATTCGTGAGCAGAGTGGGACGAAGAACGAAGTCGCCAAATTCGTGGGCAAGCTCGTCGGTGAACGCGCCACCCAGGCCGGCATCGAAGCGATCGTTTTCGACCGCGGCGGTTTTCCGTATCATGGCCGCGTCAAGGCCCTGGCCGACGGCGCTCGCGAGTCCGGGCTAAAATTCTAACCCTGCCCGGAAACAGGAGAAACTGGAATGGCTGAACGAGAACGCAAAGGTCGGGGAGGTCCCCGCCGCCAACCGCAGCAACAATCCCCACAATCCCCACAATCGCCCCAGGCCGGGGCGACGCCCGGTGCCGAAGCCAGCGCCGAACCGCGCGAACATCGTCGCGCCCCGCGTGAGCGCGAGCGCGAAGTCGATGATGGCATGGACGAGCGCATCGTCCACCTCGCGCGCACGGCCAAGGTGGTGAAAGGCGGCCGTCGCTTCGCCTTCCGCGCCGTCGTCGTCGTCGGCGATGGCAAAGGCAAGGTGGGCGTTGGCATCGGCAAGGCGAACGAGGTCCCCGAAGCTATCCGCAAAGGTTCGGATCAGGCGCGCAAGGCCATGGTGCAGGTGCCCATGGTGGGCACCACCATCCCCCATGAGATCACAACCGATTTCAGCGCCGCCACGGTCATGTTGCGCCCGGCTTCGCCTGGTACGGGCGTCATCGCTGGCGGCGGCGTGCGCGCGGTCGTCGAGGCGGCTGGCATCAAGGATATCTTGACCAAGTCGATGGGCAGCGCCAACGTCCTCAACGTTGTCAAGGCCACGCACAAAGCCCTGGGCCAACTGAAGTCTCCTGCCGATATGGCGCGCCGGCGCGGCATCCCCGAAGCTCGCGTGCAACCTCATTGGCTCAAGAGCCAAACGGAGGCGTCGTCATGAGCGAGCAGACCACGATGAGACTGATCATCACTTACAAGAAGAGCGCAATCGGCTACACCCAACGCCAACATGCCACCCTGCATGCGCTGGGGCTGCGGCGCTTGGGCGATGTCGCCGATCACGCTGACACCCCTGTCATCCGTGGCATGATCGACAAAGTGAGCCATTTGGTGGCGGTCGAGGAGCAACCCACATGAATCAGCACGATCTGCAATCCCCCGCGGGCGCCCGCAAAGCCCGCAAGCGCGTGGGACGCGGTCACGCCACCGGCCAGGGCAAGCAGGCTGGTCGCGGCACCAAAGGCCAGGCCAAGCGCTCCGGCGGCGTCAAAGCCCCCTATTTCGAGGGCGGCCAATTGCCGTTGGTGCGTCGCCTCCCCCGACTGCGCGGTTTCACGAATCGCAACCGCGTGGAATACCAGGCTGTGAACGTCGGCGAGCTGGCCATCAACTTTGAATCAGGCGCCGAGATCACACCCGAAGTGCTGGCTGCCACCGGCTTTGTTCGCCCGAATCGTCCTGTCGTCATCTTGGGCGACGGCGGCCTCAATGTCGCCCTGACGGTGAAGGCCCATCGTTTCTCCGCCAGCGCCGAAGAGAAAATCAAGGCCGCCGGCGGCGTCGCCGAGGTCTTGCCTCTCCTCTGATCTCTTGAGGCGAATCTTATGCTGACCGCCGTACGCAGCGCCTTCCGTCTTCCCGACCTCCGCCGCAAGTTGCTGTTCACCCTGGGCATCCTCATCCTCTACCGCTTCCTGGCGCAAGTGCCGGTGCCGGGCGTGGATCGAGCCGCCCTGGCCAATTTCTTCCAGGGTAATGCCCTGGCGAACTTGTTCGACCTGCTCAGTGGCGGCGCCCTCTCGAACTTCTCGGTGATGTCGATGGGCGTCTATCCCTACATCACCGCCACAATTATCCTTCAGCTCCTCCAGCCCATCATCCCCAAGCTCGAAGAAATCGCCAAGGATGGCGAAGCTGGCCGCCGGAAGATCAATCAGTACTCGCTCTACCTGACAGTGCCCCTCGCCTTGCTGCAAGGCTACGGCCAGGCCGCCATCATGGCGAGTGGCCGTGGCGCTACCAGTTCGGTATTGCCCGGCTTTGGCTTTGGCAACAACTTGATGCTGACCATTTCCGTGCTCGCGGCCATGAGCGCAGGCACCTTCGTGGCCCTCTTCCTCGGCAACCTCGTCACCGAGGATGGCATTGGCAACGGCGTGTCGCTGATCATATTTGGCGGCATCGTCGGCAACATGTGGTCGCGCATCAACGCCTTGCTGACAAGCACACGCGGCTGGTTGTTGGTGATCATCTTCCTGGCCATCACCGTCGCCACCGTGCTCCTCATCGTCTATGTGCAGGAGGGCCAGCGCCGCATCCCGGTGCGCTATGGCAAGCGGGTGCGCACGATGCGCGGCAACCGCGTCATGATGGCAGGCGGCCAGAGCAGCCACATTCCCATCCGCGTCAACAGCGCCGGCATGATCCCCCTCATCTTCGCCAGCAGCTTGCTCATCTTCCCTGCCACCATCGGCAGCTTCCTCCAGGCTTCCGGCGCTGATTGGGTGGCCGCCATCGGCCGTTTCTTGACCAACACCCTCAGCCCTAGCAGCAACATCTACTGGATCTTTTACTTCATCTTAGTCGTCGCCTTCACCTATTTCTACACCGACGTCATCTTCCGCCAACAGAATCTCGCCGATTCGTTGCAGAAGCAGGGCGGTTACATTCCCGGCATTCGCCCCGGCAAGCGCACCGAAGAATACCTGAACCGCGTGCTGGTGCGTATCACGCTGGTGGGCGCGCTGTTCTTGGGCTTCGTCGCTATTTTACCCTGGCTGGTGCAACTCGTTGTCCGCGAACCCGGCCTTTCCTCCACCTCTCTGCTCATTACCAGTTCCGGCCTGCTCATCGTCGTTGGCGTCGTGCTCGACACCATGAAGCAGATCGAGGCGCAACTCCTCATGCGCCACTACGAAGGTTTCATCCGCTAATCTCCTCCTTGTGGGACACGAGGGACGGGAATACGGCCCCAGCCATTTCAAGGCCCTCCGCGTTTCTTCCCATCGCGTCCACAAGTGTGATATGATTCGCCCCTTGCCTTCTACCCGACCCGCAGGCATTACCCTGCGCGACGCGCGGGAGATCGCACTGATGCGTGAGGCGGGGCGGATCATCGCCCTGACACACGCGCACCTTAAGCCCTTCATCCATCCTGGTATTTCTACCGCCGAACTGAATCGCCTCGCCGAGGACTTCATTCGCAGCCATGGCGCCACCCCCACGTTTCTGGGCTATGGACGCGGCCTTGCCACAGGCCGCCCTGCTGTGGACGGCTTTCCGGCTGCAATTTGCACCTCCTTGAACGATGAGGTCGTGCACGGCATCCCTGACCCCCGCCGCATCCTGCACGCAGGCGATCTTCTCAGCATCGATGTGGGAGTCACCTATCAGGGCTGGGTAGCCGATTCTGGCTGGACCTATCCTGTCGGCGCTATTTCCACCGACGCCCAACGTTTGCTGGATGTCACCGAGGCTGCATTATGGGCCGGCATCGAGCAAACCCGCCCCGGCAACCGCTTGGGCGACGTTTCAGCGGCGGTGCAGCGTTGCGTCGAGACTCGCGGCTTCACCATCTTGCGCGAGCTTACCGGACACGGCGTAGGACGCGAGATGCACGAACCGCCACACGTTCTCAATTATGGCTCCCCCGGTGTTGGCCCTCTTTTGCGCCCTGGCTTGACGCTGGCGCTGGAGACGATGGTGGGAACTGGCGGCTGGCGAGTCCAGACTGACGCCGATGGCTGGACCGTGCGCACGCAAGATGGCTCTCTCTCCGCTCATTTCGAACATACCATTGCTCTCACCTCGGACGGCATCGAAATACTTACTGTCCCAGGCGGCAGCCAACCAAACAGTTAAAAGGAGTCGAAAATGAAAGTTCGACCATCCATCAAACGCATGTGTGACAACTGCAAAATCATCCGTCGTCATGGTGTCGTTCATGTCATCTGCACCAACCCCAAACACAAACAACGGCAAGGCTAAAATTACGCAGGAGGCTTTATGGCTCGTATTGCTGGCGTCGATATCCCTCGCGATAAGCGGGTAGAGACATCTCTCACCTATATTTATGGCATCGGTCCTGCTACCGCTAAAGAAATCCTGAATCAAACCGGGATCTCCAACAAGCGCGTCCACGAATTGACGACTGATGAAGTAGCCCGGCTGCGCGACATCATCGATCACAACTATGTCGTCGAGGGCGATCTGCGACGTGAGGTGCAGATGAACATCAAGCGGCTGGTGGAGATCGGCAGCTATCGCGGCCGCCGGCATCGCGCCTCTTTGCCTGTGCACGGCCAGCGAACCCGCACCAACGCCCGCACCAAACGCGGCGCCCGCAAGACCGTTCCTGGCCGCAAGCGCGCTCGCAAATAAGAATTCTCTGCCTGCCCGCAACGATCGTTTTCACATCGTCTGTTTTGGAGTACACGATTCATGGCTAAACAACAGGCCGCTACCGCCACCCGCACACGTCGCGCTGCCCCCAAGAAGGAACGCCGCGTTGTTGCTCATGGCCAGGCGCACATCCAGGCCACCTTCAACAACACTATCATTACCATCACCGATGGCCAGGGCAACGCTGTATGCTGGTCCAGCGCCGGCGCCTCTGGCTTCAAAGGCTCGCGCAAGAGCACGCCTTTTGCTGCCCAACAAGCCAGCCGCAGCGCCGCACGGGCGGCTGCTGACATGGGCATGCGCGAGGTGGATGTTTACCTCAAAGGCCCCGGCCCCGGCCGCGAATCGGCTATCCGTTCGATCATGGCTGCGGGCCTGATCGTCACCTCAATCACCGACCTGACCCCGCTGCCACACAATGGCTGCCGCCCACCCAAGAAGCGTCGCGTCTAGGGCGCTCCCGTGCAAATTGTCTGAAGGAAAGAATACTGCATGGCCCGTTATAATGATCCCGTTTGCAAACTCTGCCGCCGCGAGGGCATGAAGCTCTTCCTCAAGGGAGACCGCTGCTATTCGCCCAAGTGCGCTATCGAAGAACGCAATATACCGCCCGGTATGCACGGCCCCAAACGCGCGCGGCGCAAGGTGTCGGACTTTGGGCGCCAATTGCGCGAAAAACAAAAAGTTCGCCGCATCTACGGCGTCTATGAGCGTCAATTCCGACGCTACTTCCGCCAAGCGGTCAAGACCAAAGGCTTGACTGGCGCTACCTTGCTGCAATTGTTGGAACAGCGTCTGGATAACGTTGTTTTCCGGCTGGGCTTTGCGCCGTCCCGCTCACACGCGCGCCAGTTGGTCACCCATGGCCACTTCACCGTCAACGGCCAAAAAGTGGACATCGCCTCTTATTCTGTCCAGCCCGGCGACATCGTGGCTGTTACTGCACAGAGTCGGAGCCTGACCTACTTCAAGGACCTGGCAGGGCAGAGCACGCGGCAAACGCCGCCCAAGTGGCTACTGGCCGACTTGTCCGCTCTTTCCGGTCGTGTAATGGCCTTACCTGCCCGCGAGGATATCGACATCCCCATCAACGAGCAGCTCATCGTTGAGTTCTATAGCCGCTAATCATTAAGCGCTCGCGAGCGCCAACCAGCGCCAGCAGCGTCAGCCATTGGCCTGTGGACGCACAAGGAGACACGGATGGGTTGCAAAGGCAGCCTGTCCGTGTTCCTTCTCCGCTCTGTCCGCAACAAAAAGACCGGCGGCGCTCGACACCTTTTGCAGATGTCTTGACGCCCTCGCGAAGGAGGCTGCCACGTGTTTTACCAGGATATGCAACCAGTTTTGCCCAAAATCGAGTGCACGGCGACCACACAAAAATTCGCTCGTTTCGAGATCGGTCCGCTTGAGAGCGGATACGGCATCACGCTGGGCAACGCACTTCGGCGCACCCTGCTCTCGGCTCTGCCAGGGGCAGCGGTGACCTCCGTGCGTATCAATGACGTGTACCACGAATTTTCCCCCATTACTTATGCGCGCGAAGATACGACGCAACTCATTCTCAATCTGAAGCAGTTGCGTTTGCGTCTTTTCAGCGAGGAACCGGTGCGCATTTTCGTCCGCGCCAAAGGCTCCGGCCCCATCACGGCTGCTGACCTGAATGCACCGCCAGAAGTAGAAATCATCAACCCTGAACTATACCTATTGACATTGGACTCAGCCGATGCCGATTTCGACATGGAGCTGGTCGTATCGCCGGGCAAAGGCTATCTGCCCGCCGAGGCCGACAATCGCCCCAAGTTGCCCATTGGCGAGCTACCCATCGATGCCATCTTCAGCCCTGTGCGTCGTGTGAACTACACGGTCGCGCGCACACGCATCGGCGGCCACACCGATTTCGACCGCCTGATGGTGGAAATCTGGACCGACGGAGCCATGTCGCCAGAGGCCGCACTCAAATACGCCTCCAGGCAGTTGGTCGAACATTTCTCGATGATAGCAGGCGTCGAGTTGGTGGAAACTACGGGCGAGGATCGCGAAGAAGGCGGCCTTCCCGTGCGCATCGCCGACCAACCCATCGAAGAACTCGATCTGAGCATGCGCGCCTACAACTGCTTGAAGCGCGCTGGCATCACCAAAGTCGGCGAAGTCCTTCACAAGTTGGAGCAAGGCGAGAACGAAATGCTTGCCATCCGCAACTTTGGCCGGAAGTCCTTGGATGAACTGATCGACAAATTGCGCGAGCGTGATTACCTGATCTATATCGACTACACCCCTAGCCCTGCTGCGGAGTGATGATTGCCCGCCAGGGCAGAGGAGACGCACCACCATGCGACACCAAATCAGCGGCCGGCAGTTCGGCCGGTCTTCCGACCAACGCCAGGCCCTTTTCAAAAGCCTGATCACCGAACTCTTTCGTCACGGCCAGATCGAAACCACCGAGGCCAAAGCTAAGGCCATCCGTGGCGACGCCGAGAAATTGATCACCATTGCCAAGCGCGGACGCGCCGGACGCATCAATGAAGTCCATGCCCGCCGCCTGTTGCGCTCCCGCTTGAACGACCCCGACCTGGTGTCAGTGATCTACGACGAATTTGCTTCTCGCTACGCCGACCGGCCCGGCGGCTACACCCGCATCTTCAAGATGGGCCAGCGCAAGGGCGATGGCGCCGAGATGGCCTTGATCGAACTTGTCGAGTAGTTATTTCCGCGCCGTCATCGAATACGATGGCTCTGACTTCCTGGGTTTCCAATACCAGGCGTCGGGACGCACCGTACAAGGCGAGATCGAGCAAGCACTCTTTCGTCTGACCCAACAACGTCTGCGCGTGATCGGCTCCGGTCGCACCGATACCGGCGTCCACGCCGCCGGCCAGGTCATCGCTTTCCGTTCGGATTGGAAGCACACGCTGGCCGACCTGCATCGAGGTCTGAACGCCCTCCTCCCCTCCGACATCGCCGTCTTATCCGTCACCCCCGCTCCTGTCCACTTCCACCCCCGCTTCAGCGCCATCGAACGTTGGTATCGCTATCAGGTGGGAATGTGGCCCGGCCACTCGCCCTTACGGGCGCGTTACGCCTGGGAGCTTGGCCCCGATCTGGACATCCTGGCGATGAACACCGCCGCCGCCCAGCTTGTCGGCTGCCACGATTTCGCTACTTTCGGCCAACCCACTCAACGCGACCCCCTCACACGAGGCAGCACTTTTCGCATCGTTACCGAGGCACACTGGCAACTACAGCCACCTTTTCTCTTTTTCGACATCCGCGCCAACGGCTTTCTGCGTCACATGGTGCGCACGATTGTCGGTTCTCTGGCCGAAGTGGGCCGAAAACGCCTGACCCCAGACGCTTTCGTTGACATGTTGGAGGGCCGTGATCGTTCCCTGGCCGCTCCACCCGCTCCACCCCAGGGCCTCATCCTGATGGCCGTCAGCTATCCACCTGATGAGGAATCCGGCGCTTCGTCTGCACCAATCCCCGCATGATGGCAAGGAGTAGTTTTTCTGTGACCAAAACATTTAGCGCCAAACCCGAAGAAATCCAGCACGAATGGCTGCTGGTGGATGCCGAAGGCAAAACCCTGGGCCGTCTCTCTACCGAGATCGCTCGGATTCTGCGCGGCAAACACAAACCCATCTATACCCCGCATGTAGACTGCGGCGATTTCGTCGTCGTCGTCAACGCCGATAAGATTCGCGTCACCGGCGACCGTTTGGACGCGCATATCTACTATCGCCATAGCGGCTACATGGGTGGATTGAAGGAAGTGACAATGCGCCGGATGCTGGAGTTGCACCCCGAGCGCGTGTTGCAATATGCCGTGCGCGGCATGTTGCCCAAGAATCGCCTGGGCCGAAGCATGTTCAAGAAACTCAAGGTGTATGCGTCGCCCACCCACCCCCACGCCGCCCAGCAGCCGCGTGTCATCGACCTTTGAGGGAGAAGAGATAAGCATGAGCCAGCGCTATTACGAAGCTGTCGGACGCCGGAAGTGCGCCACCGCCCGCGTGCGCCTCTATCCGGCCCCTGCCGAATCGGAGTTTGTTGTCAACGGCAAGCCCATGCCGGAGTTTTTCACCCGCTTGATGGATCAGAGTCAGATCATGGAGCCGCTGCGCACGGTGGAAATGGAGCAGCGCTTCAATATCTCGGTCATGGTCGAGGGCGGCGGCGTGACCGGGCAGGCCGGGGCTGTGCGCCAGGCGCTGGCCCGCGCGCTCACCGAGTTCGACGAGAACCTGCGTCCGTCGTTGAAGAAGGGAGGTCTCTTGGTGCGCGACGCCCGCGCCAAGGAACGCAAAAAGCCCGGCCTCAAACGCGCCCGCAAGGCCCCGCAGTACACGAAACGCTAGTTTCCAGGCCAACAGAAGGCGCTGGGTGACGATCACCCGGCGCCTTTTTTCGTGTTCAGGCTTACTTTGGTAGAGGATGATGTAACGTGGCCCTCGCTGGCGTGTTGACCATCAGCGATAGCGCCGCTGCCGGGCAGGCAGAGGATCGCAGTGGGCCGATTTTGGCGGAATTGGTGGAGGGTCTGTGGCCGCACGAGCAGCCGTTGCTGGCCATCGCACCCGACGACCGCGAGCAGATCGCTGCGTGGTTGCGGAAATGGGCGGACGAGATAGACCTGGCTTTGATCCTGACCACCGGCGGCACAGGGTTTGCCCCGCGCGATATCACGCCCGAAGCGACAGCGCCGCTCCTCGACCGCGAGACGCCGGGGATTGCCGAAGCGATTCGGGCAGCCGGACTGGCGGTGACGCCGCACGCCATGCTCTCGCGGGGAGTGGCTGGCATCCGGGGCCGCACTCTCATCATCAATCTTTCTGGCAGCCCCAAGGCTGTGCGCGAGCAGTTCGCGGTGATCGCTCCTGTCTTACCCCATGCTCTTGAGTTGCTGCGTCCCACCGGGCCGGGCGTGCAGCATGCGCGGGTGGGCGAGCATGTGCGGGCCGAGTGAGGCGAGTATTAGAGGCGTTCCAGTGCCCAGAAGACTGTGTCCATGCGCCGGGCGAAGTGAAGGAGGGGTGGCGAGGCGGGTAGGGTGAGGCCCAGCGGCTGGGTCATGGTGTTGAGTGAAATGGCGGCCTCGGCAGGTTGCAAGGGCCACTGGGTGTGGTGGTTTTCGCCCCGGTAGAGATTGCCGTGATGGTCGGCGCTATAGAGGCAGTAGCGTTCGGTCAGCCAATGTTCGAGGGAGCCGGGTTGGGCGAGGTAGGGTTCGCCGGTGGGCCGGTAGGAGGCGACGAAGGCGGCGGGGGGCGCGCGACGGTGGGTGCGCTGGCTGTGGTAGTCGAGGCTGTCCCCGCGCGGGGTGACGCTCATACGCGCGGTGAAGTAGGGCAGGTGGTACCAGATGCGCGCGGTGTGTACGACGAGAGGGTTGCCGGCATCCAGACTGAAGAACCAAACGCCGGGCTTGTCGTCATAATTGACATAAGTACGCACATTGAGTTCGGGCAGATCGCCCCAGCCAAATGGCAATGGTAGCCGGAAAGGTCGCGTGCGGCGCATGAAGAAGGGCACGATGCCGATCCAGGCGTCGCCAGCGAAGGTTTCGACATCCAGGGCGGGGGGGATGAGGGGACGGAGGGCCTGGGCGGGTAGGGGCCAGTGCAGGAAGAGGAGGTCGCACCAGGACTGGGACATGATCCAGGGGTGCGCGGGCGCAGGCCAGGGGCGGTGGGACATTGGTGCGTAATGCGTACTAGCGATCAATGGTAGGACAGATTACCCCAACAATCAAAGAGATCGGCGCACAGTATAATGCAATTCGGCTTGGCCGAGGGGCATTTGGCAGAGCCAGGCGGCGTGCACTCGCCCGGCCGCATCTGTGGTCAACGACGGCCTGCCCAGGCGATAGAATTCGGCGGCGGCTAAGTCGATAGGTTCCCAGGTGGATCGGAGGAGGTTGTAGGAGCTATGTTCCAGGATTTCGGTATGATCCCAGGCGGCGTGGAGGGAGTTGGTCGTGCTCAGGGCGAGGGTGGGATAGGCGCCACGGTCAAGGGGTGGGCTGATGGTTTGAGGTGCAGGCCAGGCGTGAGGCCGTCCGCTGGCGAAGAGGATGACATCGGCGTCGGGCCGGCGCTCGCGCCAGATGGCGTGAGCCATGCCGGTTCTATCGACAGCCAGGTCCACACCACCGGCGGGGTAGCGACCGCTGGAGATGATTTGAGGTGGCGACCAATTGCCGTTTTCGAGGCAGGTGTAGTAGATGTCGCCTTGCAGCAAGTTGTCTTCGCCGCTCTGATAGGCCAGATGTAAGCGGCCGCTGGCGTCGAAGGCGGCTACGGGGCGACGGCCGGCGGCATGGGGAATGGGATGGTTGTCCCATTGCCAGCCAGAACGTTGCCAACCGTGGTAGATGGCAGAATAACCGGGGGCGAGGTCTGACCAGACGATGCGTTTGCCTCCATCCGGGGCCAGGAGGAGATAGGGTTGAGTGGAGGGGGCGTTGGTGTGCGAGACGTTCAGAGGCAGCGACCAGGATCGCCGATCCCAGGTTGTGTAGTAGATCTCGTTGTTGCCTGAGTAGCTGTTGACAAAGGCGACATGCAGTGCTCCTTGTGTATCGTACACGGCGACGGGTTGGAAGCCGCCCACCAGTCGGATGGGGGCCTGCCAGTTGTCGCCGTCGCGCCAGATGTGCATGAGCGCACGGTTTTGTTCCCAGACGATGCTCAGCTGGCCGTCGGGGGCGGCGGTGATGATGGGGTGGCGCAGGTTGAGGCCGCTGCTAAGCCGGGCGGTGGCTGACCAGGCCGCATTGAGAGTGGCAGGATGGGTCTGCGGAGCTGTCATGAGGGGGAATGCTCCTGTTGGTGCGGATTTCCGCCGTCTGTCAAGGCTGCGGAGGGTTGGGGGCCGCGGTTGTGGCTGTTGGCTCAGGCGGGGGTTCGGTTGCTTCGGGTGTGGGGGGTGGTTCGGTGGGGCGAGTGGTAGGTGTGGGGGGTGGTTCGGTGGGCGGCGGGGTGGGTGATGGTTCGGTTGTCGCCGTCGGTTCGGTGGTGGGTGTGGAGGTGGGTTCGGTGGTGGGTGTGGCTCCACTGCCAGGGGTGGGTGTGGAGGTGGGTTCAGTGGTGGGTGTGGCTTCGTTGCCGGGGGTGGGTGTGCGGCTGGGTGGGGTGATGACGACGCGGTCGGCCAGGATGATGCCGTCTTCACGGAGGCGGCCGGAGACTTGGGCAAAGGCGCCGATGATGGGCGCGCCCTGGACGGCGGCATGGTTGATGTCGACGGTGTGGCCGGCAATGATGAGTCGGTTGCCGCGCACCGACTCGATGAAGCCGTCGAAGCTGACTTCGGGCATGTCGTGGATGACAATGCGGTCGGCGATGGCGGGGCTATCGCCGGTTTGGTGGCCGGTGACAGTGACATAGACGCCGACGGCCAGGGCGCCGCCAACGATGGCGGTGTCATCGTCGATGATGAAGATGCGCTCGGCCACGAGGATGCGGTTGCCTATTTTTTCAGCGATGATGCCGCTGAGTGTGATGGAGTTGGTCGGCGGCGAATTGAGTTGGGTGAGGCCGATGGCTTGTTTGCCGTTGTCGGCAAGTAAGCGATAGCGGACGCGTACTTCGCTGCCGAGGGGGATGTTGGGCAGGTTGAAGTCGGAGGCGAGTTGGAAGGTGGCGCCGCTGACGATGATGGCGTCGGTGTCGATGTTTTGCAGGGTTCCTATGAATTCGTAGATGGGGGGGCGCGTGGGGGCTGGGGTGGAGGTGGGTGTGCGCGTGGCGGAGGTCGGTGGAGGCGTGGCTGTGGTCGAGGGGGCGTCTGTGGGCGTCGAATCGGGGGAGGGGGTTTCGGCGAGGGGGGTGGGTGTGTCGGTAGGGTGCGGGCGCAGGCGCTGGGTGGGGGCGATGGCGGGCGCAGGGGTGGCGGTGGGCCGGGGTTTGCGGGTGCGGGTGGGGCGAGGGGTGTCGGTGGGGGTGGGGGAGGGAGAGGGGGTGGGGGTGCTGATGAGTTGCCAGGAGCGGACGCTGATGCGGTGATCGCTGGTGGTGACGCCGATGATGTGGAGGAGGGCGCCCATGGGGAGTTGGGCGAAGTTCGTTTCGTCGATGTCGATGAGTCGGTAGGGGCCGACTTGCCAACCCTCAGAGGTGCGTTGTTGGAGGATGGCGGTGTAGTCGACGGTTTCTTGCCAGCCGCGTTCGAAGACGGCGTCGATTTCTTCGAGGCGACGCTGACGGTTGGCCTCGATGCGTTCGTTCCGGTTTTGGGGGCTGAGGGTGAAGGTGAGTTCGATGGTTTCGGCGGCGCGTTTGAGGGGGTAGAGGGGTTGGCCGGGCAGGGCGTTGGCCGAGGCGCGCACGCCGGCGCCCGTGGCAAGGAGCAAGATGGCGGCGAGGAGGAGGGCGAAGGCCCAGGCTGGCACGGCGCGGCGGGTGGTG
>JAYRVO010000161.1:0-44480 GCA_041918515.1 Chloroflexota bacterium | reverse complement strand
GGGGCCGACGAAGCTGAGCTTGCCGCCGTTCTGTAGTTCTTTGTGTGCTTCTTCGGCGCCCTGATTGGCCTCCTCGAAGACCTTGTTGCCCATGAACTTCGGCAGCAAGATCATGTCCAGCTTCTCGCCCGGCTTGGCTTCCTTGGCCTTGCTAGTCAGAGGTTGGGCGGCGCCGCCAGCGACGTTGTCCTTGTTGTAGACGGTGAAGGGACCCATGAGGATGCGCAGGCCCTTCTCCCGTGTCGGGTCCTTGGTGATGGTGTACTCGCCCATACGGCCGGCTTTGAACTGCGCACCTTCGACCGGGTTGAGGCTGCCGGTGGCGATCATGTAGCTGGTGTAGTAGGTGAGATAGCCAAGATCGACGAAGGACCACAACGCGAACTCGGGGGCGCAGCCGTTGAGGGTGTACTCGACAAGCTCGGAAGGCAGGCCCAGGCCCGAAGTCTTGACTTTGTCGCAGAGGCCCTCGTCCTGCATGGCCTTGGCGGCAGCAACGATGCCGATGGAGGTCGGCGCCATGATCAACTCCATGTCCGGGTACTTGGAGACGAGCGCCAAGGCTTGGTTGTACGAGTCCTCGGACTGGTCGTTGCCGTAGACGACGTCGAGCAGTTCGAGCTTCGAGTACTTGGGATCCTTGAGCGCCTCCTTCATGGCGGCAATCCAGGCGTTCTGGTTGGCTGCATCCGGCGAGGCCGAGAGGATGGCGAACTTGCCGCCATCGGCGCCGAGAATCTCCAGCGCCATGTCGGCCATGACCACACCGGTCTCGTCGAAATCGACCTGAGCGACGAAGACTTGCTCGCCCTGAGCCGAGGGGATCGGCGAGTCCCAGGTGACGACGGTCATGCCAGCATTGCGTGCGGCTTCGGCCGAGGGGCCGATCTGGTCGCCAGCGTTGTTGGAGATCATGATGGCCTTGGCGCCCTGGGTGGGAGCGTTGGTCACGATTTCGATCTGGCCGGCGACGCTGTTGTCAGCGGTGGGGCCGACGAAGCTGAGCTTGCCGCCGTTCTGTAGTTCTTTGTGTGCTTCTTCGGCGCCCTGATTGGCCTCCTCGAAGACCTTGTTGCCCATGAACTTCGGCAGCAAGATCATGTCCACGCTCTGGCCGGGGGCCGCTTCAGCGACGCCGGCAGGCGCTGGCGCCTCGGTCGGTGCGACTGCTGGCGCCTCGGTCGGTGCGACTGCGGGTGCCTCGGTCGGCGCGGGGGCCGGAGCCTGAGTGGGTGCGGGGGTTGCGGCGCCGGCGCAGGCTGCAATCAACATGCTTAGAATCATCAGCCCTGCAAAAAGTTGAAACAATCGGATCTTCATGCTTGTCTCCTCCTGGGTAGACAAAACGTGGAACGATGTGGGATAGGTTTTTATGTAAGGCGTCTAACTATCGGTTCGTATGTGTAGGGTTGTCACTCCTTTTCCCCTGAAGGCGGGGATTGTGTGCGTTGCGCAAGCTGGGCCTGCAACCTGCGTCGTTGGATAGCGGCTCGCGCCTGTTCGGCCAGATTAGGGCCAAGCACAGAGAGGATCAAGAGAATGCCGATGACGCCAGTCTGAAAGTGACCGGAAAGGCCGGCCAGCGACATGCCGTTGCGAACATTGAGGACGATCAGGATGGATAGAAACACACCGTAGAGGGTGCCCGATCCGCCGAAGATACTGACGCCGCCGAGCAGCGACATAGTGATGATGTCCAGCTCGTAGCCGAGCGCCAGGTCGCCGCGCACCGCGCCGAAACGCGCAGCCAGCAACAAGCCGGCGAACGCCGACATGAGGCCTGAGGCGATGTAGAGTAAGAACTTGACCCTGGGCACCTTCACGCCAGAATAGCGAGCTACGTCCCGATTGTTGCCGATGACGTACACATGGCGACCGAAGCCGGAGTATTGTAGGATGACCAGCGCAATAAGGAAGAGGGCGAAAAAGACGAGCAGAGCAAACGGCAAGGGGCCGATGAGGTTCTGCTGGCCGAGAGTGTTGAACCACTGGGGAAACTTGCCGATGGAGTTGTCCTCCAAGAACACGCGCGCCAGGCCGCGATACATGATCTGAGTGGCCAGGGTGACCACCAGGGAGTTCAGGCCGACGCGGGCAATCCAGAAGCCGTTGAACATGCCGCAGGCCAGGCCGACGCTCATGGCGACTACAAGGGCGGCGGCGAAGCTTGTGCCGCTGTTGAACATGAAGGCAGTAACGCAGGCTGCCAGGCCCATGATTGATGGCGCTGAGAGGTCGATCTCGCCGTTGATGATCAGGAACGTCATCGTGAGAGCGACGATGATCTTCTCGATGGACAAAATGAACAGGTTGATCTGGTTGCCCGCGGTGAGATAACCAGGCGCGAGTGCGCTGTTGATCGAGAAGATGGCCAGCAGCAGAGCCAGCAGCAGCCCCTCCCAGCTCCGCAAGCGATGCCAGATGATGGACAGAAAGCTTTCGCTCATTGGGGTCACGATCGTTTCTTTAGCTGACATCGGTCAACACCTCCGGCTTCGTTTCGGTTACTTCGGATCTTACCTGCAGGCCAGCGCGAGCCCAAATGTTCTTGAGTCGTCCAAATACCACATAATCCAACGCGACCGCAGCCAGGATGAGCGCGCCCAGGATGGCATCGCGCCAGAACTCGCTGACGACCTGCCACCGAAACAAGCTGTTCTCCAGCAGATCCAGGAAAAGAGCGCCCAGAAAGGCGCCGATGACCGTACCCGATCCGCCGGCGTTACTCACACCGCCGACAACGACGGCGGCAATCGAAGAGAACTCCAGGCCGATGCCCGCCAGCACTGTGATGTTGCCGTAGCGGCCGATGAACATGAAACCTGCCAGACCGGCCAGCGCCCCCGAGATGAGGAAAGCCAGGAACACCATGCGTTGGGCCGGGAAGCCGGCGATACGCGCGGCATCGGGATTCGAGCCGATGGCATAAAGCCTGCGGCCGAACGGCAAATAGCTCAATACGAACTGGAAAAGGATCACCACGATAGCCATCAGCACGAACAGCACGCGCCCCTGGATTTCGCCGATGTGGAAAAGGCTGATGCGCGAAAGATCGACAATCCAGTCGGGTAGGTTGTTCGTGGTGATGGGGATGGCCTGTGAATACTCGACCAGGAAGCTGCGAAAGATCGCCAAAGTCGAGATAGTCACGATGATCGACGGCACGCGCCCGTAAGCAACGAGCAAGCCGTTGATAGAGCCGGCAATGGCGCCAACGCCGATAGCCAGGAGCACGGCCCCTACGGGTGGGATCTCGGGGTGGCGCCAAAGCTGTTGGCCGACGAAGTATGCGGTGAAACCGACGATGGAACCAACCGACAAGTCGAAGTTACGAGTAAGAAACACCAGTGTTTGACCGACCGCCAGCACCGCCACGACCGCCACGCTGGTCGAAATACGGTTGATGAAGCGGGCGTTGAAGTAGCCAGGGATCTCGATAGAGAAGAACCCAACCATCAGCACCATGAGCAGGAGCAGAAACAGCAAGCGAATTTGTTCGGGTCGGAAACGGCTGATGAGTGTCTTCATGGTTGCGCCCTCCGTTCTGCAATCGTTGTTACGACCGGCGCTGCAACCGGCGTTTGCCCCATGGCCGCGGCCATGATTTTCTCCTCGCTGGCTTCGGAACGGTTGAAAATAGCCATCTGGCGACCCTCGCGCATCACCAACACCCGATCGCTCATGCCAAGCACCTCGGGCAGGTCAGACGAGATGAGAATGATACCCAAGCCCTGCGCCGCCAGGTCGCTGATCATGTGGTGAACCTCAGCCTTGGTGCGGACATCGATCCCGCGCGTCGGCTCGTCCAGGATCAACAGCTTGGGATTGGCATTCAGCCATTTACTCAGCACCACCTTCTGCTGATTTCCACCCGAGAGCTTGCTCACCTCCGTCCACACCGACGGCGCCCGGATAGAGAGCCGTTGGCGGTATTCCTCGGCGGTGGCGACCTCGGCCTTGCGCCTGATCAACCCCAGCCTTGACAGATAGCGACGCAACGTAGGCAGAGAGATATTCGCCACGAGACTCATCGGGGTGATCAATCCCAGTTTGCGCCGATCCTCGGTGGCATAGGCAATGCCAAGTCCTTGCGCCTGCTCCGGCGACTGTATCCTCACTTCTTTGCCCTCGAAGATGACCTGACCGGCGTCAGCCGGTTCAACGCCGAACAGCGCCAGCCCCACATCTGTGCGATGAGCGCCGATCAGCCCAGCAAAGCCCAACACTTCGCCGCGATAGACATCGAAATTGACATTGGCGAAGATATTTTCCTTGCCCAGCCCTTTCACCGACATCAGCAGGCCGCCTCGCTCCACCGTTGTTTTGGCAAAGAAATCCTCGATCTGCCGCCCGACCATGTCGCGAATGACCCCATCGATCGTGACCTGGCTGCGCGGGGCCGACGAGATCCACCTGCCGTCCCGCAACACCGTCACCCGGTCGGCGATGCGCAACACCTCTTCCAGCCGGTGGCCGATGAAGAGGATGGCCACCCCCTGGCCCCGCAGCGTTCTGACGATTTTGAACAGTTGCTCCACCTCGTGGGCCGAGAGCGAGGCCGTCGGCTCATCCATGATCAATACCCGCACCTTGAGCGAAATGGCCTTGGCGATCTCCACCGCCTGCTGTGCCGCCAACGTCAGCCCACGCGCCGGCTGCTTGACATCGAGCTTCACATCCAGTTTGGCCAAGATGACGTCAGCGTCCTCGTGCATCTTGCCCCAGCGCACTATCCGACCCCGATCCTGGTGGCTAATGAAGATGTTTTCGGCCACATTCAAATCCGGGTACACCATCGGCTCCTGATAGATGGCGGCAATGCCGAGCGTTTGAGCATCCTGTGAGTTGCGAATCTGAACAGGCTTGCTGTCTAACAAAATCTCACCCAGATCAGGCTGATAGATGCCCGTCATGATTTTGATCAAAGTGGACTTTCCAGCGCCGTTTTCGCCGATTAGGGCATGGACTTCACCCGGATAGAGCGCGAAATCAACTGCCTCAAGCGCCTGCACGCCGGGGAACGATTTCGATATATTTTTCAGTTCCAAGATCGGTTCGCTCATACACGCTCCTTGGGTGGTTATTGGTTATTGGAGATTGGAGATTGGTTATTTGCGGAGGGCAATAACCAATCTCCAATCTCTAATCTACACGAGATCAACGATGATGCCCTTTTTTCGCAGCCGCTCGACTTCGGCTTCAGGCGCTTCCCTGGTTGTGATCAGGCGGTGCATCTGGTCGATCGTGGCGACGACGCCGGCGGCAATCACACCGATCTTGGAAGAATCGGCCAGCAAGATCGCCTGCCGTGAGCTGCGGATGGCCCGGCGCTTGATCGGGATTTCCTCGAATCCGGCGTTGGTGATCCCCGCCTCGGCTGAGACGCCGCTGGCGGCCAAAAAAGCCTTGTCGAAACGGATGTTGAAGCATTCGAAGCTATCGTTGGCAAACACGCCGCCGAAGGTTAGCGTAGGAACGTGCAGCGTGCCGCCGATCAAGACAATGGTGATGTTGTCGTGCTCCACCAACCGTTGCACGATATTCAAACCAAAGGTCACGATGGTGAGATGAATATCCGATGGTAAGAACGCCAGCATACATTCGGTGGTGGTGCCGCCGTCGACGAAAATGGTGTCTTCTGGCTCGATTAGCTTGACCGCCATGCGCCCGATGCGTTCCTTTTCCTCGTGATGCGCCACGATGCGTTCGCTGAAGGGCGTTTCGTGTGAGTTTTTGGCCTGAGTCAGTGCACCCCCATACGTGCGTTGCACCATCCCCAGCCGGTGCAGTTTCCCCAGATCGCGACGAATCGATGACGGGCTGACAGCAAAACGCCCGGCCAGATCCGCTACAGTGACCCGGCTGTTCTCGTTCAACAGCCTGAGGATCTCCTGTCGTCTTTCAGCAGAATACATCGTCACTGGCATCCTCGGCGACCCAGGGTACGAACGCGGGGCGTTCCCCACGTAGAATGACTACATCTGTTGCGCATAGTAGCATGATGTTGCCTGATTGTCAAAAAGATGGCTGGTTTTTTCGGGAAACATCGTGCGAGACTGCGCAGAATTGCGCAAGGCGGCCAGTTTATAGATCCTGGCGCAACGGATAAGTTCCGAAGGAGCGAGCGGCGTCGGCCATGGCCAGTACATTTTCCGGCGGTACATCGACCAGGATGCTGTGCACCGAGGAAAGCACATAGCCCCCGCCCGCCCCCAGCTCACGGAGGCGCTGTCGCACCTCGGCCTGCACGTCTTCGGGGCTGCCGTTAGGTAAGACATGGTGCGTGTCGATGGCGCCCCAGAAAATGAGGCGATCGCCGTATTGTGCTTTGACCGCCGCCAAACTATGCCCGGAGTCGCTGGCAGGGTCGCCCATGGCCGAGGGTTGTACGGGGTTGATGGCGTCGATGCCGATTTCGAGCAGGTCGTCGAGCAGAGGCAGGACATTGCCATCGCTATGGTAGAGCAGAATGGCGTCGGTGTGGGATTTGACGAACTCGAAGTACTTCTTCTGCACCGGCTTGAGGAAGCGGCGATAGAGTTTGGGGGAGATCAGCAGGCCGTTCTGGGCGGCCAGGTCGTCGGCGGTGCGAAAAATCTGGATGTATTGGCCGGCGGCATCCAAAAAATGCCGCGTGCCTTCGAGGTTGATCTCCAGCAGTTTATCGAACAGGGCGGCCACAAAGTCCGGATGGCGCAGGAAGTCGATGAAGAGTTGTTCGTAGCCGCGCAGGGCGTAGGCCGTCTCGAACAAGGAGTAGAAGCCGCAGCTTGCCTCGATGGCGTAGTCGGTGTCCTCGAACAGCGTGCGCGCCTCCTCCGCCAGCCCGGCTGTGAAGCCGGGGTCGGCGGGGTCTGGCCAGGCGTAGGTTTCCAGGTCGGCGATGGTGGCCTCGGCCAAAGGCGCCTCTGCCACTTCCCAATAGAAGGCGAAGTCGCGATACCAGATCTGCCGCCATTTCACGCCCCAGACATCGATGTACGTTCCTGGTTCGGTGGGTGGCGGCGACCAATGGAGGGGCGAGCGACCACGCAAGGGATAGCAATCGCTGCCCAATCGCTGCAAAACGACGTCATCCAGCCGGGCCGAGCGGTATTGCTTGCTCAGGGTTTTGGTCTCGCCCGCGGGGATGCCGAGATGCCGTTTCAGGTTGTCGTAGGCTTCGACCACGAGGGTGGTGCTGGTGCCGCCACCGATGTCGATGGGCACGCGGTCGGGTTCCTGGTGGCGGCAGGCGGTGAGGACGCGTTGGCGGGAGGTGAGGTTCATGTCAATGATGATGTAACATCACTTTCATGCCTTGCCGGGATTCCATGGCTTGAAAGGCTTCGTTGATCTCAGCAAGACGGAAGTGATGGGTGATGAGGGGTTGCACGCGCACGCGCTTTTTCTCAAGCAAATCGACTGCCATCTCGTGCTGGCGGGGTGTGCTGCCGTGCGAGCCGGTGACGAAGCATTCTTTGTAGTGGATCGTGTTGGAGAGAAGACTGAGAGGCCGCGTGCCTTTGGGGAGGCCGCCAAAAAGGTTGACATAACCTCGATGCGCCACCATGTCCACGGCTTGTTCGTGGGTTTCGACCGAGGCGCTGGCGGTGATGACGATGTCCGGGCCTTCGCCGCCGGTTTCGGCGCGGCAGCGCGCGACCACATCCTCTGTACTCGAGTCGATGTATACATCGGCGCCGTAGGTCTTGGCGATCTCCATACGCAACTTGCTGCGCTGGACGCCGATGACTTTGGTGGCTCCCATCACGCGCGCCAGGTCGATCATCATACAGCCGATCGGCCCCAACCCATAGATGACGACGCTCTTGCCCAGCGACAGGTTCACCAGCTCGAAGCCGTTGATGGCGCAGGCCAGCGGCTCGGCCAGGGCTGCTTCTTCGTGGCTGAGGCTGTCGGCGATCTTGGTCACGGGGCCTTGTAGCAGCAGTCTGGGCAACTTCATGTATTCGGTGAAAGCGCCGGGAACCTGATAGCCGACGGCGTAGTTGACGGTGCAGTTATTGCACATGCCGTTGCGACACCATTTGCATTCGCCGCAGGGGACATCAGCGCCGATGGCGACGCGGTCGCCTTCCTTCACGTGCATCACGTTTTTGCCCACGCGCACGATGACGCCCGACGCTTCGTGGCCGAGGATGGCGGGCGGTTTCACGCGCGGGTTCCCGCTGTGAAAAATGCGGATGTCGGAGCCGCAGATGCTGGTGTTTTCGACGCGCATCAGGGCGGAGTCGTCATCGATTTCGGGGATGGCCACTTCCTGGACCACCATTCGTTCCAGTTCTTCCAAAACAGCAGCAATCATGAGGTGGGGAATCTCCTTTGGGGTGGGGGGATGCGATGACAAGGTGGCATGGTGACATGGTGACACGGTGACACGGTGACACGGTGACACGGTGACATGGTGACAGGGTGACAAGGTGACTTGTCTACTTGTCTACTTGTCTACTTGTCTACTTGTCTACTTGTCTACTTGTCTACTTACCTACTTGTCTACTTGTCTACTTGTCTACTTGTCTACTTGCCTACTCATTTCCAACATCAATCAACACTTTCGCATAGAACTCAGTCTGGTCGCGCATCATTTTCAGGGCGGCGAATGCTTGCGAAAGAGGTGTACGATGGGTGATCAATGGTTCGAGGTCAAGGGCGCCGGAGGCCATCGCCGCCAAAACCGCTTGCCAGTCATCGTCGGCGCCGGCGGCGCTGAAATCTGAGTTCCATGTTCCCAGCACGGTCGCTTCCCGGCGCATGAGCTGCGAGATCAGCCCGGCGGGGAGGGTCACGTCTCCGGCCGGGTTGCCGAGCAAGACGATGCGTCCGCCTCGTCGCGCCGCAGCCAGGGCCTGGAGGGTGGTAGAGGGCACGCCGGCGGCTTCGATGCAGACATGCGCTCCCTGCCCGTCGGTTTCGGCCTCGACCTGTTTCACTGCCTCGACCATCCGGCTATCGAAGGCGTGCTCGAACCCCAATTCGCGCGCCAGCGCCAATTTGCGGGGGACGATGTCGAAGAGCAGGACTTTGCTGGCGCCCAATGCCCGCGCCCATTGCGCAACCATGAGGCCGATTGGTCCGGCGCCGAACACCGCCACCGTTTGATCGGTCACGGTTCCCGCCCGTCGCACCGCGTGCAAGGCCACCGCCGCCGGTTCGGTCATGGCGGCCACGGCCAGCGATACGCCCGCCGGCACGGGCGCCAGGTTGCGCCGCGGGGCAACGACATACTCGGCCAGGGCGCCGTTGCTGCGTGAGCCCAGGTAGTCGTAAGCGAGGCATTGAGCATAGCGCCCTTGTTGGCATGGCTCGCAACGCCCGCACCAGATCAAGGGAAAAACCGTCACCGGCGTCCCCGGCGCCAGATCGTTCACCCCCGCGCCGCAGGCGGCCACCGTTCCGGCGAATTCGTGTCCAATGACGATGGGAAAGCGATAGGCGCCTTTGCTGAAGGTGCGGGGGATGTCGGAGCCGCAGATGCCGCAGTAGGCGATGCGGACGAGCACCTGGCCAGGGTCTGGCGCTGGGCGGGGGATGCGCTCGTAGCGCATGTCGCCCAGCGCGTGCAGCACCTGGGCGGTCATCGTGTCAAACTGGTTCATGATCCGCGCCCATTCGTGAGCAGCCGCGCCCGCATGTCCAGGCCACCCGCGATGGCGGCGCGGGTGCGTTCGACGTTGTGAGCCAGGCTGCTGTCTTTGTGGAAGACGCTGCTCGTACCTCCCACCAGGATGCTGGCCCCAGCCGCCACCATGGCCGGGATGTGAGCGAAGCTGACGTTGCCATCGACCTGGAGGGGGATGGCGAGGCGGTGGGCGTCGAGGAAGGCGGTCGTATCAGCGATTTTGCGCTGGGCTGCCGGCGCCAGTTTCTGCCCGGCGAAGCCAGGATTGACGGTCATGACCAGCACGAAATCGAGTTGTTCGAGGACATAGGTCAGGGCGGTGAGCGAGGTGGCGGGGTTCAGAGCGACGCCCGCCTTGCTGCCCTGGCTGCGGATGAGCGCCAGCGTGCGGTCGAGGTGGATAGCAGATTCGACGTGGACGGAGATGGATTGCACACCGATCTCGGCCAGCCGCGCCACGAACATGTCGTTGTGTTCGACCATCAAGTGAACATCGAATGGCAGTTCGGTGCGTGGGCGCAGCCATTCCAGCAGGCCGAGGCCGACAGGCATGTTGGGCACGAAGTGCGCGTCCATGAGGTCGAAATGCAGCATCTCGACTCCAGCGGTCTCCAATTCCTGCACGATTTCTGGAAGGCGCCAGAGGTCGGCGCACATCATCGAGGGAGCGATTTGGATGGTCGGTTGCGAATTGTGGATGACGGATGGCATAGGATCGGTCACGATTCGGTTTGCGGCGACGAGAAGGCTACTTTTAGATGGCGCAGCGACGCTCGCAACATGTCTTCCAACTTCCAATCGGAATAGTCGCGCCCGGTTTTGGGGCCACTGATCTCCAGGTAGCCGACGACCGTTCTGACTGGGAGATCAGCGGTGCGCGCGGTCAGCAAGTCGCGGAAGTATTCGACTTGGACGATGCCCCGTGCTCTCTCGTCCTCGGTGAAGCCGAAGGTCGAGTTGAAGAGGGCGTCGGTGTTTTTGAGATGGACGTGGTTGAGATAGGGCAACGTGGCTTCGAAGAGCTGCATGTTGTCCCAGACGACGTTGCCGGCGCGGTCGGCGTAGCCATGGGCAATATCGACGCAATAGCCGACGGCGGCGGTGCTGTCGGGATGCTGGCGATGGTAAGCGAGTAGCTCTGCGGCGAACGCTCGGATTTCGTCGGGGAGGGTGGGTGGTTCGGCCAGGCATGACATCGGCTCGATGGTCAGATAGGGCAGGCCGCAGGCGTGCGCAAAGTGCATCATCTCCTTCATGTGATTCATATAACGTCGGATGCCGGCGTCTTTGCTGGCCATGTGGTCGCGCATGACCGAGCCGGGGTTGCCGCCCACCGACTGCGCGCCGAGCAAGACGCCGACCTCGATCATGCGCTCATAATTCCGCCGGGCTGCCTTCTCCCAACCAGGGTGCTCGAAGCGGAAAAAGCCGCCCAGCTCGCGGTGCGAGGTGAAGACGCTGGAAATGCGGACGCCGAAGCGTTCGGCGAGGGCGCGCAGGTCGAGGAAGAAGTCATCGGGCAGGACGAACATCTCGGTGAACGAGCCAAGCTGGGCGTGCTCGATGCCTTCTTCGGCCATGAGCCGGAAGAGCCATTCGTAGGAAAAACGATATTCGATCGGATCGGTTTTGACGCCGACGTGTAGTTCGAGTGCCATCATCCCTCGCAATATTTTGCGGACACAGTTCGCTCGCGCATCAGTCTTTGTACGGCATCCAGGGTTGGCAACGATGGTTGCGCGCCCAGTTGGGTAACGGTCAGGGCGCCGGCGTACATGGCTACGCGCATGGCTTCGTCGAAGGAGACGCCCGCGGCCAACTGTGCGGCCAGCGCGCCAGAGAAGGCGTCGCCCGCGGCGGTGGTGTCTACCACGGTCACGGGAATGGCGGGCCAATGTTCGCAACCGGCGGCGGTGCAGACCAGTGCGCCCTGGCCGCCCAGTTTGACGATGACGCGCTGCGCGTCCGTCTGGCGCAGCAGCTGCCCCACGCGCTCGGCTGAGGCCAGGTCGATGACAGGGACGCCGGCCGGGGCTTCGGCCTCGGTCTCGTTGGGGGCCAGGATGTCAGCCAGGGCTAGGGTCGTGGCTGGGCAGGGGCGAGCAGGGCCGGGATCGAGGATGACGATGGCGCCGGCCGCGCGCGCGCGCTGCATGGCGGCAGTTGTGACTTCGAGGGGGATCTCGAATTGGACGAGCAGGACGGCGATGTCGCTCCAATCGATAGCCTCGATGTCGGCCACGGTCAGGCGCATGTTGGCGCCGGAGGCCACGACGATGCTGTTGTCCACACCCTGGGCCAGCATGATCAAGGCCGTGCCGGTGGGCGCCGCCTCATCGATTTGGATTCTGCTGACATCCACGCCGGCCGCGCTGAGCGATTGCCGGAGGCTCTGACCGAAGGCATCGTTGCCGACACGACCCACCATGCTGACGTTCGCGCCCATTCGTGCTGCCGCCACCGCCTGGTTGGCTCCTTTCCCGCCTGGCGCCGTGAGCACATCGTCCGCCAGCAGGCTTTCGCCGGGCTTGGGAAAGCGGGCGAGGCGGAAGATCTGATCCATATTGATGCTGCCAACGACAAGAACGTTTTTCATTTTGTGACCTGTTGCTTACTACTTATTGATCGCCAGGTTGATTTGTTATGAAGTTCGTAAAACGTGAAGCGTGAAACGTGAGAAAACGTCGGCAATTTTCACGCATCACCCTTCGACGGCGTTGAGTACAACGCACTCAGGGCAGGCTGTATCACGTTTCAGATCTGAGCATAATTTCTTTGGCCATCCATCTATAACACGAAGACACGAGGAAAACACGAAGCCTTTGTGTCATCGATGAAGGACAGCAAAACACCACCTCTATGAAGGTGGCGGGAGCGCTCCTGTGAGCAGAGTAGCATGATCATGCGTGTTTGTCAAGGTTCCTGAAGTGGCGTCTGAGCAAATCATGCGCAAGTGTGCAAAATCGTGCAGAAGGGATGGAGGATAGGGGCTGGTTGCGGCGTGGCGCGATTTGCCCAACGCTGGGCGTTGTGGCACAGTTGGCGCACCTGCGAAGCGGAGAGAATCCACCTATGAGCACGTCTGCCGATACATCGCCCCTTCAAGATCAAGTGGCCATCGTCACTGGCGCTGGCCGGGGAATTGGTCGCACGATTGCCCTTGCCCTGGCTCGGCAGGGCGCGCATGTGGCCTTGGCCGCGCGTTCCCTCGCCGAATTGGAGGCTGTGCGGGCCGAGATCGAGGCGCTGGGCGGGCAAGCCGCCAGCTTCCCGACGGATATCAAGTGCGAACCCGACGTTGTGCGGCTGGTGCAGGCGACTGTCGCCCGTTTTGGCCGGTTGGATATCCTGGTCAACAATGCCGCCGTCGGCGTCTTCAAGCCTTTGCTGGAAACGACGACGGCGGAATGGGACGAAGTGATGGCGGTGAATGTACGCGGCCCTTTTTTGCTTTGTCGAGAGGCCATCCCCTATCTGCGTGAGCAGCCGCGCAGCTTCATTGTGAATATCGCATCGGTGATGGGTGTGAAGGGCTATGTCAATCAGGCTCTTTACGCCGCTTCGAAGCACGCGTTGCTGGGGATGAGCAAGACGCTGGCCAAGGAAGTGCAAAAGGACGGGATTCGCGTTCACGCCATTCTGCCGGGCACTGTGGACACTGACATGGGCGCGCAAGCTCGCCCCGATCTCGATCGCTCTCTTTTGATCCCGCCCGCAGAAATCGCTGAAATCGTGCTTTTCCTGCTCACCCGGCCGGGCAACGCCGCCATCGATCAGATCGAAATTCGCCGAGAGGCGGCGACGCCATGGGCTTGATTGGTTCTGGTTGTGTTATGATGAGCCGGTCGAAGAAAGAACCATTCATCATGATATAGTCCAACGGAGGACACATTCTATGGATGTACAAGGACGTACGATTCTCGTGCTCGGCGGCGGCGGCATGGTGGGCAAGGCGGTATGCCGGCGGCTTTTGCGTGACAAACCCGCCCATTTGGTCATCGCCTCTATCGATCAGGCCGGCGCCGAAGGCGCAGCGAGACTCATTGGCGCCGAGGCGCCGCCGGAGACGCAGGTGAGCGCGTGCTGGGGAAACATCTTTGTGCGCTGGGATTACAAAGATTGGGGCTGGCCCGCCATCCTGGAGGAGGCCGAGGCGCGGCGTCGGGTGCTGGCCGATTTGCTCGATCCCTTGGTCGGGGAGCGCAAGCGCGATGTCATCGAGAACTCGACGCTCCATCGCTTCGTGCGCCAGTATCGTCCCCATGCGATTGTGGACTGTATCAACACAGCCACCGCCTTTGCCTATCAAAATATCTACACCAGCGCCCGTGAATTACTGGCAGCGGCAGACGGCAACCCCGAAAACTATCGCGAAGCGGTGGAACGCCATCTGGCCAAACTCTACATCCCGCACGTCGTCCGTCATGTCCAAATCTTGCAAGAAGTATTGGCGCCCGACCCCGAAGCCGGCTGGCCAGGGGTGAAGGTGTATGTCAAGGTGGGCACCAGCGGCACCGGCGGCATGGGCCTCAACATTCCCTACACGCACGGCGAGGAGAAGCCATCTTCGGTGCTCCTCTCGAAGGCGGCGGTGGCCGGCGCGCACAGCTTGCTCCTCTTTCTGTTGGCGCGCACCTCGCCCGACCTGCCCGCCATCAAAGAGATCAAACCGACTGCGGCCATTGGCTGGGCAGAGATTGGCTTTGGCCCGATCCGCCGCGCTGGCCGGCCCATCCCGTTGTATGATTGCCCGCCCGATCAAGCCTATCCGTTGGCCGAGGCGCTGGCTGCTCACGGCGATTTCGGCGCGCCCTTGCCCGGCCGCGTGCTGGAAAATGTCTTCATCGACACCGGCGAAAATGGCCTTTTCGCCCTGGGCGAGTTCTCATCCATCACTTCGTTGAACCAGATGGAGTTCGTGACGCCGGAAGAGATCGCGCGCAACGTGGGCCAGGAGATCAAAGGCGGCAACACCGGCTTCGATGTGATTAGCGCCCTCGATCAGTCGATGCTGGGGCCAACCTACCGCGCCGGCATCTTGCGCGAGGGCGCGTTGGCCCGCATGCGGCAATTGGAGAGTGATCACGGTGTGCGCAGCGTGGCCTTCGAGGTTCTCGGCCCGCCGCGGCTCTCCAAATTGTTGTTCGAGGCCTATCTGCTGCAACGGGTCAGCGGCGACCGTATCTCTCGCGTGCTGCGGATGTCGGCGGAAACGCTCGCCCGCGCCTGTTACGAAGAGATCGCGCACGATGCCGATCTGCGTGCGCAGATGATCTCCATCGGCATTCCCATCCTGCCGCCCGAAGGCGATCATCTGTTGCGTGGGCCGCAATGCAAAGCCGCGAGCGCCGACGATGGCTGGGTCGATCTCCGCCCGCAGAACATGGCCCGCTGGCAAGAGCGACTCCGCACCATCCAGGCGACGACGCGCGCCGAATTGGAAGCGGACGCCGATCAATACTCCTCGCGCTTCTATCGCATCTTCGTCGATCCCGCCACCGGTGATGTCACGGATGCGCTCGTCATCGGCGATCTGGCCGGGTGGATTTTCACGTATGAGGATCGCGGCGCGCGGATGAAGTCGTAGCCCTACTTCTTCACCCCCCGCGACCCATCCAGCCGATACCGCTCCACCGCAAACACATTCGGCACCCGCTCGATGCGATCCATCATCCGCGCCAGTTGTTGCGCGTCTTTCACGTTGAGCGTTAGCATGATCACGGCGATGGGACTTTTCGGATTCGTGGTCGTCGATGTCGAGCTGATATTGATGCTGTCGGCGGCGACGATGGCGCTGATGTCGCGCAGCAGACCCATGCGATTCCAGGCGCGGACGATGATCGGGACGGGGTAAGTGGGTGTGTCCGCGCCCCAGCTGGCCTGAATCAAGCGTTCTGGCTCGTTGCGGTTCATCAGGCTGGGGCAGCTTGCTTTGTGGATGGTGATGCCCATCCCGCGCGTGACATAGCCAACGATGTCATCGCCGGGCAGCGGATTGCAACATTTGGCCAGGCGGGTCAACAGGCCATCGACGCCGCGGATGGCAATGGGGTCAGCAGAACCGGTGGGGGTGGCCACATCAGGTAGGCCATCCTCCACTTTCTCCTCCCGCTCCTTCGGCTGCAAAGCGACCAGCTTGCCGATGATGCGGTCGCTGGGGATGTCGCCGCAGCCGATGGCGGCCAGGAAATCCTCCAGATCGTCGTAATTGAATGCCTTGGCCACATCCTCATGGCTGACCGTGCGTAAATAGAGCTGCTTGATCAGACGATCGAGCGTCTGACGCCCGGCGGCGATATTCAGATCGCGGTCTTGCGTCTTGAACCATTGCCGGATTTTGGAACGGGCGCGGCGGGTGCGCACGAAACCTAAATGCTCGTTCAACCAATCGCGGCTTGGCCCCCCCTTCTTGGTCGTGATGATCTCCACGCGGTCGCGGTTCCTCAGCTGGTAATCCAGCCGCACCATCTTGCCGTTGACGCGCGCGCCCCGGCAACGATGCCCGATTTCAGTGTGGATGTAGTAGGCAAAGTCGATGGGCGTCGAGCCGGTGGGCAGGCTGAGCAAGTCGCCTTTGGGCGTGAAGACATACACCCGATCGCTGAACAACTCCGAGCGCATGTGCTCCAACATATCGCTGGCATCGTTGGTCTCTTCCTCATAGCCCTTCACGGCCCGCAGCCAAGCGATCTTGTTGGCGAAATCGGCGTCGAATTTGCGGCCGCCTTCTTTGTAACGCCAGTGCGCGGCCACCCCCTGCTCGGCCAGATCGTGCATCTCCCAGGTGCGAATCTGCACCTCCATATGTCTGCCCTCTGGCCCATGCACCGACGTGTGCAATGATTGGTAGCCGTTATCTTTAGGGCGGGCGATGTAGTCATCGAATTCGCCAGGGATGGGAGGCCACAGGTTATGGACGATGCCCAAAACCACATAGCAGTCGGGGATGCTATCCACGATGACGCGGAAGCCGTGGACGTCGTACACCTCTTCGAAAGGAATCCCCTTTTTCTGTATCTTGCGCCAGATGCTATAGATGTGCTTGGGCCGGCCGCTCACATCGGCCATGATGCCGTGTTCGGCCAGGGACAGCCGGATCTGCTCTTCCACCTGTTTGATGAACCGCTCTCGCCCTGCCCGCCGTTGGTTGATCTTTTCGCGCAACTGCTGATACACCACCGGCTGCAGGAAGCGAAAAGACAGATCCTCCAACTCCCACTTCATCTGCCACATGCCCAGCCGATTGGCCACCGGCGCAAAAATCTCCAGCGTCTCCTTGGCGATGCGCCTGCGCTTATCCTCGTTCTTGATGGCCCCCAGTGTGCGCATGTTATGCATCCGGTCGGCCAACTTGATCACCAGGATCAGCGGGTGCTCGCCCGAACTGAGGAAGAGCTGGCGCATATTTTCGGCCCATTCTTCCTGGCGTGAACGAACCGGCCGCCCGCTCTCCCCGCCGCGCCCTTCCTTCGGCGCTTCCTCGCCATGATTATCGGTTGGTTCCAGCTCGCCCTGCGTCTGCTTCGACAGCTTGGTGACCCCCAACACCAGCTCTTTCACCTTGCGCCCGAATATCTCCTCGATTTTCTCTGGCGGATAGCCCGTGTCCTCGACGACATCGTGCAACAGCCCTGCCGCCAGAGTCTCGGCGTCGGCGTGCAAATCGCTGAGGATGTCGGCCACGGCCAGGGGGTGGGTGATGTAAATCTCGCCCGAACTACGCGCCTGCCCCCGGTGCTGCACCTCGGCCACTTCGTAGGCGCGCTGCACCAATTCCCGATCTTCCGGCGGCATATAGTCCAGCTTGTTTAGAAGCTGGGTGATGGTGGGGGAGACGTAAGCAGCCATTTCCTCAACCTCAAGACAGGGCGGGCGGCGCTTCGCCCGTTGGAGCTGGATGCCAAAACAGGGACGCGGCTTGCCGCGTCCCTGTCATCTTTTGGGCATTATAGTCCAGGTGCGATGCACCTCCAAAGCACACCGCGCCGCCTGGCGCTAACAACCTGGGACGTTTGAGGATACGCCGCTGCCATCCTCTGTCCACGAGCCTGTGATCATGTAAACTGCTCGCGTCGAGCGACTGTTGTTTCTCACGGCAGCATCGTAAGTGATGTTCGTGCGACCATTGCTGTTGCTGACCGTCGGAGGCAGAGGCCTCGAGGCGGCGTTGGCTCTGACGGAGGCGACGGGCGTGGCGCGCTTGTACAGTGTGCCGGTGACGCTGCCGGAGCCACTGCTCAAATCCAGCCCTAAAGTCGCGGAAGATATGCACCTGGCCTGGTAGCCGTCGGTGCCGCCCCCGGGCACATCGGGATCGATGGCAAAATAGACCACGAAGAGGTTCTCTTTTTCATCCCGATTCGTCCATTCCAAGACGTAGAAGGTGTTGTCTACGCCTTCGAGGACGATGGCGCGCGCGAAGCGGAGCTCTTGGCTAGGGTTGGCGTCTACCTTACCGTTGCTTTGCGGTAGTCCTGTGTCGATGGCCTCGAAGCAGACGCGCAGGTTGCTCAAGGTCTCGATCGCTTTGCCGCTATTGGCGCTGTGCGCGGTGACGCGAAACTCTTGTTGGGTCTCAGGATTGATGTAGACGCCCTGCGCCGCGCCCGTGCCACTGCCAAGCTCCGACTTGTCGATGGCCGCGATCTGGGCAAAAGGCGACAATTGCGGCGACTGGGGATTGCACAGCCGGGGTTTGGGGAGTTTGATTTCCGGCGTTGGCGTGACGATTTTGAGAGGGCGGGTGGCGAGGCGGGTGGGAAGACGCACGGTGGCCTGGGGCGCGAGCGAGGAGGCTGCTGGCTGGCTGGTGAAGGTCAGCACGAGCAGACAAGCAGCAATCAGGCCCAAGTAGAGAAAGAGGGTGGAGGGAAAGCGCAGGCGTCGCATGGTTTGACCTCCTTGTCAAGGTAGAGAGCGTGCGCATCGAAAACCGGTGTTGTCATAGAAGAAAATGGCGCTGGCGGGTTGGGCGATGGTCAAGGTGGCGAGATCAGTGGGCACGAGCTGATCGGAGTAGCCCAGCCCACGCGCGAAAAGCGAGCGTTCTTTGCTGGTCTCGTCCCACAATTGTGGGCAGTCATAGGGGCGTTCGCTGCAGGCGCTGGGCGTGCGCGTCCACTCGGCCACGTTGCCCACCAGGTGCATGATGCCGCCTTCTTGGGGCGGGGTGGCGCCGCCGGCGTAGCGAGGATCGTCGACAGCGGTGACGGAGTTGGGGATGCGCTCGATGAAGCCATCTACGAAGATATGGACGTTGTCGGGTGTGGGTGGCTGATCGCCCCAGGGCCACGGGCGCCCCTGGCTGCCGCGTGCCGCCCGCTCCCACTCGGCTTCGGAAGGCAGGCGCCGGCCCAGCCAACGACAGAAAGCGGCTGCCTGATAGGCCGTCACCCAGGTCACGGGCCAGTTGGCGGGGGCGTCGGCGATGCCGACCGCTTCGGCTGGCTCCAGGGGGATGGCGCAGCGACCGGCTTGCACGCACAGGCGGTATTGCCGGTAGGAGACTTCGTAGCGGTCGATGGCAAAGGCGGGGAGAGTGACGGTGCGCGCGGGCGAGGCGCGGGGTTCAGCGGTTTCGGCGTCGCTGCCGAGGATGGCCGCGCCCGCGGGAATCTCGACCATGGGGCTGCTGGCCGCGCGGCGCAACGAGTTTTCCCACAGCCAGCGCGCGGGGAAGATGGCGGCCAGGCAGATCAACGCGGCCAGGGCCAGGGCTTTGCCGAAGCGGATGATGTTCGCCCGTCGTTGCGAGGCTGCCAGCAGGGTATCGATGTCGGTGGTGAGGTCGGCCTGGTTCTGTGCCGCCCAAACGCGTGCTTCGGTCAGGCGCATGCCCCGCAACAGGTAGCTGGCGTCGCGCTGGTGCTGCTGCCATGCTACGGCGTCGTGCTCGATGCGTCGGCGGGTGATCTCGGCCGTACGGCGGGCCTGCACCCACCCCTGCGCCATCGGCCAGCCGACGATGAGCATTTCGTGCGCAATATCGACTTTGCGGTCTTCGTCGCTGCCGCTCCCGCTCAGGATCAGCAAGCGATTGGCGGCCAGGTGCTGCAAGACGGCGTCGAAGACGGCGGGGTCTTGTTTGGCCGTGCGCAGCTCTGCTACTGTGAGTTGGCGCCGGGTGTCGGCGCGGCCTTCGCCAAATTGCACCAGCCAGACGAAAACGCGGCGGGCGATCTCCTGCTGGTCGGCGGGCAGGGCTGCCAGGGTGGCGTCTGCCTTGTTGGCCATGGCCACAGCCAGGCCGCTGCGGTCGTTTGTGCCGAGGCGTTCGTAGGCGTACAGGGGCAGCAAGCGCTGTTGCATCGACTCCCACAAGAGCACCATCGCTTCCTGAAGCAGCGGCAGCGCCCCTGGCTCGTTGGCGGCGTCGGCGAGTAAGCGTTCGAGCAGCCCCGGCTCAAGGAAGACGCTGGCATCGGTGGCGGGCTGTTTGATCGCCCGGCGTAGCGCCTCTCCGCGCAGCGGCCCGATCTCGAGACGCTGACTGGGATCCACGGGCCAGAGGTCGGAGTGCATGAGGTCGGGGTAGAAGTCGGCGCGCATCGTGAGTACAAGCTTGCAGTTCGACTCCTGGCGCAGCGACTTGAGCCGGGCGATGAAGGCCGGCTGGTCGGCTTTGGCGGCCTGGACGAAGAGTTCCTCGAATTGGTCGATGACCAAGAGCAGAGGGCGGGCCTCCGCCTGGTGGGGTGCAGCGCTATCGCCGAGGGCAGCCTGGAGCCTGGCCAGTGGTTGTGATCCCGGCCGCAGCGACCGTATGTCCCAGGCCGGTTGCTGGCTCGCGCGCAGCGCCGGCAGTAGCCCGGCATTGATCAGCGAGGATTTGCCGGAGCCAGAGGGACCGATGACCATGAGGAAGTTCTGGTGGCGCAACCGTCGACGTATGTCGGCGATCTCTTCATCGCGCCCGAAGAAGCGCCCGGCGTCTTGCTCGTCGAAGGGGACCATGCCGGGGTAGGGGCAGAGCGGGGGCGGCGCCGGGGCGGGAACGGGGATGTCCAGGTCGTCCAGCAGGCGGGCGATCACCTGCGGCCAGGCGGCGGGGTCGGTGGCATCCTGCGGGCGCAGGAATTGCAGGTGGGGCGGCAAAGCGACCGGCTGGAGCAAGATGGCGATGACCGGCCAGCGGGCGGTTTCGGCGCCCCAGGTCAGCAGCATGAAATCGAGGAATTGGTTGAAGCTCGCGGCGAGATAGGCAGGTGAAAGGATGAGCAGCGTGCGTTTGCTCTGCTGCATGGCCTGCTCGAATTCGAGGATGCGCGGCGTGCCCAGGCGAAATGCTTCCTCCGAATGCCAGCGCACACCGGCGTTGTCGAAAGTGTGCAGCAAGTATCCTTCGACCCAAGCGCTATCAGCCTCGACGTAGGAGACGAAGATGTCGTGGACAGGAAGATCAGTCATGCAATTCCATCCGGGATATTGTAGCTGCCGAAAAGCCCCACTTCTTCACTCAGGCAGCATTCATCTCATGGTTTGGGTGAGGACGATGCTGCCACCCTCATTCTATGCTCATGGGATGGTCGTGTCAATGGGTTTGGTCTCCCAGCCGCCTGAATGTATAATTTTTGCCTGGACGCCGTGCAGCGCGCTTCGCCGAAGCGCCATCTCCGGCGGCCATTTGTTGATCACGACTTTTCATCTCTCGGAGTATTGCCGCGCATGTTTGCCCGTTTCCGCCGCGCTCACGTCAGTGTCGAAGAACAAGAGAAAATCGATCAGAGTCTGGACAAGACTCGCCACGGCGTTTTGGGACGCATCAGCAAGATCTTCCAGGCCAATGAGATCACGGATGAACTGTGGGATGAGCTGGAGGAGGTCTTGATCATGGGCGATGTGGGTGTATCCACGACCCTGAAGTTGGTGGAGGCTACGCGCGACAGGGTCAAGGCCGAAGGCATCAAGCGCACCCAAGAGGCTAACAAGGTGCTGGAAGAGGAGATGGTGCGTCTCTTGCGCGGCGACGCGCGCCCGCTCGACATCGACAATCCCCATCGTTTGCTCAATGTCGTGCTGGTGGTGGGCGTCAATGGTTCGGGCAAGACGACCAGCATTGGCAAGCTGGCCAAGTATTATCGCAACCGGGGCCGCCGCGTCGTTCTGGCCGCCGCCGATACGTTTCGGGCGGCCGCCATCGATCAGCTCAAAGTCTGGGGTGGGCGCGCGGGCGTCTCGGTCATCGCGCACGAGCCGGGCGCCGATCCCGGCGCCGTGGTGTACGATGCCATCCGGGCCAGCCAGGAATCACGCGATGCCGACATCCTCATCATCGATACTGCCGGTCGTCTGCACACCAACTTCAATCTGATGAAGGAGATGGAGAAGATCCGCAATGTGGCCCAACGCCAGGTGCACAAGGCCCCGCACGAGGTTTTGCTCATCCTGGATGCCACCACTGGTCAGAATGGCATTACGCAGGCTCAGAAATTTGGCGATAGCGTGGGCGTCACGGGCGTGATCTTGACCAAGCTGGACAGCACGGCCAAGGGCGGTGTGGTGCTGGCGATTGCCGACCAGGTGGGCGTGCCCGTGCGCTTCGTTGGCACCGGCGAGAAGATCGATGATCTGGCCGAGTTCGATCCGTGGGTGTTCGTGCAATCGTTGTTGGAGCATGAAGAAGGTAATCGGTGATTGGTAATTGGTGATTGGTAATTGGTTATCAGTAATTGGTTGTCAGTTTTGTTAGTAAATAGTATTTTTCGATAATTAGGGTCAAAAACCTGTCAGATCTCTTAGGAGTAAAAAAATGAGCGAAATACGTACTTTGTTGGAATCTCTGGAGGAACGTCTCCAGACAATCCGGGGGCGTCTTTGACTGGCCTGCCAAGCTAGTGCAACTGGAGGCTTTGGAGAAACAGACGGCTGACCCCAATCTGTGGTCGGACCCACAAGCAGCGCAGGCAACGATGCGGCAACTGGCGTCGTTGCAAGAACAAGTGCAGAGCTGGATACAACTCGATCAAGGCGTAAAAGACGCGCTCGAGTTGCTGGAACTGGCGGAGATGGAGGAGGACGCCGAGACCATCGCCGTCATCGGTCAGGAAGCCAGTGATCTGCAAAAGGCCATCGATCAGCGCGAGCTGAAGCTGGCTCTCTCTGGCCGCCATGACGACAGTGGCGCCATCTTGACGTTGCATGCAGGCGAGGGCGGCACCGAGGCGCAGGATTGGACGCAGATGCTGTTGCGGATGTATCTGCGCTGGGCCGAGCGCCACGGCTTCAAGACCACGATCACGGATACGACGCCCGGCGAAGAGGCGGGGATCAAGACGGTTACGGTCGAGATCGAGGGGCCTTGGGCCTATGGCTATCTGAAGGGCGAGAAGGGCAACCATCGTCTGGTGCGCATCAGTCCCTTCGACGCCAGCGCCCGTCGTCATACTTCGTTCACCAAAGTCGAGGTGATGCCTATCCTGGAAGGCGATATCGAGATCGAGATCAAGCCCGACGATGTCAAGATGGATGTGTTTCTATCGGGCGGCGCCGGCGGCCAGAATGTGCAGAAGAACTCGACGGCCGTGCGCCTGACGCACCTGCCGACCGGCATCGTCGTCAGCTGCCAAAATGAGCGCAGCCAACTGCAAAACCGGGAATCGGCGATGCGGGTGCTGCGAGCCAAGTTGTACGAGATCGAGATGGAGAAGCGCGAGGCGCAGGAGGCGGTCCTGCGCGGGGCCTATGTAAAGGCCGGGTTCGGCAGCCGTATTCGCAACTATGTGCTGCAACCTTACCAAATGGTGAAGGATGAGCGCACCGAATACGAGACGGGCAATACGTCCGCGGTGCTGGATGGGGATATCGATGCGTTCATCGATGCGTGGTTGAAGATGCAAGTGACGATGAATTAGTAGGATAGGGGATTCTGTGCACCCGACCCAAAACGCGCAAAAGCCGGGCATTTGCCCGGCTTACGGTTTTCCAACGGCCCAACCCGATCGTATTTTGTTTACTTTTGTGCGGCCTGGTTGTACAGCTTCATCAGGCGCGACTTGCGGCGGGCGGCGTTGTTCGGATGGATGATGCCCTTCTTGGCCGCGCGATCGAGGCTGCTGATGGCTTGTTGTAGCGATTCTTGGGCGTTCCCTAGATCGCCCGCAGCGACAGCGGTGCGAGTGCGCTTGATGGCGCCGCGAAGACTGCCTTTGATGGCACGGTTACGATTGCGATGTTTCAGGCTTTGGCGATGAGCTTTGAGAGCGGATTTGTGCGAAGCCAAGGTGGAATTCTCCTGCAAAACAAAGAAAGACCCGCCGAGACGAAGGCCCCGACGGGCGAAGATGACGCTTGAGGCAACAATATATTCTAGCGTAACATCGCCCAAATCCCAAAATCGAGCGTCTGCTGATGGGAAGAGGTGGAGGAGCCACGGTCGAATCTCCCCATCCTCCCTTCCTCGTCCCGACTGACGCTGATTTGTCGGACAGTGACAGCGAAGTTACACTGCCAGGTATGAATCTGTCGGAATTGGCCCAACTCTACGATTTCTCCGGCAAAACGATCATCGTCACCGGCGGGGCGGGCGCGTTGGGCGGGGAAATGGCTTGCGCTCTCGTGGGCTGCCACGCCAATGTCGCCATCCTCGACCGAGATGAATCGTTGGCCGCAAAAGTGCTGCACCGAATCGGCATGATCGAAGGCGTGAAAGGTCAGGTCGCCGTCGTTTTCGCCGATGTTTTGCGCCGCGACACGCTGATCGAGGCTGAGGAGTGCATTCGGCAGGAATTTGGCCGCGTCGATGGCCTGATCAATGCCGCCGGCGGCAACCGGCCCCAGGCCACAACCAAACCCGACCTGCCTTTCTTCGACCTGCCCGAAGAGGCGCTCCGCTTCGTCTTCGACCTCAACCTGCTGGGCGCGATTCTGCCGAGCCAGGTGTTCGGGCGCACGATGGCCGCGCAGGGCGAGGGTGTCATCCTCAACATCTCTTCGATGAACGCCTTCCGCCCGCTCACCCGCATCCCGGCCTATTCGGCGGCGAAGGCCGGGGTCAGCAACTTTACGCAATGGTTGGCTGTACACATGGCGCAGGAGTATTCGCCCAAAATTCGGGTGAACGCCATCGCTCCCGGCTTCTTCCTCACCGACCAGAATCGCTTCCTCCTCACCGATGCCGAAACCGGCGAACTGACCCCGCGCGGGCGCTCGATCATCGCTCACACTCCCATGTCCCGTTTCGGCGATCCGACCGACCTGCTGGGGGCCGTGCTGTGGCTGCTCTCCCCGGCTTCGGCCTTTGTCACCGGCGTCGTCTTGCCTGTGGATGGCGGGTTTTCGGCTTACAGTGGGGTGTAGAAGGTAGACCGGGAAAGCCGTGATCAATTTCTTCGTCTTCGACGTCAGCGTACACGAAATTCCTGCAAATGCCGCTGGAAATGCGCGGCCAACGCCGCATAATGCACTTCCTCGTGTGCGGCCAGGAGTGCTTTGATCTCGTCACCGAACGCAGCCAGGACAGAGCCGAAGGTGACGTGCAGCACCTGGCGGGCGTCGAATTGGTCGAGAAGGGGCGCAGAGTGGGAGGGAGGGGGAGACGCAGGGAGGTTGGATAGATCAGCGGAGACGTGGTAGGTCGCCCGGTCGGTGGGATAGCGGGTGATGGCCAGGGCAAGGATGCGGCGAAAAAGGTCGCGATCAAGTTGGGCCACGGCGCGCAACGCCTCCAGATAGCTCGTCCCCGCCGTTTTCAGATGCACCATGTCTGCGCACTGGCGGGCAAAAGCGGGGTAGATGCTGAATTTGTCCGAGCCGGAGTGGATGCTGAGCTTGTATGGTCCCAGATGGCGGGCGATGGCGGCGTGTGCGGCCAGGCTGCGCTCGAATTCCCCTACATTGCCGATGTAGTCCACGCCTTTCTCGAAGCACCCGACATAGCGCGGGGCCAGACTGACCCAGCGCACGCCCAATCGGCGCAACTCGTTGGCGAAGAAGAAATGTTCGGCCGACGAAGTGACCGTTTCCGTTTCATCCACCGATACTTCCATCTCGAAGTCATCGCTCAGCCCGGCCAGGTGACGATACATGCGGGCGGTGTGGGCGATGGCGGCGCCGTATTTTCCTGTTGCCCGCGCCAGTGTTTTCTCGTCGAAGGTCAAGTGCAGGGCGTCGCCGGCATCGAAGCTGTGGCCGAGATAGCGGCTTTTCAGATCGGCGAAGCTGGTCTCCAGGTCGGCCCAGGGCAGGGCGGCGAGGATGGCGGACAGCCGGGCGGCCGGGGCGTCGTGCGCCTCATCGATCACATGGTCGCCGGGGTCGATGGTGAACAAGGTGTAGCCAGCGGCCACGCACCAGTCGATGTGCTCGGTCGTTTTCAGATGGTCGGCGTCGGCGCCGTAGCCGTCGCGCCATCCTTCCTGAAAAACGCCCCACATGGCGTCGTCGATGACGTCCTGTGGCGTGCGGCCCGTGCGCGCGTTTTCGCGCATCGATTGTTGCGCCAGGATGGGAGCGATGCCTGTCCCCTGCACTGCCTGGATGTGCCCCGGCGTGGCCAGGCCCAGGCGGTCGCCACACCCGACCGAGGTCGCCAGTCCCAGCCGTCGGGGACGCAGGAACGGCAGGGCGGAGCGCAGGACAGCGGCGTTGACGGCGTCGGTGGGGCAAAGGGTAAGAGTGAGGGAATTGGGGAGGGAGTGGGTTTCGCCGGAAAAAGGCAGACGATAGACGGTGGACGATGGGCAAAGAAAGAGCAGGCGCTTACTTGCGCCCTGGCGGGCGAGGGCGAAGAGGGCGCCGGGGATGAGGGCCAGGGAGGCGGGATAGATGTGCAGGCCGGTGCGGTCGCCGAGTTGGGCGGAGAGGGTGGCGGCCTGGTCGGATGAAAAAGCCGGGGCGAGGACGGTGGGCGGGCGGGTGAAGAGGTCGAGGAGGGTCATGGCAGAGGCGGAGATGAAGTGGCGGCGAGGAGTTCTTGCAGCCAGCCGGGTACGGCGGCGATGTAGGGGGCGCTGTCGGCTTCATCGGCGCCGTGCAGGGCCGCGCGCCAGGAGGAGACCCGACAGAGCATGCCCAGGGTTTGGGCCAGTTCCACCGCGGCGATGAGGTGGGCAGGCGGGGCGAAGGAAGCCCATGGGATCAAGTAGGCGTTGCGCAGTTGAGTGAGTTCGGGCGCATCAGGGGGCAGATCGAAGCGGGTGGCAATGCTGCGCAGGCTGACGAGCAGGGTGCAGAAGGGGTGCGTGATGCAGGCGTCGCCCCAGTCGAAAAAGCGGTAGCAGCCATCCTGCACGAAAACGTTGCCGTCGTGGAAGTCGTCATGCTGGATGGTTTCGGGCAGGCCGAAGTTGGCGAGTTCCGCACACATGGCCTCCACGCGTGGGTGCAGGTCGAGCAGGCGTTCGTATTCATCCGAGCTGATGCCGTCGGGTTGGTCGAGTCGCAGGTCGGATGTGTCGGCCAGCAACGCAGCGAATTGGGCAGGTAGCCGGGCCAGGCGGCGGTCGGGGATGCCGCTGGCCAGCATCTCGTCGAGATGGCCAGCCATGGCGAGTTGCAGCTCGGCGTATTCCGGCAGGACGCGCAGCCAATGCGCCAGGTTCTTTTCGGATTGAAGACGGGTGCGCAAGGTTTCGCCGCCGTCGGCCAGCAGCAGCCAGCCGTGGGCGGCGTCGAGGGCGAGCAGGTGGGGCATGCAGTCGGGCCGATGATGGCTGAGGGTTTGGGTCAGGCCAGCCTCGTAGATCGAGGCGGGGGCGGTGGCTTTGAAATAGCAGGCGCCGGCATTCGTCTCCACGCGCATCACCACCGACCAGGGTCGGAGGCGGGGCAAATCGAAGGCGGTGAGGCGCAAGCCGCGGGCGCGCAAGGCGGCGTCGATCCAGGCGCGGGTTTCTTCGAACCAGGTCGGGTCGAGCCACGGGCGAGACGCGGAAGCGAGGGCAGGAGTCATGGCAGGCGGAAGGCTGATCGATAAGGAACTGAGCAGCTGTTTGAAAAGATGTTCACCCGATCAGCTGCCTGTACAATTCCTGTTGGCGGGTGATGGCGCGGCGATAGATCGTGTGGCGATCAGGGTTGGGCGAGCAGGCAGGCTCGAAAAGGTCGGGGGTGGCAGAGATGTCGGGAATCACGCCCAAGGATTCGAGAGCAAGCAAGGCGACGCCGCGGGCGGTGGCTTCGGCGGCTTGGGAGAGCGCGACCGGCCGACCCAGGACGTCGGCGATGATCTGCAACCACACGGGCGAGGCAGCCAGCGCGCCGCCGCTGGCGATGACTTGCGGCTGGTCGGGCAGAAGCGAGGCCAGCAGGTCGTAGACGAGGGCGATGCGGTAGGCTACGGCCTCCATGCCGGCGCGCAGGATATCGAGGGCGGTCGTGCCGAGAGAAAGGCCGTGGAGGGTGGCGCGGGCGTCGCCGGCCCAGCCGGGCGCGCGCTCACCCGAGAAGAACGGGAGGAGGGTGAGGCCGTGGGCGTCGGGCGGCATGGCAGCGAGGGCGGATTCGACGGCCTGCGGGTTGCCCAGGCGCAGGGTTTCGCTCATCCAGGCGTAAACGCTCCCACCCTCGGTCAAGGCCCCGCCCGGCAGCGAACGCCGCCCGTCCACGCGATAACACCACAGGCCGGGCGGGAGCATCGGGATATTGGTCTCCAGTACGGCGCGCAGGGCGGCGGTGGTGCCCACGGTCAGGGCCACGCGGCCTGGGCCGACGCAGCCACTGCCGATGTTGGCGGCGGCGCCATCGCCAATGGCGGGGAACCAGGGGATTTTGGCCAAAGCGGGCCAGTGGGCGGCGAAGGCTGGGCGGAGGCCGGAGCGGGGGCAATTGCAGTCGGTGAGAGGGGAAAGATCGTTATTGGTTATTGGTAAGTGGGAGAGGAGGGATTCGTCCCAGATGAGTTGGTGGCGGTCGAGGAGGCCGGTCCAGGAGGCGACGGAGTAGCTGACGGCGGTTTCGCCAAAAAGTCGGAGTTCGAGGTATTCGCCGATAGAGAGCCAGCGGGCGGCTTGGGCGAAGCGGGCGGGGTCGGCGCGGCGAAGCCAGCGTAGGCGGGCGGGCAGATAGCTGGGGTGGAAGCGGCAGCCGGTGCGGTTGTGGGCCTCGCCTTCATCGAAGTCGGCGCGCAGGCCGGGGACTTCGCCGGCCGCGCGGGCGTCGGCGTAGGTGGTGAGGGGGATGACGACGCGCCCGGCGGCGTCGAGACCGAGGATGTTGTTGACGAAGGTATCGGGGGCGACGGCGGCGATCTTAGCGGCCAGCGGCCCGGCCTGGGCCAGAGCCTGGTCGAGACAGGCGAAGACGCGTTCGAGCAGGTCGTCGGGGTCGTATTCGTGGGCGCCGGGGGGTGTGGTGCGCGCGGCGACTGTCTGTCTGCCCTCTATGCCCTCGATCTTCCGGCCGCGGCTATCGAACAGTAGCGCCCGCACCGAGGAGGAGCCGATGTCGAGGGCGAGGATGAAGGGAGGTTCGGCCCGTTGTTTCTTCGTCGATGCCTTCTGCGTTTTCATGACCGACATGCTAACAATTGGAGCTGGCGTGTGTCAAAACTACTTTGCCAAGAGCGTCCAGCAATCAAAGGCCGCTTGGCAACCGCCGCATAGACTGCTAAACTATGTGCAATTGCACGATGAATGTGTATTTCATGGTGCGCACCATGCGCAAGTTGCACGACATGATTGCCGAGGTAGGGATGGAAGACCAGATTGATCTGATGGAGGATGGCGGGCTGAATGCTGGCAACGTGGCTGAATTCATCGCCGCCGGCATGACCGTGGGCGAATTCTCGTCGCCATTGCTGAAAGGCCCCGGCGGCAGTAGGGGCGATTCATGAATCGCCCCTACCTCAATCGCCCCTACCTCAATCGCCCCTACCTCAAACGCCCCTACCTCAATCGCCCCTACCTTGGCATTGGCATGATCGGTTATGGCGGCATCGGGCGGGTGCATGCCATGGCCTATCGCTCCCTACCGTTTCATTACGGCCTGCCGCAGAACACATTCCGGTTGGTGGGGGTGGCGACGACGCGCTCGGAGACGGCGCAGGCGGCGGCGGCCGAGATTGGCTGCGAGTTCTGGACAAGTGATTACCACGAGCTTTTGGCCCGTCCTGATGTGGATGTCGTCGATGTTTGCGTACCCAATCACATGCATGCCGCCATCGTCGAAGCCGCTGCTGCCGCTGGCAAGCATATTTACTGCGAGAAGCCGCTGGCGATGAACGTGGCCGAGGGTCAGCGTATGGTCGCGGCTGTGATCGCGGCGGGCGTGAAAACACAGATGACCTTCAACTTTCGCTTCTTCCCGGCCATCCTGCGCGCCCAACAACTCATCCAAGAGGGCTTCCTGGGTCGGGTGTTCTCGTTTCGAGGGCGCTACTATCGCTCCAGCTATATCGATCCACGCAAGCCGCTGAGCTGGCGACAGCGCAAAGACATCGCCGGCGGCGGCGCCCTTTTCGATATCGGCTCGCACATCCTCGATTTGCTCTACGCTCTCTTGGGCGAGTTCGGATCGGTGCAGGCGACGATGGACACGTTGATCAAAGAACGTCCCCAGCTCGGGACGAGCGAAGTCGGCTTCGTCGATGTCGATGACATCGCTTTGCTGCACCTGCGGTTGGCCAACGGGACGCCGGGCGTGGTCGAAGTCTCGCGCATGGGCACCGGCCTAACCAACGACCTGGGCTTCGATATTTTCGGTGAAAAGGGCGCCATCCGTTTCAACGCCATCGATCCCAATTGGCTTGAAGTCTACGACGTGCGCGACGCCGACCAGCCCGTGGGCGGGATGCGGGGCTTCCGCAAAATCGAGACCGTCAATCGTTATCCCGGCCAGAAAGCGCCGGATGGGTCGATGACCCCAGACTTTGTGCGCACCCACGCCGAATGCCAATACCAATTCCTGAAGGCCGTCTCCGAAGATCGGCCAACATCTCCGACTCTGGCCGATGGCCTGCACATCCAAGCTGTCATGGCGGCGGCGGAACGCTCGGCGACGGAAAGCCGCTGGGTGACTGTTGCCGAGGCGCTGGCCTGAAGCAGTCTGCCCGTCACGGTGGGCGGCTGATAACCAATCTATTTTGCAAATCTTTCGCCCTATAAGAAGGAGAATCATTCGATGCACACAGTCTCCCATCTCTCTCATGCCGACGCCGCCCGCATTGTCGATGCCATCCGCGCTGAACTGGAGCGCCAGGGCAAGGGCGCGGCTATCGCCGTGACCGACGCCCATGGCGAACTGCTGGCCTTTCTGCGCACCGACGGCTGCAAGTTGCCTTCTATCACGATTGCTATCAACAAAGCCTTCACTGCCGCTCGTGAACGCAAACCATCAGCCGAGATTGGGCAGTCATCCCGCGAGCAGGGTTTTCCCATGACCAACTTCGGCGACCCGCGCTACACGGCCTGGGGTGGCGGTGTGCCTATCGTCAGTCAAGGCGAAGTGGTGGGCGGTATTGGCGTCAGCGGGTTGCCCGAGGCCGAAGACATGGTGCTCGCCCACATGGCAGCAGACTTGTTCGCTTAGGAGGCCGCCGTGTCGGCATCGACCTCGGCGCCACCAAGATTCGCTTGGGGCTGGTCGGCCCACTTGGCGGCGGCGGGCCGTCCGAATAGTCTTTGCGATTAGGGACGCCCACCGTCTCTCAGCCGATACAACATCTCCCCCGCCCGCTCCACCAGCAGCACGCCCTCGCTCTCCCGCCCAGCCCACTCCTGCGGCCGGATGGCCGCGGGATCGCGATAGCCCAGATTCACGCGATGACAGCGTTCGGCGGGGATGGACGTAGCCAGATGCACGTCGATGCGGGCGCGTTCGACGCCATCTTCATAGGTTCCCAGCCCCCGCAGATGCGTGGCATGTGCCAGCACACCCCATGGATAGCGTCCGAAATGACCCCACTGTTTGGCAAAATAATCGCGCACATGATAGCCCACCTCATCGAGGATGCGGCCGTGTGTGTACGAAAGCTCGTCGATATGCGGGGCGTAGATCGTCACTTCGCCGCCATCGGCGATGACCGGCTCCAGCTTATACATCCCCTTCGCTGCCGTCCAGATATCATCGTACAGCCGGGGCATGACCGAGAGCACGTGGTCATACGTGCGCGCGGTCCACAAAATGTTGACTTGCGCCGACAGCTCGACTGCCGCCGGCCAGGCGGTCTCGTGCGGGCCGACGAACAGACCGTGCAAGTCGTGGCCCTTGACCACGAAGCAGCAGAACAGCTTGGGCCGGTCGATCATGCTGGCGGCGTGATCGATGATCGTGCGCACGGGTGTGTCCTTCGTCCCGATGATGTTGTAATTGGTGATCAGCGCGCTGAGCCAATGGGTGAAATCGATGACTTCGGGGCCGGAGACGCCGGGGAAGAAGTATTTATTGCCGCCAGAGAAACCCGCCACCTCGTGCGGGAAGACCGGCCCGCAGACGATGATCTGGTCGTAATCCAGCACCAGCCGGTTGACCGTCACCGGCACATCCTGCCGGAAAAAGCCATTGCTCAAGATTTCGACCTCGGCCGCCGGAATCGCACCTAGCCGGACGAAGGTCTCCGCCTGCTCCCAATAGTGGTTGAAAACCCGAACATTAGCGTATTTCCCGGCCATCTCCGCCGCGGTGACGCCGAAATGTCGATGGATGGCAGCCTCGGACATCGGCTGGTGCGTGCCCAAAGCGATCAGATAATCGAGCGCGGCCACTTCGCCGCCCAAAATCTCGTGGAACAGCCGGAAGAAAAGCGGTATGGGGCCGCTGCGCGTGCCGTCGGGGACGATGACCAACACGCGCTTGCCCGACAATTCGGCCCGCGCCAGCCCATCGACCAGTGTCGCGCGGACTTCGGATTCGGAGAGAGTGTAATGGGTGAAAGATCGATCGATCATGTAAGCCCTTTTTGAAAGGTGGCATAATAATAGTACACAATTTCAACCAAACAAGAAACATGGTATAGTCTGGCGCACCCATCTTCCGCCCCCGTCTTGCCATCGGCGCCCACCTTCCACCCTTTCTATAGATGACTAGCCAAAGAAATTATGCTCAGATCTGAAACGTGAAACAGCCTGCCCTGAGCCTGTCGAAGGGTGATGCGTGAAAATTGCCGACGTTTTCTCACGTTTCACGCTTCACGTTTTACGAGCTTCATAACAAATCAACCTAGCGATCAATAAAAAACGCCATGACCTCTGCTATCTCTCTCAGCGACCAAACCCCACCCCTGCCCCACCTCCCCTGGGAAGACCGACCCGCCGACTCCAACGCCGTGATCTGGCGCTCGCAGCGCAACCCCATCATCCGCCCCGACCATCTGCCCACCTCCAACAGCATATTCAACAGCGCCGTCGTCCCCTTCGAACATGGCTTCGCCGGCGTCTTTCGGGTCGATGACCAACGCCGGGCCATGCAGATTCACGCCGGACGCAGCCGCGATGGCATCGACTGGCAGATCGAGCCAGAACGCATCCATTTCCTGTCCGACAACGCGACTGCCGCCGAAATCAACCTTTGGCACTACGGCTATGACCCGCGCGTCTGCTGGATCGAAGACCGCTACTACGTAACCTGGTGCAACGGCTACCACGGCCCCACCATCGGCGTCGGCTACACCCACGACTTCCAGAGCTTCTACCAGCTCGAGAACGCCTTCCTCCCCTTCAATCGCAACGGCGTCCTCTTCCCCCGGCGCATCGGTGGCAAATACGCCATGCTCAGCCGCCCCAGCGATAACGGCCACACCCCCTTTGGCGACATCTATTACAGCGAAAGCCCCGACATGACCCATTGGGGCCGGCATCGTTTCGTCATGGGCGCCAGCAGCGGCTGGCAGAGCACGAAGATCGGGGCGGGGCCGACGCCCATCGAGACCTCCGAGGGCTGGTTGCTAATCTACCACGGCGTCCTCACCTCGTGTAACGGCTTCGTCTACAGTTTCGGCGCCGCCCTGCTCGATCTGGATCAGCCCTGGCGAGTGCTGTATCGCGGCGAACCCTACCTGCTGGCGCCGCAGGCGCCCTATGAGCGCGTGGGCGATGTGCCCAACGTCGCTTTCCCCTGCGCCGCTCTTGTCGATGGCGCCAGCGGTCGCCTGGCCATCTACTACGGCGGCGCCGACACCGTCGTCTGCCTGGCCTTCGGCTACATCGACGAGATCATCACCTTCATCAAGACCCATTCGCGCTAGAAATCACCCACCCCACCTGGCGCCCTTCGCCCTTTCGTCCCCCCACAACCATGCCCCACCCCGCTGTACACAGCCGCACCAGCGCCAGCCTGATTCGCGTCCGCTATGCCGAAACCGACGCCATGGGCATCGTCCATCACAGCCGCTACATCCCCTGGTTCGAAGTCGGCCGCTCGGATTGGCTGCGGGAGGCCGGCCTCAGCTATAGTGAATTTCAGGCCATGGGCTACTACCTGACCGTCGTGGAAGTGGGCGCCCGTTACCACAAGCCTGCTTGCTACGACCAGTTGGTCACTGTACGCACGTGGGTGGGCGAAGTACAGAGCCGGGCCATCCGCATGGAATATGAGGTTGTCGATGATGCTGGCGCGACCCTGGTCACAGGCTTCACCCGTCACATTTGCGTCACTCACGCCGGCAAGCCCACGCGTTTGCCCCAAGTTCTGCTCGATATCCTGCACGCCGACCAGGAGGTCGAAAGTCGCTAAACAGGCGATAGTCAAGCGCCTTCGGCCAGCGCCTCGCGTTCGGCTAACTGTTCGATAGCCTCTTCTGTCAACGATGGCAAATCGGCCAGGCTGGTCAGGCCGAAGTATTGCAGGAACTCGAACGTCGTGCCGTAGAGGATGGGGCGGCCCGCCTGCTCCATCCTCCCTACCTCCTCGATCAGGCCGCGATTGAGCAAGGTGCGCATCACGCCGTCGCTGTTCACCCCGCGGATGGCGTCGATTTGGGGGCGCGTGGCGGGCTGGCGATAAGCAATGATGGCCAGGGTCTCCAAAGCCGCGCGGGAGAGCTTGGTGGTCAGGTCGAGGCCCAGGAAGGTCTCGATGGTGTCGGCGGCTTCGGCGGCCGACACCAACTGCACGGTGTCGCGCTGACGCTGCAGGCGGATGCCTCGGTCCTGGCAGAGTGCGGACAGTTGGGTGAGGCCGATGTTGACGCGTTCCTGCGACAGGCCCAGCGCCGTCGCCAGGCGCGAGAGGGGGGTCGGCTCGGCGGCGACGAAGAGCAAGGCTTCCAACAACAAAAGCAGCCGGGAATCATCGATCACGGCTGCCTGGGCGTCGGCTGGGGGTGGGAGAGGGGTGGGGTCGGTGGACAAAGGCGGGGATCAGTTGTTCGTCGGGAAGTCGGTGTGGCGGATGCGTACGTCCAGACGGCCCAATTTGAGGCCCATGCGATCTTCCACCACCTCGCGGGCCACGAGCATGACTTCCTCGGTTTTCATCGGCACCTCGATCGCAGGCGAGGTCTCGACGTTGAGCAGCACGTCCACGCGGTCGCCACGCGGTCGCACTTCCGGTTGCACGGAGATCACGTCGGCAAGCTGGTCGAGGTGCCAACTCAAGCGGCGGGCGATGCTATCGGCCGTGACCTGGGCGTCGCCGCTGGTCGTCTGCAGGCGCACGGTCGGTTCGACCTTGCGCCGGGGGATTTCGGCCATGAGCAGGGGCAGGAAGATGACGAGGGCGGCGATGACGACGGCGATGCGGGCGATGTTGAAGTTCAGCGTATCGCTGGTCTGATATTCGGAGATGACGGCGGCGCCATTGCCCAGCACACCTTGCAGCCAACTGAGGGTGCTAAACGGCGCCAACGCCAGCGCCACCAGGCTGATCAGCAGCAGCGCGAGAACGATGAAGACGACAATGCGATTGAAAGCATTCATGAATGGCTCCCAGGTGCGAACAAGGGGAAAGCGGTTGCCACGATTATACGGCTTGGGACACAGGCAGCCAAGAACCCCACCACCACAACACGCCCAGCGTCATCATCGCCAACAAGCTGATAGCTGCACCCCACCACAGCGAGGCCGGGCGGAAAGTTAGAACGACATCGTGCTCGCCCGCAGGCACAGCAAGGGCGCGCAGGATGAGATCGGCGCGGTGGAGCGGGGTGGGCAGGCCATCGACGGCGGCTTGCCAGCCAGGATGCCAGGCGTCGCTGATGACGAGATAAGCCGGGGCGTTGGTCTGCACGCGGATGCGGAGGTGCTCTGGGTCGCTGGCGACGATATGGGCTGCGCCAGCATGGGCTGCGCCAGCAGGGGGCGAGCCGACGAGGGATTCGCCACTGGCCAGGAGTACGGTGTGGGCGGGGTCGAAGGTCGGGTCTTGCAGGCGCGCGCGGGTGGCGTCGTCGGGGCTGATCTCAGCCTGGGGGACGAGGAAGGCGCGCGGAAGCACGCCATCGTTGCGATAGATTTTCACATCGCCGGAGTGGATGCGCTGCCAGGGGTGGCGCGAGACCGGCGGGGTGGCGTGGGCGCGGCTGCGTTCATCGAGGACGGCCAGCCCGCGCACGAAGAGGGCCGCATCGGGCCGCACGAGGTGGAAATGCAGTGAAGTGGCTACGCCTGTTTTGGGCAAGGGCAAACGGGCGATGGCGTCCTGGCCGGGCGCATCGTAGCGCCAGCGCACGGCGGGGAGGTCGCGGCGGTGGGCGAGACCAGCGGCATCTGCGCCCGTGAATGTCTCCAATCCGGCCCGCAACGGCAGCGTCGCGGTCTGGCCATCCGTGAAGGTTACGGTCAATTCGGCCACCGGCTCGCCCTGCGCCAATTCCGTTCCCCCGACCAGGTGCGTCACCAGTCCCACCGCCGTCAGTGGAAAATCGGGCATGGCGGTCAAGGTCAGGTTGGGATGGGCGAGGTCCAGGGTCTCGCCAAAGGCCAGGTCGTAGTAGACATCGTCTTGCCAGGCGTCGAAGGTCTTGTCGGCGATGACGTAGCAGACATGGAAGAGCGAGAGCAGCCGGGGGTCAGGGATTTCGTGTAGTTGTTCGCGCAGGCGGCCATCGGCGACGACCTGGTCGGCTGGTAGAAACAGGCTCATCGCTTGCACGAACAGGCGCGTGGGCAGGAGGCCGCCATCGAAGCCGTCCAACGACGGCAGGCCGAAGATCAGGCCCAGGTTGGGGGCCACGACTTCTTTGTCTTTGGTGGCGACGACCAGGTCGTCGAAGGCGCGCGCGTCCAGGGCCGGGCCATAGATGCGCCGGAGGTCAGCCAGATCGCCGGGATCGTAGGTGGTCGTGCTCAGGCTGAGGATGCGGCAGTCGGGGGGCGCTTCGGCGGCGATGCGCGCCGGCGCGGTGCGCCAGGAGCGCAGGGCCTGCGGCGCAGTGGGGTGTTGCAGCGGGAGCGAGTCGCTGGCGCCGAATAATTCCAGAACGAGGAGGATGGCGAGGACAGACGGCGCCCAGGGCTGCCAGCGCCCGCGCCCAGCCAGCGCTGCCAAAATGAACAAAAGCGTCAACAGCCACAGCGCCAGTGTGATCAGGGTGGGGCGGGTGAGGGCGGCAAAGGCAATCAGGGCGAGGAGGCCAATTCCTCCCAGCCAGCGCAGGCGTCCTTGGGGAAGCGTCCAACGCGGACGCCATCCTTCTTGGAGGCGGGCGACGCCCAGCGCGGCCAGCAGCGCCAGACCCAGCGCCGTTGCTTCCCACCAGCGCGCGGGGACGCGAAAAAAGCTCCAGCCAGGGACGAAGCGGTAGAGCAGGTAGTAGGTGGGGTTATAGGCGCCGAAGGCCAGGACGATGCCGCCGATCGTCAGCAATGCGGCCTGGATGCGCAGACGTCGTGCGGCGCCAAATCCCAGCCCGATCGCGGCCAGGGCCAATCCTGCCAGACCCACATATCCCACCCATTCGCCATAAGCGGCGGTGCTCAGGGCCTGGCCCAGGTCGCGGGCGTAGTGTGGCAGCAGGGTGAAGCCCAGGCGCCAGGGCGGTAGGCTGAGCGCGGCGTGGTCGCGGTAAGCCAGGCCGCCGCTGCGGTAGGACAGACGCGAAAGCTCGAAAGTGGGGAGTATCTGGACGGCGCTGAGGGCCGCAGCCAGGAGGAAGATGGCGATGACCAGACCTGTCAGTTTCAGCAAGCCTGACAGATCCCGCCGCGTCACCGCCCACCGCCACAAGGCTGGCGCCACGGCCCAGGTCGCAAAAATGAGGGCCTGGTTGTAGAAAGTCTGCGAGTGTCCGGCCAACAAGGCCAATGCCCAGACCACGGCATTCGCCACCAGCCAGCGGCGCAGCGCCCGATTCCAGATCCACTTGCCGTCCGCGCTGAGCGGCCGCATCTCCCACAGCAGGAGGGCGGCGGGCAGCCACGGCACGGTGCTCCAGCGGTTGGGATGGCCGAGCAGCCCACTCGCCCAGCCGTTGAGTGCGAAGATCAGGCCAGCTGCCAGTCCCGCCAGCGGTCCCACGCGCCCGGCCCGTCGCGCCAGCCCGTAGGTGAACGCTCCTGCCAGCCAGGCGTGCAGGGCCGCCGAAACCACGATACCGCGCTCGGCGGCGAAGGGGAGGAAGAGCCAGCGCAGGGGATAGAACAACGATGCCTGGGGATTGGCCAACAACGGTGCTCCCCCGAACAGCATGGGGTTCCACAGCGGCAAGCGTCCGGCGCGTAAGGATGAATTGACATAATCCCAAAGAGGAGCGTAGTAGACCAGAAAATCGCCGGAGGCAGGCGTCAGGTTGGTGAACAGAACCTTGCCGTAGATCAGCAAGACGGCCAGGGCCAGTCCGATCAGGGCGGCGGCGTCAGGGCGGCGACTGGATTTGCCCTTCATTCTCCTGTCTCCGGCACGATCTGGTAGACCGTGAAGTGGACCGATCCAGCGTTCGGGTCGCGCACGATGAGGCGCGGGGCCAGGCGCAGGCGGTAAGGCGCCAGGGCTTTTTGCAGGGGCGGGCGTTCGTCCTCATGCCAGCCGGGAAAGACGACGAAGCGTTTGTAGCCGGTTGGGTTCGTCTTCAACTCGTCCACCAGCATTTGGGGATTAGCCCAATACACCCGGCCGTGCGGTCCCTCCCACAAATACCAATTCCAGTGCCAGCCCTCCCAACGTTGGTACAAGACGCCATGATCGGCGGGCACGGCTTCCTGCAAGTAGGCCGCCACCGCCTCGATGCCGCCCCAGGCGCCGTGGTCGCCGCCGACGGGGATGCGCGACAGCGTGGCCTGGCCGGCGCCCCAGACGAGAGCAGCGAGGAGGAGGGAGGAGGAAGTAGGGAGGAGAGAGCGGGGAAGGGTGAGAGTGTTTGCCCATCGCCAAAGTAGTACAAGGCCGCGCGCGGCCAACAATGCCAGCAATGGCGCCAGCGGCAGCAAATAGCGATCCCACGGTTGAAAGCTGAAGATGACGTGGGTGAGCAGGTAGATGAAGGTGAAGGTCAGGAAGAGGCAGCTCCAGAGGAAGGGGCGTGAGCCGTGAAACGTGAAGCGTGAAACGCGGGGTGTGAGGTGTGAAGTGTGAAGAGTGTCGAGGGCGGCCAGGCTCGCCAACCCGACCAGCGCCATGGTCCCGCCCCACCAGCCACCCAGCCATCGCCCCACCTGCATCCAGGCGATAAGGCGCGCGCCCCAATCCTGTACCGGAATCCAGCCCAGCCCGCCGTAGGTGCGCCAGGCCTGTTCCCAAAAGCTGGGGATTTCTGCTGGCAAAATGCGCCAGCTATCCCATTGCCAGATTTTGAACCAGATGAAGTAGAAACCGGCGGCGGCGGCGAGGAGGGAGAGGATGAGGCGCGGCAGGGAGGAGGTGAGGAGGCGCGAGGGGGCGGGTGTGTTCCCCACCTTATCCTGAATCCTGTCCTCAATCCCGGCGATGACGAGCGCGCCTGCGATCAAGGGGATGAACAGGAGCGCGTTTTGTTTCGTGTCGAAGGCCATGCCCAAGGCCAGGCCCGCGCCCGCACCCGCCAACAGGCTGAATCCCAGCCGCCAGGCCGCCGCTTGTGCGCTGGTCTTGCCCCATGCCCGCGGCGGGCGCAGGGTGGCAGCCAACAAGGCCAGCAGGAGCCAGGCCATCAGCATGGGGTCGGTGTACATGGTGGGGGCGAAGGCGATGGCGAAGGGTGAAAGCGCGAACAAAGCCAGGGCCAGGCGCGCTGTGCGTGCTCCGTAGAGCCTGCGAGCCAGCAACCACAGCAGGATCAAAGCCAAAAGCGAACACAGCTCGTTGAGCCATCGCCCCGACGCTTCGCTCGGCCCGAACCAGGTGAAGAACTGCGCCAGGGAATACAAGAACAAGGGCGGCTTGTCCACGGCCACCCGCTCTAACATGACATCGCGGCCAGAGGCGATCAGCCGCGCCCAATAGCCGTACAGGGCCTCGTCTTCGCGCAAGGGGAACCAGCCAAATGTCCACAGACGCAACGCCATCCCCCCCAGCAGGCATGACAGCACCCAAACGGCTTCGCTCGTTCCCAGCCGTCGAACCGCCGGGGACAAAACCATTCGTCGCTGGCCCGCGCGCCACGCCGAACTCGCCTCCACCATGGGCCTAGTCCACGAAGCGATACTTGATCAAAGTCCAGATGGCCGGGAAACCATCCTTCCAGGTGATGTTTTTGCCCTCCTGATACTCGCGGCCGGCGTAACTGATGGGCACTTCGTAGATGCGGAAGCCGCGCTTGAGGATTTTGGCCGTGATCTCCGGCTCAAGTTCGAAGCGCCGCGCCCGCAGCGGTACGCCGTCCAACACGTCGCGACGAAAACACTTGTAGCACGTCTCCATATCCGTGAGGATAGAGTCGTAGAGCAAGTTGGTGACGAATGTGAGCAGCTTGTTCCCCAGCATGTTGCGGTAATACATGGCCTTGCGCGGCCCGCCCAGAAAACGCGAGCCATACACGACCTTTGTCTTTCCTTCCAGGATAGGCTGGAGCAGGGTGGGGTAGTCGCGCGGGTCATATTCGAGATCGGCGTCCTGGATGAGCAAGACCTCGCCGGTGGCATGTTGGATGGCCGTGCGAATGGCTGCGCCTTTGCCCTGATTGTGGCTGTGAAAAAAGGCGCGCAACTGACCTTCGGCCGCCATCTCGCGTAAGATTTCAGCGCTTGCATCCTTCGAGCCGTCGTCTACGGCGATGATCTCTTGCTCCAGGCGGAATGTTTCGGCGTGTTCGGAGGTCATCGGCATGACCTTCATCTCCAAGTCCGCCTGAGTGCGGACATGGGCCACGATCGCGCGCAGCGTTTTTGCTTCGTTGTAGACAGGGATCAGGACGGAGTAGCGAACGGTGGGCATGGTGTACAAAGAGAGGGGAGCGACTAAACGGCTTTGACGACGCAATAGCGGAAGCTGTGCCAATGTACGTCCGCGCTGGCATCCGGCTGCACATCGACGATCTGGCCGCCGTGCGCCTTCAACAAGCGCATCACCTGCGGACGAGGGATGCCGTACATATCCATGACTGGGCGGTCGCCATAGCGCAGGCGCTGGTAGAGGCGGAACAGGCGGGTGGGGCGCAGCCTCTGCACGAGATTCTGGCGTCGTCGTTTGGCCGTGCTGGGGATCTGAAAAACGAGCACGCCGCCGGGGGTCAGGACGCGCAAGAATTCGACGATGTAGCCACGGCTGTAGCGCGGCGGCATGTGTTGCAGTGTGATATTGGAGTAAATGAAATCGAAGCTGGCGTCCGCGAACGTGCGCAGGTCGCCGGTCTCGTTCAGAACATAACGACAGTGGTCGCCAAAGCGGTTGTACTGGCAGGCGAGATCGATCATGGCCGGGCTGATGTCCACGCCTGTGACCGCGGCGAAATGCTGAGCCATTGCCTGGCTCAGCCGCCCGACGCCGCAGCCGAAATCCAGCGCCGAGCCATGAGGCCGCGCCAAACCCAATCCCTCGACGTAGTCCAACACCCCAGCAATTTCGTGGACGCCGGTCGCGAAGAACTCATCGATTTGCCAACGGTTGCCCGTCTTATCGGGCCAAGCCAGGATCCCCCACAGCGGATCCGTAGCGCCGAACTTGTTCCAATTCTCTTGTACTTCGTCGAGCTTCATGCAGTGAGTGGCCTTGCTATCGCTTGCATAAAAGTAGGGGCGCGCACGAGTCACGCCCCTACTTGCAAGCCACAATTATACTGCAACGATCCTGTCCGGCCAAACGTCACCGGTTCGATCTTCAGTCGTTGATGCTGATCTGTTGGGCCAAGATAATGGCCTCGGCCACCTCGCGCATGGACTTGCGGTAGTTCATCGATAACTTCTGGATGCGACGGAAGGCTTCGGCCTCCGACATCCCCTTCATGTCCATCAACAGCCCTTTGGCGCGATCGACCAACTTACGCGTTTCCAACGCTTCTTTCAGATCGGCGGCCTGTTTCTTCACTGACTCGAACTCTTCGAACCGGGCCAGCGCCGTTTCGATGGCTGGCGGTAGATCGGCTTCGGTGAAAGGTTTGACCAGATAGCCGACCACGCCAGCGCTGCGCGCACGCTCGATCAAATCGCGCTGGCTGTAGGCGCTGAGCAGGAGCACGGGAGCGATGCCTTCTTCGGTCAGTATCCGGGCGGCATCGATGCCATCGAACCGTTCGCCTTCGAAGCGGATGTCCATGATCACCAGATCAGGTTGTAGTTTGCGAGCCGATTCCACTGCCGATTGACCGTCGGCAGCCTCGCCCACCACCAGGTATCCCTGGTTGCTGAGCATTTCGCGCAGATCGCGTCGGATAAGAGATTCATCGTCACAAATAACGATGCGTCGACGTTTAGGGGGATTCGATTGACTCATGATTGGCCTCCAGAGGCGCCTTTCGGAAAATAAACCTTTGCCTGAGTTCCGCCCTCAGGCCGGCGAATGAGTGCAAATGTGCCTTTGAGATCATGCTGCACCAATGTGCGCACGATGTCAAGCCCCAGGCTGGTTTCGGATTCCAGCGAAAAACCCTCCGGCAGACCAGGGCCATTATCCAATACTTGTAGCTCGACCGCGTCGCCATGGTCGTAAATCTCCACAGCCACCTTGCCTTGCGTCTGCTCCGAATGTCCGTACTTGATGGCGTTGAGGACCAGTTCGTTGATGATGAGCGCGCACGCCGTCGCTTTGTGCGTTGGCAGGATCACATCATCAGCATGGGTGAGAACCAGATGAATGTCTTTGGCCGGTCCGACCGCGCTTTGCCACAGGGGCGGCAACATCCGCTGCATCACATCCACCAGATTGAGCGCCTGATCCCCTTTTTCCGACAACGATTCGTGAATGGCCGACATACTGAGGATGCGGTTGATCGATTCATTCAGCAACTCCCGCGCCTCTTCTGTGAACGACCGCCGCGCCTGCATACGCATGATCGACACCAGCAGTTGCAGATTGTTTTTGACGCGGTGGTGAACCTCCTTGATCATGGCCGCCTTGACTTTCAATTCGCTGGCCGTGGCGATTTCCTCGGTGACATCTTTCACCAACAGCAGCGCGCCATAACGTTGATACTGACGGCCCCGCCCCGCCAGACGCTCCCAGCGCGTCAAATCAGGGCGACCCAGCAGGGGAACAGCGCTGCGCTGAAGCGTGCGCCCCCGCACCATGTTCTCCATGAACTCGCAGGTTTGATTCTCCCATGCTTTCTGCACTAATTCCAGATCGCCGGCCGCCACTTCGTCCAGCGTGCGCCCCCGCAGATCGTCCAGATAGCCCAGCCGGCGATACAGGTTGTTCGCCTGGCCGCTCAGATAGCGATAACGGGCAAGGTGATCGACGAACAGAATGCCATCCTGCTCGAAGAATGGCGACAAATTCTCCGTCCCTGCCACTTGTCCAGCCGCCGCCATCTGCAAGAACCGCACCAATGCCTGCTGGAACGCTGGATCCCGACGCTTGTGTCGCTCCCGCTCGATCACATTCGTATAGAGCGCCATCGCCCCGATGGGTCGCCCTCGTCGATCCAAGATCGGCCATACCTGCTGCCACATCTCCGATCTCTGCTCCAGCACTTCCGGCTCGACCCGCTCGCGGCGGAGGCCGTGCGTCAAAGCTATCCACAGCCAGGGCCTTTCCGCGGCGTCGTAGCGCCGTCCAGCTGGCGATTCTGGGTACAGGGTTGCCATCGAATGGGGGCGCGCGTGCAATGCCACTGCGAAGTGGTCGCCGTCCACCGGCAAAAGGATAAAGACATCGGAACGCGACAGATCAGCCACCAAAGGCAAGGCCGCGCGCACTCGTCCCAACAATTCCCCCTCGTCGAACGGCAACACGTCCACACGTTCCTGCCAGACGGCCTCGTCTGCTTGCAAATAGTACGAATTCACGGTGATCTTCGTCGATCAAGAAGCTGGCAGCACGAATGAACGTAGAAAAAGGGGCCGATGGCCTGCTGGTCTCCATCGGCCCCTGTCAGTCGGGGCGGGGCGATTTGAACGCCCGACCTCTTGAACCCCATTCAAGCGCGCTACCGAACTGCGCTACGCCCCGACGGCAAAAGCTAGTATACCCGGATGCTGGCTGGCAGGCAAGTTTTGGGGCGCGAGTCGCAAGTCAACGCCACCTTCAAAGGGGATACGCTACCTACGTAATGACGCGGGTTGACGAATGGCGCGAATTCAACCCCATTAGCTATTCCAAACGAAAACACCAGGCGGCAACGGAATCCGTTGTACCCGCCAGTTGGCCTTCTGCTTCAGCCGTGCGAAGCTGAGACGAACGCGGAATTCCTCGCCCCGTGAGGGTGCATTCCTCCCCACCAGCCAAATCGAGTCGCGCGCCGAGGGGTTGTAGATTTCTTGAAGCAATCCGTTGGGCAGAGCGGCAACAGTGATGCTTTCGAGGTTATGCCGGTTCCCTTGGTCACGGTAGTTGTACTTCACACCTTATTTTTGCGCAAAGAGAGACGGTTTCTATTCGTTAATGCAAACAGGAGGCAGTTCTAATGGTCGAAAGGGCGGCTGAGGAGACTCTTGAGGTATGATGGTCAGAATTGCTTTTGACTTGCATTCCCCCAGGAGAG
>JAYRVO010000160.1:0-1526 GCA_041918515.1 Chloroflexota bacterium | reverse complement strand
AACCAATTGGCGGCAGGCGGTCTCGAGCACCCATTGGCCGATCGGCAGAATCAGCCCGGTCTCTTCGGCCATCGGAATGAAGTCGTCCGGGGCGACCAGGCCGCGCTCCGGATGCCGCCAACGGACCAGGGCTTCGGCCCCGAGCACACGCCCCTCGCCGTCCACCTGGGCCTGGTAGTCGAGCACGAACTGGTTTTCCCGAACCGCCTTGCGCAGATCCTTTTCGAGGCCGACACGCGCGTTTACCGCGGCCTGCATGCGCGGGTCGAAGAACCGCAGGGCATTGCGCCCCGAGGCCTTGGCTTGGTACATCGCCAGGTCGGCCTGCTTCAGCAGTTCTTCCATGGTCTCCTGATGGGCACCGAACAGCGTCACGCCGATGCTCGCGGTGCCGTGGTGTTCGTGACCGCCGAGCGGGTAGGCGGCGTTGAGCGCGGCGACGATCTTGGCGCCCACCGCCTCCACCTGGGCGGCGGCTTCGTCGATGCCCTCGCTGAGATTCTACAGCATCACCACGAACTCATCCCCGCCGAGCCGGGCCACCGTGTCGCCCTCGCGAACACAGCTCGAGAGGCGCTCCGCCACCTGTTGCAGCAACAGGTCGCCCTGGTCGTGGCCGAGGGTATCGTTGAGGATCTTGAAGTTGTCGAGGTCGATGAACAGAAGGGCGCCATGCCTGGCGATGCGACGGCTGGTGGCCAGAGCCTGATGCAGGCGATCGAGAAGCAGGCGCCGGTTGGGCAATTGGGTCAGTGGATCGTAGAAGGCCAGGTGCTTGATTTCTTCTTCCGCAGCCTTGCGTTCGCTGATGTCGCTGTGGGTGCTGACATAGTGGGTGGTGGCCCCCTTGTCGTCCTTCACCGCGCTGATGGTCATCCACTTGGGGTAGACCTCGCCGTTCTTGCGCCGATCCCAGATCTCGCCCTGCCACACGCCGGCCTGCCCGAGGCTCCGCCACATCGCGGTATAGAAATTCGCATCGTGGCGCCCCGATTTGAGTAGCCGGGGCGTCTGACCGACCAACTCACCCGCGGAGTAGCCCGTCGTGGCGCAGAAAGCCTCGTTGACCCGCAAGATCACGCCACGGACATCGGTGACGATGATGCCCACCTGGGCATCGAACGCGCTGGCGGCGATGCGCAGGTCCGTCTCGATTCGCCTGCGGTCGGTAATGTCCTCGACAATCGACCAGATGTGCTTCCGGCCATCGCTGCCGGTCACCAGCATGCCGTTGAGCCGCAACGGCACCAGGCTGCCGTCCTTGCGCACGTACTCCTTTTCATAGGGGCCGTAGTGGCCGGTGCGCTCCAGCGACTCCAGTTGTCGCGCCTCGTCGGCCTCGTAGCCCCGGGGTGTGAGCGCCCAGTAGTCGAGGGCTCTGAGCTCATCCTCCGAATAGCCGCACATGCGCTGGAAGGCGTCGTTGACCTCGAGGTAGCGACCCCGCATGTCCGTCAGGGCGATGCCCAGCGGCGACAATTCGTACAACGCCCGCAGCTTTTCGTCGGTCGCCAGTAGATGGGTTT
>JAYRVO010000159.1:0-4374 GCA_041918515.1 Chloroflexota bacterium | reverse complement strand
GTGAGGCGTGAAGCAGCCCCGCCCTGAGTGCGTTGTACTCAACGCCGTCGAAGGGCTTGTCCTGAGCGATGTCGAAGGGCTTGTCCTGAGCGATGTCGAAGGGTGAGGCGTGAAACGTGAGGCGTGAAACGTTGAGCAGGCACAAAGTACTTGACATGACTATGCCAATTCCATCTATTCCTGCCATGTTTCCTGATCCACCCGCCTGGGTGCGCGACGCCATCTTCTATCAGATCTTCCCCGATCGCTTCGCCAGCAGCCCGCGCGTAGCCAAACCCAACCGCCTGGAACCGTGGGACAGCCCGCCAACAATGCACGGCTTCAAGGGCGGAGACCTGGCAGGAGTGGGGGAGCGCCTCGATCACCTGCAAGAACTCGGCGTCGACGCCATCTACCTCAACCCCATCTTTGCCTCGGCCAGCAACCACCGCTATCACACCTACGACTACTTTCAAGTCGATCCCTTGCTGGGCGGCAATCAAGCCCTGCGCGATCTGCTCGACACCGCCCACGCGCGGGGGATGCGCGTTATCCTCGACGGCGTCTTCAACCATGCCAGTCGGGGCTTCTGGCCCTTCCACCACCTCCTCGAATGCGGCGCCCAATCCCCATATCTGGACTGGTTCATCATCAACGGCTTTCCCCTGCGCGCCTACGACGAAAAACATCCACCAAACTACGAAGCCTGGTGGAACCTGCCGGCGCTGCCCAAACTCAACGTAGCCAACCCCGACACCCGCGCCTACCTGCTGGATGTGGCCGAGCACTGGATTCGCTTTGGCGCTGACGGCTGGCGTCTGGATGTTCCCACCGAAATCGACGACCCCGACTTCTGGCGCGCCTTCCGCCAGCGCGTGCGCGACGCCAACCCCGAAGCCTACCTGGTCGGCGAAATCTGGCACGCGGCCCCGGAGTGGCTGGCTGGCGACCGCTTCGACGCCATCATGAACTACCCCCTCGCCTTCACGGCGCTCGGCTTCTGCGCACACAGGACATTGCAAACCCAATATCGCCCCGGCGGCTTCACTCTCCAGCGCCTGAAAACCTCCGAGACCCTCGCCCGCCTGGCAGATATCCACAGCCTCTATCGTCCTGATGTCGTCTTCTCTCAACTCAACCTCCTCGGCAGCCACGACACCCCCCGTTTCCTCACCCTGGCCGGCGGCGATCACTCCGCCCTCCACCTCGCCACCCTCCTGCAGATGACCTTACCCGGCGCTCCCTGCATCTACTATGGCGACGAAATCGGCCTCGAGGGCGGCCCCGATCCCGACTGCCGCCGAGCCTTCCCCTGGAACCCCGACCAATGGCATCTCCCCACCTGGGCCTTCATGCGTCGCGCCGTGGCCTTGCGCCGTGAACACGCCGTGTTGCGCCAGGGCAGCTTCACGCCTCTATACGGCCGAAAAGGTGTTCTTGCTTACCTCAGGCGCCTGGGCGCAGAAAGCGTCCTCGTCATTCTCAACGCCAGCCGTGAAGAGACAACGCGGGCCATCAAACTGCCGGAGGGCGCCGGGGAAACACCGATGATCGGCGACAGCGTGCCGGTCGATCTGTGGAGTAATCTTGCTGACGATCTCGCGCCACGGTGGGGGAGAGATGAACAAGGCGTTCGCAGCCTGACGGCGACGCTGGCCCCGCGCAGCGTTCGCGTCTTGCGACTGGCGTAAACTTCGTTTGCGAAACGAGGAAGGGCGATAGAAAAAAGGATAGAATCAGGAAAAACAAATGCGGCGCAGAAAAAATCTGCGCCGCATTTTTATGTCTACTTGGTGGGCCTATATGAACTACACACTAGGATAGTTATGTAAAATATATGATGAATTCTCGTTTTGAATTTGACATAAAGATAAAGAAACTATGGCGCTTTGCTCCTGTCTCAAATCAACTTGCAGACCAGACCAGATCAGATTATACTCGCGCGCGGCTATTCTTTCAACGCGGAGCTGATTTGCACGATGTATATCACTAACATTTCCGACGCCAAGGCGAGCTTATCCAAATTGATCGAGCAGGCCATCCTGGGCGAAGAGGTCATCATCGGCAAGGCAGGCAAGCCCGTGGTCAGGCTGGTGCCATACGATGCCGATCCCAGCCCTCGCAAACTGGGGGCAGGCGCCTGGAAGGGCAAGATTTGGATGGCCGATGACTTCGATGAACTAACAGAAGAAGTGCTTGCGCTCTTCGCGGGGGCTGCTGAACATGAACCTCCTGCTTGACACCCATATATTGTTGTGGGCGTTGGATGACGCCCCGCTGCTCTCGCAGGAAGCGCGGCAGGCCATTACAGACGGTCGCAATGTGGTCTTCGTCAGTGCGGCGACGGCGTGGGAGATTGCGATCAAGAAGGCCTTGGGAAAGCTGCGGGCGCCAACGGATGACTACCTGGATGAATTGAGGCGCCATCGTTTCATACCGCTGGATATTACGACTGAACACGCGTTGGCAGTCGAACAATTGCCGGCGCACCATGCCGATCCTTTCGACAGGATGTTGGTGGCCCAAGCCAGGGTGGAAAAGCTGACGTTGGTCACGCATGATGCCAGGCTAAACGCCTATGGGGTGGCAATGATTGTAACTTGAAAGCAAAAGGGAGGGCGCGAGGATGGGCGGCGACCCTACGAGGGTAGGACTAAACATATCAAATCGGTTCCGGTGAGTGGGGCCGGATCAGCGGTGGGCGCGGGGGGCGGGAAACAACACCAGGTCTCGCAGACCTGTCAGGTTTCAATCCTCAAACGATAACGCCCCTGACCGAACACCGTCCCCTTGCCCACATGCACCCACTCGCCCAGGCGCAACAGCGGCAGAAACGCTCCTAATCCCTCGCCCGCATACGTCACCTGCCCGGCGATGCCGCCAAAATCCATACTCTGTTGCTGGCGGGTCGAGTAGCGCTCCCAGTCCACCCAGCCGATGCTGGCCCCGATCGTCTCCACCGCCTGCGCCCGTTCGATCCAACCCCGATAGTCGATCTCCCAGCGCAGCCCGCCGTGAAAGTAGCTGAGCGACGACAGCCGGCGCAGCAAAGTGCGCACCACCACATGAAAGGCCGGCGCCGTGCGTACGATGTGGTCATCGAATTTGAGACGGGTGGGAGTGAGAAAATCCAGGCTCAGGCTGGCGACATCTTGGTCGGGAAAGGCGGCCAGCAGCGTCACGGCATCCAATTCCTGGCCTGCGTCCGCACTCACGCCGCCATCCTCCTGCCAGACCGCTCGCCAGTTGTCATCGCGGGGATCGACCTCATCCACGCGCAGCAGCCGATAACGAGCGCGATCGGGGCCTAGCCCCAACTCGCCCAGCCGCTGAAAGGTGACGATGAAATAGGGCAGGGCGGCGATGCCCTGGCCGATCAGGGTCAGGCGGAAGCGCAAATGCTGGCCGGGCGCATAGTCGGTGCGCTCGTCTTCCGGGGGCCAGAGCACGAAAGGCTGGGGGATGGCTTCGTGCGTGCGCAGCACCTCGCTATCGGGCGGGGGCGGCGTCTCGAAGACCGCGGGATAGGGGCAGCGATAGAGCAGGCTGCATTCGCGGCAAGGGGGCAACGCAGGATAGATGCAGACGATACGTTTGAAGGTGATCCCGAACCCCCCGCGCAGCACCCCGCCCTTGTACGCGGGCAAACGCATCGGCTCTTGCACGCGCAGGTTGAAGTCGTAGAGGGCAAGAGGGAGGGCGGGAAGCGGGAGAAAAGTAGTCATTGTTCTTACACCGTCATTGTAGCCTGGAAAGCCAGGCTGCGCCAACGACAACCTGCGCCGCTGCCGGTCATTCCCTATGCTCCGGACTCTTCCTGTTCTACTCCTCCGGCCGTTCGCACGCGCCCCGTCCCAGGCGCACACAACACCTGCCCGCCCGCTTTCCACGCGCTCAGCCTTCCTGCCCGGCCCTTTCTCTCGCCAACATTGCCACCGCAGGCTTCTCACTCCTTCCACACGCTATCGACTCTATCGTTATGTTTTGTTCCAGCGCCCCATCCTCTCTCTTTTCAACGTTATGTTATGTCCCGCCCTCCCTACTAATCGGGGCAAAAACTGGGACCTCAAGGGACTTCCGCCCGGCCGTGAGGCCGGGTACCGGTTTCAATCCCCTACTAATCGGGGCAAAAACTGGGACAACAAGATCCCCTCCTTACCCAGTCTCTGGGTAAGGAGGGGTGTTTCAATCCCCTACTAATCGGGGCAAAAACTGGGACCCACCAGTGATTCCAACCAACCAATCTTCATCGGCGGCGCGTTTCAATCCCCTACTAATCGGGGCAAAAACTGGGACACATATCCTTCGGAGAATTTTCATGAACGTCCTCAGCAAGTTTCAATCCCCTACTAATCGGGGCAAAAACTGGGACCGCCACCGCCGCCACCGCCCCCG
>JAYRVO010000158.1:0-1712 GCA_041918515.1 Chloroflexota bacterium | reverse complement strand
TCCACGTCCAGTAATAGGCTTCCTGCGGCAACAGCGGCGCGGTCGCCGCCAAAACCAGGCGGAGCAACGAGAATCCGGCGATGAGGAAGGCGATGGCCCGCGTTTGCTCGGGCAGTGAGCCCCACCAGATCCCGCAGAAAAGTTTGATTCGGCTCAACGGGCGGCTCTGCCCGGTTGGTCGTACCTCTGCCGCGCGGCGATCCTTGACCCATGCGCCAGACGAAAACGCGCGATCGCAACGCCAGTCAAATCAGGAAGCCACTTGCTCATAAGTCACTACTGGCGGTTTGCCAAGTCATCGCGCGATGTGGGCTGGGTCTGCGCTCGACGCCAAAAATACCCCGAAATTCAATTTTGCTAATTATAGCGTATCGTGCGTGAGCGAATCGTGATAAAGCCTGGCCACCCAGGGCAATCGCATCAAAATGCAAATGCCATTGTCGTTGACTCACTGAAATAATTGTTTACGTTCAATGAGTTGCGAAGGGGCTGTTCACAGTCTCTTGAGTTGTGTAGCTTACTGTCTTTTTGGGGCGACTCATGAAGACGGGAAAGCAGGAAGTTCCAGCATCCAAGCGGCTGTCGATTGCGGAGGCCTTTGCGGAGATTCCGGACCCGCGCGTCGCGGGCCGGTCGAAACATGACCTGGTGGAGATGCTGGTGTTGGCGGCCTGCGCAATGCTCTGCGGCGTGGATGACTTTGTCGGCATTGAGGCCTGGGGTAACGAACGGATCGACTGGCTGCGTCGGTTTCTGAAGCTGGAGAACGGCATTCCCTCGCACGACACTCTGGGCCGATTGTTTGGCCTGCTGGATCGGCGCACCGTGGAGAAGAGCTTTCGCCTGTGGGTCGGCGGCGTGCTGCCGAGCCTCGCCCAGGGGAGCGTCGTTGCCATTGACGGCAAGGCGAGTCGGCGCAGCAAGATGACGGGCAAACAGGCGCTGCATCTGGTGAGCGCCTTTGCCGCCGGGGCACGGCTGGTGCTGGGACAAGAGGCCTGTGCCGAGAAGTCCAATGAACTGACAGCGATTCCCGTATTGCTCGAAGCGCTCCTGCTCAAGGGTGTGATCGTCACCATCGACGCCATGGGGACGCACGCCAACATTGCCCAAGCGATTCGGGACAAGGAGGCCGATTACATTCTGGCGGTGAAGGACAACCAACCCAAACTGGCCGAGTCGATCACGAGCTTCTTTGAGATCGGCCAGGCCGAGAACTGGAAGAACACGCCCCACACCTACGTCGAGTCGGTCGAGAAGGATCATGGCCGGCTGGAAGTCAGGCGCTGCTGGGCGTTCTCGCAACTCGACTGCCTGGCCCAACCGCAGCAATGGGTTGATCTGAAGACGTTTGGCGTGGTCGAAGCGGAGCGCACGATCAACGGCAAGACCAGTTTCGAACGACGCCTGTACATCGGCAGCATCGTCCCCGAGGCCGCTGTACTGGCCAACGCGGTACGCGCTCATTGGAGCATCGAGAATAGCGTTCATTGGTGTCTCGATGTGGCGTTGAACGATGACCAGATGCGCGCCCGCGTAAAGAATGCGGGCGCCAATCTGGCCATCATCCGTCGCCTTGTCCTCAATCTGTTTCGCCTCGATACGTCCACGCGAAAGGGCGGAATCTACACGCGTCGTATCCTCGCCGCTTCCTCAGATTCATATCGCGCTAGCCTGTTGGGGCTTGGGGATAGTTGATGCGATTGCCCTAC
>JAYRVO010000157.1:0-27785 GCA_041918515.1 Chloroflexota bacterium | reverse complement strand
CTCGCCAGCCACGGCTTTGGCCATGAGGGTCTTGCCGGTGCCGGGGTGGCCGACCATGAGCACGCCTTTGGGGATGCGGGCGCCGAGGGAGGCGAACTTCTGGGGTTCCTTGAGGAACTCGACCACCTCGGCCAGCTCCTGCTTGGCTTCTTCCGCCCCGGCCACATCCTCGAAGGTGATGGTGGGCTTGTCGCCGGTGAACATGCGGGCGCGGCTCTTGCCGAATGAGAATGCCTGGCTGCCAGCGCCTTGCGCTTGACGCATGACGAAGAAGAAGAAGGCGCCGATCAACAGGATAGGGAGCAAGGTGCCGATGACGACGCCCCAATTGGCCCACCGATTGGGCTGGCTGAAGGCGATCTCGATTTTCTGCGTCTGCTCGCCGCCAACGCCCAACCAGTGGAGGGTGTCGGTCAGGCTAACCCCCTCCTCTTTGCGACTGCGACCGAGGCGTTCGTCATTGCGATAGCTGATTTCCAGCTCGTCGCCGCGGACGACAACACCTTTGACTTTGTCGTCGGTGATTTGATTGGCGAGTTGATTGAGATTGAAGACATCGACGCGCTGAACGTTCTGTTGGTTACGAGAGATCGACGTGAGCAAAAACGCGCCGATCGCTGCCAACACGATGAGGTAGATGAAGCCGTTGCGGAGAGACGAAGGACTCATAGGGAACGTGAGGTGTGAAGGCTGGGGGTGAGGTGAGGGTGTCGCTAAGGCGTCGCTAGGGCGTTGCTTTCGAGACCAATTCTATTGTAGCATAAGTCAGTCGCGATGGGGTAAGGATTGCTTACATGGGCGTGGGGAGACCTCATCTTGCAGACGATTTGCAAAAACGATCTCCGCCATGCTATACTTGTCGATGGCGTCTAAGGAGCCTACATCATGCGGGCGCCAGATCGTTGTCTTTTGGCTGGAGCATGCGCCCGGACGAACCAGCGGTGCTCTGGCTCTCAAAGGAGATGTCTCTCAGTGTCTCTAAGTACTGCCCAGAAGCAGACCATCATTCAGCAGTACCATCTGCATTCTCAGGATACCGGTTCGCCCGAAGTGCAGGTAGCTCTTCTTACCAACCGCATCAACCAACTCGTCGAACATCTCAAGCTTCATAAACACGATGAAGCTTCGCGTCGGGGTCTTCTTAAGTTGGTTGGGCAACGCCGCCGCCACCTGGCATATCTCAAAAACAAGGATACGCAACGCTACCAGGAGCTTATTCAGCGTCTGGGTCTGCGTAAGTAATCCCGCGAGCATGTACTGAAACGAGTAGAGGGCGTGCGCCTTTCTACTCGTTTCTTATGCACGCCGCCTCCAACGCAATCGTCATTTCCGCCTGACACGCGTCCTGCTCCGGCGCCAACAAGGAGCAGGAATTGGCAAGTGCGCCGCACTGAAGACACGCCCCGATCGCAGCCTTCGGGGGGTGCGGCGCAGTTTCCAGTCCCTGGCCTTGTCTTTATTGGGCAGCGCGCGAACGGGGTTTCGAGCCGCACACAGTTGCTATGGGCGGCTCGACGGGTGTTGGGCGGTCTCAATCACTACAAGGAATCCAATGAGTTACCAACAATCGCATATTTTCCAGGCCACCATCGGTGGTAAGATCATGACCTTCGAGACCGGCGATCTGGCCAAGTTGGCCGGCGGCGCTATCATCGCCTCCCAGGGCGAATCCGTCGTCTTGGCCACCGCCACCGGCGCCAAGTCCCCTCTGAAGGGCGTTGATTTCTTCCCGCTCAGCGTCGAATTCGAGGAGCGCCTCTATGCCGCTGGCCGCATCCCTGGCAGCTTCTATCGACGCGAGGGCCGGCCCACCACCGAAGCCATCCTCACCGCCCGCCTCATCGACCGCCCCCTCCGCCCTCTCTTCCCGAAAGGCTTTCGTAACGAAGTCCAGGTCATCTGTACAGCCCTGAGCGCCGACGACGAGAACCCCCTGGACATCCTGGCCATCAACGCCGCCTCCGCCGCCTTGATGATCTCGGACATTCCGTGGGACGGGCCGGTGGGGGCAGTGCGCGTGGGCTATGTGGGCGACAAATTTGTCATCAACCCCACCTTCGCCGAGATGGAAAAGAGCCTCCTCGATCTGCGTTTGGGTGGCACTGTCGATGGCATCCTCATGGTCGAGGCCGGGGCCAACGAATTGCCCGAATTCATGATGCTCGAAGCCATGCGTCTCGGTCACACCGCGCTGCAGGCCAGCATCGCACTTCAATACGAAATGCGCGCCGCGCTCGGCAAGTCAAAACGCGAGGTTCCGGTGTACAAGCCGGCGCCAGAGGCCGAGCAAACCGCCACGGGCATGGTGCAAGGGCGCATCCACGAGATCATCGGCGCTGCCATGGGCAAAGAACAGCGAGCCGAAGCTTTGGACGAACTACGGGCCGAGCTGACATCCCAACACAGTGAAACCTTCGTGGCCGAAGACCTCAACACTGTCTTCGACGATGTCTTGAAGGAGGCGGTGCGCCAGCGCATCCTGGAAACCGGCGAACGACCCGATGGCCGCACCCCCCGCCAGATCCGCCCTATCTCTTGCGCCGTCGGCGTGCTGCCGCGGACGCATGGAACCGGCCTCTTCACGCGCGGCGAGACGCAAATCCTCACCATTGCCACGTTGGGTGCGCCGAGCGAGGCCCAAACCCTGGACAGCCTGCTGCCCGAAGACACCAAACGCTATCTGCACCATTACAATTTCCCACCCTTCTCCACCGGCGAAACCTGGCCCATGCGCGGCCCCAAACGTCGGGAGATCGGCCACGGCGCCCTGGCGGAGCGCGCGCTCGAGCCAGTCATCCCTGAACAGAGCACCTTTCCCTACACCCTACGTCTCGTCTCCGAATGCCTGGCCTCCAACGGCTCCACCTCGATGGCCTCGGTTTGCGGCAGCACCCTGGCGCTGATGGACGCTGGCGTCCCCATCTCGGCGCCGGTGGCCGGCATCGCTATGGGCCTCATCAGCGAGGGCGATGTCACACAGTCCGGCAGCCGCTACGTCGTCCTCTCCGACATCCAGGGCATGGAAGATCACCTGGGCGACATGGACTTCAAGGTCGCAGGCACCGAAAAAGGCATCACCGCCCTGCAGATGGACATCAAGATCAAGGGTTTGAGTTACACACTCCTGGAAAACGCCCTGGCCCAAGCCCGCGAAGGTCGTTTGTTCATCCTGGGCAAGATGCTGGAAGTCCTGCCTGAACCGCGCCCGAGCCTCTCGAAACACGCCCCGCGCATCCTCAGCATCCAGATCGACCCCGACAAGATCGGCAAAATCATCGGCCCCGGCGGCAAGAATGTGCGCCGGCTGCAGGCTGACTATGGCGTCAAGATCGACATCGAGGAGGATGGCACCGTCTACATCGCTGGCGGCGTCGAAGCCGAGAAGGCTTTGGAAGAGATCAACGCCATGACGGCCACGGCCAAAGTGGGCGCCATCTACACCGGCAAAGTGGTGCGCATCGAAGCCTACGGCGCCTTCGTCGAGATTCTGCCCGGCATGGATGGCATGGTGCACATCTCCCAGCTGGCCGATTACCGCGTGGGCAAGGTGGAAGATGTGGTGCGGATGGGCGACGAGATCATGGTTATGGTCATCGACATCGACCAAGAGACCGGCAAGATCCGCCTCAGCCGCCAGGCCGTGCTGGAAGGTTTGACCGCCGAAGAAGCCATGGATCGCGATCGCAAAGGCCGAGAGCGGCGGAGCGGCCCCGAACGCGGCGGTTTCGACCGCGGCGGCGACCGCGGTGGTTTCGACCGCGGCGACCGTCCCCCACGTCGCGACGAGGGCGGCCGCGAGGGCGGCCGTGGCGACCGCCCCCCGCGTCGCTAACATCTTCAACCAGGCCTTTAGGGCCTCGAAAACCCTAAAGGCCTTTCTCTTTCGCACATTATGTCCAATTTGCCCCAGCTTCCTCCCGACGCCCGCATCATTCGTCCAGAAGACCAACCCGAACGCTACGACCTGCCCGCCTACTCGCCCCCGCCCGTCCCACAATCATCCCGCCCCCTGGTTTCCGCCAGTGAAAACACCCTGACGCGGGGGTTCCGGGAGATGGTGGAGACCATTTTGCCGGCGGTGCTGATCGCCCTTCTCATCCATCTTTTCCTGGCGCAGGCGACGCGTGTCGAAGGTTACAGCATGGAGCCAACCCTCTTTGGCCACCAGCGACTGGTCATCGAGAAAGTCAGCTATCATCTCCATCCCCCGCAACGAGGAGACATCATCGTCATTCACGTCCCCAACTATGGCAGAGAGATGCTGATCAAGCGCGTTATCGGCCTGCCGGGAGAAACCATCGAGGTAGCGAACGGCCAAGTCTTGATCAATGGTCAGGCGCTGGCGGAACCCTATTTGCGTTCTGTGACGCGCGGCGACTATCCGCCGCTGACCGTGCCAAAGGATGCCGTCTTCGTCATGGGCGACAATCGTAACAACTCCAATGACTCGCGGGCCTTTGGCCCCATTTCATTCGACAACATTGTCGGCAAAGCCTGGGTGCGTTATTGGCCGGTGGGAAACATGGGTTTAGTCAACTAAACTCATGTCAATTTGAGGACATCAGTTTTGCGCCTGTCTTGACGATGGGCGATAGACCATAGATGATGCCATGAACACACGGTGGACGACGACTACCAAGCTGGTGGTGTTGATTAGTGTGTTGGTAGTGGGCGCCTGGCTTTTGGTGCAATTTGGCCAGGTCATTCCCCCATTGGTGGTGGCGTTCATTCTGGCTTTCTTGATCAAACCGCCCACCGATGGCCTCGTACGGCGCACAGGATGGCCGCGCGGCCTGGCGGCGGCGGTGGTGCTACTCATCACCTTGCTGCTTCTGGGTCTGGCGCCCGTCCTGATTACACCCAGCCTGGCGACGCTGGTAACCCGCATCCGTCACGAGGTCGCCGCGCTCGCTCCCATCCTGGAGCAGATCAGCGGCCGCACTTTGCACCTCGGCCCCTTGACGATCGAGGGCAGCGACCTGGCGCAACGGTTGGTGCAGGGCGCGCAGGCACTTATCACCCCTGCCGCCAGCGGCGCTGTGCAGCTTGTATCGGGCATTGCTTCCAGCTTGTTCTGGCTCCTTTTCGTCATCGTGACCGTGTTCTGGCTGCTCAAAGACAGCCACAAACTGCGTGGCTGGTTCGTCGAGCATGCACCTGCATCCTATCGCGAAGAGCTAACAGAGTTGATGAAGCGCTTTGGCCTGATCTGGGGGGGCTTCTTCCGGGGGCAATTGCTCGTTTCCCTCACGGTCGGCGTCACCATCGGCGTTGGTTTGTGGGTGCTGGGGATTTCCAATGCCTTTTTGTTGGGCATCATCGCCGGACTGGGCGAGTTCGTCCCCACCATCGGCCCTGTCATTGCTCTGATCCCGGCTCTGCTGGTGGCGGGATTCAATGGTTCTTCCTGGCTACCCCTAGCCAATGTGGTGGTCGCCCTCCTTGTGCTGGTGTTCTACACGCTGGTCTTCCAGCTCGACCAAGTCTACGTCATCCCCCGCTTTGTGGGGCGTCGCGTCCAACTTCACCCCGGCCTTGTCTTTGTCGGCAGCATCATCGGCGCTGTCCAGATCGGCGTCCTGGGCGTCTTGCTGGCAGCGCCTGTCATCGCTTCTGCCCGACTCGTGGGCGGCTATATCTACACAAAATTGCTCGACCTCGATCCTTTTCCCAACGAAAGTGATGAAGTCGTTCTCATTTCCGAGCCGCGCGGGATACTGCGCGGCCAGCCCGTGGCTGGCATCCTTTTCGATCTGGATGGCACGCTGGTGGATACGGATGATGCCGTGGTCAACAGCATGGCGCTGCGTTTGGGCCGCTGGCGCCGCCTCTTCCGCCAAAACGATCCCGGCCCAGCGCTGCGCCGCCTGGCTATGTTCGCCGAAGGCCCGGCCAATTGGTTCGTCACTGTGCTCGATGACGTGGGCCTGGATGATGAGGCTTTTCGCTTGAGTCAGTGGATTCAACGCTGCCTGGGGCATTGCCAGCCCGAAGTGATGAAGCTGATCCCTGGCGTGGATGCCGCACTCCACCAACTCAAATCTGATTACAAGTTGGCGCTGGTGACGACGCGCGGTCGCGACATCGCCCAGTATTTTCTGCACAGCAGCGGCTTGGACGCCGTTTTCGATGCTGTGATCACGCGCGACGATGTGCGCCGCCTGAAGCCTCACCCAGAGCCTGTGCTCCTGGCCGCACAACGCCTGGGGCTGAAGGCAGAGAGTTGTGTGATGGTGGGGGACACCATCGTCGATATTCAGGCGGGTCAAGCGGCGGGGTCTCGCACGATTGGTGTGCTATGTGGTTTTGGTCAGCGCGACGATTTGGCCGACGCCGACCTGATCCTGGAGAGCACCCGTGACGTGGCGGGCAAGCTATAAGCCGAGAAAGACGTTGTCGATGAGCCGGGCCTTGTCGAAGCGGACGGCAAGTGAGGCCAGCGCGGGCGCGTTCATCTGGCCTGTGATCTCTTCCAGAGTATCCGGGTCGGCGATGCTGACGTAATCGGTGCGGGCCAGCGGCTCGGCGGAGAGGATGTCGAGCATGATCTGGCGCAGGGTTTCGGCGTCGCGCGCGCCGGCGTGGTGGGCGGCTTGGGCGGCGGTCAAGGCGCGGAAGAGGACGGAGGCGCGGGCGCGTTCTTCTGGCGTCAGATAGGCGTTGCGCGAACTCATGGCCAGACCGTTGGCTTCGCGCACCGTGGGGCAGATGACGATGTCGAGGTCGAAGTTCAGGTCTTGGGCCATGCGGCGGATGACGATGCATTGTTGCGCGTCTTTTTGGCCGAAGTAGGCGCGTGTGGGTCGCGTGAGGTTGAAGAGTTTGGCGACGATGGTGGCGACGCCGCGAAAATGGCCGGGTCGGCGTGCGCCTTCCAGTTTGGTGGGCAGGGCCTGGAGCGCGCGGGGATGCGCAGGATCGCCCAGCACAGGGTCGGTCAGGTCGATCCAGGTTTGATAGCCGGGGGGGTAAAGTTCGGCGGGCGAGGAGGGGGCGAAGACGATGTCGGTTCGTTCGGCTTCCAACAGGGCCAGGTCGCGCGGGAGGTCGCGCGGGTAGGCGGCCAGGTCTTCGTTCGGCCCGAATTGGCTGGGGTTGACGAATATGGTGGCGAGGGCGATGTCGTTTTCGGCGTGAGCGCGGCGGGCGAGGGAGAGGTGGCCTTCGTGCAGGTAGCCCATGGTGGGAACGACCCCGACCGTCCCGCCTAGCTGGCGGCGCCGGGCTTGCATCTCGGCCACAGTGGTGATGATTTCCATGATGTCTCAGGCTGCTTTGGCGATGGGCGTCTGGGCGCGCGCGTCGGGTTGGGGTTCGGGGGCTGCTGCCGGGGCGTAGAGGGCGGCCACATCGGCGGTCAGGTGGGTGGCGTGGGCGGCGGTGGGGAAGGTGCGGGCGCGCACGTCTTCGGTATACTGACTGACGGCCTGGCGGATGGCGGCGCCGACATCGGCGTAACGCCGGGCGTGTTTGGGCTGGAAGTCGGAGAAGAGGCCGAGGATGTCGTGCCAGACTTGCACCTGGCCATCGCAGTGGGGGCCGGCGCCGATGCCGATGGTGGGAACGGGGATGCGAGCGGTGATGGTGGCGGCCAACTCGATGGGGACGAGTTCGAGGACGATGCTGAAGGCGCCTGCTTCGGCGAGGGCTTCGGCGTCAGCAATGAGGCGGTCGGCTTCGGTCGAGCTGCGGCCTTGTACGCGCCAGCCGCCGATTTGGTTTACGCTTTGCGGGGTCAGTCCGATGTGGCCCATGACCGGGATGCCGATCTGGACGAGACGTTGGACGGTGGGGGCCATGTGGGCGCCGCCTTCGAGTTTGATGGCTTGGGCGCCGGTCTCTTGCATGACGCGGCCGGCGTTGATCAAGGCTTGTTCGGGCGAAACCTGGTAGGTCATGAAGGGCATGTCAGCGACGACGAGGGTTTCGGGGGCGCCGCGCACCACAGCGCGGGTGTGGTAGATGATGTCGTCGAGGGTGACGGGGAGGGTGGTTTCGTAGCCCTGGATGACCATGCCCAGGCTGTCGCCAACGAGAAGGATGTCGACGCCGGCGCTGGCGGCGAGGCGGGCAGAGGTGTAATCGTAGGCTGTGAGCATGACGATGGCTTCGCGACGCTCTTTCTTTTGTTGGATGTGGCGGATGGTGGTTTTCATGGCGGCGTGATTGGTGAGAGCCTAGACCTTTAAGGTTTCAAAAACCTTAAAGGTCTTCGATCTGTGATGCGAGGGCGGCGAGGGCGTCGGGGGACAAGCGGCCCTGGGCGACGGCGACGGGGAGGGCGGCTTGAGCGAGGGCGCGGTAGAGAGGGAGGAGGTGGGGGTGGGCGGCGGCGAGGTGTTGCTGATGGATGGCCAGGGTGCCGGCGTCGCCGCGCGAGATGGGGCCAGTGAGGGCGTGGGGCAGGCCGGGGTTGGCGAGGTTGTGGACGGCGCCGCGGGTGAGGGGGAGGAGGGCGTTGGCGGCGGCGACGGCGTCGATGCCCAATCCGCCCAGGATGTGAACGGCTTGAGCGAAGCAGGCGACGACGTAGTTGCTGGCGAAGACGGCGGCGATGTGGTAGAGGGGTTTGGCGTCGTCGGGGATGGTGAGGGGATGGCCGCCCAGGGCAAGGACGAGGTCGTGCAGATGGGGGAGGAGGCGGGGGTGGCCGCTGATGCCGAAGTAAGTGTCGGGGAGTAGGCTCTGGGCTGTTTGGGGGTCGGTGAGGGCCTGGAGGGGGTGGAGGGCGCCGGTCAGCGCGCCGGCAGCGGCGGCGTGGCGGAGGATGGCGGCGCTGTGCAGGCCGGAATGGTGGATGACGCCCGATCCCGGTTGCCAGTCCCTGGCGGCTTCGGCGTCGATCTGGGCGATGGCGTCGTCGGGCACGGCCAGGAAGATGAGGTCGGCGCTGCGGGCCAGGCTGGCCAGGTCGGGGAGGAGTTTGGCGCCGGTTGCTTCCAGGAGGGGGCGGGCGCGGGCAGGGGTGCGGGTGTAGATGGCAGCGATGGTGTAACCGGCGCGGTGGGCGGCAAGGGAGAGGGCGCCGCCGACGCGTCCGGCGCCGACGAAGGCGAGGGTGGGTTTGGGGGGAGGGGGCACGGAGACGCAGGGAGGGAGGGATCAGGAGAGGGAGAAGACGGGGGTTGGTTCGGCGTAGATGCCGGGGCGGATGGCGTGGCCGCGGTCTACGATGCGGTTGTGTTGGTCGACGTGGACGACGATGGGTTCCCAGGGCTGGGGGATGGGTTCGGTCACATCGACGTAGGACATGATGATGATTTTGTCGCCGCGGCTGACGAGGCGGGCGGCGGCGCCGTTGAGGCAGATATCGCCCTGGCCGGCGGGGCCGGGGATGGCGTAGGTTTCCAGGCGGTTGCCGTTGTCGATGTCCACGACCTGGACTTTTTCGTAAGGGAGGATGTCGGCGGAACGCAGGAGGTTTTCGTCGATGGTGATGGAGCCGATGTAGTGGAGGTCGGCGTCGGTGACGATGGCGCGGTGGATTTTGCTTTTGAGGAGGGTGCGGGTGATCATGGCGAAGATCGAGTGGAGAAGGGTGGCGGGGCAACAAAAAAGCCACAGGCGCAGACCTGTGGCTGGAATAGACTCGGTGTGTCTGAGCTATCTGCCGTCTCGGTCTGCGAGGATCCGAGCGAGCGGGTTGGTGGGAAAAGGAGGGGTGCTCATCGCCGCGGGGGTCGATGGCACAAGACAGGATAGCAAAGAAGGCAGGACGCGTAAGTAGGGTAGGCTTCAGTGTTTCCCACGTCTTATTGATCGCCAGGTTGATTTGTTATGAAGGTCATAAAACGTAAAACGTAAAACGTGAAACATGAGAAAACGCCGGCAATTTTCACGCATCACGTTTCACGTTTTTACGCATTCCGTATCACGCTTCCAACTTTAGCAAATAATCATACGCGGCCAGTGCTGCTTTGGCGCCTTCGCCGGTGGCTATGAGTACTTGTTCGCCGAAGGAGTTGGTCACGTCGCCGGCCGCGAAGAGGCCCGGCCGCGAGGTGCAGCAACGATCGTCCACCATGACGAAGCCTTCGGCGTCGAGTTCGACCAGCCCGGCCACCAGATCGGACTGTGGCTTCCAGCCCAACTCGCCGAAGACGCCCGTCACCGGCACATCCTGCTCGCGGCCATGCGGGTCACGGATGGTGATGGCGCTGACGTAGCCATTGGTGTGGATTTTCGTCACCTGGTGCTTTTCCAGGATGGTCACGTTCTCCAGCTTTGCCAATTTGCGCTTCAGCGGCGATTCCATCAGGCCCTCCGGCGCGATGAGAAGGACGCGCCGGGCCACAGTGGCCAACTCGGCAGCCGAGCGCAGGGCCAGATCGCCGTTGCCCACGACTGCCGTGTCGCGCTCCCAGAAAAGCGGCGCGTGACTGACGGCCGAATAGCTCAGGCCGCGACCCAGCGCCTTCGCTTCCTCTGGCACGCGCAGGCGAATGGGTTCGACGCCCGTGGCCAGGATGACGCTGCGCGCTGGGAAGCCCTTGCCACCTTCGGTGCTGACAACGAATGTCTCATGCTTCGTCTCGGCTTTCACCTCGATCTTGGCGGCTTTGTCCTTCACCTGCGCGAAGTCCAGGTATTGGAGCTGGCTGCGGAACTTGCGCACGATCTCTTCGCCTGTGATGTGTTCGTATCCCTCCAGCCCGGTCAGGTGCATGCGGTAGTTGGCTTTGCCGCCCAATTCGGGGGCGATGACCAGCACTTCCAGCCGTTTGCGCAGACAGTAGGCCGCGGCGGCCAGTCCGGCCGGGCCGGCGCCAATGAGAATGACATCGTACATTTCATACCTCCGGTGGTGCTGCGATGTAGCCCTGGCGCATCATCCACTGCGTCAAGTCGCGCGAGCGGGCGATGATGTCGCTGGCTTTGCGGTACAATTCGTCTGCAGATACGGTGAAGCGCGCCAACTTCTGTTCTTGCGCCTGCATGCCCACGGCCACGGCCTCGCGCGGGAACACCTCCCAGTCGTCCATCGTGGGCAGGATGTGCTCCTCGTCCAGCCCGCGCTCGACGGCCATATCGGCCAGGGCGTGGGCGGCGGCAATGCACATTTCATCGCTGATCGTGCGCGCCCGCACGTCCAGCGCCCCGCGGAAGATGCCAGGAAAGCCGAGAGAGTTGTTCACCTGGTTGGGGAAGTCGGAACGGCCGGTGGCGAAGATGCGCACGCCCGCCGCTTTCGCTTCCCACGGCCACATTTCGGGGATGGGATTGGCCATGGCCAAGACAATGGCTTCCTCCGCCATTTTCGCCACCCACTCCGCCTGCAATGTCCCCGGCCCCGGCGTGCTCAGGGCCACGCACACATCCGCCCCAACCAGCGCTTCGGCGATGCCGCCCACCCGCCCTTCAGCATTCGTGACATTGCACAGCCGCCATTTGTCCACGAACTCGGCCTTGCGTTTGCTGATGTCCTCGCGCCCGGGATGGAGGATGCCCTTGCTATCGACGACGATGCAATTCTCAGGCTTCAAGCCGGCTGCGAACATCAAGCGCGTGCAGGCCACATTCGAGGCGCCCGCGCCCTGGAATGCCACCTTGACCTCGTCCATCTTTTTGCCCACCAGCTTGAGGGCGTTGATCAAGCCGGCCAGAGCCACCGTCGCTGTACCTTGCTGGTCATCATGCCAGATCGGTATCTCGGCCCGCGCTCGCAGCGTATCCAGGATGTAGAAACATTTGGGCTGCGAGATGTCCTCCAGGTTGACGCCACCGAAAACCGGTTGCAGCATCAACACCGTCCGGATTAGCTCGTCCGGGTCTTTGGTGTCCAGACAGATGGGGAAGGCATCCACGCCGCCCAGGTATTTGTAGAGCAGCGCTTTGCCCTCCATCACCGGGATGGCCGCCTTCGGCCCGATGTCGCCCAAGCCCAGCACCCGCGTGCCATCCGACACGATCGCCACCATATTGCCCTTGTTGGTGTGCTCGTAGACTTGCTCTGGGTCTGCTTTGATCGCTTTGCACGGAGCCGCCACGCCAGGCGTGTACCAGATGGCGAAGTCGTTGAGATCGCGCACCGCGCATTTCAGCGTGGTTTCGATCTTCCCTTTGTAGAACGGATGCAGGATCATGGCGTCGGCGGAAGGCTTTTGGGCGCGCGCCAGCATGGCGTCTATATCGCCGACCGGAGCAACAGTATGCTCCGAACTTGCTTCTTTTTCTTTAACTACGATCATGATTTTAGCCTCCTTTGGCTACTTTGCGTCGTCTTTGGCCGCAAAATCGTTTGACGGATGACCCATGCGCCGAGGCATCAATCCTTGCTCCTCGGTCGCCCGGCGTCCCATTTCCAGGATAGACTTATTTTGACCCCGCCGCCATGATCCAGGTCATGTTTTGCAGAGATGAATCGTGCTATAGTGACTTGAGGAGCCAATACAATGATGCCTCAAGCGATGCCAGAATCTGGTCACGAAGCAGTGGGTGAACGGCGCTGGGTAGAGTCGGCAAGAGCCGGAATGGAGGTCAGGCGCGGGTGGATTGACATTCGACGCCGCGGGCCGTAGAATGTCCCAACTCCTGAAAAATCTGTCCATCTGTAGTAACGACGTCAGTCGTTTATGTTTGTCATAATCCCTCATAACTTCGCTTTAGGTTGGAAGTCGCTGCCATCGAACAGCGAATCGTATTCTCAGAAAGGAGAAGTCTCATCATGAAGCTCACGATCCAGGCGCACAATGTGGAATTGACTGATTGGCTGGAGCAGTACGTGAACAAGAAGATCGGCAAACTCGACCGTTTTTTGCCTGATGTCGGCGAGGCCTTCGTCGAGCTGCGCGAAGAGAAGACCCGCAGCGCCGCTGACCGCGCAGTCGCCCAGGTGACATTGCGCAGCCCGCGCACTATTCTGCGCGCCGAAGAGCGTTCCGGCGATATGTTCGCCTCCATCGATGCCGTCTCCGACAAGCTGGAGCGCCGCATCGAGCGTTACAAGGGCAAATACGCCCGCAACAGCAAGCGAGCCGTAGCCCAGGCGCACAGTGTGGCCGAGACAGTGGCCGCGCCCGAAGCCGCCGAAGAGGCTGCCCCTCCTCGCATCGTGCGCGTCAAAAGTTTCGAGATGCAGCCGATGGATCCCGAGGAAGCCATCGAGCAGATGGAGTTATTGGGCCATGACTTCTTCGTCTTTTTCAATTCCGTCACCGGCGCGGTCAATGTGGTCTATCGCCGCCGGGACGAGGACTTCGGCCTGTTGCAGCCAGAATTAGCGTAGTCAACCAAACGGATTTCGCCTTTCGTTGCCCATGCGGCCCGCCGGCTCCCCGCTTCCGGCGGGCCGCATACTGTCAGGAGTGCACATCATGAAACACATCCTCGTCGTTTGCACCGGCAACATTTGCCGCTCGCCCATGGTGAAGGTGCTGCTGGAACACGAACTAAGCAGGGCCGGCTGGGGCGAGCAGGTGCAAGTCGAGTCGGCGGGGACGTGGGCCGTGGTGGGCGGCGGGGCCAGCCACGGCTCGGTGCAGGCCATGGCCGCGCGGGGGCTTGATCTGGTGGGGCATCGCGGGCGACAACTGGATGGCCACATGGTCGCGGGCGCCGATCTCATTCTGGTGATGGAGGAGGCGCATCGCCACGCCATCTTCAATGGCTGGCCGGGTGCGCTGCGCAGGACGTTCCTCCTCAGCGAGATGGTCGGGGAGCACGATGATGTTGATGATCCCTACGGCGGTGCGCAGGCCGATTACGACGCCGCGGCGGTGATCATCGCTGATTATGTGCGTCGGGGGCTGGCGCGCATTGGGCAGCAATTGGGCATGACGGGTTCGTAACGATTTTAGTCGTTAATGCAAGCCAAAAACGACTAAAGTCGTTGCTACGAAACTGTGATGAGGCTATTTGCCGGTCAATAGCCACCAATACTTCAACTCCTCGTACCACGCCATCACCAGGCTGAGGCGCAGACCGAAAAGACCATCGCGATAGCCCTTCCAGGTGACGAAACGCCGCCAAAAAGCCTGAAGCGGGCGGGTGACGAGATGGCGCGGATGCGCGCGCACGCCTTCGCTGCGCAGAGTTTGGGTCTCGAAAGCGGTGTAGCGACGCTGCTTGGCATGGAACAAGGCCCAGCTATCGTAGTTGTAATGGATGAGGTGCTCGCGCAGCTTGTCTTCGCGGCCGGCGATGATGGCGACTTCGTGCACCTCGCGGCTGGGGTCGTAATGGGCGCGGCTGCGGCGCAAGAGTCGGAGTTGGTGATCGGGATACCAGCCGCCCCCGCGCAGCACGTGGCCGACGATGTGGTTGTAGCGCGGGACCCACCAGCCGTCTGTGTCCTCGCGCTGGATGACAGCCCGGACTTCGCGCGCCAGGTCGGGCGTCACGCGCTCGTCGACATCGACGAAAAAGACCCAATCAGCGTCGAGATGGTCGAGGGCGAAGTTGCGGGCCTGGGAAAAGTTGACGAAAGGGGTTTCGATCACCCGCGCGCCGGCGAAGTGCGCCAGGTCGGGCGTGCCGTCGTCGCTGGCGGTGTCGAAGAGGACGACCTGATCGGCGAAAGCGCACGAGCGTACACAATCGACGATGTGTTGGGCGCCATTACGCGCGAGGATGGCGCAAGCAAGGGTGGGCATGAGGGAAGTAGACAAGTGGCTGGCGATGAAGTTAGCCGTTGACTGTTGATTTTTGATTGTTGACTGTTAGAAACCTCATCATATCCTCAGCGGCGGGGAAAGAGAAAAATCCCATGTAAACATGTCTGGGATGACGTAGGTCATATGCAGACGAGACAAATTCCTTTAAAATAGACGACGGCTGCTTTGCCTCTGTCCTTGCATCTGTCCATCCAGGAGAGCCGACCATGAGCAAATCGATCCACAGCGCCCCCGATTCGCTGCCGGCCGACAGCAATCTCGGCCTGATGGAAGATGTCTTCACCCAATATCAAAGCCAAAAGGGCGCTCTGATCCCCATCCTGCAAAAGACCCAAGCCATCTACGGCTATTTGCCGCCCCCGGCCATGCAGCTCATCGCCCGGCGGCTGAATACCTCGATCAGCAAGGTCTATGGCGTGGCCACGTTTTACGCGCAGTTCTATCTGGAGCCGCGAGGGCGGCATGTGTTGCGCGTGTGCGATGGCACCGCCTGCCACGTAAAAGGCACGCCCGCCCTGCTCACGGCCGTCGCCGACCGCTACGGCATTCGCCCGGACGAGACCACCGCCGATGGCGAGCTGACGGTCGAGATTGTGTATTGCCTGGGCTCGTGCGCGCTAGCGCCGGTGGCGGTGCTCGATGGCGAGGTCATGGGTCGCATGCGGCACGATTCCCTGGTGCGTTCGGTGCAGAAACGGCTGAGCAAGAATGGCGAGGAGGTGAGGAAATGATGAGGCGAGGAAACGAGGAAGCGATGATGCCAGAAGGCGTGGAGGCGAGGAGGGCGATGTTGGCGGCGCGACGCCATGAGGCGCAGGCGCGCTGGCGGGCGAAGCAGGAAAGCGGTATTTACATCACCGTTGGCATGGGCACTTGCGGCATCGCCGCCGGCGCCACCGAGACGCTGAAAGCCACCGAACGCGAATTGGCGAAACGAGGGCTGACGGCCATCGTCGCCCCGGTCGGTTGCGTGGGCATGTGCTCGTTCGAGCCCATGATCGAAGTGCAAGCCGCTGGCCGTCCGCGCATTAATTACGGTCAGGTGAACGAAGACAACGTGGGCGAAGTTTTCGCGCACTATTTCGAGGGCGCGCTCCTGAGCCAAGCCGTGGTGGTGGGGCAAGTGGCGCCCACTGTCACGCGTGTCGATGGCCATGCCCTGCACTCGCTCAGCTTTGTGCAACCCGGCCACGAGACCCGCATCCCGTTCCAGGCCAAGCAACTGCGCATCGTGCTCAGCAATTGCGGCCTGATCGACCCGGAATCGATCGATGATTATCTGGCGCTCGATGGCTACGCCGCCCTGGAAAAAGCGCTGACGGCGCTGACGCCGGAGCAGGTGATCGAAGAAACCACAAAGTCGGGGCTGCGCGGGCGCGGGGGCGGCGGCTTTCCGGCAGGGGTGAAGTGGGGCCTGGCCCGCAAAACCCCGCGCTGGCCCAAATACGTGATCTGCAATGCCGACGAGGGGGACCCCGGCGCCTTCATGGATCGCTCGACTTTGGAGGGCGACCCGCATTCGCTGATCGAAGGCATGATCTTCGCCGGCTATGCCATCGGGGCGGGCGAGGGCTATATTTATTGCCGGGCCGAATACCCGCTGGCCATCCACCGCTTGCACATCGCTTTGGAGCAGGCGCGCGAGTTGGGTTTGCTGGGCGAGAATATTTTGGGGTCGGGGTTCAGTTTCGACATCCTGATCAAGGAAGGGGCGGGGGCGTTTGTGTGTGGCGAGGAAACGGCGCTGATGGCCTCCATCCAAGGCGAGCGCGGCCAGCCCTGGCCCCGGCCACCGTATCCGGCTGTATCAGGTTTGTGGGGTCAGCCGAGCAATGTCAACAATGTCAAGACCTATGCCTATGTGCCCCGCATTTTGCGCCTGGGCGCCGATTGGTTCAAGGGCCTGGGCACATCCGGCAGCCCTGGCACGGCCATTTTTGCCCTCACCGGGCAGGTCGAGCGCACTGGCCTGATCGAAGTGCCGATGGGCATCACCCTGCGCGAGATCATTTACGACGTGGGCGGCGGCGTGCCCGGCGGCAAGCGCTTCAAGGCGGTGCAGACGGGCGGGCCGCTGGGCGGGTGTCTGCCTGAATCATATCTCGACACGCCGGTTGATTTCGATTCACTGCGGGCGGCGGGGGCGGTCATGGGTTCAGGCGGCATGATCGTGGCCGATGAAGGCACGTGCATGGTCGAGTTCGCCAAGTATTTCATGCAATTCGTGTGCGACGAAAGCTGTGGCAAATGTCCGCCGTGCCGGGTGGGCAGCACGCGCATGCTCGAGATTCTGGAGCGCATCACCGCCGGCAAAGGCCAACCCGAAGATATCGACGCCATCGAACGTCTGGCCGAGGGTATGCAAAAGGGGTCGCTGTGCGCGTTGGGCCAATTGGCGCCTTCGCCGGTTTTGTCGGCTTTGCGGCATTTCCGCGAGGAATTCTGGGTGCACATCACCGAAGGCCGCTGCCCGGCGGCCGCCTGCCAAAAGCTGGTGCGGGCCCCGTGCGTCAGCGCTTGCCCGGCCGGCGTCGATGTCCCGGCCTATTTGTCGCTGGTGGCGCAGGGCCGCTACCGCGAAGCGTTGGCTGTGCATCGCGAGTCCAATCCGTTCGCTTCGATTTGTGGCCGGGTGTGTCCGGCCTTTTGCGAAAATGTTTGCCGGCGCGGGCAGGTGGACGAATCCATTGCCATCCGTCATGTCAAGCGTTTCATGGCCGACGAGTGCTACAACGAAACCTGGACGCCGCCGCAGTTGGCGCCGGACAAGCATGTCAAAGTAGCAGTGGTGGGCGCGGGGCCGTGCGGCCTGACGGCGGCGCTGCGTCTGGCCCAACAAGGCTACGCCGTGACCGTGTTCGAGCGCATGCCCGAACCCGGCGGCATGATGACCTACGGCATCCCGGCCTATCGCCTGCCGCGCGAGCCGCTGTTCGCCGAGATCGACCACATCCGCCGCGCCGGCGTGGAGATTCGCTGCGGCGTGGAGCTGGGCAACGACTTCACGATCAAGAGTCTCAAAGCCGACGGATACCGGGCGATTGTGTTGGCGCTGGGTGCGCATCGCAGCCGCAGCATGGGCGTGCATGGCGAGAACCTATCTGGCGTGTACCACGGCGTGCAGATGCTGCGCGACATCGCCCTGGGCAAGCTGCCCGACTTGACAGGCAAGCGCGTGATGGTGGTGGGCGGCGGCGACACGGCCATGGATGCGGCCCGCTCGGCCTGGCGGCTGGGCGCGGCGGAAGTGCATATTGTTTACCGCCGCGACCGCGAGCAGATGCCGGCCATCCCCGAGGAAATCAAGGGCGCCGAAGATGAGGGCGTGCAATTCCATTATCTGCTCAACCCTGTGCTGATTTTGGGCGACCGCCATGTGACCGGCGTGCGTTTGCAGCGCCAGCGCCTGGGCGAATTCGACAGCAGCGGCCGCCGCCGGCCCGAACCTATCCCCGGCTCTGAGTTCGAGATGCCGTGCGATTTGCTGGTCCCGGCCATTGGCCAGGTGACGTGGGTGGACGATGAGGCGCTGGGGGCGCATCCGCGCGGCAGCTTCAAAGTCGGCAAAGCCATGGATTTGGATGCTCCGGGCGTGTTCGCGGCCGGAGACGCCGTCACCGGCCCCGCCACCGTGGTGCAGGCCGTGGCCCACGGCAATCAGGTGGCGTTGCTCGTCGATCATTGGCTGAAGTCGGGCCAACTGGGCGGCGTGTATTACAAGCCCAAGCGCCACGACATCCCGCAGCTTTACGATCTCGACGATTACACCGAAGCGCGCCGGCCCGAGCATCGCCTGCTTTCGGCGGATGAACGGCTCAAGCGCCACGGCTTCGCCGAGATCGAGCTTGAATACGATGGCATGACCATGCAAGAGGAGTGCAAACGCTGCCTGCGTTGCGACCTGGAATGGCTGCAGCGCATCGGCGAACCCTTGCCGTAATCGGCGAACCCTTGTCGTAACGAAATGGGTGCGTCGCACTTCAAAGCGCGACGCACCTGCTCAATGTCTCGTCTGCTTTCTTGGGCAGGCATCTCAATCTATCATTCATTCTTCCCATTCTTCCCATGAACGCCTCAAAAGAAACCAAAACCCCCAACAATGGCCCCGCGTCCACCAATCCCGTCGTCTTCAGCGTCGATGCCTTCATCCCGCCCGAAATGGCTGTCAAAGCCGAAGAGGTAGGAGTCAAGAAAGCGATGCTGGGCCCGCGCAACACCTTCGCCCTGGCGGTGTTGGCCGGCGCTTTCATCGCCCTGGGCGCCATCTTCGCCACCACCGTCACATCTGGGTTGGCCGGCGCCATGCCCTATGGTGTGATTCGGTTGCTCAGTGGCCTGGCTTTCTGCCTGGGCCTGATTTTGGTGGTCGTGGCCGGCGCTGAGCTTTTCACCGGCAACAATTTGATCGTGATGGCCTGGGCCGACGGCCGCCTGCCTTTCCGCCGCGTCATCCGCAACTGGGTGCTCGTTTATCTGGGCAACTTCGTCGGATCCTTCGCCACCGCCATCTTCATGTTTCTCACGAAGCAATTCACTTTCAGCGGCGGGGCCGTCGGCCTGAATATCCTCAGCATTGCCAATGCCAAGTGCAGCCTCGACTTCGTGCAGGCTTTGGCTTTGGGCGTGATGTGCAATGCCCTCGTGTGTTTGGCCGTGTGGCTGTGCTACAGCGCCCGCACCACCACCGACAAAATCCTGTCGATCATCTTCCCGATCACGGCGTTCGTGGCGGCTGGCTTCGAGCACAGCATCGCCAACATGTACTTCATTCCCATCGGCTTGCTGGTCAAGGCTGGCGCGCCCGACTCGTTCTGGACGGCCATCGGTAAGACGCCGGCCGATTTCGCCAATCTGACCTGGGTCAAATTTTTCCTCGCCAACCTCCTACCCGTGACCATTGGCAACATCCTCGGCGGCGCCGTCATGGTGGGCCTGGTGTATTGGTTCATCTATATCCGCAAAGGCTGGACGGCTGTCCCGAAGGCGCAAGCATAAGGGCAAGGCGGCGTTTTTGAGCAGTTTGACATGCCGGACTTGGCGCCACGGCGCATGATAAATCAATTGCCGTATCCGCGCTCATCTGTATCCGCGTGCCATTTTCAGGGCAGACACTCGCATGCCAATTGCTGTTGACAAACGCCAACAGCTATAATGCTCGGCGCCATGCTCTCATCTCTACGCCGCCGTGATCTCATCGTCTATACGGGCATCATCTTCGTTGGCTTGCTCGTTTGTTTGCCCACCTTGCGTTGGCTGATCAACGAATGGTGGAGCAATGATTATTACTCGCACGGCATCCTGGTGCCGCTCGTCTCAGCTTTCCTGTCCTGGCGTTTGTTGTCGCGTGGTGGGCAACAGAACGGCGCCGAGCGCGACGAAGCACGGCTCGACATCTTGGGCCTGGTTCTGTTGGCGACGGCGCTGCTCGTCTATTTGATCGCCCTGTTTCAACGCGCGTTCTTCGTCGCGGCCCTGAGTATGATCTTCCTTCTCATCGGGATTATCTGGTATCTGTGGGGTGGGGCGACGCTGCGACGACTGGCCTTCCCCCTCACCTTTCTTGTCTTCATGGTGCCGTTGCCCTTTGTCGAGGCCAGCAGCCTGCCCATTGCCCAATTCACCGGCCGCCTTGCTTCTGGCGTGATACAAGCTTTGGGCGTAGATGTTTTCATCAGTGGCGCCGCCGTCACTCTGCCCAATGCCAACGGCTCGACTCTGGTCGTCGGCGCGCAATGCTCCGGCCTGCGTTCGATTGTGGCCTTGTTGACGCTGGTGGCCGTCTTCGCCTACGTCGTCGAAGGAGGTTGGCCCCACAAGCTCTTGCTGGCTCTCTCCGCCATCCCCATCGCCATCGCTGGCAACATCCTCCGCGTCGCCAGCCTGCTGGGGGTGGCGACGCGCTGGGGCGTCGATGCCGGGTTCACCTATTACCACGACTATTCTGGCATCGTTTTCTTTCTCTTCGCCTTCGCCTGTCTCATCCTCTTTGCTGGTTTGCTGAGATGTCGAGATATTCGCGCCGACCTCTTGTAGTCCTGGCCGTGCTCGTGTTGGCGCTGCTCGGCGTTGGCGTCATCTACGCGCGCCCCGATATGCTTCTCCGCGGCGACCTGCGGCCCTCTGCCCGGCAGGATAGCCACTCCTTCATCGCCGACATCGACCGCTGGCGACGCACCAACCGCGAGCGCCAGGTGCAGGCGCTTTACAATTTCAGTCTGAACGGCGACCTCTCCGCCCTGCCCCTGCAGGTGGGCGATTGGCAGGGCGCTGACATCCCACAGACCAATCTGGAGGTCATGATCCTGTTGGAGCCAGAGCAATACGTCTATCGTCGCTACACCCGTCCCGACGGCAAGTTCGTCTGGCTCAGCCTCATCGCCAGCCGCCAGGCCAAATCCTTCCACTCGCCCCAAATTTGCTACGATGCCGACGGCTGGCAAACCGACGTGGCCTCCGAACCGGTCGAGCTAGACGAGGGCAGTCTCTACGCCCTGCGTTTGGACGCGCACAAAGACCCCTGGGAACACGTTGTGCTCTACTTCTTTCTCTATCCCGACCGCTTGCGCGACGCCAACAGCGGTACAGTGCTCTTCAAGGTCACGGCCCCAATGGAAGGCTCATTAGCCGACACCCTGGCGTTGCAAAAATCCTTCGTTCGTGAGTTTTTTCACAGCGCCAGCTTGTAAACCGAACGCAGAAACTGGTATTATCAATCTATGAGTGCATCACAAACGCCAGGCACTGCCGAACCCTTCCGGCCAAACTCTCTTTTTCCCAGCAGCAGCTTTCGTCTGGGGGGATGGCATCGCCTCATCCTGGCCATCCTGATCCTGTTGCTGGCAGGATTGCTGGCCTTCGTTATCTTCCAGCCCATCAAGGTGCTTCCACGCATCCGCCTGGCTCCCGGCTTTGCGCTGACTGCGCAGGATGGTCGCCAAATCAGCAATGAAGATTTGCGCGGGCAATTCGTGCTCTACAATTTCACCTACACCCATTGCCAGGCCGCAGGTTGTCCTGAGACCGACCAGGTGGCGCGAGAGGTGTACCAGCACTTGGGTGAGGCCAAGACAGATAACATCCCTGTGACCCTGGTTACCATTTCCTTCGACCCGGCGCGGGACACACCCGACGCCTTGCACGCCTATGCCCAGAGTTTGGGCGCCGACCCCGCCCGTTGGCATTTCGTCACGGGTGATGCCGGGCGGATCAAGGCCATCATCGGCAGCGGCTTCGAGGTCTATTACGAAGCCCAGCCTGATGGCTCCTTCAAGTTCAGCCCCAGCATGATCCTGGTCGATGGCTGGGGCATCATCCGCGCGATCTACCGCCCCGCCACCAATCCACCCGACGCCAGCCGCATCCTCAAACATTTCGACGTGCTGGCGCAAGAAGTCCGTAACAGTAAAGGCGTGGCGAAGTTGGGCTATGAAGCCGCCCATCTTTTCCTTTGCTACGCCTCTTGATCGTTATGAAAAACAAGCTATCCACCCGCCTACTCATCCTGGCAGGAGTGATCGTAGGATTGCTGCTGACCGCCGTCATCCTGTTCCCTCGCTTGCGCCCGCACACCTTCCATGGTCAGGTGCTGCAATCGCCCGACGCGGTGGATTTCACTCTCACCGCGCCCACAGGCGAACGTGTCAGCCTGAGCGATCTGCGTGGAAAATGGGTGATGCTATACTACGGTTATACCTATTGCCCCGATGTCTGCCCCACCACCCTGGCCCAGATCAACCAGGCGCTCACGCTCATTGGCGACAAAGCCAAAGACGTGCAGGTGATCATGGTGTCAGTCGATCCAGAGCGCGACACGCCCGAAAAGCTGGGGATCTATCTCAAAGCCTTCAATCCCGCGTTCCTCGGGCTCACGGGCAGCGTGGAGGAGGTGACGCAGGCTGCCATGCCTTTGGGCATCTATTTCGCCAAGCGCGACGTGGGCGGCAAGAGCGGCTATCTGGTGGATCATACCGCCTCGGTGAATCTGGTTGGCCCGGATGGACGAGTGCGCATCGTTTGGCCGCCCAATACGTCGCCCGAATTGCTGGCCGATGACCTGGACTATATGTTGCGATAGTCGGTCAGTGGGCCGAGCGATGGGCTGCGGAGAACGTTCGATCCAGGCGGAGGAACAGGGGTAGATAAAGCCGATTGGGAAGGAGAGCGGGGTCGGAGGATTCTGCCAATGATTCCACTACGACGGTGGGGATAGGTGTGAATGTGGGGGTGTCGGTCGGTGTAGAGGTCGGCGTAGGGGTGTCGGTGGGATTGGGTGTATCGGTAGGGGTGTATGTCGGCGTGGCTGTGAAGGTGGGTGTCGGAGACGGCGTATCGGTGGGAGTGGATGTGTATGTCGGCGTGGGGGTGAAGGTGGGTGTCGGAGATGGTGTGTTGGTGGGAGTGGGAGTGGTGAAGCGTACGATGAAGGTGTTGCCATCGTAGATGCCGCCGCTAGGGGCGATGCGAATCCAGCGATTGCTCACTACTACAGCGCTGGGGCCAGAGTTGGCGGAGATAAATTGGTAGAGTCGCCAGCTATCGACCGGCTCCAGGTAGAGATGGTAGTAGGCGAAGGCGTCCCGAGATGGGGTTTGCCAGCGGAAGAAGCCGTCGCCATCGGCAGCGAGGTTGATGAGGAAGTTGCCACGGGTGTTGGGGTTGCCGGACCCCCAAATTTGCAGATAGTTGAATCCTGGGACAGGGGTGTTGCCTGGTTGGACGATTCTGGCGATCAAGACGATGTCGGGTGCGCGTGTAGGGGTGGGGGTGGCCGAGGGCGTGGGTGTGGATGTAGGGGTGGGGGTGTCCGTGATGGTCGGTGTACCGGTGGGTGTGGGGGTGTCCGTAGCCTGTGTGGGTGTAGGTGTGTGGGTCGGCGTCGAGGTCGACGTTGGGATCAGGGTGGGGGTCGGCGTAAAGGTGTGGCTGGGTGTGGGGGTGGGAGTGAAGGAGGCTGTGGGGGTGGCTGTGGCAGTTGCGGTGGGGGTGGGAGTGAGGCTGGGCGTTCGCGTGGGGGTGGAAGTGAAAATGGCTGTCAGGGTGGCAGTGGGGGTTGGGCTAATGGTAGGCGTCGGTGTGGGTGTAAAGGTTGGCGTGGCGGTGGGGTAGCGGTAGAGGGTGAAGTAGAGGGGGAGCCAAAAGGATAATACTGATGGGGGTGTTGGGGTGAGGGAGGGGGTTGGGCTTGGGATGGACGTGGGGGTTGCGGTCGAGGTTGGGGTGGGGGTGGAAGTGGGTGTGGGGGTGGGGGTGGAAGTGGATGTGGGGCTGGAAGTGGAGGTGGGGGTGGGTGGCTCTGATGTGGGCGTGGGTGTTGCTCCGTAGTAGTGTATGATCAAGCGTGGCTGTTGGTCGTCTGGCGACCATTCGCGGGCGGTGATGCTGTATTGGACGGCGCCAGGGCTGCTGCTGTCGATCAGGAGCCCATAGTTTGTAGCGGGGTTGCTGTGCCAGGTTCGCGCCAGGTTTGTCACATCCACTGTCACCCAACCTGCCGAGGACAAAGTCGTGCTGGCAGCTGAGGTTTGCTCGCGGTCGGCAGGCCCACTGGCCAAGGGCGCTGACCAGGGTTGCCCTGCGCGAGCGAGGTAGGACGTTGCCGTTTGCTCCAGCCAGGGCTGGAGCAGGCGATAGAAGTGGGTGGTGAGAGGGCGGGCGCTGCTCTGTCTCAGGGTGTACAGGTGCAGGGTGGCTTCGGTGATGATTGCCCCCGGAGGGAGAGGAAGATCGAAGCGCAAGAGGAGGGCGGTTGTGTGATCGGAGCGGAGAAAGATCGTTCCGCGATCGCCATAATTGTCCTCAGGAAAAAATTCATCGAGGTAGGTGTCTGCGACAGGGCCAATGGTGAGTTGCAGGGTGGGGATGGGTATGGCGGTGGGTGTGACGGTGGACGTTGGGGCGACGGTGATGGTGGGCGTTTCTGTGTGTGTGGCGGTGGGCGTTTCTGTAGGTAAGGGTGTGGGCGTAGGTGTGGGTGTAAGGGAAGGCGTGGGTGTGAGTGTGGGTGTGTGGGAAGGTGAGAGAGTAGATGTAGGCGTGGGAGTTACGGCATCAATGAAGACATTGACAAGGTGGACGCCGAGGGCAGGTTTGAACCACTCGATGGTGTCATTGTTGATGATGACGCCATCCTCATTTTGGATGCCCGTGATCAATAGGCCGGGAGGAGGTTCGATGAGGAGGCGGTAGTAGTCGTAGGGTGCAGGGATGAGGATGTTCCAGAATCCGGCGGCGTCGCTGGTGCGGGTGTCGGCAAGGATGCCGGGCGGTTGTTGAGAAGCAGAGCGTACATAAAGTTTGAGGGTGACGCCAGCGAGCGGGCGGGTGGCGTCGCCTTTGGGGCCGCGATAGGTGTAGCCGCGAAAACGGTGGCCTGGTTGGGAGGTGGGAGTAGAAGTGCGAGTGGTTATCGGCGTGGGGCTTGGCGTCGGCGTCTTGGTGGAGGCGGCTGAAGGTGTACGCGTGGGGGTGGAGGTTAGGGCGGAGATGGTAAGATTGATCTGGTGCGAGGCTTTGTCGTCGCGCCAAGTCAAAGCAGGGGAGCTGGTGACGTTGACACCGTCGATGCGGAAGAGTACGGTTTCGCCATTGCGCATGCCGGGGATGCCGCCGGCGCTGTCTTCGCCGTAGATGCGCATGAGGCCGTATTGGTTGGCTGTCGTGACGATGAAGCAGCCGGCGATGTTGCCGCGCGGGTTGATGGCTGTGATGGCCGCGCCCACAGCTGCACCTGGATTGATGAATCCGTAGGCCTGGGTGAAAGAGGGTGTGCTGGCCTCTGGAGGACAGGTTCCTTGTTCTACACCCGGCGCTATGGCAGAAACCCATCTTGACCCAAAGGGGCGACTGATGAGAAGGAGCATGATCGCCAAGAGCGCCCATGTTACGGTTCTGCGCTTTGTCTGCGTTCTGGCGAGAGGCGCTGGCGCGCGCAAGCCTCGCTCATGGCGTGCTCGAAAATCTTCCAGCGAAGGCGAGGTCGAATTGGGAGACATCGGCTATATCGGCGACGGCAATGTCAATCGTTTGCAGAAATCACTTCGATAAGGGGGGGGCTACTTGTCACTTCGCCAATATCCCAGAGGGATAAGCCCAGGTCGACGGCAGTGCGTCGGGCAGGATCGACCTGATGAGGCGAGAGAGCCATGAGGAGGCCGCCTGACGTTTCTGGGCTGAAGCAAAGCACTTGTTGCCATTCTGATAAGGCGGGATCGAAACGGGTGTGGGGGCCAAAGAAGGCGCGGTTGTCATGGGCGCCGCCAGGGTAGACCCATTCCTGGCCCAGGCGCTCAGCCCCCGGTAGCCAGGGGAGGCGAGCGTAGTGCAAGCGGAAGCCGACGCCGCTTTGCGCGGCCATTTCCCAGCCGTGGCCTAACAAAGAGAAGCCGGTGATGTCGGTGACGGCGTGGGCGTCATGGTCGTGGGCGATGCGGGCGGCGGCGGCGTTGAGCTGCATCATGCTTCGCGTCGCTGTTGCAACTTCTGCTTCGGTGGCCAAGTCACGCTTGAGGCCGGTGGCGATGACGCCGGCGCCCAAGGGTTTGCTGAGTAGGAGGCGGTCGCCAGGGCGAGAGCCGCTTTTGCGGGTCACCTGCTGGGGGTGGACAAGACCGAGGGCAACGAGGCCGAATTTTGGCTCGGCGTCCTGCACGGTGTGCCCGCCGGCGATGATGATGCCGGCCTCGAGTGCTTTTTCTGCGCCCCCACGCAGGATTTCGCTTGCCACTTCCGTCGGCAGCGTCTTGGGGACGGCGGCGATGTTGAGGGCCAGGAAGGGCCGCGCGCCCATGGCGTAGAGATCGCTGAGGCTGTTGGCGGCGGCGATGGCGCCGTAGGCGTAGGGGTCATCGACGATGGGAGTGAAAAAGTCGAGGGTGACGACCAGGGCGCTGTCTTCGCTCAGTCGATAGACGGCAGCGTCGTCCGCAACCTCCAGCCCGACTAGCAGGTTGTCGTCGTGAAAATTACTATAGGTTTGGCGGAGGGGGCGCAAGACCTGCGCCAGGGCCTCAGCGGCCAGTTTACTCGCTCAGCCGGCGCATGCTGTCAGGCTGGTGAGGCGTATATCCGGAGGACGAATGGCGTCGAGTTCGCTCATATGGCATCGTGGGTCAGGCGGGCGCTGGCAAAGGGTAGGAACATGGGGAGGTAATGTTGGGATAAAAGGGGAAGGGGCCGCGCCGCGCGTGAGGTGGTCAGCGGGACTTCGTAGATGATGAATAAGCGGGGGCCGAGAACAGATGAGGCTTCGCCGCCGTTCGCAGCATCGAAGCTGATTTGTGCAGCGGCGCCGGGTGTAGCATTGGCTTCGGCGGTCGCTTCGGCGGTCAGACCGATCCCATCCGCTTGCCAGCGCCCGCCCACCCAACCCTGGATGAGATCGGTGACGTCGAGCGTCACCCAGGCGCCCGGCATGAGATCGGCGCCGAGGGTTTCAGCGCTGATGCTCTCGCCCAGGATTTGCGCGCCGTCGCCATTGGGGATGGCTTCTTCTGTCCAGGGCGCCAGGATGCGGTGGGCGCGCAGGGTGAGAGGGCGAGCATCCGGCCCGGTCAGGCCTTGCGTCGAGCGAACGTGCAAGGCCAATGTGGCTTTCTGGATGTGGGCGGTGGGAGGGATATCGGCGAGGGGGAAGTTGCCGAGCAATATTTGCGAAGGTTCTGTTGCCGGGCTAACGCTGGCAAGCAGTTCTGGTGCATGGCCCAAGTTGGCGGTGGGGTTGGAAGAGAGTAAGTAAGTATCGGCGCCGGCCGTGCTCTCGAAAGCAAAGAGGTTGCCTGCATCGGGGGAGGAGGCGGCGGCGGCATCGACAAAGACGTTGAGGTTGTGGAAGGCGGGCGGCGGCTGGAACCATTCGACGATGCCATTGCCAACGACGGCGCCATCTTCATTCTGGATGCCGGTGATGATCATGCCGGCTGGCGGCTCGATGACGAGGCGGTAGTAATCGGCGGCCAAGGGGTATTGCACGTACCAATAGCCGCCTGAGTCGCTGATGCTCAGACCTACGAGGCTGCCAGGTGGGTTTTCCGAAGCGGCGCGGATGTAAAGTTTGAAGGTGACGCCTGCCTGGGGCTGACTGGTGTTGCCGTTAGGCCCGCGATAGGCATAGCCGCGGAAACGGTGGGTCAGGTCAGGGGTGGCTGTGGGTGTGGGGGTGATGGTGGGGGTGGGAGT
>JAYRVO010000156.1:0-89229 GCA_041918515.1 Chloroflexota bacterium | reverse complement strand
CTTCACCAGCAACTCCGCCGCCGCCTTACCCCCTTCATAGTTGTCCACCCCCAAATAGGTGAACCGCCCCGACTTCGGCGAATCGGAGTCCCACGCCATCACCTCGATGCCTGCGTCCAATGCCTTCTTGATCGGATCCTCACAGCCCGTCGGGTCGTTGCACGAAACCCCTATCGCATCCACCCCCTTGGCAATGGCATCCTCCATCACCGCCGCCTGCTCCGCCATGTCCGATTTCACCGACGCCGTGTACACAATCTCCACCGGAATCGGCCCCGCCTTCGTCAACTCCTCCGCCTTCTTCTCCGCCCCTACCTTCCCAATCTCGAATACCGGATTGTTCAGCGCCTTCGGTATCCACGCTATCGTGATCTTGTTGTCCTTCAGGGCCGGATGACCAGCAGCCGGCTCAGGCGCCTTGGTCGGCTCAGCCGGCGCGGGCGCTTGGGTGGGGGCAGCGGGGGCGGGGGCAACCGGTGCACAAGAGGCCAGCACCATTGCCAGCACGACAAACAGTCCTACAATGGAAAATGTTTTCATGGTCGTAAACTCTCCTGTGGAATATTGAAAAACAGTTTTTTTTGTTTTATCCCATCCCGAAGCTTGCACATTCCTGCAATACCGGGCGCAAGCCCGACTCAGATAGGCAAGAGCAACGAGACGAACACCACGAACGATTTGATAGCTCTGCTATCTTGGTATTGAATCAATACATCACCTCCATTCCTTGAGGCAGGCTGCCTGGATAACGGCAGTGAGAAGGCATACAAAGAATCCGCATCATTCTACAACTTGCTCAATGCTTTGTAAAGTTGTCTACCTCACAACCAGCAATTCCAAATTTGTGGACGCGATTGCTGCTTCACAGCCTCACACCACTTGAAGGATCCATGAGATTCCGATCCCGAAAGATTACACAACCCTAAAACGACGCCGCAATCTTTCAATGACGAACGCCGTTGCCTGCGTCGGGTACGGTTCTCCCTTCGACCGCCTGCATTGAACCGAAACGAATGAATGGTGGTAGACTGCATCATCTTTCTCGGAACGATCCGCCGCTTTGACCATGCCACCCACGGATTATCTGGTCTGCTCCGCGCCGACATTGGTACGCATCACGAATGCGATCCAAGAACTATTGGGAAGGCTTTGATGAGTGATATGGCTTCTCCCGAACGAATTTCGGTCATCCTCCCGGTTTATAACGGTGAGCAATTCCTGGCTGAAGCGATCCAGAGCGTACTCGATCAAACTCTGCTACCGGATGAGATTATCGCCGTGGATGATGGCTCGACCGATCGCACAGCGCTGATCATCGCCGAGTTTTCTGCAAAAGCACCCGTGCCCATCCGCTATGCCTACCAGGAGAATCAGGGGCCGGCTGCTGCGCGCAACCATGGTCTGCACCTCGCCCAGGGCGAGCTGATCGCCTTTCAGGATGCGGATGATGTCTGGGCCATCGATCGGCTTCCTATGCAGGTTCAGCTACTTGACCAGCGGCCTGACGCCGCAATGGTTCTGGGGCGTACGCGCTTCTTCGCCGATGGCGTGTCGCTGAAGTCCGTAGGTGCGGATGACGCGACGGCGCCACGGTGGTTTCTGGGTATGCAGTGCGGCATATATCGCCGCGCGGCATTCACCGCCGTGGGCGTGTTTGACAGTGGGTTGCGCGTTCACGATGATACTGACTGGTTTCGTCGCGCAATTGCGGCGGGTCTTGTCATTCATACCCATGAAGATATCGTGCTTTATCATCGCCGCCATGCCGGGAACATAACAAACGACCCGGCTGTGCTACAGTCTTCGCTCTTGCGGATGTTGAGAAAGGCCAGCAAGGACTACGCGCCGAACAGTGATCCTTTGTGGGCAGTGCTTACAGGGCGCCCACTCGTCCGGTGACGAGAAGACTGCTATGACGCAACCTACGGATACAATTAGCGTCGTGATACCGGTCTACAACGGTATGCGCTACCTGGTTGATGCGGTGAGCAGCGTGTTTCGCCAGACCTATGCGCCCCATGAGATCATCGTAGTGGATGATGGTTCATCGGATAGCTCTGCGGATATCGTCCGGCAGATCGGCGTCAACACCATGATCCCGATACGCTACGTCTATCAGGTGAATCAAGGCCCTGCTGCAGCGCGCAACCAGGGCGTCGACTTGGCGTCAGGTCGTCTGATCGCGTTTCTTGATCAAGATGATTGTTGGCTGCCGCAGAAATTGGCCCGGCAGATGGATCTGCTGCGCCGGCAACCCGAGGCGGGATACTCGATCACGCTGTTCGAGGTCATGCTCGAGCCGGGCATGAACAAACCAGCTTGGCTCAGGCCCGAGCTGATGGCGAATCCGCAACCTGGCTACTTGCCGAGTTGCCTGCTCCTGCGGCGGGAAACGTGGAGCGCTATCGGAGTCTTTGATCCGGCCTTGCGGGTGGGCTACGACCTGGACTGGTTTGTACGCGCCATGGACGCCGGTGTGGGAGTAGCTATCGTGCCGGAGGTTCTGGTGCAGTATCGAGTTCACGATATGAACCAATCATCGCATGCAAGCACCATCCAACGGGGTTTGTTGCGTGCGGTGCGCGGCACGCTTCTCCGCAAGCGCGATGCCGCGTGTCGGGGTTCGACCTCGGCAGATCTAGAGTAACCCGGGACGCCATTGCAGTGCGCAACCCCGGAGTTGGTGTTACGCCCCATCGAGAAACACAACGGGCGCCGTGCAACTTGCAGGCGCCCGTTGTGTCAATAGCGTGATGAACGATCAAATATCGTAGTACAACATGAACTCGTAGGGATGCGGACGCATACGCACGGGATCGACCTCAACCTGTCGCTTGTAATTGATGTAGGCGTGAATCAGGTCGGGTGTGAACACATCGCCGCGCAGCAGGAATTCGTGATCAGCTTCGAGAGCGTCCAGTACCTCGTTCAGCGAGCCAGGCACTTGCTTGATCAAGCGCAGCTCATCGGGCGGCAGCTCGTAGAGGTCCTTGTCCATGGGTTCGCCGGGGTCGATGCGATTCTGGATGCCGTCGAGGCCGGCCATCAGCAGGGCAGGGAAGCAGAGGTAGGGATTACTGGAAGGATCCGGGGCGCGGAACTCGATGCGCTTGGCTTTGGGGCTTTTGGAATAGACCGGGATGCGGCAGATAGCCGAGCGATTGCGCTGCGAGTAGGCCAGGTTCACCGGGGCCTCGTAGCCAGGCACCAAACGACGGTAGGAATTCGTCGTGGGCGCGGCCAGGGCCAAGAGGGCGGGAGCGTGCTTGAGCAAACCGCCAATGTAGTATTTGGCGGTGTCGGACAAACCAGCATAGCCGGAAGCATCGAAGAAAACGTTGGTGCCACCCTTCCACAGACTCTGATGCACGTGCATACCGCTGCCGTTGTCGCCGAAAAGGGGCTTGGGCATGAAGGTGACGGTGAGGCCGTTCTGGCGGGCCACGTTCTTGATCACGTATTTGTACTTCATCACCTTGTCGGCCATGCCAACCATGGTGTCGAAGCGCATACCAATCTCGCCTTGCCCGGCGCCAGCAACCTCGTGGTGGTGCAATTCGATCTCGACGCCAGCAGCCTCCAGCGTCATCACCATTTTGCTGCGAATGTCTTGGAACTGATCACCCGGCGGCACGGGGAAGTAGCCGCGCTTGGGCAAAAGCTGCCCGCCCAGGTTGGGCTTCAGATCGGCGGAGCTATTCCACCAGGCTTCGCTGCTATCGATGCGATAATGAGCAGAATTGGAGTCGATGCCGTAACGCACATCATTGAAGATGAAGAACTCAGCCTCGGGGCCCCAATAGCTGGTGTCGGCCAAGCCCGTTTGCTTGAGGTAGGCTTCGGCCTTGCGCGTGATGTAGCGGGGGTCGCGCGTGTAGGGCTGGAGGGTGACGGGATCGTGAACGTTGCAGATCAGCACCAGGGTAGGGGTTTCGTAGATGGGATCGATGAAGGCGGAGTCCGGGTCGGGGAGCAGAAGCATGTCCGATTCGTGGATCTCCTGAAAGCCCCGGATGGATGAGCCATCGAAACCAACGCCTTCCTGGAAAGTCTCTTCCTTCAAATGGCGGGCGGGCACGGTGAAATGTTGCCAGGTGCCGGGCAGGTCGACGAAACGATAGTCCACCATTTTGACGTCTTTCGCCATTTTCACGACGTCGGCGGGTGTCTTGGGCATGGTTGTGATCTCCTTGTGTCGATGAAGGGAAGGGATTTACCGACCGGGTGGCCGGAGGATTGCGTTTGGGATGACAGCGCCAGTATAGAAGGAACGGCAAGCGCCTGCTATGACCCAAATGGATCATATTAGATGGTGAGGGAAATACCAGTTTTCAGTTTCGTGGCGCACTTGCCTCTGGCAATAAGCCATCCAACAGCCGCGCGCTCAATTCTTGCACGATGACGGTATGTTGGGTGATGTCTTGCCGCAAGCGCGAGGGGTCATCGGTGTAGCCGAGGCGGCGGGCCAGGAAGGCGAATTCTTCGGCGCCGTCCACCGGAACTGTGAGGTCTTTGGCGTGGCCGCGCACGATGCGCAGGGCGTTGATGAGGTCGCGGAAAAATTTATGAGCCGCGCGTAAGCGTGCGAAGTCTTTGTGTGAAAGGAGGCCCGCATCGCGCAGAGCCGTCATCGTCTCGCGCGTGTTGGGCAAGCGCAGTTGGGGATGATCCTGGCCGTAGGTGATCTGAAGGCCCTGCACCAGATATTCGATATCCACCAGGCAGCCAGAGCTGAATTTAGCATTGATCGTGCCCGCCGTCACCAGATGTCGCCATTGGCGTTCGCGCATCGCCCGCATCGCCGCCACATCGAAGACTTCGCCGGTGTAGATGAAGGCGTCGCGTAATGCCATCAGTTGTTGGCCCAGGTCGGGGTCGCCGGCGATGGGGCGGAGCTTGACCAATGCCTGGCGCTCGTAGGACCAGGCGGCGCCGCCAGGCGCAAAGTAGCGACGGAAGGCTTCGAGCGAGACGGCCATGCTGCCAGCTTTGCCGTAAGGTCGTAGTTGCAAATCGATCTCGAAGACGCCCTCGTGGCGGGCGCGGATGGAGCGCACGAACTCTTGCACCAATTTTTCGTAGAACTCGGCGGTCGTGATGCTCTGAGCGCCGGTGGTGTGGCCGTTGCCGGCATAGACGAACATCAATTCGATGTCGGAGGCGAAGCCAAGTTCGGCGCCACCAGCTTTGCCGAGGGCCAAAACGGTCACGGGGCAAGGGGCGCCATCTTCCAGGCGCGGCAGGCCGTATTGCGCCACAAGTCCGATCTCACACAAGTGGTAGGCGGCGTCGACCACGACTTCGGCCAGGGCCGTGAGTTCGCGGGAGAATTGACCGAATTTGGTGGTGCGCCCCAAGATGTGGCGCATGTCGATGCGGAACATTTCCCGGTCTTTGAAGGCGTTGAGGACCTGCCAACGCGTTTCTGCCTCCGGCGCCAGGGCCAGTTCTGCCTGCAATTTCGCTTCCAGTTCCGCTTTCGATTGCGGTTGTTCCAACCCGCTCACATTGCTGACGACCGGGAAGAGGTTGGCATATTGCATGCGCAGAAAATCGTTCCACAAGAAGTCGCTCACACCCAGCAAACGCGCCAGCGCGTCCAGCACCTCTGGCCGTTCGACCGAGGCCAGTTCGTCTGGCCAGTTGGGGCGTTGGAAGAGCTGGCCCAAAAATTCACGGAAGTTCAGCAGGGCCAGCTCGGGGTTGGGCGAGTGTGGAAGCAGGTGGGTGAAGTGCTTGACCAGGGCGATGGCGGCGCGCAGCTCGCGCTGGCGCTCGGGGGCTGTGATCTTCTGGCCGTTCGTGGCCGTGACATAGAGCGTGTCCTGCACCCGCTTGCCCACCGAATTCACCTCGACGCGGGCGATGTAGATGCCATTGAGGGCCAGAGCGTTCGTCAACTCGAAAAGGAAGCCGGTGGTGTCGGGGGCGGAGATTTCCAGGATGGAGTAGCGAGGCGAGCTTTCGTTGTCGATGAGGATATCGACAGGATAGACTTTGGGGGCAACGCCTTCGCGCTCCTGCAGCACCGCGGCCACGCGCTGGGCCAACACGCCCTGCACTTCGTCGCGACGCCGGAAATGGAGCTTGCGCACCAGTTCGTGCAGTTCCTCGGCATAATGCGACCATAGATCGTCCGGCAGGCGGCCCGCGACCGGCTGCACTGTGAACACATCCACGATTTTCTGCCGTGTGTCGGAGGTCGAGGCCACAAAGGGGCGCCGGTGGCGACCGACTGATGGGCTGGTCGCGAGTGGGGTTTGCATCTGCGGTTCGTAGGTGAAGATGTGGCCATCGACGATGTCGAGGCCGTGGATGAAAAGCAGGCCGCAGATGAGCGACAATTCGCCCAGGTAATCGTAGCCGACAATCGTCACGCGCCATTGGTCGCCTGCCACCAACGCGGCCTCGACCTGCACCAGAGTGGTGTCGTTCAACTGGGCGGCCAGTTCGGCGTGGCGACGAATTTCTTCCTCGGTAAAAACAGAGGTATAAGAAGGGTCCAGGCGTTCGAGGTGGCGTTCGAGGCCGGGGGCGGGGTCTCCGGCGGGGCCACCGGCGACGCTGACGGCAGGGACGGGTTGACTGGCGCTGCTCTCCATCGAGTCGCTCCCCAAAAAATGGTTGTAGACGCGGCGGACGGCGTCGCGATGTTGTTGATAGCGGGCGATGAACTGATCCCTGGCATCGACGCCGGTGAAGCCGAGGCGGCGGGCGAGCGCTTCCATCTCGGCCGGGTCGACGGGCAAGGTCGAGGTCTGTCGGTAGTGTCTGAGTTGCAGGTGGTGCTCGACCGCGCGCAGGAAGATGTAGCCCGCGCCCAGCGTGCGGTGGTCATCGGCCGAGAGTAGCCCGGCCCCGAACAGGCGCGAGAGTGCATCCAGGGTGCGGCCGCTGCGCAATTGCGGGTCTCGGCCGCCGTAGGCCAGCTGTAGATATTGTACGGTGAATTCGGCGTCGCGGATCGAGCCTTCGCCCAGTTTTACTTCGCCCCAGTCGCGGCCATGTTGGCGCAGATAAGCCTCGGTGCGTTGTTTCATGGCGTGCACATCCGTGCGCACGGTCTCGGCATCGAGGGCGAAGATGAAGGGCTGCGCCTGCTCCAAGAAATCGGCGCCAACATCGAGATCGCCAGCAATGGGGCGGGCCTTGAGCAGCGCCTGCTTTTCCCACAGACGGGCGTGTTTGCGCAAATAGTCGAGATGGCTGTCCACCGTCGTGACCAGGGCGCCATCGCGACCCCACGGGCGCAGGCGCATGTCCACGCGATACAAAAAACCCCCGGTCGTGTTACGCGAGAGGGCGTCGATCAAACGTTGGCTCAGGCGGATGTAGGTCAAGGCGTCGTTGCGGGCGACAAAGATCAGGTCGATGTCGGAACTATAGTTGACCTCGGCGCCCCCCAATTTGCCCATGGCCAACACGACGAAGCCATCGGCGGCGCAGCCGGATTGCTCTGCCGCCAAATCCAGGCAGGCGCGCACCATGCCATCCGCCAGCCGCGAGAGTTGGGCGGTGACGCCCGACAGATCCATCAGGCCGAAGAAATCGCAGGCGCCGATCCGCAGCAACTCCCAATGCTGATAACGGCGTAGGGCGTCGAGCGCATCGGGGAGCGGGCCTTCATCACTAAAAGCCGTCGCCCGCGCTTCGGCGTGAAATTGCTCGGCCATCTTGCGACGGCTGAGCGCGCCATCGCCATGGCCTTCCAGGAGGCGGAGGGCGGCGTCGGGCTGGCGCAGGAGGATATCGGTCAGAAATTGGCTGCCGGCAAAGAGCGTCGCCAGCATGTCGATGGCGCGTGGATGAGCGGCCAGGTAAGCGAATAGCTCCGTCTGGTAGGTTTCGATCCGCTCCTGTGTGGCAGTCTCGGCCCCCCAAGAGGCGGGCAAAGTCAGGCGCTCGAAGCTGACGAGCACCTGATCGGGTTGCGCTACATCGGCAAGCGCAGTGAGAAGGTGGGGCAGGCAAGCAGCCAGGGAGTCACGGGCGGCAGGGGGCAGAGCGTCAGCCAGATGCAGCAGGTGGCGCCGGGCCGCGCTGGCATCGGCGAAGGCGATGGAGGACAACCGGGCCAACGCTTCGTTTTCGGACAGGTCAGAAAAAAGGAGAGGCTGCGAAGACACAGAATTTACCAGAACGAGTTGCCAAACAAGCACCCAAATGGGTCATGGACAAGGGACTGTTCAGTCGATGCGAAGGACAGTATAATCCGAAGCGTGAGTGCAAAGCACATTCACTGTATGCCAGGCCAACGCCTTTTTGCAAGTCCCCGCCTCTCTCTGACTCATGGCCCATTCCCGCCGCACGCCCCCGCCTCAGTCCGCAGCCTTTGCCGCGCTTGCCAATCTCAACCGCATCGCGGCCGAGGTCAATTGTGTTAGCTCAGATGGCCGGGGCAGTGTGGCTGCTGTTTTGCGCCAGATCGCCCTCGGCGCCGTTGAGTTGATCGTTGGCGGGCCGCTGGCCAAGATAAGCCAGGATGCTATCGCTGTCACGGCGGTCATCTACAGCTATGATCCGACGAGTGGGCGCTTCGATCCCGCCTCGCGCGTGGCCGCGGGCCGAGCTTCGACGCCGAGCGCCGGTGATTCGCCGCGGCCGGGCGGGCTGGGCGAAAGAGCGCTCCAGCAGCGCCGCCGCGTGCTTTCCGACGAAACGCCGGAATTGGCCCTGCATCGAGTCATGGTTGCTGCCGGCGCCAGAGTCGGAGCCTGCTGGCCACTCATCGTCACCAACCAGCCCGTGGGCGCCCTCTACCTTTATCTACACGAAAACCGCCCATTCACCCCCCTCGAGTTGTTGCTTCTGGACAACTTCGTCAACCTGGCGGCCATGGCCTTGCATCGCGCCCAACAGCTCGACCGCGTGCAACGAAATTTGGAGCGCAAAGAGGAGGAATTGGCGCGTTTGCGTCGCGCCGACTTGCTCATCTCCTCTCGCCAAAGGCTGGAAGAGACGCTCGAAGCTATTCTGCAGATGGCGCTGGAAGTGACCGGAGCGCGTTATGGCATCTTTCGCCTGGTCGATAGAACCGGCGCCTTGCTGATCACCCGCGCCATCGCCGGCGACGACCTGGGCCGGCCAGCGGTGGAAGCCCTGCCCATCAACGCCACCAGCATCACCGGCTGGGTGGCCAAACACTGCCAGCCGCTCTGCATTGCCGATGTGCGCAGCGATCCCTGGGCGCGCATCTACTACCCGCTCGACCGCGACCTCGAAATGCGTTCGGAGCTGGCAGTGCCGCTGATCGGTTCCAGCGGGCGGCTGGAGGGCGTGATCAATCTGGAAAGCCCCCGCGTCAGCGCCTTCAGCGAAGATGACAGCCTGCTGCTGCAATCTCTGGCCACGCAGGCGGTCATTGCCATCCAGGAAGTGCGGTTGTTGGACGCGCTGCAAGAGATCGCCGAGCGCTTGCTCGACCAGCCAGCCCAACAGGTCTTCGACCGGCTGGTCGAACTGGCGTGCGAGTTGCTGGGCGTTCCTGTCAGCGCGTTGTGGACGTTGGAGGAGGGGGAATTGGTGTTGCAGAGCGCCAATGCCGGGCATGTCCATGGCGAACGCGTCTCGCTGCATGGCAGTCTGACCGGCCAGGCTGTCCTCCAGCGCGCGATCGTCGTCTCGGAGGACGTCCGCCATGATCCGCGCTTCCAATGGCGAGACCTGGCGCAACAGCAAGGGTGGACACAAGCTGTGGTGGCGCCGCTTTTGGCCGGAGACGAGAGCGAGGCGCTCGGCGCGCTCAGCGTCTACAACACCGAAGTGGGCGCCAGCCAATTCGCCGCCTCCGATTGGGACAAGAAAGTCCTCGCCTTTCTGGCCCACCATGCTGCCCTGACCGTACGCAATGCCGCTCACCAGGAGGCCCTGCGCCGCGAGCGTGAACAGCGCGCCGCCGTCGAGACCTTTGCTGCTGTGGGCGATATCGCCGCTAATCTCCTGCATCGTCTGAACAATAAGATCGGCGTCATCCCTGTACGCGTCGAAGGCATCCAGGACAAATGCCAGACCAGCTTGTCCGCCGATCCCTATCTGGCCGCGAACCTGGCCGCCATCGAGCAGAGCGCTGCCGAAGCGATGGAAGCTTTGAGCGACACGTTGTTCTACCTGCGCCCCATCCGGCCGGCCGCGGTGGATATCGCCAGCGCGGTGACACAGGCGCTTAGCAGCACAACTCTACCCCCAGGCATCAAAGTCGAAACCAACGGCCTCGACGACTTGCCGACCGTCATCGCCGGCCAGCAGCGACTCTCGCTCGTCTTCGTGAATCTGATCGAGAACGCGATCACGGCCCTGGAGGGGGCGGGGTTGTCGTCAGAGGGAGCCATCCACATCCACGGTCGGACGCAGAATGGCTGGGTGGAGATCAGCGTCAGCGACACTGGCCCTGGCATCGCGCCGGAATTGCACGAAAAAATCTTTGAGTTCAATTATTCGGGCGCACAACGCACCTCCGGCAAGCTCGGCTTTGGACTTTGGTGGGTGCGCACCCTGATCGCCCGCTTCGGCGGCACGGTCAGCGTGGCCAGCGATGGGCGCCACGGCGCAATGTTCGTGCTGCGGCTGCCGGCGGCAAATAGCGCCCAATGATCTGCATCCTTGCCCGATAGAGATACAGTTATGTCTACAAATGATCGCCTTCGCAAAGTCCTTATCCGCCAGCTCGGCAGCATCAGTCTCGCCCTAGCCAGCCTCATCATTCTCTTCCTGATCCCCCGCGCCGCTTTCTCTCGCCCCTCGAGCACCCCTGCCAAGACTGTCACCCCGACGCCCACCATGGATCGCTGGAAGCAAATCCATCTCTGGACGCCCTACCCCTTCACCACGCCGCTGCCGCCGCGCGCCAGAACGTCCATCGATGGTGATTATGTCTACTTAGACACCATTCACGCCCCCAGCCGCGTCCCCTGCCGCCGTTGTCCACCCTATCCCCCGCTGGCGGGCGTCTGGAAATTGGACTTGCACGAAGGCATCTTTCGGGCGTTTCATCCCAACACCGGCTGGCGCACGCTAGGCTCCTACACTGTCGCCGGCGACCGCGTCACCTTTTTCAACGACCCGCAATGCCATTTGGCCGTCGGCGTCTTCACCTGGCAGATCGAGACCAACGCCTTGCACATGCAGCTCGTGAACGATGACTGCGAACTGGGGACGCGCGGCAAGCTCTTTAGCGGCGGCCCCTGGCGCAGTTGCCAACCGCCCAACCGCGAAGCCGCAGCGACGGGGCATTGGAAGATGCCGCAGGGTTGCGAATAAACAATCAGAACGCGCGCTTCAACCCAATTTCCAATCTCCAATCCCCGATCTCTGCTCCTCCTGCCACTCCCGCCAGCGCCAAAACGCGTGCCTCAACCCCGGCGCAATCAAGAAGTCCGTCTCCACCATCCGCCTCGCCTCCTGGGGATGGCAGAGATAGGCGCCAGCCACTTCGCCATCCCGAAAATGCAGGTGCGCCAGCCCCCACTCTGTCAAGGCTCCGCCGAAAATCTGGTTGACCTGACGATTGCGCAAGGGTGGGAGGTCGTGGCTGACAGCGTAGCGCTCGTAGGTCGGCCCCACCGCGTGCAAACGCCCCTCCACCAACCAGCGCCCGGCCTCGGCGGCAGGCAAACCCATCTCCTCTTCGATTTCCTCCAACGCGCCCTGGCGCCAATCGCGCCCGGCCTTCACGTGCCCGCCCACGGTTGTGTCGAACAACGAAGGCCACTCCTCCTTATCGTGCGCTCGCATCTGCAAGATCAGCAACCCTTGCGGCGAGGTCAACAAAAGGTGGATCACCCGATGCCGCAGCCCCGTCAGATGGCAGAACCAGCGCGGGGCTGTCCAACCCAGCGGCGCGCCCACGGTGGTGACAATATCCAGCATCTCCTCCTCTGGCCGTTCGGGGCGACCCAGGCGCTGGCGCCAATCAGCCAACACTGCGCGGGCTTCAGATGCAGCGATGGCGTCTCCGCCCTGCCAGGCGGCATCGAGGGCGGCCAAATCGTCCAGCCAGGCGTTGGGGAAAGGGGTGGGCGGGGTGAGTTCAGGCACGAAATCCTCTGTGAGCGCGCGCGTACGCGTCTGAATCATATCATTTCTTGCCAAAAGCCCGCTATCGGCCTATCCTCAAGGATAGCGATCACCGTTTCGTAACATTTCGCAGTAAGGAGGATTCGATGCTATTCGCGGGCGACATTGGCGGCACCAAGACCGTTCTGGCGGTTTTTACCGAGGAGGCGGGGGCCAGACAAGTTATCATCGAGAAGAGCTATCGCAGCAGCAAGTATAGCAGCCTGGAAAAAATCATCCAGGAATTCCGCCGCGACCTCGACGTGAATATCGACCGCGCCTGTTTTGGTGTGGCCGGGCCGGTGGTGAAAGGCCAATCGCGCATCACCAATCTGCCGTGGGTCATCAGCCAGGCACGCTTGCAGGAAGCGCTGGGGATCAACAAAGTCGCGCTCATCAACGATCTGCAAGCCATCGCCTATGCCGTGCCGCACCTGGAGCCAGCCGACTTGCACACCCTCCACCGTGGCGATCCGGCGACGGGAGGGAATATCGCCGTGCTGGCGCCTGGCACCGGCCTGGGCGAAGCGTATTTGACGTGGGATGGCGCTCGCTACCATGCTTATCCCAGCGAGGGTGGACACGCTGACTTCGCTCCCACCTCGCCCCTGGAGATGGAGCTTCTACGCTATCTCGGGCAGCGTCTGGATCATGTCAGTTATGAGCGCTTGTGTTCCGGCTCTGGTCTGCCCAACATTTATACCTTCTTGCGCGATACGGGCTTTGCCTCCGAGCCGGCCTGGCTGGCCGACCGCCTGCGCGAGGCGACCGATCCCACGCCCATCATCGTCGAGGCGGCGTTGCGCAACGATCCTCCCTGCGAGCTCTGCGCCATCACCCTCGATCTGTTCGTCTCCATTCTCGGCGCCGAAGCGGGCAATCTGGCGCTGAAACTGATCGCGCGCGGGGGCGTTTATCTGGGCGGCGGCATTCCCCCGCGCATCCTACCGGCGCTCGACGATCAACGTTTCGTGCGTGCGTTCCTGCATAAGGGCCGGATGACCGATCTCCTCATCGGCATTCCAGTGCATGTCATCCTCAATCCCAAGTCGGCGTTGATGGGTGTGGCCTATTACGGAATGGAGCAGTTGGTCTGACGTTTCAATCTTCACCCCGCCGTGGCACTTCATGGCAGGCGCGGCAGCGCGCCTCGTAGGCTTCGCTGGCGCCGATCATGACCACGGGGTCTTCGTAGTAGGCCGGGCGGCCATCGATCAGGCGTTGGGTGCGGCTGGCCTCGCTGCCACAGCGCACACAGATGGCGTGGAGTTTGTCGATCTGCTCGGCTTGAGCCATGAGGGCGGGGAGGGGGCCAAACGGTTCTCCCCGAAAATCGGTGTCCAATCCAGCCACGATGACGCGCAGCCCGCGATACGCCAGATGATTGCAAACGGCGATGATGCCCTCGTCGAAAAATTGGACTTCATCCACCGCGGCCACGGTTGTTCCCGGCTTGATCGCTTGCAACATCTCGGCGGCGGCGTTGACGACCACAGCCTCCCACTTCAACCCATCGTGCGAGGCCACCGTGTTGATGCCATAGCGATTGTCGATAGCTGGCTTGAAGAGTTGCACCTGCTGGCGAGCAATGGCAGAGCGACGCACGCGGCGCAACAATTCTTCCGTTTTGCCGCTGAACATCGAGCCGCAAATAACCTCCACCCAGCCGCTGCTGGGTCGAAGATGGCGGTAGGGCATAGCAACCTCCTGGGAAGGACAACAAAAGGCAGGAACCCGCGCGGGTTCCTGCCTTTGTGGACGTGGGAAAAGAGCGTTTACGCTTCGTCGCTGCCGATCTGAGCCGACTCGCGCGCCTTCTTGGCTGCCAGGGCAGGGTCGTCGCCGCGCGCGCGCGCCTTGCGCGCTGCTTCTCGCTCGATCTGACGCAGTTCAGACTCCGAGCGCACTTTGGCCCGGATTTGTTCCTTGCCGCGCAAGCGGCGCATGAAGCGATCGACCTGGCCGGCGGTGTCCACGATGCGCTGTTCGCCGGTAAAGAAGGGGTGGCAATTCGAGCACACGTCGGTGTGAAGCTCCGACCTGGTCGAGCCTGTCGTCCAGGTGTTGCCGCACGAGCAAATCACACTGGCATTGGGGTAATATTTGGGATGGATAGTTGCCTTCATTTTCAATCCTCTATCTGCTAACCATTGGCGATCAGCAGTTGTATCAGACAACGCGTTCGGAATACACGCTAACACGCCTTTTTTCGCGCGTAACGTGTTCGAATTTCACGTAACCGTCGATCATGGCAAAAAGCGTGTAATCTTTGCCCAAACCGACGTTGATGCCTGGGTTGATCGCAGTGCCGCGCTGTCGAACCAAAATGGAACCGGCGGAGACCTGCTCGCCATCGAAGCGCTTGACGCCTAAGCGCTGCGCATTGCTATCACGACCGTTGCGGCTGGAACCGCTGCCTTTCTTGTGAGCCATGTGGAATGCTCCTATACTCGTGTAACTTGTATGACTGCTTGTATGACTTGTAGTAACGACTTCAGTCGTTCCATCTCAGGCGCTGATGCTATCGATGCGCACGCGCGTGTATTTCTGCCGGTGGCCGGTCTTGCGGCGGAGCGTGGTGCGGCCGCTATGCTTGAAATTGATGACCTTTGGGCCTTTGGCCAAGCCGAGGGAAGTCGCTTTGACGACCGCGCCTTCGACAGTGGGCCGACCAACCCTGACGGTCTCGCCGTCCCCGATCAACAGAACTTGCTCGAAGGTGATTTCTTCGCCGGCGGTCGTTTTCAGCAGATCGACCTCCAGGCGCTCGCCTTCGCTGACGCGGTATTGCTTACCGCCAGTGACAATGACTGCGAACATCTTTTGAGTCCTTTCCGTACGGCGCCCGGCAGTGCGGGACTTTGGGAGCCGTAACAGCGTGGGAGAGAGTTGGGCGTCGCCAGGCGGCGACGGTCAACTACATAGGTGAGGATGAATAGCACAAAGTGTGGGCCTTGCGGCCCACAACCGGCTGAGTATAGACGCGGCGATCCTTATTTGTCAAAAATCAATTCCCCTGTTGAGTTTGCCACATTCTCTTGGTGGCGAAGCCGGACCGCGAGCCTGGCAGCGGCATCACACATAAAGCATCATGGACTGCCCAGAACGCCGGCTTCGGTCGGTATTGTCCGTCGAACATCAGCGGATCAGCATTAGGCAGCTTCACGCACCACCACTCATTTGTGCACGTAAGCCAGGAATCGGCATCCGAGACCCCCCAAGTCGAGAAGTTCTTACAGACACCGGACTCAAGGCAAGCGCCTACCATGTCATGGTAAACCCGGGCTTCGAACTGCCAACGCTCATCGCGGGTGCCGGCAAGGTCTTGAAGATTCACATCGAACTCAGTGATGTAGATCTTGACGCCAAGTCTTCCAAACTCCTGCATGGTTCGGATCACATCAGCTTTCACAGGCGGAGTTTGGCTGTTCCAGGGCAGCAGGAGGTGCATTTGCATGCCGACCACGTCGATCGGTACGCCTTTGGCTTTCAGTGACCTTACTGTGTCCAGTATTTTCTGTGCCACAGGCTGGGTGCTGGGGTCGTAGAGGCTATGGTTATTGTCGTCGTTGAAGATGAGTGTGGCCGCCGGATCTGCCTCCCTGGCCCAGCGGAAGGCCATCTCGATGTACTCCGGACCGATCTTCTCTCTCCAGAAATCACCGCCCCAAAACGACCGCCCAATAGCTTCGTTGGCGATGCTCCATTCGGCGACGCGCCCTCTGTAATGGCTTACAACTGTCGTGATATGTTCGTGAAGGATCTGAATGTACTCGTTGCGGTTGAACTGTCCGCTCAGAATCCAGTCGGGCACCGCATGCGATTCTAGCGCCCCCCACACTAGATGCGAGGCCCGAACTCGAAAGCCATTCCTGATGGCCCAGTCAACCGTTCGGTCGAGCGGCACAAAGTCGTAATCTCCACGGCTGCGCCAGAAAGTTGGGGAGCTGAAATCGGAGAAAACAGCAGTGTCGTAGACATTGAACATGATCTCCCAGTACCTGGGGTCATGCATCGGCCAGGTGCTATAGTCCGTGCCCATTGAAATCCCACGTGCAGCCGCCAATTGGCGCAAGGTCGGCTCGGTGGCCACTGCAGACGGCTGTATCCATAGGCCCGTCGGCGCGAGCCGCAGAGTCGGCGACTTGATCAACAAACGGGCATACGGGGGTGCTATTCTTCCAAACCAGGCGGTTCTTTGGGGAAATAACCCTTGCGGCAGACTGACGGCCGCAAGCTGAGTCACATCTACCCTACGGATTTCCCTGCCATTCTGATCAAAGACAAGAAAGACCTTGCCGAGCGGATCAAGAAAATGCACGCTGATTGACTGGCTGTCCGGAAGACCGAGCATGATCGTGGTGGAAGAAGACTCCGAAACGCCGTCGCGTAGCTCAATCTCCAGTTGACCCTCGTCCGTGGCGAAGTCAACGCGGCGAACGCCATACCACCAATCCCCTGAGGGGTTAATCTGCTTGTCAGCCAACTTAATCGAGCCGAACTGGCCGTTACTCGTTCCAAGCTGAAATCGAAGTTCAAAACCAGCATCGAGCGTCAATGAGAGTGGTAAATCGTCATCGTAAGAGTCATCGTTGGTGTTATCAACAATTACGTCAGATCCCTGAAGGATCACATCAGGATGTAGTCCCAGATGGTTGGCGAAATCCATGTTCTGCCAGGGAACCTGATTCACGTTGAGGATGGGAAGCCCTGTCGGAACAGAAAGCAGGCTCGATTTATGCAGAAATCCCTCGGTTGCCTGTCCAGCAACTACCGCTTCGACGCGTAGGAACTCACCGTACACCGCATTTGCCGAGACCGTCGTACAGGCCCTCAGCCTGCCGATAACGGCATACCCCTTGTTTCCAGGGCCAGCATAAAGCACTGCGTCTCGCGAGGTCATTATAGTATTCGGCGGTAGTTCGGCTGGGAGACGACAGGCGTTTGCCATCATCGGAAGGTACAGGGTTATAGCAGGCGTAAATGTGACCACCGCGGATGCGTGTAGGGTATCTGCGTTTCCATCGCCGGACAGGCGCGGATGAACCGCATTCGTGGAAGCTGCCTCCACCAATTGGTTGTTTGCGGTGGATACTTCAGCCCGTATTGTCCCGAGGAATATCAGGCTCAAACCGAGAGCCAGGAGGCATGCAGAGCGGAAATTCGTCTTCATGGTCTCATTTCCAACTTCTTGAACGCCTCGACCTGCCCGCGAATAGCGCGCTCGGTGGGCAGGCGTTCGATGCTGGAAGCGCCGTAGAAGCCGACGATGCCCGGCATCTTCTTCAGGGCCACGCCCACATTTTCAGGCTCGTCGAAAGGCCCGCCGTGGCAGATGACCATTAAATCGGAGCGCAACGACCAAGCTGACTCGGCCATCGTCATCACCCGGGCGATGGCCTCATCCAGCGTGTAGGCTCTAGCGGCGCCGATGCTGCCGGCCGTGGTCAAACCCACGTGACAGACGAGCAGGTCGCAGCCGGCTGCGGTCATCGCCCGCGCTTCGTCGGGGGTGAAGGCATAGGGCGAGGTGAACAGATTCATCTTGCGGGCCAGGGCGATCATCTCGACTTCTTTGTCGTAGCCCATGCCGGTGGCTTCGATGTTGGCCCGGAAGTCGCCATCGAACAGGCCGACGGTGGGGAAGTTCTGCACGCCAGAGAAGCCGATGTTCTTGACTTTACGCAGGAACACCGGCATCTGGCGGAAGGGGTCGGTGCCGCACACGCCCGCCAGCACCGGCGTGTCTTTGACGACCGGCAACACTTCCGCCGCCATGTCCATGACGATGCCATTGGCGTCGCCATAGGGCAGCAGCCCGGCCAGCGACCCGCGCCCGGCCATGCGGTAGCGCCCGGAATTGTAAATGATGATCAGGTCGGCGCCGCCGGCCTCGGCGAATTTGGCCGAGATGCCCGTGCCAGCGCCGCAGCCCACGATGGGCCGTTTGGCTTCGATTTGCGCCTGCAAGCGCTTGAGGATTTCTTTGCGTTTGATGCGAGACATTTTGTTTACCTCCAATTGAACGCCTGAAAGGGTATGAATAGGAACAAAGTATACTCACCCAGACTGTGGTTGGAAAGATGTGGACACGATAGTTTTGACAATATTATCTTTTCAAGGTTAAAATGTTACGATGTTATAACAAGTTCTCGTCGAAACAAACATCGTGACCTCACAGCCTCTCACCCGCGTCACCGCCGTGCAATTTGGCGTGGTGGACGACGTCGCCGCCAACCTGCAAACCTGCCTGCGCATGATCGACCAGGCGGCAGCCCACCATCCGCAAGTCATGGTGCTACCCGAATTCGTCAATCATCTGGCCTGGTACGAAAACGCCGAGCATTGCTATGCCGTAGCCGTGCCGCTGGAGGGCGAATTCATCGACGCGATCGCCGCCAAAGCCGCCGCCCATCGCTGCTACATCAAGATCAACGTTACCTTGCGGCGTGAAAATGGACGGGTGACAGGAACCAACATCCTGCTGGGGTCGCAGGGACAATTGCTGGGGATCACCGACAAGCAAATCCTCATGGGCAACGAGAACAATTTCCTGCAGCCCGCCACCGAGATCGCCCCGATTCTCGCCACTGATATGGGCGATGTGGGCATGTATTGCTGCATGGATGGCGTCATCCCCGAAGTGGCGCGGGCGCTGGCCGTGCGCCGGCCCCAATTGCTGCTGAACAGCCTGAATTCCTTCGCCTTCGATGAAGCCTCGCTGCACATTCCGGTACGAGCAGCCGAAAACAAGGTGTTCATTGTGGCCGCCAATAAAGTGGGCGCACTGGTGCCGCTGTATAGGCTGGAGAGCGCGGCCGCCCGGCTGAAGATCGCCCCGCATTTTCTGCACGGCGCTGGAGAAAGCCAGGTGGTGGGGCCAGACGGTCGGGTATTGGCAAAAGGGCCGCGCACCGGCGAGGCCGTGGTAGTGGCGGACATCGACCTCAGTGAAGCCGACGACAAACGGCGGCCCGATGGCACGGACATCTTGACCAGTCGTCGGCCTAGCCTGTACGCGCCCATCGGCCAGGCGCCAGTCGGGTCGAGGCAGAAGGCGGGAGTGGTAGAAATCAGGGCGGGGGTGTTTCAACCGGCAGAGAACGGCGAGCACGCCATCGGGGAAGTGGCGGAGGCGCTGAGCGCAGCCGTCGCACAATCCGCCCAATTCATCGTGCTCCCCGAGCTCTTCTATCTCCCCACCCACTTCGCAGCCGACCTGGCCGCTGCAGAGGTTCTCTCGCAGCGGATGATCGCTGATCTGCAGGCCGCATTGGCCCGGCACGGCAGTGACGCCTATGTGGCAACCAGCGTAGTCGAGCGCGGCGCAGAAGGTTGGGGCCACGCGGGCGCGCTGTTCCATCGGTCGGGCGTCGTGCTGCGGCAGAGCCAGCTTCATGCTTGCGGACGGCATCCGTGGGTGAACACGCTCGGTGATTCCCTGGCCACGGTCGACCTGCCCTGGGGACGCGTGGCGCTCGTGGTTGGCGGCGACGCCATTTATCCCGAAACCTTCCGGCTGGCGGCGCTGCAAAATGTCGAAGTCGTCGGCGCGCCCACGCAAGTGCTGGAGTCATGGGAGAACGCCCTGGGCTTTCCCGAACGCGCTGCTGAAAATCGCATGAACGTGGTGGTTGGCAGTCGCGTCAGCGCCGCCGGCGGCAGCGGCATCTATGCCATCACCGAAGATTTCACGCTATGGACGGAATGGAAAAATCGCCCGTTCGACGGCAACATCAATTTCCCCGAAATTACACCCGCCCCGCCCACACCCGGATGGACATGGGCCACATTGCGCCCCGCCGCCGCCGCCAATCGCATGGTCTCGCACCGCACGAATGTGGTGGATGGCCGGCCCTGGCATCTGGCGGCGCCGATTACCAGTTTTGTCCCCCGATGATCTCACCGAACCGACCAACTTCCTCGGCCTATCTCCCGAAGCTGCAATGAGCACTGACGCCGCCATCCTCGCCTCTTTATTGGAGCGCGTATGACGCTCCCCATCCTTGTCATCGGGGCCGGGCCGGTGGGTCTGAGCTTGGCGCGGGCACTGAACCTGGCCGGGGTGACGGCGCATGTCTTCGAGGCGCTGCCCGAGCTTAGCCCCGAAGCCAGGGCCAGCACCTTCCATCCGCCTACATTGGAAATGTTCGAGGCATGGGGACTGATCGGCGCTGTGCTCGCAAAAGGGCACAAGGTCGGACGGCTGCAATACTGGGAGCGCGAGACGCGCCAAAAAGTGGCCGATTTCGACTACGCCCTCATCGCCAACGATACGCCCCACCCCTATCGATTGCAGCTTCCGCAGTGCGAAGTCACCCGCATCCTCAAGCCGATGATCGAAGCTCATCCGCAAGGGGCGGTATTCATGGCGCACACGCTAGTCGATTTCACCGACCACGGCGATTATGTCGAGGCCGAATTCGAGACGCCGGGTCGGCGCAAAAAAGTTCTGGGATCGTATCTGTGTGCGGCGGATGGCTCGCGCAGCACGGTGCGCAAACAGTTGGGGCTGAGCTTCGAGGGCCTGACCTATCCCGACCGTTTTCTGCTGCTGCCTTGCGAGATCGACCTGACCCCGATCTTTCCCGGCCTCGGCCCGGTCAACTACATCTTCGACCCCCGCGAGTGGATCATCATCCTGCACCTGCCCGGCGTCGTGCGCATCGTCTTCCAGATTCGTCCGGACGAGGATGAGGCCGATGTTCTGAACCCGACCCACATCCAGGCTCGAATGCGTGGGCTGGTGGGCGATACACCCTTCCGCATCAAAGACACGTCGATCTACAGCGTGCATCAGCGCGTGGCCGAGACCTTCCGCGTGGGCCGCGTGCTGTTGCTCGGCGACGCCGCCCACATCAACAATCCCGCCGGCGGCATGGGCATGAACAGCGGCATCCACGACGCCGTCAACCTGGCCGATAAACTCATCCGTGTGCTGGCGGGCGAGCCAGAGGCGCTGTTGGATCAATATGCGTCCGAGCGCCGCGCTTGGGCCGTGGAAAAGGTGCAGCAGCACACGCATCAAGTCTATGCAGACATGGTTGTGCAGGATGATGACGCCCGCCAACAACGCAACGCGCACTACGCCGCCCTCGCCGCCGATCCTGCCCAAGCCCGCGCCTATCTCCTCCGCGCCTCCATGCTCGAAGACAGAATCTGACGCAGCGACTTCCACCCTGTCACCCTGCCCCCCTGTCACCTTGTCACCCTGTCACCCTGTCACCTTGTCACCCTGTCATCCTGCCACCCTGCCACCCATGCCCGGACTCTTCATCCACGGCCAAGAAATCCCCGCCGCCAGCGGCGAAACTTTCGCCAGCTATGCACCCATGACCGGCGAGGTGCTGGGCTACGCCGCACGCGCGGGCGCGGTTGATGCCGAGGCCGCGGTGCAGTCGGCGCGGCAGGGCTTTGCGCACTGGTCGGGTCTGCCGCCAGCCGAGCGCGAGCGCATCTTGTTGCGCGGGGCCGACGCGGTCGAGGCGAACTATGATCGGCTGCTGAACCTGCTGATCGACGAAAGCGGCTCGACCATCGTCAAGGCTCGCTATGAGGTGACGTACACAGCCTCGGCCCTGCGCGCTGCCGCGGGCGAGGTGCGCCGCCTGTACGCCGACACCCTGCCCAACGAGAAGCCGCATCGCCTTTCCTTTGTGCTGCGCGAGGCCCTGGGTGTGGTGCTGGCCATCTCGCCCTTCAACGCGCCGCTGGTCTTGCTGGCGAAGATGGTCGTGTTCCCGTTGGCAGCGGGGAATGCGGTGGTGGCCAAGCCTTCGGAAGAAACACCCCTGATCGCGGTCGAATTCGCCAAAATCTTGCACGAGGCCGGGCTGCCCGCGGGCGTGTTCAATGTCGTCACCGGCTTCGGGGCTGAGTGCGGCGAGCCGCTGGCCCGGCATCCCGGCATCGATGGCATCGCCCTGACCGGTTCCACGGCCACGGGCATCAAGATTGCCCAAATCGCCAGCCAGACCATGCGCCGGGTCCAGCTCGAGCTGGGCGGGAAAAACCCGCTATTGGTGTTGAACGACATGGACGTGGTCAAGGCCGCTGAGATCGCCGCGGTGGGAGCGTTCTCACATGCGGGCCAGATTTGCATGTCCAGCGCCCGCATTTTGGTCGAGAAACCACTCGGCCGAGCCTTTGCCCAGGCTCTGGCCGCCAAAGCCGCCAGCCTGCACCTGGGCGATCTACGCGACGAGCGCACCGCCTACGGCCCGCTGATCAACCAACGCGCCCTGGAAAAGGTGCAACGCCATGTCGAAGCGGCGCGGGCGGGCGGGGGCGAGGTGCTGACCGGGGGAGGGGTGCAGCAGGGTCTGGTCTTCCAGCCTACCGTGATCTGGAACCCACCGCGCACCGGCCCGGCCTGGTGCGAGGAAACTTTCGGCCCCGTAGCCAGCGTGACTGAGGTGGAGAGCTTCGAGGAGATGATCGCCCTCGCCAACGAGAGCGATTACGGCCTCAGCGCCGGCGTGCTGACGAACGACATGGTGCGCGGCCTGACCGCGGCCCGGCGCATCCGCTGCGGCTCGGTGCATGTGGGCGCCCATTCCTTCCAGTCCGACCCGCTGGCCCCGATTGGCGGTTATGGGCTTTCGGGCATTGGCCGCAGTGGCGGTAAATACTCGGTCGAACACTTCACCGAGCTGAAGTGGGTGTCGGTGGAGTTAGGAGAGACGCCGAGGCCGTTTTAGTGGACGAAAGACGGAGGACGCGTTTTCGTCCTCCGTCTTTCGTCCCGATCAGAACTCGCGCAACAGCCGCCCGCACCCGTACACCTTGTCGGCGATGCCGTTGTCGCGCAGCGCCATCCACCAGGTGGCGGCGTTGATAGCGATGACAGGCTTGCCCAACCAACGCTCGGCCTCATCTGCCAGCCCCACCATGCTCAGATTTGTGCCCACCTGCACCAGCGCGTCGGCGTCTTGATTGACTTCGATCAGCGCGCTGCGCAATTCCTGCTCGCTGACATGGGCGATGGCGATGGCCGTCGGGCAGCGCAAACCTTTGAGGGCCGTCACCTCGAAGCCCAGATCATTGAAGAAGCGGGTTACATTCTTGTCGCCCACCGGCTGGTAGGGCGTGACAACGCCGATCTTCTTGACCCCGAACAGCTTTAGCGCCCGCTCGCATGCCGCCGCGCCCGTGGCTACGCCCAAGCCGCCCGCCCAATCCGAGATCATCTTGGTGAACTGGCGATTCCCTTCCACGCCATCCCAAAACGTCTCGGCGCTCATGCCCATCACCATGTAATCTGGTTCGGCGGTGAGCACGCGCTCGACCGCATACTGGATTTCCACCCGGATTTGCTTCAGCAGCCGCTCGAAGGCCTCATCGCTGCTCAGGTTTTGGTCGCGGATATGGATGCGCGAGATGTGCGGCGTCACGCCGGGGACGGTCATGCGATAGAAATCGGGTTCGACGATGGTGTTGGTGCTGGGGACGATGACGCCGAACTTTTTGCGCCAGCCCTGGGCATCTTTCGACATGGCAAAACTCCTTGCAACTTTTTGACAGGATGAGATTTTGTATGTAAAGTTGTTACGACATTATATCAATGTGACATTTCGTGTCAAAGACACAACCCTGTGAAGATGAAAGCAAACCATCGTTGAGGCCGCCCGATGTCATCTGATTCACTGACCGACAACTATCGCGGCGTGTTCGATGGTCGCCTCGGCTTTGGCCGCAGGCCGGCGGTGCTGGTCGTCGATTTTGTCAACGCCTACACCACACCCGGCGCGGCCCTCTTTGCCCCGGATGTGGTGCAGGCTGTGCGCGAGACGGCTCCACTGTTGGCTCTGGCGCGAGAGAAGGCCGCCCCCGTAATCTACACCCGCGTGCTTTATAGCCGCAGTGGGCGGGATGGCGGCATCTTCGTGCAGAAAGTGCCCGTACTCAGGATGATGGTCGAGGGCGAGCCGCTGGCCGAGATCACGCCCGAGCTGCCGCCAGCAGCCGAAGACGTCATCCTCATCAAGCAATACGCCAGCGCTTTCTTCGGCACTTCGCTGGCGGCCATGCTGACCGCTCTCGGCGTTGACACGCTCATCCTCACCGGCTGCAGCACCTCTGGCTGCGTGCGGGCGACGGCGGTGGACGGGATGCAGCACGGCTTCCGGGTCATCGTCCCCCGCGAGTGTGTGGCCGACCGTCATCCTGGCCCCCACGAAGCCAATCTTTTCGACATCGATAGCAAATACGGCGACGTTGTGCACAAAGCAGAAGTTATGGCCTATCTATTGCGTATTGCGTAGAAAGAAGTACAACCGATTAGCCACCTGACAGTTTCCGAAAAAAGAACGCGGACGAGCGCGGAAAAAGCGGAAAAAGCGCTTCTTCGTCATGTATTTGGAGAAAAATCCGCGTTCATCCGCGTTTATCCGCGCCCCATTCCCAAAATGTCAGGTAGCTGGTACAACCGACTACACAATACGCAATACGAACTACGCAAAAATGAAACCCCTCTCCCACATCCGCATCCTCGACCTCACCCACATGCTCTCTGGCCCCTACGCCACCATGATGCTGGCGGATTTGGGCGCGGAGACGATTAAAATCGAGCCGCCCGGCGCCGGCGAAGGCACCCGGCGGCTGCTGGAAAAAGACCCGAAGAACAGCCTGAACGGTTTCGGAGCCTATTTCCTGACCCTGAATCGTAACAAAAAAAGCATCACCCTCAACCTCAAGGACGAACAAGGGCTGGCGCTGTTTTACGAACTGGTCAAGACCGCTGATGTGGTGGTGAGCAACTTCAGCGCCGGCGTCACCGAGCGCCTGAAGATCGACTATCCCAGGCTGGCGGCCATCAACCCCGCCATCATCACCTGCACCGTCACCGGCTTTGGCGAGACCGGGCCGGCCAAAGACCGCACCGCTTTCGACATGGTGGCTCAGGCGATGGGCGGCGGTATGAGCATCACCGGCCAACCCGATGGCCCGCCTACGCGCTCCGGCATCCCCATCGGCGACCTGGGCGGCGGCCTCATGGCTGTGATCGGCGTGTTGGCGGCGTTGCAGGCACGCCATCTCACCGGCCGGGGCCAGAATGTCGATATTTCCATGCTCGACGCCCAGATCAGCCTGCTGAACTACATGGCCACCATGTATTTTCTGTCGGGCGAGGTTCCCACCATGCTGGGCAACGGCCATTTCGTCCATGTGCCCTACAACACCTTCCGCTGTGCCGACGGCTACATCATCATCGCCGTCATCACCGACAACTTTTGGGCCGCGCTGGCCGATGTGATCGACGCACCCGAACTTTTCAGCGAAGAAAACAAGGGTCAGCCCGGCCGCTGGAGAAATCAGGACGAAATCAATCGCCGCCTGAACGAAATCCTCAGCACCGACACACAGGCCCACTGGCTGGAGCGATTGCAGGCCGCGCGCGTGCCCTGCGCCCCGGTGAACAACTTCGCCCAGGCGCTGGCCGACCCGCAGATTCTGGCCCGCAACATGGTCGTCGAGGTGGCGCACCCGGTCGCCGGCTCGGCTCGGATGCCCGGCAACCCGATCAAACTCTCCGACGCGCATGACGACGCCTTCGCCCCGCCGCCTCTGCTCGGTCAGCACACCACCGATGTCTTCACTCAGCTGTTGGGCAAGACCGAGGCGGAACTCGACGCCCTGCGCACGGCCGGAGTGATTTAGTATCTTACCAGCCAAATTTTTGCACGATGAGCAAGAAAACTTACCACCACGGCACAAAGACACGAAGGAGAAGAGACTGAACGGCTTGGTGTCTTCGTGGTTCATGATTAGTATCTTACCAGCCAAATTTTTGCACAGCGAGCAAAAAAACTTACCACCACGGCACAAAGACACGAAGGAGAAGAGACTGAACAGCTTGGTGTCTTCGTGGTTCATGATTAGTTTGGTTCCGGCTCGTCCGGGTTAGGATGGCGCCGAGTCTGTAATCGTTCCACCCCATGACCATCACTGCACAACACGTCAACCGCGAAGGAACCCGCGTCTTCATGGGCGCCATCACCGGCGGCGAAGACATCCACCAGGCCATCGAGTCACTGGCCGCGCATCATCATATCACCGCCGCCGCGGTCGAGATGCTGGGCGGGTTGAGCCGGGTGGAGTTCACCGCCTACGATTTCGAGCGCCAGCAGCGCCTTCCGCCGCTCGTCTTCGAGCGGGCGCTGGAGATTGTGGCCGGGCAGGGGACGATCAGCCTGCTGGAGGGTGCGCCCCGCCTCCATCTGCACCTGGTTGCCGCCTTCCGCGACCCCAGCGCCGCTCATGGGATCACGACGGTGGGCGGTCATGTCGCCGGCGCCAGCGCCTTCGCGGTCGAATTCATCCTCACAGCCTACGACGGCGTGGCCGTCCACCGTAGCCATGATCCCGCCACCGGCCTCAAGCTCTGGCATCTGCCACCATTCCTCGCGCCATGAATCTGCCTCCGAATGCGGTCAAGACCAAACTCCGGGCTGCTGAGCCGGTCTTCGGCCTGATCAGCCCCTCGCCCGACCCGGCCATCGCCGAGATGGTGGGGATGTGTGGCTTCGATTTCTATATGATCGACGCCGAGCACGGGCCGATCACGCCCGCCCATGCTCCCGACATCTGCCGGGCCTGCCAGTCGGTGGGCGTGGTCCCCACCGTGCGCGTGGGCCAGAAAGATATGAAACTCGTCCTGCAATATCTGGACGCCGGCATGATGGGGGTGATGATGCCGGGTCTGAGCAATGCCGCGGAGGTGGCGGCGCTGGTGCAGGCGATGAAGTATCCGCCGGAGGGTCGCCGCGGGCTGGGGCCGGCCCGCGCCGCCGGTTACATGATGGATGCCGGCGGCCAGGCCGACTACGTGGTCTGGGCCAACGCCCAAACGCTTGTCTGGCCCCAGTTCGAGGATGCCGCCTTGCTGCCGGAATTGGCCGCCATAGCCGCAATTCCGGGCGTGGATGGTTTCGTCATCGGCCCCCGCGACCTCTCGCTAGCGATGGGCTATCCCGACGGCCCCGACCACCCCGAAGTGCAGGCGGTGATCGACCAGGCCATCACCATCCTCCGGCAGGGCGGCGTCGCTGCCGGCATGACAGCCGGGACGCCCGCGGCCGCCCGCCGCCAGATCGAGCGCGGCGCGACCATCATCTTGCACTCGCTGCCCGAACTGATCCGGCAGAGCGGGCAGGGGTTTATGCAGGGGGTGCAGGGGGCTGATTTGGCTTTGACATGAGGGGGTGGATGGTGTAAGATAAGTGCCAATCCCTCGGGCGGCAGAGTCGCCTGAGTCGCCCATCTCGTCGTTATCGAAGAGGAGTTTGCTGATGAGAGCTTTGCTAGGCTTTGAGGCGTGTTTTACCTCAAATTTGAGAGGATGCGGAATTAGCATCTGTGATTTGAGGTTGAATAATATATTAGGCACGCTGGCGGAAGAACGTGGGCAATCACCAGAACAACACGTGGCCCAATCTTGAAATCCGCATTGCTCCCGTTCAGTATCGTCTGAGTAGAAAGGAGTCTGGTCTGAGCATATTAACCAACAATTTCATGCGACGCGATAGTATTTGATCGCCGTGCAGCACATTGACGGCAAACTCATTCATCATCAAGGAGACTTCCTGTGGTTATCTTTCTTGCCGTTCTGGCTTACATCGTGTCTGTGGTCGGCGCAGTGGTGGCCCTGTCAGATGACGATAAAACAATTGCTCTGATCTTGATGTGGCTCTTTGGCGGGATTTGCATCTTCTTGGTTAGTGGAGCAACAACGGTGGCAACCGTTCTGGGTGTGATTTCCTTCTTGGTCGCTATCATTGTTGGCCTTGTCGGCCTTTTTCAGAAGGATGGCACCGCTATCTTAGTCGCCATATCGTTTCTGGCAGCCGCACTAATCCTAATGCAGCGCATCCTCTTCTGGTAAATTGATCGGTACTGAGATGTAGCACAGTGCAAGACCGCCTACAGTGAAGCCCCGGTGGGTATGGTGGTTGGTATTGTTTGGCCGGCGTTACTATCGGCAGCGGTTGGTTGTAGTTGTGGATGAGCGGTCGGCCCGCCATCATGGGCAGCGTTCGTCGTTTTGTGGGTCTAGTGCATGGGCTTTGCCTAACACCACGTCCACCTGACGCCTGCGGCGGTAAGATCGTGGGTCGCGAGAGTAATCTGGCCGCAGGCGCAGGTGACGTTTATCGTTAGCCTGGATGACGGAGGACGAGAGGCCGAGGATGGTTTGACGGCTCGGCCGGCGGGTGCGAGAATGCGGCAGTTGTCACGGCCAGCCCGTGTCAGTCAGGTTGTTGCTTCCGGCGCAGGTTGTGCAGCCCGCTTGGTGTTCCCGGCAAAGAATCGGCCAACGCCAGTTCCAGGCGGACGGCCCCTTCGGCAAGCGACCTCCGGTCGCCGCTCAGGGCAGGCTCTTCGACAGGCAGTGCACCGAGTTTATCGAGGTGCTCAGGGGGGCACTGGCGCCCTCCTGGACCCGCACGCGAACTTGAACCCCACCAGCGAACTGTTCCCGACTTTTGAAGCTGAACCCGCCGCCCGCCGCTGAACGGCGGAACTGCGTTCCGCTTCGTCGTTAGGCCGAATTACAGCCACCAGTGGAGGAAGAGCCAGGTTTTTCATCTAGTTTTGGGCTTGGAGTAGTTCGGCCTAACTACCGTTAAAGCCGCCAAAGGCACGAAGTGGCGGTGGCGCCCTATTTTCTTGGCGGCTTAACTCCTCAGTTGGGCGGCGCAGGCCGTCGAAGAAAGCCGAAAAAGTCAGATCAATACCCACTTGTTCCCAATGATGAGAGCAACAAGCCGAAAAAGGAGCCTGGAGACGGTTGTATATGGTGGGCTATAGCAATAATCTTGCTGATAGCCCTTTTCTCTCCAATCGATCCCATTCCTGACGTCATTCCTGTAGCTGGTTGGCTTGATGATGTAGGTTACATCGGTGGTTTGTTATACATTCCAATAGAGTGTACAGCCATCGCCAAACTGTGCTATCCTGTGAGTTATGAGTATCCAGCTTTTCCTGGGATCCCAGCAAAGAAGCGATCAACGTTAAGAAACATGAAGGTGTTACGTTCGTCGAGGCAGCAAGTGTATTCCGAGATGCGCTTGCCGTGATCTTTGATGACGAAACACATTCGGAAGTAGAACACCGAGAGCTGATAATCGGTCATTCCAATCGAGGGAGACTGTTGATTGTTTCTTTCACCGAGCGAAGTGATGTGATTCGTATTATCAGCGCCCGCAAGGCAGATGCAGACGAACGAGTTGACTATGAACACACGAAACGATAAGCCAGAAGCAATGGATGAAATCGAAGTTCATTACGATTTCGATTATCGGAAGGCAAAGGTCAACCGCTTTGCTGAACGGTTGCAGGATGAACGCGTCATGGTGGTGCTAGACGCGGATGTTGCCGACGTCTTTCCAACGTCGGAAGCGGTGAATTCGGCGCTGCGCGTGATTGCCTCAGCGATTGGAAATCTCCCGATGCCAAAATCTGCAAAACGGCGCGCTAAACATCAACCAAGTGTATCGTAGGTGCGCATGTCAATGCGCCCCAACAACCGTTTCCAGCCGACTGGAGTACCAGCGACCGAAACTAGCTGGTTAGGCCAGCGCACGATGATGCTGTGCCCAACTCGCTGCGGCGGTTTGACATTATGAGAAATTCTGGCTACAATATAGCCAGAATTTCTCGACAGGCGATGCCCATCCGACCCTAGTGGAGCATGCACTTTGCGGTACGAAATCATCTTTGCCCCACAGGCCGAAGAAGACCTGCTCATGTTGCGCGCAAACGAGCGCGGCGAAGTCTTGGATGCAATCGAGATCCATCTTCGCTATGAACCAGAGAAAATCAGCAAGAGCCGAATCAAACGCCTGGAAGGGCTAGAATGGCCGCAGTATCGGCTACGGATCGGTGATATTCGAACGTTTTACGATGTGTTCTATCTTCACCACGGTGGTGTTGTCGAAGTGCTTGTCATTCGCGAGAAAAATGAGGCTATGAAGTGGCTTGCTGAGTATGGGAGAAAGTCCGAATGATTCAGATTCCTTTGAACCAAGTCAAAGATGACCTCTCGCGCTATTTGCGAATGGCCGAGAGGGAAGATATCATCATTACCCGTCACGGCACTCCAGCCGGTATCTTGATCGGATTTGAGGATCCGGAAGCCTGGTGGGAGGAGTTGCTGTTGCGTGATCCGCGCTTTAGGGAGCGTGTGGCCCAGGCACGCAGTAGCCTGCGCGACGGACGAGGAATCAGTATCGAAAAACTGCGAGAGAAACACAACATTGAGTCGCAGACGGCCGGGGCAGAGGAATGAGTTCCTAGTTGAGACAAATCGGTAGGTCTCGACGCGGGTGGGAGCATCCAACAGGGTCGAAAACAGCTTTGCCGTTCTTGGGATCGGCAAGCCACACAACATCTGGCGCCCCGCACGCTCTTTGACATTTTCGTTCACTCCTCGTATCATTGTCATGACATCATAACAACTTGCTTCTTTTGCCCGATCTATGCCAACCCTCGACCGCAACTCTCCCCTCCCCCTTTATTACCAGCTCAAACAAGTTCTGTTGGAGCAGATCGAGGCCGGGCAATGGAAAGCTGGTGATCTGTTCCCCAGCGAAAACGAGCTGCAAGAGAGCTACGGCCTCAGCCGCACCACCGTCCGCCAGACGCTGAACGAGATGGTGGTGGAGGGACGGTTGCTGCGGCAACGAGGGCGAGGCACCTTCGTGGCCAAACCCAAGCTGGCTCATGACCCGGCCGGACATATGGGCCTGACTGAGTTTATGCGCCAGCAGGGGCTGACGCCGGGCTGGCGAGTGCTGGAACGGGGCTGGGTGGAGGCGCACGGGCCGATTGTCGAGGCGCTGGGATTAACCGAGGGCGAGCAAGTCTATCGTTTGCACCGTCTGCGCCTGGCCAACGACGAGGTGATCGGCTATCACGATGCCTATGTGATCGCAGCGGCGGCGTCGCATCTCGACGAAGCCGAGTTGGAGACAGATGGCTCGCTGGCTTATCTGCACAACGCGCCTCAGTTGCACGCCAGCCGCGCCAGCCGCACCATCGAGGCCATTGCCGCCGATGAGGAGGAAGTGCGTCTGCTGGCGGTCGAGTTGGGCGACCCCATTCTCCTGATCGAACGCTGCACGGTGGCCGCCGATGGCCGCCCCGTCGAATGGTTGCGCGCCTATTATCGCGGCGACCGTTTTAAATATCGTATTACGGTATGAGATCTGTTACGTATTGCGTAAAACGTGATAATCAATACGTAATCAGGGCTTTCCGTTCCTTATTTTGATGAAGAAAAAGCGCCGATTGTGTCATGCTGAACGCAGTGAAGCATCAGCGAAGCGAAGCATCTCGACTTGCATGGCAGATGGCTTTTTTGGCAACGCGAGATGCTTCGCTGGCTTTCAACCGCAACAATTTTGTGTGATCGACCCGCTCAGCATGACATAATCAAATCTTGGATGCTATGCGACGCGGTTGGATACGAGAGCCGGAAAGCCCTGATACGTAATACGTAATAACCAATAACTAATAACAAACACATGAAATCCTACAACAATCACCTCCTCCCCCCCTACCAGTGTTTCATGGGGCGTTGGGAGGGCGTCTGTAAGACATTTAGCCCACAAGGTGAGTTTATCGAGGCATCTGCCGTACATATGGATGTGTATTGGATCGATGAAAAAACATGGCATTTGCACGAAGACTTCGAGAATCTGTACGGCTATGGGCCTGCGGTCTATCACACTGATATCACGGTCGATGGCAAATTCTGCTACGGCGGCAACGACATGGTGAAACTGCACGGAACCGAACTGACGCCCTACAACTACGTCTTCACCATCGATAGCGCCATTTCCAAATCCATTGTCTACAACAACCACTATTTCATCGATCCCAACAATCGCCGCATCATCACCCACAAAGTGCGCGACGGCAAGACGCTCATTTTCCAGATCCAAGACTTCGTACGTGTTGCATAGTGCGTATCTCGTATCCATCCCAGGGCTTTCCGGTTCTCATATCCAATCGCGTCGCATAGCATCCAAGATTTGATTATGTCATGCTGAACGCAGTGAAGCATCAGCGGGTCGATCACACGAAATTGTTGCGGTTGAAAGCCAGCGAACAGGGCTTTCCGTTTCTCACATTCAACCACATTGCAAATATCCAAGCCTTGATTATGTCATGCTGAGCGGGTCGATCACTCAAAGTTGTTGCGGTTGAAAACCAGCGAAGCATCTCGCGTTGCCCAAAAAAGCCATCTGCCATGCAAATCGAGATGCTTCGCTTCGCTGATGCTTCACTGCGTTGCTTAGAAACTCCCGGCCATCGAGACCCTTCGCTGGTTGATCGGAATGACAGGATGCCGGATCGACCCGCTCAGGGTGACACAATGAGAGTTTCTCACACGGACGCATGCCGCCGCGTGGCATCGAACATTCAGCATGACACAATCGGCGCTTTTTCCTCGTGAAAATGAGAAACGGAAAGTCCTGTATCCATCCCATATATGCAGATATTTACGCAATACGCAATAACTAATAACTAATAACCAACACCTCCCCCATGATCATCCAATCCTCCCCGCCCAACCACCCCGCCTTCGTCATCCAGCAGACCGACCACGCCCGCATGGCCGGAAGGCTGGCCGCGACCTTTGGCAATGCCACATTCACCGGCCTCGACCCGCGCGACCTGGTGGAATTCGTCGTCGGGCATCACGACGAGGGTTGGGCGCCGGTGGACGGCCGGGCCGAGCGAGCATCTACGGGCCTCCCCCACCATCTCACACAAACCCCGCTGCCGTACCTGCTGCAAACCAGCGCCGGCTCGCCCGATTTCAACCAGCGCCGCCATTCCTATTGCGGCCTGCTTTCGTCCATGCACACCTACGGGCTGTTCAACGGGCGCTACGGGCTGTCGGACTTCCTTTTCATCGACCGTGTGCCGCCGGAGATGCGCGGCGCTGCCGACGCCATGTTGGCGCACGAGTTGGAGCGCCAGCAGCGGCTGAAGAGCGAACTCGTCGAGATGGGTCTGGCGGCGTGGGTGCAGGAGGATGTGCTTTTTCATAACTACAAGCTGCTGCAATTCTTCGACACTTTATCGCTCTATTTTCACATGACCCACGCCGAGGGCCGGGGCGAAGCCAGCTTCAAGAACGTGCCGATGGCGGTCGGTCATGATGCCACTGTCGCCATCCGCCCGCTGGGCGACGCCGCCTACGGCCCGGTTTACGGCCTTTCACCCTACCCCTTCGGCTCCGACTCGCTCGATGTTTATGTCGAAGGCCGCTATCTCCGCCCCCAGCCAGAGGACGCCGACCTGACAGACATCATGCGTCAGACGCCCATCTCTCGCCAGACCTTCACCCTCACTGCCATTCGATGAAGAACGACTCCCGTTTACAAGGCTTTTCGCAAGGCATCGGCCGCTGGTTGGGCACTGCCGAAGTCTACGATGGCGCCGGCCGTTTTCTGGGCAATGCCACCGACCAACGCCATGTGCAGCCGCAGGCGCAACAAGCCGACGACGAAAAACGCATCCGCATCGACCTCTCTTTCGTCGGCCCCTTCAAATTCGCCGGGCACTACTTCATCGAAGACCACACCACCTATCGCCTCTATCAAGGCCCGGCCAACACCGGCTACGCCGAGACCCTGGCCAGCAATCTCATCGACGCCAACGCCTACTGGCCCATCACCGGCCTCAGCCAGCGCTTCTTCCTCATGGTCTTGCCCGGTGGCGACCGGCAGCTCTCGTTGGCGCTGATGTCGCGTGGCGAGCGGCTGTTGTATGTTGTCGTGGGCGAATACCAGCGCCTGGGCGACTCCGGCATCTCCGGCATCCCCGGCCTTGTCAACGGCACTTCCTTCGATTTTGGCGATGACCCGACCTGTGGCCGCGGCTGCATCCTGTTGCACCGCGCCGGCCGCTGGGCGGGCGAGATGAGCACGCTCGACGGCGATCTCAACCCGCTGGAAAGTACGAGCTATGTCGAGGAAGTGCGGCCGGTCGAGCGAAGGCTGGCGGTGGAGATCGACGGCATGGCCTTCGCCCCTGGCCCCGCCCACCTGAACCTGATCACCGACGACTGGCTGGCCTGGACCCCGCCCGGCGCGGTGGTCGGCAGCTACAGCCTCAGCGGTGGTCGCGCCCTCAGCGGCCATTTCCACCATCTCGACCACGGCCTGCGCGTCTTGCGTCGCGAAGTCGTCAGCCACGAAGGCGACATCAAAGCCGCCCTCCACATCTGGCACCGCGGCGGCCAGCGCATCGGCGTCCAATTTGGCGTGTTATCGTTCACCCCTGATTGATAAGGATTGCGTATTCCGTATCGCAGCGCTCATCCTTTACGCAACACGCAATCTCCAATCTCCAATAACCAATCTCCACTCCCCCATGCCCTTCCTCGGCGCCTGGCTCGTTTCCGAGTACATTTACAACCCAGATGGCAGTTTCGCCGGCATCGTCCGCCAGCGCCGCTCGCTCGAACGGCTTCCAACCGGCCGCCTGCTCGTCAGCCAGCACTGCCAGCCCGATGCCGGCCTGAACGGACACCCCCTGGCTGCCTTCGCTGGCGAATGGACCTTCGAGTTGAGCACCGAAGGTCGGGTCAGGCGCTACCACGGGCCTGATGTCGTCGGCGTGGGCCTGGGTTGGGGCGATGACGCCATGATCGGCCAGGGTCTCTGGCCTCGTTTCGGCCACAACTTCACCTCCTTCGCCGTCTTGCCGCAACCCAACCAGCAGCTCACCGGCGGCAAATTCTTTCACGCTGCCGAGATGGTCGCCAACATCGCCGGGATCGCGCTGCCAGAGGCCGAGGCAGATGGCTGGCCGGATTTCAGCGGCCCCGACTGGCCCGGCGAAGCGAGTCCGCGATGGCAGGGTCTCCGGCGCAGCTTCCGCCCCGATGGCAGCCTTATCGCCGAACAGGAGGTCGTCCGCAGCTATGACGGCTGCTGCTGGCAGGAAAACAGCGCCGTCATCGCCCTCGCAGCAGCCGAAAGCCATTGGCGGCTGGATGCGACGATCGGCGGCAGCCAACTGGTCGGGCTGGCGAAACAGTTCGGCCCCATGCTCGAATTCGTAGCCTACGACACCGTCGGTCATTGCTTGGTCGGGCTGGAAGTCCTGGACGCGGCCCGAGGGCAACTGATCGGCCTGCATCGCTGGCTGCGCGACAACCAACTCGAACGCATCGACGTCCTCCGACTTCAGCCTGCCTGACACTTTCATCCTCTGTCCTCATCTCACCCAACAGCAAACATGACCCAAAGCACTGTCAAATCCCTGCTCGAACTCGTCGATGAGCGCCCGGACGTGGACAATCGCGAGGTCTTCGACCAACTCTGGAACATCCTGAGCGAACTGCGGGCCAAACTCGACGCCCGCTTCAGCCTGACCCCTGACGCCTCCACCGCCGACCTCCAGCCCTACTATTCGCTCGATGGCAAAGCCAAAGGCTTCCTCAGCGCCTTCAGCGGCCCCGAAATCGACTGGCTCACCCACACCTGGATCGGCACCCCACAGACCAGCTTCACCAACATGCACCTGACAGTCTGGCTCGGCCCGCAGATCCGGGTCCCGCACTTTGGCATGGCCCTGGGCACCATGCCCGACATCTTCATGTACATCGACTACGTGCCTCGCGCTGATCTCGTCACCGATCTCGATTACCTCGATACTTATTACGAGCCGGTCAACGAAAGTTACATCGAATTGCGCAAAGATACACGTTTTTCGCCATTTATCAGCAAAAACCTCTATATGCGGCAATCCCAATCAGCCACCAGCCATTGTTACCTGGTTCCACCCAGCGACGAAACCATCGCCATCATCCGTAACCTCGCGCACGAGATGATGGACCGCTGGCTAGGCTCTGTCGATACCGCCGCCCCCGTCCCCGTGGAAGATCGCCCCGCCCTGGCCGCCCGCGACCTCCACCTGCGCCGCTCCATCGCCGAACGCGACCCCGCCAACGTCATCGGCGTGCGGCTGTTCGGCGAAGAGCTTGCCGACCGCCTCGTCCGCGGCCTCTGGGGCGGCGACCGCCACCTCCCCCGCCCCACCCCCTCATAGTTGCAGACGTAGACGCGAGGAACCGGCAGGGAACGGGTATCTCCAATCTCCAATCTCTAATCCCCAATCTCCAACCACCCCACCATGCCCGTCCGCGCCCTCTACCGCGCTGCCAAAATCCCCGCCGCCCCTGCGCCCTACGATGCCCTCAGCCTGAAGGTCTACTACCCCGCGCTCGCGCCCGATAGCCCTGAAGCCCGCAACACCGGTCTCGTCCCGGCTGATGCCACCGCCGCACCCTTTCCGGTCGTCATCATTTTGCCCGGCATCAACGTCGGCCCCGAAGCTTACCAATGGCTGGCGGTCGAACTGGCCCAGAGCGGTCTGGTGGTCGTCACCTACGCCTGGATCGCCGAAGACCTGCCGGGGTCCATCAGCCTCACGCCCGGCATCGACCTGGCACGGCTTCGCCCCGACAGCTTCGGCTCTGCCCCCACCGCCTCGGCTCTCCCCGCGCTCCTGGCCGAACTCGACCAACTCCAGGCTGCGGGCGTCTTGGCTGGGCTGCTCGACTTGAATCACATCATCCTCGGCGGCCATTCTGCAGGCGGAACCATCGCCCTGCAAAACGCCAACCCGGTCTGGTTTCCGCAAGTGCGGGCAGCTTTCAGCTACGCCGGGCACACCATGGCCTCCACCCTGCTGGGCTGGCCGCCCGGAACCGTCCTGCCCCTGGCGGCCGACTGTCCCCTGCTGCTCTTGGGCGGGACGCAGGATGGCGTCATCGCCGCCAGCAGCCGTCGCTACGAGGCCGAAGCCAGCCCCACCCTGGCCCTCGAACGCACCTTCGATGAGGCCATGACCGGCGGTCGCGGCCACGATTTCTTCATCCTGCTCGAAGGCGCCAACCACTTCACCCTCGCCTACCCCGCCGACCCCACCACCGGCCGCCCTTTCCTGGATTGGCCTCCCACCCGTCCCGAAGCCGAGTTGAGGGCGCTTTTGGCCGAGATCATCCGGCGCTTCATCCACGACCGGGCCACGCTCATCCCCTCGTTCGCCACCAATCAGCCACATATCGCCGTTTTTCGCCAGAAATAGTATCGAACGTATTGTGTATTGCGTAATAATAAATCTAGCCACCTGACAGTTTCCGAAAATAGGACGCGGACGAGCGCAGAGAACGCGGAAAAAGCGCTTCTTCTCCGTGAATTTGGAGAAAAATCCGCGTTCATCAGCGTTTATCCGCGTCCCATTCCAAAAGTGTCAGGTAACTAATAATAAATACGCAATATGCGCCCAGGAGATAACAACCATGATCAAGAACTTTTGGTGGCCGCTCGACTTCAGCGCCGATGTCACCAGCAAACCCAAGCGGATCACGGCGCTGAGCCAGGAATTCGTGCTGTTTCGCACACCCAGCGGCGCCGCCCAGGTGATGAGCGATCTCTGCGTACACCGTGGGGGCGCGCTTTCGGATGGCTGGCTGGAGGGTGATTGCCTTGTCTGCCCGTATCATGGCTGGAAATTCAAAGCCGATGGCGAATGCGTGAAAATCCCCGCCAACCTGCCTGGTAATCCCGTGCCCAGGAAAGCGCGCGTCGATTCCTACCCCACCGTCGAGAAATACGGCTGGGTGTGGGCCTTCTTGGGCGATCTGCCCGAAGCCGAGCGCCCGCCTTTGCCCGACCTGCCGCATTTCGACAATCCCGATCTCAAACGTCTCACCGGCGAGTATCATTGGGATGTCCACTACGAGCGGGCGCTGGAAAACAGTATGGACATCGCCCATGCGCCCTTTGTCCACGGCGGCGCCTTCGGCAACCCCGAAGAGCCGGAGGTGGAAGAATATCAGGTGCAGCAGGACGCCTACTCGGCCCAGGCAGCCGTCACGCTCAAGCCACCCAAGCGCAACATGCGCGGCATCTGGCGCTGGCTCTACAAGAGCGATCCAGGCCGCAAAGGCGTGTTCACACGCACCGGCTTTTATCTGCCCTGCATCACCCTGCTGGAAGTCAATCTGCCCATTGGCAAGATGATCTTGTGGAACGCCCACATCCCTATCGATGATTATCACACCGTCACCAAGTGGATCAACCTGCGCGGGTTTTTCAAGGGCAATTGGGCCGACAACGACGCCCGCAAGCGCGTCTTCAAGATTTTCGACCAGGATCGCCCGGTCGTCCAGGCCCAGCGCCCGGAAATCCTGCCCTACGACCTCGGCGCCGAGCTGCACGTCCGCTCCGACCTGATCCAGATCGCCTACCGCAAGATGCGGCAGCAGTACATCGACATGGGCTGGGGCATCGACACGCACAAGATCGCTTCGGAATACACCCACCATCAGGCCGTCGTCATCCCCTCGCCCGCGCGTCGGGAGATTCCCGAACTGGCCAACGCCTGGGTGATGAAAGAAGTGCCGGTGAAGGGCCGCGAGACGCCGCCCGGACACAAATTGAAACGGCCTGGCGATAAGTAGAAATTATCTCGTATTGCGTATTTCGTATCGATATAGCACCATATTCTGCGCAATATCCAATACCCACTAACCAATACCCACCATGTCCCTAGCTCAAATCCTCAGCAACAACACGCTTTCCGCCATCGTCAACCGTTTTGGCCTGATCGAACAAGGCGCGCCGCACATGGTCTTGGTCAGCCCGATGTCGCCGGCGCCGGTGGGACAGGCGCGCGTGTTCGCCGGTGGGCCGGTGCACAAGCTCATCACCATCGACCTGAGCGTGCCGCCCATCGGCCTCGATTCGCACATGATCTTCGCCTTCACCGCGCCGGATAGTCCCATCCCACACTTTACGCTCGATTCGGTGTTGGCCGGTCCGCATTTCGCCTTTCATCTCGACCTCATCCCCCGCGTCGATCTGGGCGCCAACCTGGCCTATCTCGACGCCGCCTTCCATCCACTCACCCCGCTTTTCGACGCCGCCCGGCAGATCGAGGGCCTGACCCCGGCCCATCTCTCGCCCCGCCAATACGCACTGATGTCGCCCTGGATGCTGGCCTACCGCGCCACCGAAGCCGCCTTCGCCCGCATCGAGACCGCGGTCAACGACTATCTGGCCCATTGGTTCGCCCTGGCCGAGCGCGGCCTGCCCGACGACGTACTGGCTGCCACCGACCTGGGCGATCTGCCCACCCGCGACCGCCGCAACCGCGCCGCCATCTTCAACCCCGATGTCGATCCCGTCTGGGCGCAAGTCAGCCGCCTGGTCGGGCCGGAAACGGCGGAGAAACTGAGAGTGCTGCTGAAAGAGCAGTAATGTGGAGATTAGAGATTGGAGATTGGCCAATCTCTAATCTCTAATCTCTAACCCCCAACACACCCATGACCAACGACATCACCCCCTCCCCTCCCAGCCAATGGCAAGCCCGCATCGAGGGTGAATGGCACGGTCTGCCCTCGATCTTCGATGCACAGGGCAACCACTGTGGCTATAACAAAGTCTATCGCGCCAGCGTGTTCGAAGGCGGCAAAACCACCTACACCATGAACACCAAGATCCAGGAAGGGCTGGGGCCATTGCTTTCCCGCCTGGAAGTCGCGGACGCGTTCGCCTTCGGCGTCATCGACAGCGACCGCGACCGCATCTATCTCGGCCCGGATTTCGTCGGCGCCGGGCATCCCTATGGCACATTGGTCGATGCGCATTACTATTCGCCCGGCTGGACGGGCGATCTGCGCACGATGGTGCACATCCTGCCCGATGGCCAGACACAAGTCTATTCTTCGCTGATCTACGATGGCCCTGCTCTGTTCACCGTCTTCAACGGCATTTACAAAGTAGCGTTCGACTATCACACCAATGCCGAGACCCGCGCTCGCATCGACGCTCATTGCGAAAGCGAGCGCATCAAAGGACGCACGCCGCACATCCTGCCGCAGAAAAAACGAGGAGAATGGCGGGGTGAAATGCTGGTGTACGGGGCCGACCAGCAGTCCTTGGGCGTGAATACTGTCCGCATCGCCTATCAACCGGTCGATTTGCTGCGGGCGGAAATGCAAGTCAACATCGAAGGCGTTTGGGCCGAATCCTACCGCTTCGCTCGCTATCGCAACCACAATCGCCATTTCTTCGAAGGTCCCGACCTGCTCGGGAACAGTATCGGCTATGGCCGGGCGCTGTACACCAGCCAGCATTTCTTCGGCCAGGCGCGCAAGATCAAGGGCCGTGAATTCCTGATCGACGACGACTTCACCCTCAGCATCGTCTGGCAATTCTACCAATCCGATCGCCTGCAATACACCACCTTTGGCGTACTGCAATGGGCGGAAGCGTGAAGAATTCCAGAAAAAGCATTGCCATTCTTTTCTATTGCGTATTCTGTAGCGATGGAGCGAAAATCATACGTATTACGCAATACGAACACCTATGTCCCACTCCATCACCGTTTCCGAATCCATCTGGCTGGCCCTGCCCCCCGAAGCCGTGTGGGATTACACCCAGAACTATGCCAACCGCCCCACCTGGGATGCCTCGGTGCTGAAAGCCGAAGTCCTCTTCACTGACCCAGCCCCGCGCGTGCGCGTCGAGATGGCCGCTGGGATGCGCTGCATCCTCCAATACCGGCTATACGAGCGCCCGCGGCGCACCAGCCTGGCGATGGCCGATGTCGAATCGCGCTGGTTTAGTGGTGGCGGCGGCTCGTGGGCCTACGAAGCCAAAGACGGCGGCGCCCTGTGGACGCAAACGAACACGCTCGTCCTGCGCGATGGCTTCGTCCCCGGCCTCCTGCGCCCCTTCGTCGCCTGGCAACTCCACCGCTCCACCCGCCAATCGCTGCGAAAGGCGAAGGGATTGATGGAAGACAAGTTGTAATTGGTAGCACGTTTCACGTTTCACGCCTCCCGTTTCGCCCATGCCCGTCAACCCCGACCAGTTCAAAAAAGCCCTCGGCCAGCTTGCCGCCGGCGTCACCGTCGTCACCACCCTCAGCCAGGGCAAGCCGGTCGGCGTCACCGCCAGCTCGTTCACCAGCCTCAGCCTCGACCCGCCCCTGGTGCTCGTCAGCCTGCACAAGCGGCTTTTCACTCACCAGGCCATCCAGGATAGCGGCGTTTTCGCCGTCAACGTCCTCGGCAGCCACCAGGTCGATTTGGGCCGGCGTTTCGCCGGTATGATCTCTGGCCTGCCGGATCGCTTCGCCGGGCTGGAGGTGCAGACCGCGACCACCGGCTGCTTCATTCTGCCGGATGTCCTGGCCTGGGTGGATTGCCGCGTGTGGGCGGTGTATGATGGCGGGGATCATTCGATCTTCGTCGGCGAGGTGGTGGATCTCGACACCAGCGACCTTGACCACCCCCTCCTCTATCACAACCGGCTGTGGCGACGCAGCGAGCAATTGCACATCCCCACCGTCCCTCGTCAAGCCACGCTGATCGAGGTTGGCCCCCGCGATGGCTTCCAGCGGCTTGAAACCATCATCCCGGTCGATGTCAAGGTCGAGGTGATCGAGCGTCTGGTCGAGGCCGGGCTGCGGCGCATCCAGGTGACATCGTTCGTTCACCCCAAACTGGTGCTGCAGATGGCCGACGCCGAGCAGGTCTGCGCCCGGCTGACCCCGCGCGAGGGTGTGGTCTACAGCGCCCTGGTGTTGAACATGCGGGGGCTGGAGCGAGCACAGGCGGCCGGTATCCGTCATGTCGAGATGGGCGTGCCCGCCAGCGAAATCCTAGCGCAGAAGAACGCCGGTTATTCGGTGCAGGATGGCATGGCCGAGATGCGAGCGATGGTGGCGCGGGCGCGGGACTGCGGCATGACGGTGCGGGCGGGCGTGCAAACGGCCTTTGGCTGCGCCTTCGAGGGTCAAATCCAGCGCGGCAAGGTGGTGCAGATGGCGCGCGAGTTTCTGGCTATGGGCATCGACGAACTTTCGTTGTCCGATTCGGCCGGCCTCGGCAACCCCCAACAGATTCGCCGCACCGTGCAGGAGGTGCTGCCCCTCGCTGGCGAAATCCCCCTCGTCCTCCATCTGCACGACACCCGCGGTCAGGGCCTGGCCAACCTGCTCTCGGCCCTCAAATCAGGCGTCACCTATTTCGACACTGCCTTTGGGGGACTGGGCGGCTGCCCCTTCATCCCCACCGCCAAAGGCAACATCCCCACCGAAGACACCGCCAACATGCTGCACGAGATGGGCATCGAGACCGGGGTCGATCTGGCGGGCGTCGCTGCCGTCTCCCGGCGGATGGAGGAGTTTTTAGGCATCGAGTTGCCGGCGCGTATGCACAGACTGCTCGGTTGAGATGATTTCGTAGCGCGCGGTGTTAGCGCGTGTATGGACGATGTAATTGCAACCCTGGTATGACCCGGTAGTGTTTGGTATTCAGTGTACACAGACTGGCTGACCAAGCTATGGCGCAGGCTGCGATCAGCGCATCAAGAAGCCCCAGACGATGCGAAAGATGGTAGGTCGTGAAATCAGCAAGCGCACGGGCGCAATCGGTTTCGCTCGGCCAGATCATGGTTAGTGGTTCGACCAACTTTAAGACTTGACGCACCTGTCTTGCATTTTCAGCGCCTTGAACCAATTCCATCACCACAAAGCCGGGAATGAACGGCAAGTCCTCCTGATCGGCAAACCACGCCACAGCAGCCGGATGCCCCCTTTGCACATCGATCATCACATCTGTATCGACGACATATCTCATGATTCAACCTTTTCGAAGCGATGCTCAGCCGCGTAACGCAATTTATCAGCATAACCTGTTGTGTCAGAAATATCGCTACGCATACCTATAACGCCAATGTTGCGCCAATATGCCACCAATTCGGCGCCTGTCGTCGGTTTTTCGACAACGCTTTCCGTGCGCATCTGTAAGATACGCAATGCATACGCAGACAATGATAAGCCGGCATGATCGGCTTCCCAAGTCAAAGTTTGCGCCAGATCGGTTGGCAAATCCAAGGTAAGAGTCATTTTGGCCTCCAACTACAAGTCGTGAAGCGGAATCACTTTCGATCTTAGCCTCAACCGCCCAACCTGTCAACCCACCGATGCGCTCTCCCCAAACTCTCTCCGAAAAAATCCTCTCCGCCCACGCCGGGCGCGAGGTCGCACCCAATGAGATTGCCATCGTCCCGGTCGATGGCGTCATGGCTACCGACGCCACCGCGCCGCTGGCCATTCAGGCTTTCCGCAAGATGGGCGGCGAACGGCTCTGGGACCCCGACCGGGTGTCGCTGGTGCTCGACCATGCCACGCCCGCGCCCAACGAACGCGTGGCCAACCTGCACAAGTTGATGCGCGACTTCGCCCGCGAGACCGGCTGCCGGCTGTACGAGGTGGGCGAGGGCATCTGCCACCAATTGATGGTCGAAGATGGCCGCGTGCGACCGGGCGACCTGTTTTTGGGCGCGGATTCGCACACACCCACCTACGGCGCTCTGGCTGCCTTTGCCGTCGGCGTCGGCTCCACCGACCTGGCGGCCGTGCTGCTGACCGGCAAGACCTGGCTCAAAGTCCCGCGCAGCATTCAGATCGTGCTCGAAGGCAGGCTGCCGGCGGGCGTCTCAGCCAAGGACGTGATCCTTTTTCTGACCGGGCAATTGACGGTGGACGGGGCCACCTATGAGGCGGTCGAATTCACCGGGCCGGCAGTGGCGGACATGACCCTGGCCAGCCGCATGGTGTTGGCCAATATGACCGCCGAGATGGGGGCCAAGACCGGCCTGGTGGACCCCACCGGTCTCGAACTCCCCTATGCTTTCACTCCCGTGTTCGCCGACCCGGATGCGCACTACCGCCAGAGCTATCGCTTCGATGTCTCGGCCCTGCGCCCGCAGATCGCTCTGCCCCACTCGCCCGACCGGGTGAAGCCCATCGATGAAGTGCTAGGCCAGTCGATTCACATGGCTTTCATCGGTTCGTGCACCAATGCCCGGCTGGAAGACTTGCAGGCGGCGGCGGTCGTGTTGGCGGGCAAGCGGATTGCGCCCGGCGTGCGGCTACTCATCGCTCCCGCCTCGAAACGCGTCTTCGCCGCCGCCCTTGCCGATGGCACCCTGGCCGCTCTCACCGAAGCAGGGGCCACATTCATCACCTCGGGCTGCGGCCCTTGCGTGGGCACCCACCAGGGCGTGCCCGGCGATGGTGAAGTCGTCATCTCCAGCACCAACCGCAATTTCCAGGGGCGCATGGGCAATCCCAAGTCCCAGATCTTCCTCGCCTCCCCCGCCGTCGTCGCCGCCTCCGCCCTCGCCGGCGAAATCGTTGCACCAGAGAATACCTGAACGTATATTGTATCGATCCGCGAAGAACGCGAAGATCACGAAGCTGCCTTTTCTATTCGCGTCTATTCGCGTTCTTCGCGGATCGACCTGTGCATCACCTCGATCAGATGCATGAGAAACGAAAGACCCTGTGTCTCGCTGCTATTTCACAATTCACAATCCGAAATTCACAATTCCCATGCCAACCCACGTCTACGGCGACAACATCGACACCGACCGCATCATCCCCGGCAAATACACCAAAACGCTGGATTTCAGCCAATTGGCCGCGCATGTATTGGAAGACCTCGACCCGACCTTCGCCGGGCGAGTACAGCCGGGCGATATCCTCGTGGCCGGGCGCAACTTTGGCTGTGGATCGTCGCGTGAGCAAGCGCCGGTTGCACTCAAGGCCGCAGGCGTGTCGGTAGTCATCGCCTCCTCTTTCGCCCGCATCTTCTATCGCAATGCCATCAACATTGGCCTGCCCGCGATCGAGATCGGCCCGCACGACATCCAGCCGGGGTCACAACTGATGGTGGAGATGGAGCAGGGTCGGGTCATCGACCACACCGCCGGCTGCACCTACGAAGCCACCAAAATCCCACCTGTCATGCTCGAGATCTTGAATGCAGGTGGTCTGGTCGAATACTTGCGAAAACACGGCGATTACGTGGAAATAAAACGTGATGCGTGAAGCGTGATTATTGCGTATTCCGTACTGCGTATTCCATAGAATGGCACAAAGCACGCGATACGCAATAACCAATAACCAATAACCACCCCATGCCCCCGCTCTCCAACCTCCGCGTCCTCGAATTCACCCATGCCGTGCTCGGCCCGGCCTGCGGTCTGGCCCTGGCCGAATATGGCGCCGAAGTCATCCGCATCGAACCGCCGCCCGATGGCGACCCCACACGTCGCTTGCAGGGTTTCGGTATGGGCTACTATCCCTATTTCAATCGCAACAAGAAAAGCCTGGCCGTCAATCTGAAGACTGAAGCCGGACGAGAGATCGTGCATCGCTTGCTGGCCGGGGCCGATGTCCTGATCGAGAACTACGCGCCGGGGACGATGGATCGGCTAGGATTCGGCTACGACGCTCTCGCCCCCCGCTATCCCCGGCTCATCTACTGCTCGCTCAAAGGCTTCTTGCCTGGCCCCTACGAACATCGCGCCGCCCTCGACGAAGTCGTGCAGATGATGTCGGGTCTGGCCTATATGACCGGCCCACCCGGCCAGCCGTTGCGCGCTGGCGCTTCGATCATCGACATCATGACCGGCGTCTACGGAGCGATGGGCGTGCTATTAGCTCTGCGCGAACGCGAAACCACTGGCCGGGGCCAGCTCGTGCGCAGCGCTCTGTTCGAGACCGCCGCCCATGTCATGGGCCATCACATGGCTTTTGCCGCCATCAGCCAACGCCCCGTGCCGCCCATGCCCGCCCGCCTCAGCGCTTGGGGCGTGTACCACCAGTTTCGCACCCAGGAAGATGAGCTGGTCTTCATCGGCGTCACCAGCGACAAACAATGGCAGCGATTCTGCCAAGTCTTCGAGCGCCCCGACCTGCTGGCCGATCCCCGGCTGGCCTCGAACAACGACCGCGTGGCCGCCGCGCCCTGGCTGCTGCTTGACTTGGGGACGATGTTCGCCGCCCTGCCCAAAGCCGAAATCCTGACCCGCTGCGAGGTCGCCGGCCTGCCCTTCGCCCCCATCGCCCGGCCCGAAGACCTGTTCGACGACCCCCATCTGATCGCCACCGGCGCCCTGCTCGACCTGCCCCTGCCCGATGGCCGTCACGTTGGCCTCCCTCGTCTGCCCGTTGATCTCGAAAACAACACCACACTGCCACCCTCCCCTGCCCCGACCCACATCGGCCAACACACCACTCCCATCCTGCGCGACCTCGGCTACACCGACGACGAAATCGCCAACCTGGATGATTTGCAAGTGATTGTGGCGAGGTAGTCATACGGTAAAAGTTCACGTTGTCCCCCAAATTGGCTCACGCAAAGCCGCTAAGACGCAAAGTTTTTATGTTTTCTTGGCGCCTTTGCGTGAGATAAAAAAGCGACTGCTGCTATACAATCTCCAATCTCCAATCTCCCCTTATGCACGACCTCCTAATCAAAAACGCCCGCATCGTGCGACCGCGGCAAAATGAAATCGAAACCCGCGACATCGGCATCACCGCCGGCAAATTCGCCCACATCGCGCCGGCCATCGCCGCCTCTGAAGCGCGAGAAGTCTTCGACGCGCGCGGGTTGCTCGCCTTCCCTGGCCTGGTCGACGCCCACATGCATGTCGGCATCTATCAGCCGCTGGCCGACGACGCCATCACCGAAAGCAAAGCTGCGGCCATGGGCGGCGTCACTTCCGCGCTGACTTACTTCCGCACCGGCGAATACTATCTTAACAAAGGCGGGCCTTACCGCGACTTCTACCCCGAAGTCTTGGACATTTCGCAAGGCCGCTATTGGGTCGATTACGCCTACCATCTCGCGCCCATCAATCGCAGCCACATCGATGAAATGCCCATGCTGCTGGATGAATTCGGCGTTTCCAGCTTCAAGATTTTCATGTTCTACGGCGGCCACGGCTTGCACGGGCGCTCGGATCAGCAACACAACTTCCTCAAGCTGGAACCAGGCGACCGCTACGATTTCGCCCATTTCGAGTTCATCATGCGCAAGCTGGCCGAGATGATGGCCGCTAACCCGGTCGCCGCCCCCTATCTCTCGCTCAGCCTGCACTGCGAAATTGCCGACATCCTCAACGCCTACACAGCCATGGTCGAGCGCGAGGGCAAGCTCAGCGGCCTGCCCGCCTACAGCGCTGCTCGCCCGCCGCATTCCGAGGGCCTGGCCGTGTTCATCGCCTCGTACCTCGCCCACGAAACCGCCTGCGCCAACATCAATCTCTTGCATCTCAGCTCGCGCAAAGCTTTGGAAGCAGCCTTGATGATGCGCGACCTGCTGCCGCACATCAACTTCCGCCGCGAAGTCACCATCGGCCACTTGCTGCTCGACACCGACGCTCCCAACGGCGTGCTGGCCAAAGTGAACCCGCCCATCCGCCCCCGTCCGGACGTGGAATTTCTGTGGGAGCGGCTGCTGGCCGGGGATGTGGATTGGGTGGTCAGCGACCATGCCTGCTGCCGCCACGAGATCAAATACAATGCCGCCCACCCCAACGACATCTGGATGGCGAAATCGGGTTTCGGCGGGGCGGAATATTTGCTTTCGGGCCTGCACAGCGAAGGCGTGCGCCGAGGCTTGTCACTCAACCGCATGGCCGAATTGTTGGCCTGGAATCCGGCGCAGCGCTTTGGCTTGTTGAGCAAGGGTGACATCGCCGAAGGCTACGACGCCGACCTCGTCCTCTTCGACCCCGCCGAAACCTTCATCGTGCGGGCGGCGGAATCTGAATCCGGCCAGGGCTACACCCCCTTCGAGGGGCAAGAGCTGACGGGTCGGGTGCGGACAACCTTCCTGCGCGGCCACAAAATATACGAAAACGGACAAATTCTCGGCCCCGCCCGCGGCCACTATCTCGCTCGCCCCACATCCCGCCCATGAAATTCGGCATTCATTCCCCCTCGTGGCTCTATCCCGGCAACCTGTTCGATGGCATCGCCGCCAAAGCCCAATGGCTGGGAGCGCACGACTTCACCTGGCTTTCGGTCATGGATCATGTCATTCAAATTCCCGTGCATGGCCCGCCCACCGAGCCGTTCATGGAAGCGTGGACAACATTGGCGGCGCTGGCGGCCGTCACCACCAAAATCCGCCTCGGCTCGTTGGTCACCTCCACTTCGTATCGCAACCCGGCGCTGCTCGCCAAAATGGTGGCGGGGGTGGATCACATCAGCCGGGGCCGGGTAACGCTCGGCATCGGCGCCGGCTGGTTCGAGAACGAGTATCGGCAATATGGCTTCGAGTTTCAGCCCGCGCCCGCCGAGCGCATCTACCGGCTGGAAGAAGCGGTGCGGCTGATCCGAACTTTGTGGACCGAACCGCGCGCCACCTTCGCCGGCCGCTATTTCCGCGTCGATGACGCCATCCTCGAACCCAAACCCGTGCAAAAGCCGCATCCCCCGATTTTGATCGGCGGGGCTGGCGAGCAGCTCACGCTGCGCACGGTGGCGCGCGTGGGCAATGCCTGCAATTTCTTTGGCGGCCCCGATGTCGTGCACCACAAGTTCGAGGTGCTGCGCCAACATTGCGACCGCGAAAATCGCGATTTCGCCGAGATCGAGCGCACGGTGCTGTGCAATGTCCTGATCGCCGAAGACGAGGCAGCGCTGCAGGCGAAGATGGAACACTTGGAAGCCGCCGCCCATTTCACCGGGCGACCGCTGACCCGCGCGCAGGCCGCCGCTCTCTTTGCAGACTACGCAGACGCCGGCGTGCAGATGTTGATTTGCAGCGTGTATCGCAATGATTTTGAAACTTTGTCCATCATTGCCGAATTGAAAGCAGGTATTGGAGATTAGAGATTGGAGATTGGTTGATTTTTGGCATAATCTCCAATCTCTAATCACCACCTTCCCCCAAAAGAGAAACACATGACCGAAAAACTAACTGGCTCGATGCTGGTCGAACGCATGACCGAGAAAGAGCGCCACATCGCCCGCCGGGTGGAAAGCGTGTTGCCCCCACTGCGCGAGGCGGCCGTGCGCGCCGACGCCGAGGGCCAGTTCCGGCGCGAGAATATCGCCGTGCTGCGCGAGGCAAGGCTGTTCGGGTTGATCGTGCCGGAGGAGTTCGGCGGCCTCGGCGGGACGCTGCGCGATTTGACGGCGGCGGCCTTTGCTTTGGGGACGGCCTGCCCTTCGACCGCCCTCTCCTTTTTCTTTCATTGTTCCAGCGCCTCGCGCGGGTTGCTCGGGTTAGAGGCTATCGACGCCGGGCTGTTCGATGAAACGGATGCGCTTGCGGTGCGCGCGTTTTCGGCCAGACTGCTCTTAAAAATGGGAAGTGAGGGTCGCTTTCTGGCGAACTTCGCCAGCGAAGAAGCCAAATCTTCCGCCAGCGCCGTGCTGATCTCGACCACCGCCGCACCCGCGCCCGGCGGCTGGCTGCTGAACGGAACCAAATCGTTCGGCTGCTCGACCGGCGTGGCCGATGAATATTTGGTGCAGGCCAGGGTGGCCGAGGCGAGCGGGTTGGACGGGCTGGCGTTTTTCTTCGTGCCGAGCGCTGCGGCCGGCGTTTCCGAGCGGGCGCAGTGGGATGCCATCGGCATGAGAGCCACAGCCACACACGGCATTGTGCTCAAAGATGTATTCGTGCCCGCCGCCGACGCCCTCACCGTGCCCGGTGCTTTTCTGAAAATGATGCAAATGAGCCGGGGCAGCTATGTCGGCAATCAGCTGGCGGTGGTGGCGGTGTATCTTGGCATTGCCCACAATGTGTACGAATACGCCATCCGCTACCTTTCCGGGCTGAAGTTCGGCGATACGGGCAAGCCCATCGTGGCGGAAAGCGCGTTTCATCAGGAATTGATTGGGCGCATGGCTGTCGATCTCGAGACGGGTTTTCTGTGGGCGCGACGCCAGCTCGAATTGGAAACTTCCGACCCGCCCTTGCTGCCCAAAGAAGAAGTCGTGCGGCATTGGCGGCTGTGCAAAGGCGTCGTGTGCGAAGCGGCGCACAACGTGGCGGTGAGTGCGCTCAAGGCCTGCGGAACCAGCAACACCGGCAACTCTGGCGTCATCGCCCGTGGGCTGCGCGACCTGACGATGGGCTTGGTGCAAGCTTTCCCCGCCGAGCGCGGGCGCATCGAAGCCGCCAAATCTATCGTCGCCGGCGCCATGCAATCGCAATTTGCGGTAGTGAATTAATATTGCACGATGAGGAAGAAAACTTACCACCAAGGCACAAAGACACGAAGGAGAAAAGACTGAACAGCTTGGTGTCTTCATGTCTTCAGAGATTATCCCCTCTAATCCCCAATCTCCAATCCCCAATCTCCAATCTCCCATGTCCTCCTTCCCCCTCGGCTCCGTCGGCCACTCGCTCACACTCATGCGCGGGGTCTGGCACGACCACATCGAAGCCTTCAATCTGGACGGATCGCCCTTGCCGCATGACCCCTGGAGCGGCGCCCCCGGCGCGACTCCGTTCGACAACCTCGTGTACATCGACTTCGACGGCGAAACCTACGTGCAGACCAACGTCACTTTCGCCGGGCGACCTTTCCGCGCCCGCACTTTCACGGCGCAACTGCGCAACGGCGTGCTCTATTTCGACAAGCTCGGCCCCGAAGCCCCGCAACACATCGGCATTTCCGGTGGCGTGGGCGTGCTCTGGTTCCTTTCGCAGCGCAACACCGATGAAGCGCTGGGGCGATATAGCGAACCCGACTGCATCACGCTCGACGGCTTCGACCGCCGCACACGCATGACCGTGCTCTATCGCCACGGCCAGGCCACGCGCACACTGACGGCGAAAGGCGTCAAGCTGGCCCCCACCGCCGACCGCCGCCTGGCCTTTGACCCGCGCGGCGCCGATGGCCCTGTGCATGAGTCGCGCAGCGTGACGAAGGTGTACGCGGGGGAGAAAGGTGATGGGCGAGAGATGAAAATAGACGAACGTTGACGAAAGACGAAAGACGAAGGACGACCCGCCACCCGCTACCCGCCACCCGCTGCCCATGACCTCCAACCTCGACCGCTACTTCTCCCTTTTCGATTACATCGATGGCAAGCGCATCGCCCCCACCGTAGATATGGACGCGTGGGTGAGCAACCCCAACACCGGCGCGATTTTGGCCCGGCAAATGGCCACCAGCCCGGCGCAGGTTGAGCGCGCCCTCGTCGTGGCCCAACGCTTGCACGAAACCGGCGCATGGGCGCGCACGCCCGTCGCCGAACGCGCCGCCATTCTCGACGCCGCCGCTGACACGCTCATGCCAATGACCCCGATCATCGCCGCCGTCGAGTCCTATCACACCGGCGTCGTGATCAGCCTCACGCAGTTTGTCAACGCCATTGTGTGGCTGGCGTTCAAGGCCGCGGCGGGCGTGTTGCGCAGCGGGCGCACGGCAGAGCGCCTGCCCGGTCCTCACGGCGACGTGGAGATTCTGCGCAAACCGCTCGGCCCGGCTGTGTGCATCGTCCCCTGGAATTCGCCGGCAGCGCTGGCCGCGCACAAAGTGGCGAACGCTCTCGCGGCGGGCTGCCCCGTCATTCTCAAGCCCTCGGAATGGGCCCCGTATTCTTGCCTCTTCCTGGCCGAGGGGCTGGAGAAAGCCGGGTTGCCCACGGGCCTGTTTCAGATCGTCAACGGTGGGGCCACGGTGGGGCGGCAATTGATCAGCGATGCACGCGTGCGCGCGGTCTCGTTCACCGGTGGGTTGCAGGGTGGGCGGGCGGTGGCGGCGGCCTGCGCCTTCGATTTCAAGTCGATGCAATTGGAATTGGGCGGAAACAACGCCATGGTCGTGCTGGAGGATGCCGACATCGACCAGGTGGCGCAAGGCATCGTCGATGGCCTGACCACGCTGAACGGGCAATGGTGCCGGGCATTGGGCCGGCTGCTGGTGCATGAATCCGTCGCTGAAGACGTGCTGGCGGCGGCGCGGGCGCGATTGGGCACGGTGCGCTTGGGCGATTCCATGTCGCCGGAAAGCCAGATGGGCCCGCTGGCACACGAGCAACACCGGCAGCGCGTGGCGGCGGCGGTGCAGAATCTGGTGGCAAAGGGCGGCGTCGCTCACGCCCCCACCCCTTTGCCTGATCTCCCCGGCAGCTTCTTTGCTCCCACACTTGTGACCGGCATCCACCCGGAAGAGGCGCTGGACGAAATCTTCGGCCCGGTGGCGACGATGCACACCTTCGCCGACGAGACCGAGGCCGTGCGTCTGGCCAATCAGACACCCTACGGCTTGGGCGGCTATGTGTTCAGCCGCGACGAAGAACGCGCCATGAACATCGCCCGGCGAATGAACACCGGCGGGGTGAAGGTCAACGGCGTCGGCCTGCTGGAATTGAACGTCGATGCCCCGCGCCCCGCTTGGGGGTTGAGCGGCTTCGGGCACGAAGGTACGATCGAGACGTTCGACGTGTTTTGCGGGACGAGCGTGGTGGGGGTGGCGGCGAGATGAGCAGGACGATGAGCACACTCCGCCCTCGGCTCGAACCCGTCAGCGAGCGATTGCAAGTATCTCAGTTGCGATCGTTGATCAGCACGCCTTTCTGAATCAAGCCAGGATTGGCGGCCAGGTCGGCGAAGACGCCCGGCGCCTCCCACAGGCTGAATTCGGTGGCAACCTGCGGATAGGTGATGGCGCCGCTCGCCAGCAGTTCCAGGGCTTCGGGGAAGCAGTTCACCGAAGCGCGCGAGCCGACGAAGGTCATCTCTTTGCGGGTGAAGTCGAGGCCAGGGAGTGAGACCATCGTCCCCTGCTTGACCAGACCGAGGATGACGACCCGGCCCCCGGCAGCCACCAGCGCCGGAGCCTGCTCCATCACCCTGGCCACGCCCGTCGCTTCCATGACCACGGGGAAGCCTTCGCCGTGGGTGAGGTCGAGCACGGTTGCCAGCAGGTTGTCATCGGAGGGCAGGATGTGGGCGCCGAAACGGGCGGCGGCCTCGAGACGGTCGGGCAAGACGTCGGTGGCCCAGACGCGGGCGCCTCTGGCTTTGGCGACTTCGATGCAGGCCAGGCCAATCGGCCCGCAGCCGAGGATGAGCACGTCCTCGACCCCCACCTCGCCCCGGCGGCAAGCCTGCACGCCAATGGCGACCGGCTCGGCGAAGGAGGCGAAAGGCAGGGACAGGCCGGCGGGGATTTTGTGGATGCGGTCGGCGGGGGCAGTCAGATAATCGGCATAGCCGCCGGGCTGGTGCACGCCGATGATGCGCAGCTTCATGCAGCAGTTCGACTTGCCCACCCGGCAGGGATAGCATTTGCCGCAGCCGATGAAGGGTTCCACCACGACCGCCTGCCCTGGCTCGATGCCGTCCGGGCCCCTGGCCACGCCCTCGCCTACACTTTCCACCACCCCGGCGATCTCATGCCCACAGATTTGGGGATAGACCGCATAGGGGTTCTTGCCGAGATAGAAATAGAGGTCGCCGGCGCAGATGCCCGCCGCCCCGACCGAAACCAGCACTTCACCCGGACCCGGCCGGGGTGTATCCCACCCGCCCACGACCATATCGAAGGGGGCGTTCATGATGGCTGCACGCATAGGGTTTGTCCTTTGAATTGGGAATTGCGAATTTTGAATTGCTAATTGCGAAATGGGAATTGGATGCTTGTAGTAACGACTTTAGTCGTTATTGCGCACTCTTGGCGACTCATAGACATATTAACACAAGTTTACGATTCTATGATTTTCCAGATAATTATTATACAGACAAGATAAGTGCACTTATTACTAGAGAGTGTACAAAAATGTAAAACCCGCACAATATCAGATTAATACGGTAGTTATGTGGTTTATTTGACGATATTACACAAATAGCGTTACTTATCACAATAATTATCACTGAAGAATATATCAATATATTGAATGAATATGCATCTAAAACAAAGCCCTTGTCTAAAAATCTAGCAAATATGCTAAAAACGAGTGGAATATAACCAGGAATTGCTAGTTTTGCTATATCTGTGACGGTCGGCTGTAACTGCTCACCTGCGCCTTTTTATCTCACGCAAAGACGCCAAGACGCCAATAAAACATAAGAACTTTGCGTCTTAGCGGCTTTGCGTGAGCCAATTTGGGGACAACGTGAACTTCTACGGTCGGCTTTCTTTCGTCAAAAGAAGAGATATTATCAAGTGGAGTCAGAATTAGCGCTAATGGTTGGATCGCAAGAATAAAAGGAAGCATGTTGTTCACAAGACTGCTAACATCCGAATTCAGATAGATGTTGCCAAGCAGTGATACCCCCCAAAAAATATATGCGAGCGACAGCGAAAATCCGACACCGCTTAAGAAAGCCAGTGTATTTGAGCGTGGAGACAGTATTTCCTCGCCGGCAACAACAGCGAAAGCAAATGCAGCAAGAACACAACCAAAGAATGCGACAAGAAATCCAACTGTCGCATGATCAAGCATGATTTTACGCGATTCGATATTGCTTGACAAAGATGTCTGGACGACAAGAATCACAGCAGCTAGAGCAAAACCAGCAAGAACAGCTGCAACATTTGAGTAACTTTGAGATGCTGTGCGCACATCGTAGTGAGCTTTGTGAGCGAATTGGCCGATCAGAAGATCGTGTTCTTCCGTCTTGGAAGTCGTCACTTGTTGGCTAGGTTGCTCTGCTGGCGGCTTAGGAGCATGATCTGGTTCTGGGATTTGAGTATTCATGAGTCTGATTACCGTACAGAGCATTTAGACTAGTGGTGCGTCAACTTAATTCTTAGAATTTCGATATGAATAGAGTTACGTGTATACACCAGCTTTTCCAACATTTTCTGCGCGTAGAGTCCACATTAGAGCGCACTATATTTCTAAAAATTAAGAAGTCGGACTACTAGGCTCACATTTGGAAACGCTATACGCCATCAGTGACCAACCCGACTCAAGAGTGAGCTAAATCTCAACAGGATAGAAAGCACGAATGACATAGGTCGACATTATGGTGCCACAAGATCGTCCGTGATGCAATGCTTTTAGCTGAGTCCTTCCTACAAGCTCAGTCCTTCCTATTCAGCGTGCTCTCGTACTTGTACGCACCAAATTTACCTTGGATTACTGAGCACATACGTGAAAACAATCAACGGAAAACTTGCCACTTGCCGCCTACCGCCACCTCACAACCGCGCCTGCAAATCTCGTAGCGTGGGGTAGATTTCGAGATACAGCCGGTAGCGAGGCTCGTAGGCGGCGCAAGCGGTCGGGTTCGGTTCGACGCGCTTGGACATGCGCACGGTGCGGGCGACGGCTGCACGCAAATCGGCATAGACGCTCGCCGCCGTCCCCGCCAACAGCGCCGCACCCAGGCAGGCCGCTTCCGTCACTTGCGGGACATTGAGCGGAATATTGCAGATATCGGCCTTGAGTTGCAGCCACAAATCGCTGCGGGCTCCGCCGCCCACGGCGTGCAGGCTGTCGATGGCCACACCCGCCTGACGCAACAGATCGAGGTTCTGCCGCAGCTCGAAAGTCAGCCCCTCCAAGACCGCTTTGGCCAGGGTGGGCCGGTCGGTGGCAAAGGTCATCCCCAAAAAAGCTCCTTTCGAAGCCACATCCAGCGTGGGTGTGCCGCTGCCGGCAAAGTGCGGCAGCACGAACACCGGCGTCGGCCCGTGGGGAGCGCCAGCAAGGATGAGATCGTAGGCGTTCTGGCCCGACGCCCGCGCTTGCTCAGTCTCCAGGGCGCCAATGGTGTCGCGGAACCAGCGCAGGCTGAGGCCGCCGCTGTGGTTGAGCGTCATCGCCAGGTGCATACCGGGGACGACGTGCCGGTAGACCGAGATGCCGCCATCGCGCAGGGCAGGCGCCAGCGTCGGTGTGGGCAGCGCCACCTCCACCACTTCGGCGGTGCCGGTGGAAACCATCGCCAGCCCCGGCTCGATCACGCCGCTGCCGCAAGCGGCGCAGGCCTGATCGTGACCGCCGCTGGCCACAATCAGATCATGGGCGAGGCCCAACTCTGCCGCCAATTCCGGGCGCAACACGCCCACCACCGCCACTTCCCCCGCGGCCAACGGGGCCAGCCGCTCGCGCTCGATGCCGCACGCCGTCAGGATGTCGTCAGCCCAGTCGCAGGTTTGGGGGTCGTACATCTGCGTGCGCGAGGCCAGACAATGGCTGACCACCGCGCGCCCAGTGAAGCGGCGAATGAAAAAATCTTCGTAGAGCAGAAATTGGTGGGCCTGGCGCCAGAGGTCGGGTTCGTGCTGCTGCAACCACAACAGCTTTGGCAAGGTGTTGATCGTGTGCATGGGCATGCCCGTGCGCTCGAACAACCACTCGGCTCCGAAACGCTCGGCCAGCCATTGATTTTGCGCTGTCGTGCGCGTGTCCATGCCCAGGATGACCGGCCGCAAGGGATTGCCGTCGGCGTCGACCGGCATCACCGCTTCGCCCTGGCAGGATAGCGCCATCGCCACCGGCGGGTCGCTGTGCGCCTGCGCCACGGCTTCGCGCAGACACTCCCACGCCAGCAGCCACACCAGTTCGGCGTCTTGCTCCGCCCAGTTGGGTTGCGGCGTGAGGATGGGATACTCGCGCGCCGCCCGCCCCAGGATGTCGCCATCCATTGTGAAAATCACGGCCTTGCAGCCGGTGGTGCCGATATCGAGACCAATGAGGGACATAGTTTGGGAGGGAGTAGGGAGTAAGAAGTAGGGAGTAAGCAGTGATTAGTAGCCAGTAGTCAGTAATCAGTAGAACGTTTCTGTGACTGATCACTGCTTACTGACCACTGATCACTGACCACTGATCACTGATCACGGCTCAACCATCACCTTCAGCCCGGCGCCGCTGGCGGCTGTCTCGAAAGCGAGGCCAATGTCGGCCAGCGGCATGGTGTGGGTAATCAAATCGCCGGCGGGGATGATGCCGCGATGCAAAAGGCTGACGGCGGCTTCGTGTTGGGTGGGATGATAGGAGAAAGCGCCGACCACCATTTGCTCGCCGTAATGAATGCGGTTGCCATCCAGCGTGGTCATGGGGTTGGACTTGGGCAGGCCGCCGAAGAGCACGATGCGCCCGGCCTTGCGGGTCAGCTCCACCGCCTGAGTTTGGGTGGAGACGATGGGGTTAGCGCAGATAGCGATGCTGGCCCCCAGCCCACCCGTGAAAGCCTTGACGAAGGCGACCAAATCCTCGGCGAAGGGATCGACCAGCGCGTCGGGCTGGAAGCGGGCGGCCTCGGCCCGGCGGTTGGCGCTTGGCTCGGACACAATCACCCTGGCCCCGCGCGCTTTGGCCACCATCGTGTGCAGGCAGCCAATCGGTCCCGCACCCATGACCACCACCACATCATCCAGCCCCGTGCCCGCCTTGTCGTGGCAGGCGATCACCGATGAAAGCGTCTCGGCCAGGGCGCCCAGGCTGAAGGGCATGTCATCGGGCATGCGATGCACGATGCCGCCGCTCAGGATTTCCCCCGTGATCACCATCTGCTCGGCAAAACCGCCGGGGATGCCGGGCGTGATCCCGGCCAGGCGCAGGCGGTCGCAGAGATTGTACAGGCCCCGGTCGCAGTACCAGCACTCGTTGCAATGGATGTCGGGGGCCAGGGCCAGCTTGTCGCCCACCCGGAAGCGGCTGACATTGCGGCCCACGGCGATGACCCGTCCCGCCACTTCGTGCCCCGGCGTGTAGGCCCCGGCGCCGGGCGGCGGCCCCTCTTTCCAGCGGCGCAGGTCAGACCCGCACACGCCGCAAGCGCCGACTTTGATGATCAGGCCATCGTCGGGGCAAACAGGGTCGGGGACATCACGGACTTCGTAGGTTTGGGGGGCGGTGAGGAAGGCTGCTTTCATGGTTGGGGATTTAGAGATTGGAGATTGGAGATTAGAGATAGAAGTTACGCAGTTAGTGTGTCACCCTGAGTTACCCATGCCTCGCGGCGACATGCGTCCGAGCAAGAAACTCTTGATGTGTCATGCTGAACGGGTCGATCACACAAAGTTGTTGCGGCGATCAGCCAGTGAAGCATCTCCATGTTCGAAAGTTTCTAAGCAGCGAAGCGAAGGGTCTTCCGCTGGCAAACACGAGATTCTTCGGCCCTGTTGGGCCTCAGAATGACACTTTTCGCTCAACTACGTAACTCATATAGAGATTGGCGTATCAGCACAACCTGACACTTGACACTTGACACTTGACACATCATCTACCGCACCAGCTCGGATGTGGCGCCCATGGGGTGCGTCTGCACGAGGGTGCGCAGGTCGAAGTCGCGCATTTGCTTGGCGATGAGCGTGAGGGCGTCGCCGACAGCGCCATTGGCCAGCGAGCTGCCAAAGGGCAACACGCCCTCGCCTTCGCCTTTGGCGTCGGGCCGGATTTGCAGGGCCACATCGCTCATCTGGCCCAACGGCGAATCGGGGTACCATGTCCAGGCCATGATCTTGGCCCCGCGCTCTTTGGCCACCCGGCAATACGTGTTCAGGTCGGCGCTCTTGCCGGCCTTCGAGAAAGCGATGACGACATCGCCCTCGCCGATGGCGGCGGAAGGGCCGTGCAGTCCTTCGGCGGCGCTGACGTAGAAGGCGGACATGCCGCAAGTGGCCAGCAAATGGGCCAGCCGCCGGGCCATCGTGCCGGAGGTGCCGGCCCCGGTGATCAGGATATTGCCGGGGCAGTCAACGACCAGGTTGACAGCCTCGATGAAGGATTCGTCGATCTGTTCGGCGATGTCGAGCAAGACTTCGCCTTCGGCCCGGATTTGGGCTTTGGCAAGGGCCAGGATTTCAGTGGGGTTCATGGGTGCGTACTCAGAGCGAAACCATTGGGGAATTGAGGGCTGATTTGATACTCGGCGATGCGCTCGCAGAGTTTGAGATAGGCGATGCCGTCGCCAGCGGCGGTGTCGGGGTCGGGAATCATGGGCGCGCTTTCGATGGTGCAGTAACCATCGTAGCCGGTTTTCTTCAGCGCCCGGAAGACGGCCTTGAAATCGGTTTTGCCGTAGCCCGGCGTCAGCGAATTGGAATCCCGAAAATGCAGGTGCCAGAGCAAAGGTTGGGCGTCCATCACCGCTTCATACGGGTTCAGCTCCTCCAGGTTCACATGAAACCAATCAAGCTGGATGCCGATGTTGTCGCGTCCGGTGAGAGCGATCATGCGTTTGTGATTGGCGGCGGTGTTGACGAACTTGCCCATTTCCAAATGATTGGTGGCCTCGAAAACCAGGCGCACGCCGCGGCTGCGAGCATAATCGGCCGTGCGTTGCAGGGCATCGACGGCGATGGCGGTGGATTCGGCCACATTCTCGGCGGTGATCGGCGCATGAATGGCGACGGCGATGGTGACAAAGGGCGCGCCCAATTCGGCGGCAAAATCGATGGTGGACTTAGTTTCGGCGATGGCCAGGTCTGCCGTTTTTGGTTCGGTCAGGGTTTTGAAAACCGGCGAATACGGGTCCCACATCTCGCCCCAGCATTCGTTGATGCACGATACCTCCAGTCCGAAATCGGCCTTGAGGCGTTTGTGCGTCGCCACATAGTCTTCCATACTCACACCCAGCCCGTAGCGCCCCTTCGGTGGGCAGATTTCGATGGCGTCGTAGCCGAAACGGCGCAGGCGCTCGTAAGTTCTTTCGGGATGCAGATAGGCTTCGTCCTGGCCGAAAGTGAGCTGGAAATAGCTATATTTGAATTTCATGATGGCTGAACCTCAGAGTTTCCCATCCCAGTCCACGCCGTTGGGATGGATCAGCGCCTTCAGGTCTCGCTTGGCGCGCAGGCTGGCGAAGGCATCGGCCCATTGCCCCAGCTCGTAATGGCCGGTGATCATGGGGGCGAAGTTGAAGACGCCACGGTCGAGCAGATCGACGGCATGTTCCCAGGTCTCGCGCCCGTTCCAGCTCCAGCTGCCCCGGATATCGAGCTGGCCCAGACTGACCTGGTCGAGATTGACCGTGATCGGCTGGCCCCACAGGCTGATGAACACGACCACGCCCTTGCCACCCGGCCCTTCATAGGCTTTGCGGGCGCAATCGATGGCGTGTTGCACGCCCCGACCGCTGGCCGAACACTCCAGCACGAATTCGGCGCCCTTGCCATTCGTGGCGTCCATGACCGCTTTTTCGGGGCTTTCTTCGGAATAGAGCACGACGTCGGCCCCCACCTGCTTGCCGATCTCCAGGCGCATGTCGTCGTCCCGGAGGCCGATCAGGAACACGCGCCGGGCCCCGCAGATTTTGGCATATTGCACGGCGGCGATGCCCATCGGCCCCGGCCCTACGATCACGACGTCGTCCCCCACCTTCACCTGCGCCCGCTCTTGGATGAGGTGATGGCTGGCGGCGACGATCTCGGCCATGGCGGCGTCTTGCAGCGAGACATGGTCGGGGATGCGATGGATGGCGTGTTCGGGCACGCGCATATACGGGGCCAGGGCGCCGTCGATGGTCACACCCAGCCAGTCGCCACCGCCGCATTCGATGTCGGCCACAAATTTGTCGCCCTCGCGCACTCGCTTCACATTCTGGCCGACGCGATAGGCGACGCCGGAGAACTCGTGGCCCTGCGTGACGGGAGCGCGATAGAAATGTTTGTCGTCTTCGATCAGCAAATCGCTGCCGCAGATGCCGGCGGCATAGACTTTCATCAACACATCATTCGGCCCGATTTCCGGCACGGGCACATCGCACAAAGCGACATGGCCGGGGCCGTTGGCAGTTTTTCGTACAGCTTGCATGGATAAGTCTCGTCGTTGTTTCAGATTGGTGACGGCTCAGGCAGGCTACAATCAGACGAATGTGGACGAACATGGACGATGAGACGACACCAACATCGTCAACTTTCGTCCCTTCGTCCTTTCGTCATCCTGTTCCTCAAATTCTTCTCACCCCGCCATCGGCCAGGCCGAGCAGCAAAGGTGCGCCAGCGGCCAGACCAGCGGGGGCCAGAACGGCGGTGATGTTGCCGGCGCTATCGGCGGGGACAGGCCAGGGCTGCCAGGTTTCGCCGCCATCGCCAGAAAAGAGCAGATCGCCATCGTGCAAGACCAAGAGCTCGGGGACAGCGCCGAAGTTGGGGCCGGGCACGATGGCATCGACAGCGCCATCGATGACTTCCGCCACCAACCGCTGCCAGGTCTTGCCCCCGTCCACCGACTTGAACAGGCCATTGGCCTCGGTCCCGGCAAACAGGATGTCATCGTGTACAAAATTCGGGGAAATGGCCAGGCTGATCACCGGCGTGCAATCGATGGGGAAAGGTAGTTCACGCCAGGCCCGACCGCCGTTGGTGCTGCGAAAGATGCCGGTCTCGGTGGCGGCAAACACGGTTTCGTCGGCGCCGAAATTGGGCGACGCCGCCAGCGCCAACACGTGCAAATCCAGCAGGCCGAAATTCCAGGTGTGCCAATGCCAGCCGCGATCGCGCGAGCAAAAAACGCCGTCTTCGATCGTACCAGCCAGGATCACGCCATCGCTGGCATAGTTGGGCGAGACAGCCAGGGCGACGACATAGGGCGGGGGCGAGGGCAATTCGGCGATGCGCCAGGTTTCGCCGCCATCCGCCGAGCAAAGGATGCCGCCCAGTGATCCGGCAAAAACATCGCGGTCGGAAAAGACCGCCAGGGCCGGAACGGGCAGGGGCACGGTCAGGCGGAGCGATTGCAGGGCGTCGGCCCAGGTGCGTCCGCCATCTTGCGAGCGTTGCAGGCCCTGCATTCCAGCAGCAAAGCAGAGGCCGTCGGCGGCGAAGGGCAGGGAGGCGGCCAGGGTATAGATCGTGTTGGGTTGGGTCGGTTCGTCGCTCATCACGATCACAATTTCATACGGGCGGTGGGGCGCAAGGGTTGGGCTTGTTCGGGTTCGGCGTGGTGGACGATGACATCGACGGTCAGGGCCAGAGCGGCGGTTTTGACAGCGCCGAACAGCGCCGCCTTCACCACACCGGCAGGGTCGTAGATGCCCAGGTCGTCCACGGCCACGATTTGCTCGCGGATGGCGTCGAAGGCATGGCCGGGGCCGGCGATGCGCAGGTCGGCCATGACATCGCTGGCATCGATGCCGGCGTTGGCGGCGATGACGCGCGTGGGCGTGGCCGCCGTTTTGATCAAGATTTCGTAGGCGGCGCGCTCGTCCGGGTCTTGGGCCTGGCGCAGCCGCTGGCGCAAGGCCGGGCGGCATTCGAGCAGGGCGCTGCCGGCGCCGGGAACCACGCCCTCTTCCATGGCCAGACGCATGGCGGCAGCGGTACGCTTGGCCAGCTCCATTCGCCGTTCCACCGCCATTTCGGTGTTGTCTCCCACCCACAGCGTGGCCGAGCCGCCCATGAGCTTGCCGATGCGCTCGCGCAGTTTCTCTTTGGTCACGGGGTCACGGGCGTGTTCGTAGGCCAGTTTCAGCTCGTGAATGTGTTGGCGCAGGGCGCGGGCGTCGCCCTGGCCGCCGATGACGCCGAAGTTGCGCAGGTCGGCCCAAACGCGACGGGCGCGACCCAAATGTTCGCGGCGGATGGGAGCGAAGGTGTCGCCAGCAGCCTTGATGAAGGCGTGTCCGCCGGTGAGGATGGCCATGTCTTGCATGGCGGAAACCTGAGGTTCTTTACCGTATTCGGGGGTCGTCACCGCCGCAATCTGGAGTTGTTCGGGCTTGTTGTTGGCCAGGAGAAAACCAATCGCCCGATCCGATAGCTTGCCGGCGACGATGAGCAGCGATTTGATCTCGTTTTGCAGCGCCATCTCCAGCACGGGAACGAGTTCGCGCGGTTCGGTGATCTCCAGATCGCTGATGACGATGGCCGGGTTCTCGAATTGGGTGCGCATTTGCGTCCGGTCGGCGATCATCTCGCGCGACATCAGGCCCCGCTCCCAGTACATGCCTTCCACATATTCGCGTTCGACCTCGGTCGAGCGACCCTTGCGGATTTCCAGGCGGCCGTGGCTGCCGATGATGTCGAAAATCTCGCCCAAGAAATGCGAAAGTTCGGCGTCGTGCGAGATCGATTCGGCCAATTGCGCCAGCTTGGCTTTGCCTTCCAGCCATCGGGTCATGCCCGACAGTTCATCGATCATGACCGTCAGCCCTTGTTCGAGGCAGGTCTGCAAACGGCGGGAGTTGCCACCGGCGGTGAGGTAATGCACGCCCTCGGTGTAGACTGTGCCGAAGAGGACGGCAGCCGTGGCGGTGCCGTCGCCGACCTGGTTTTGCAAGCGCCACAAGAAGTCGCGCAGCAGCATGGCGCCCACATCTTCATCCCGGCCCTGAAGCTGTAACAAGCGCCGGGCGATCTCCCCGCCGTTGTCGTAAAGATCGGGGGTGGTGCTGCCAAATTCGGGCGAGAAGGCAACGACGCGCGGGCACGGACCCAGGGTGGGCGTGATCGCCCGCACGAGTTGCATGGCGCCACGGTGCATCCCCTGCCACACACGCGGTTGAAATACAACTTCGCGGCGCCTTGTTTGGGCTTTCGATTTCGCCATGAGTCTGCCTCAGCCCTTGATCGCCCCGGCCATCACGCCTTCGACGAAGAAGCGGCGGAAGAGGAGATAGACAAGAACAAGCGGGATCACCGAAGCCAGGATGGCGGAGTAGATGAGCTGGAAGTTGGTGGAAAACTGACCCACGGCATTCTGCGTGAATGGCAGCAAGGTCGTGTTCACCGTATCCAGATAGACATAGGGCTCGAGGAATTGGTTGTAAACCAGCGGCAGCATGATGACGATGAGGCTGACGATGGGCACCTTGAGCAACGGCAAGAGAATGTAACGGATGTACTGAAAACTGCTGGCGCCATCGATCTGGGCGGAATCCTCGAGTTCTTGCGGAACCGAGGAAATCGCTGAGGTCATGATCATGGTGGAAAGGGCTGTACCCTTGATATTGATGAGAACAATCGAGAGCAGTTGCAGCCCCCAGCGTAAGTTCCCCGGCTCGCCGTAATTGGGCAGGAGCTTGAAAACCCATTGTACAATCAAGAACTGCGGCAGCAAGATCAGCATGGCGGGGATGACCATTTGCAGAAGGTAGATATTGTAGACGAGCATCTGATCGCGGCGTTTCAGTCCCGCCAGTCCATAGCCGGTAAAGATCGACAAAGTGATGCCGAACATCAAGCTCACGGCCGTTATCAGCAACGTGCGACTCAGCGCCGCCCAGAAGGTTGTGCCGTACAAATCTCCGGTCAGCAGTGTTTTCCAGCCATTGTAGGTGTAGAAACCGGCGAAGAAGTCCTTGATTTTCTGCTCGGGGATGTCGTATTTTTTCGCAACCTGCGCCAGGGTTGTGCGCGCCATGATGAATTCGCTTTGGGGGATGCCGAGCGCATCCTTCAGGTCGCGGAGATCGAGGTCGTAGAAGACGGCCAGGTTGCCGACCTGGGCGTTCATCTTGACTTCGTCGGCCTTCGGGATCCACAAATGCAGATCAGCCGAATCCTTGGTGCTGACGAAGGAGCGAATGGTCAGGGCATAGAAGGGGAAAAGGGTGATGATCGTGTATACAAGCATCACGATCACAGCAACCGTGCGTAACAAGCGTCGCCGGCCTCTGACGCTCAGAAACGGGGAACGGGAAGGTGTGCGTGTCGTGTTCATGGCTGACATAGTGGGGTTGCCTCCCGAATCAGTACTGAAGACGGCGTTGCAGCCGCTGCAAGAAAACGCCCAGGATGACAAGCGGCAAGAAGGTCTCGACGGCCAGGGTCATGCCCATAGCCAGCCGTTCCACCTGGAATCCGTAGGTGAAGAAAAGGATGCTGAGCAGCTTGGCTTCAGGGTTCACGTAAAGGGCGCCCATGGCGACCAACTCATCGAACACGGCGAAGGAGCCGATCAGGCACATGGTCGTGGCCAGGATGAAGGATGGCAGCATCTGTGGGAAGTAGACTTGCCACAGCCTTTGCCAGTAGGTGGCGCCATCGACAATGGCAGCTTCGATGTTCTCTTTGGGGATGGCCAGCAGCCCGGCCAAAAAGATGGCCATGTTGTAGCCGGCGTAGCGCCAGCCCACCAGCGCCGGTAAAATAAAGGCCGTCCCCTCGGCCGAAAAGATGTCAATTGGCTTTTTCAATAGCCCCGCCTTGAGGAACAGGAGGTTGGCCGTGCCCGTGTCTTGACTGAAGAGCATGACCGCTATGTAACCCACCGCCAGGCCCGACACCATCAGCGGCAAGTAGACGATAGTGAAGAACCCCCCGCGAAAGCCGACTTCGTACATGAGCAGCGCCAGCGATAGGCCGAAGATGTAAACGGTCGTATAATTCAAAACGACAAAGATGACGGTGCGCTGTAAAGCGGGGAGGTAGTCGCGCAAGACGCTCGGATCTTTGAAGAGCGCCGTAAAATTGTGCCAACCAACAGGATTGATCTGCGGGTCGTTGAATTGCGACATATCCGTAAACAAGATCGGGATGGCGACAAAAAACGGCACAATCGTGAGCAGAAGAAAGAGGAAGAGTTGGGGAGAAATGAAGAGCCAGTCACGCAAGACCTGCCTGCGCTCCATCTTGCTCATTCTCTTTTTTCCACTCTTGGCGCGTGGCTCTTGCTGCGAGGGTTGAATGGTCGCTGCTTGCATGGTCTTGCTCCGATAAAAGGGGGCGAGTAGGGGCGAGGCGACCACGCCCCTACTCGGATGATGGGACGATCTGGGAACGTTAGCCGTTCTTGACCGCGTCGGGAATGTCGAAGCTCTCTTCCCAGTTGCGCTGGGCAATGTCGAGAGCTTGCTGCACAGTGATCTTCTTCTGCAGCAGGTCGGCAAAGACTTCGTTCTGGCCGTTAGCCTCCCAATCCCAGACACCCTTGGAACCCTTGCGGCGGTAGGGGCTGGCCGAGAGATTGCCGGTCGGCTCTTGCTCGAACTTGGCATCGGCCCACAAGCCGTCTTTGGTGCCGATCTGGCTGAGAACATGCACGAACTGCGGGCCTTCCAGTTTCAGCGGTTCATCCAGGTTGTACAGCGGCCAGCGGCCTTCGGCCTGCGACTTGTAGGGGATGGCCTCGGGGCTCCAGAACCAGTTCCAGGCGACCTGAGTTTGCGCCCAGTGCGGGGTCTTCTCGTTGCCGGCGCGCAGGAACCACTGGTTGTCGATGTTGGGCGGCAGGGCGCTTTGCATCCACACAGCCTGGCCTTCGTCGGGCGGAGTGGCGGGCAAGCCTTCCTGTTTGTCGTTGACGGCGAAGTCGGAGCCGGCGGCCAGGGCCTTGTCCCACACCCAGGGGCCGTGCAGCATCATGACCGACTTGCCGGCGATGTAGGAGGCTTCCATGTCGCCTTCCCACTGCCGCGTCCACATGCTGGGCGGCATCATGCCCGTGTCGTTGGCTTCGACGAAGAACTCGTAGGTGTGGCGATAGGGCGAATCCTCGGCGTTGAACTTGGCCCGACCCAGCCAGCAATCGACCTGGCGCGCGCGCTGCCCATCGGCAAAGGCGAGCGGGATGCAGTCCATGTAGTTGTTGCCGAAGATCCAGTTGTGCCAGGATTGGTTCCAGAACCACTCGACGCCCTCGGAGCCTTTGGCCCAGGCAGCGCCTTCGGCCAGCCACTTCTTCATATCAGCCCACGACTTGACGTCCTTGTGCGGATCCAGACCCGACTTCTCCATCAATTCCTGGTTGTACTGCCAGGTCATGACGAAGCCCTGGAAGACATCCAGCGAGCGGGGGCCGGGCAGGCCATGCAGCTTCGACCAGATATTCTTGACGTCGAACTGCCAGCGATCCCACCAGGGGAAGTCCAGCGTGCTCAGGTCGATGGCCATCTGGTAGTTGTTCTTATCGAAGAAGATCTGCATCTCCTGCGTCAGCTCGATGGCAGCCAGATAGCCACCGGCGACCTTGGCTTCGTAGGCGGCGGCGGTGTCCTCGTTGATCGAAAACACGTTGACCTTGATGCCAGGATGCGAGCCTTCGAAGACGTTCCAGATCTCGCGATAGGGGCCTTCGTATTCGGCCAGCGACATCACATCAATCGTCACGCCTTCGGCAGCAGGGGCCGTGGTTGCGGCCGCGGCGGGGGCTTCGGTTGCGGCGGCGGCCGGCGCTTCGGTTGCGGCAGGAGCAGGGGCGGCCGGCTGCGAGGCGCAGGCGGCGACCGCCACGCCCGCAGTGGCCAACGCTCCCAGGCGCAAGAATTCACGCCGGTTGAGTTCGTTTTTCATAATCTACCTTCCTTGTTGCAAAGGGTGAGAGGCGAAAAAGAACGGACGAACATGGTTGTGTTTTTGATCGTTTACCTCCTTTTTTGGTGATAGGTTCTCCACGATCTGCTTGAGCGGGTAGGGCCAGGCGATGGACCGGGGAACAGGGCGGGGATCGGATGGTATCATTCCAGGGCTGGGCGTCATCGAGATGGTGGGCAGTGGGCGCCTCCTCCTCCAGAACCAGCTAGAACGAACGAAGATGGGGTGGGAAATGGCTTGTTCGTAGTAACGACTTTAGTCGTTCTTTGCGACTAAAGTCGCCACTACGTGCGATTAAACGTGTCGATACAAATCCCATTTGAGATAAGACGTGATCGCTTCTTCGAGTACATTCGCCCAGTTGCCGCGTACTTGGGCCACATGATGTTCAAAACCATTCTTGCAGACGTATTTCATCATCTGCTGCAAGTTGTCGATACGGCAGACGGCAGAGCCGCCCTGAATGTTGGTGGGGTCGTCGGTAAATACGCCCTCGCCCACATACGATTTGATCATGCCCTTCGTGTCATCGGTGGACATGCGGAAGAAGGTCATCGGCCCGGCGGCCACCTGCGCCTTGATGGCGCCGAAGCTCTTGTCTGCCCCCACCGACAAACCGATCACGTCCAGATTGCCGATCTCTGGCGTCTTGCCGATGAAGCTCTTGGGATAGTTGCTGCAATGCGTGTTGATGCACATGCCCCTGTCCTGGCCGAAATTATTGTTCCAGTCCAGGAATCCGGGCGATTTGCCCGATGCCAGCACCAGCGCGTACATCGAGATCGCTCCCGTCACGTCCACCTCGCAAGCGCTGGGCATCAACTTCTCGCCCATCATGCTCATGGTCAGACAGGTGGCGCAGCCATAGTTGAGCTGCAACGACGTCCAACACTGGATGGCGCTGGCATCACAGTCATTTGCCGCCATCCAATTCTCCACCGCCACCGACCAGGCCGCCTGTTTACTGATTGCCTCATCGCGGATGCCGGGGGCGATCGTGCCATAGTCTTTGATCTCGACGATCTTGTCGGTGACGGCCCTGGCGCTGCCCTCTCGCAAGGCGTTCGCTGCCGCCATCATCTCCGACATGTCCACGGTGACGACGGTGATGCCGGTGCTTTGCAGCAATTTCTCGCTGTAACGGCAGGTGTGGAAGGGCGCCGGTCTCGCTCCAATTGCGCCCACGCGCATATGGGTCAGGCCCCTGACAACACGGCAGACGCGGGCGAAATAATCCAGGTCTTGCGTGAACACATCACTGCTGATGCTGTAGGTGTGGAAAGTTGTGTCGGTAAAGGGAATGCCGAACTGATAGAAATTGTTGCACACCGAAATCTTGCCGCAAAACGCATCTCGACGTTCTCTGATCAAGAGCTTGTTGGGGTCCTCGTCGTCACAGGCCATCACCAAGACGGGCACATTGAGTTTTGCCATATCGATGGTGTGAACGATGCCCAACTCGTCGCCAAAATTTGGGAGCACGACGACTATGCCGTCGATTTCATCCCGGTGTTGTCGGAAATGCTCGGCGCAAATCTTGGCGTCGGCATAGGTTTCGATAGCGCCATTGGGCGTGGCAGCTTCGGGCGTGATGATGTAGTTGTAGCCCAAAGCATCCAGCTTGGCCAACAAATCCCGCCGTCCTTGCACCGCCAACTGGGGATTAAAGAATCCACGCGTGGCCACGATCAGGCCGAATGTTGTTTTCTTGTCCATGATTTTCATAGTAATGTTGCTCCTTTGCAGAAAAAGAATTATTGATTTGAGAGGAGTTCTTCAATAATATGGTGATAAATAGTCGTCAATATCTCATAATTACTCATTAGGATCGTATTTGTTTTATATTTAGTGATTCTCACATGATACAGTTATCACGGTTCGGCTGTAGCTTGGTTATGAGCGATTTCAAAACCCATAACCCAGTATGGCCCTGAACAGCTATCCTTCACTAATGTTCGTAGTTGTTCACTCAATTCTTCAGTTTCGCCTCCACTAAGACGAACATTATCTCCAAAGTGCAGTGTGATGGTCTCGGTTTGACCTCGCATGATGCCAGTTATGACAGTCACCTCGTTGCCAGTGATCGTCACTTCAGTATCAGGAGGCCACGCCAGTGTATAAACAGCGCCGTCCAAATTGCTTTTCACTTGAAGACAGCCGTTCACGCCGATCAATTCGCCAATAAGAATAGCTGTATAAGCAGTAGCAACAACTTGTGGTGATATAGCAATGGCATCATCTTGTGTGATCATATCGATCGAAGGAGGAGATTGTGTGACGCACGCAGCCACTACCAACAGCATGATGATCATAATTCCTGTATCAATACATCTCGCTAGGTATCCTGATAACATAACTCGGAAAATTCGTTTATTAGCTCTCGGAAGGGCCTAACTTCGTCTTGCCTTCGTGAACACAAACTACGAACCACTGCCCAACAAATGCCGGGCGATCAAGTCGAGACGTTCTTCCGGCCCCACGAAGAGCCAGAAAAGGAAAGAATCGGCGCTGGCGCTGCGCCCGCTTTCGCCGCCGATGGTTTGGGCCATGACCTCCAGTTCGCCGAAGCCGCCGAAGCGACCGTCGTCGTTGTAGACGTGGACGGAATGGCCCCGGCAGCCAGGCAGGTGCGGCGGTTCTTCGGGATAGGGCCGCGAGGGATTGTTGAAGAAGTTGCGGATGAACAAATAGGGCCGGCCATCGGCCAGGCGGTGGCGATAGGCCAGCCGCCCGAAAACGTGCGCCGCCTTGAACCCCAGCTTGAACTGCCGCCGCCCGTCGATCTGAATCCGCACTAGGCCGGTGGCCCGGTCGATGTGCAGGTGCTCGGCATCGACGGGGGCGAAGTAATCGCTGTAGTCCGCCAGCGGCGAGGCCGGGATCAGGATCTGGCCGCCGGGGTTGACGGGGGCCACGTTCCAGCCCTCGCTGAGAATGGCGTCGGTCTGCGCCTCTGCCAGCGTCAGGGTGTGCTCGAAGCCGAGGAAGGTCACGCCCGCCATCACTTCGGCGCAGTCGTTCAGCCCCTGCAACGGATTGGCCGCCGGCAAAATCTCCCGCTCGACCCGCAGATTCTTGACGCCCGTCGCCAGATTGTAGGCTTGAAGCTCGATCTGCTGGCTGAGGCGAGCGCGACGGGCGCCGCTCCGTTCCAGCCGGTAGGCGCCGGGATCGACGGCGGGCGGGCAAAAGACTGTGTTCCAGAAGTCGTGACGGTCGCGCACCCCGTATTGAATCTCCGGCGAGATCCAAACGCGCTCGCCGCCCAGGTTCCAGTTCCCGCTGGCCAAGAAATCGGCGAAGGTGCTGGCACCGGCCCAGGCCGGGTTCAACCACAGCACGCTCTCGCCGGTCTCGGACAGGAATGGCCCCAAGATGTGCCCGCCCCGTTCGAGGACGATGACGAACGCGCCATCATGCAGCTCGATCCACTCGTGCTTGAGCTGCTGTTCGGCGATGCGCTGCTGGACCTGGTCAAAAGTGATTGTTGACATGGTTGGGTTTGGGGCGGGGATTAGGGGATTGGGGGATTTTTTCAAGATTGAATCACAACCAGGCTGAGGGGGAGTGGTGTCTGCTCACGTGGGGACTTGGGGATTAGGGGATTTTTTCAAGACTGAATCCCCAAATCTCCCAATCCCCGCCATCCATTTACGGGAAGAAAACGGCTTTCAGCGCTTTGCCGGCCAGGGCCAGGTTGGCGCCTTCGACAAAGTCATCGAGCGGGAAGCGGTGGGTGACTAATTTATCGGTGGGGAAACGGCCCGACGCCACGAGATCAACGGCCTGTCGGTGATGGCGGGGAGCGAACACGGTCGTACCGATCAGGTGCAGGGCGTTGTAATGCACGATGTTCATATCGACGCCGGGCTTGCTATTGTCTTTGGGCAGTCCGCCGAACAGCAGAATGCGCCCGCCCTTGCGCGCCATCTCCACCGCCTGCACTTGCGCCACCGGCGCCGGCGTGGCGGTGATGATGACATCGGCGCCCTTGTCGGCGGTCAAGCGCCGCACTTCGGCCACCAAATCGACTTTGGTGGAATTAATCGTGGCGTCCGGCTCGAAGGCGGCGGCAAGCTCCAGGCGGTCATCGACGATGTCGACGATGAAAATCTTGTGGGCGCCGCGGGCGCGGGCCAGAGCGACGTGGATGCATCCCACCGGCCCAGAGCCGATCACGACGACCGTATCGCCCAGCCCCACCTGCCCCTTCTCTTGGGCGCTGAGGCTGGACGAGATCGGCTCGGTGATGGCGGCAAAGGCCGAGTCCAGTTCTGGCGGCACCACGCGCAGGTTGCCCAGGCGCACGGCTTCGGGCGGGACGGCCACGTAATCGGCGAAGCCACCCGGCCAGTATTGGGCGATCTCGCGATAGTTCTCGCACAGCTCGTAACGCCCTTCCTGGCAGAAATCGCAATAGCCGCAATAGACGATGGGGCCAAAAGCCAGGCGGTCGCCCACCTGCCATTGCCCTCGGTACTGCGCGCCGGTTTCCACCACCGTGCCGCAAATTTCGTGGCCCAGAATCCACGGCAGGGTGACTTTGCGGTGGCCCATGCGCAGCGTGCGCAAATCTGAGCCGCACAGCCCGCAGGCATGGACTTTCAACAGCATTCCGCCCGGATCGAGCACCGGCTCGGGCACGGTCTCAACGCCGAATTTCATGGGTTCCTGGACAACGAGTGCTTTCATGGTTGGGTATTGGGGGAGTGGTTATTGGGGAGTGGTAATTGGTTATTGGTAAATGGTTATTGAACGACTGAAATCAATAACCATAGGAGTTACCCAGTTGGTGTGTCACCCTGAGCGGCGACCCCAGGTCGCGAAGCGAAGGGTCTCCCGCTGGAAAACACGAGATTCTTCGGCCCTGTCGGGCCTCAGAATGACACTTTTCGCTCAACTGCGTAACTCCAATAACCAATTACCAATAACTAATTACCTGCTAAGCATGTCGTCTTGCAACATGCGCAGTTTGTAGGCGAAGCGGCTGGAATCGGGGGCGAAATTGTCGTAGGTGAACATCTCGCCCTGTTTGATCGCTTTGAGCACGCGGCCATTGGGCGTCAGGCCCATGGGAATGCCTCTGGCCGCTTTCGCTTCTTCGGCTTTGAAAATACGATTGAAGAAGTCGTAGCCGCCGAGGTCATCCACCACATGGCCGGGTTCCAGGTCGCGCTTGGCGATGGCCACCACTTCCGAGACCATCTGCTTCGAGACCAGCGTCGTCTCGCCATAGATCACGGCTTCGGCGATGGAGATAGGCGTCTCCACATTGCAGAGATGATAGGGGCGATAGAGGGTGTAGTAGGGGCCATCGCCCATGGCCAGGAATTTCATGTCGGCCCGCACACGACGGTCGGGCGAGGTGATGATGGCGAAAACGCCGGGGGCGACTTTGCCAGTGGTGTATTCCACACAGCCGCGCTGGCTAAGAATGCCACCATCTTCCGCCGGAACCAGCACCCGATTGAGGTCGGCAAGCTCGACTTTCTGGCCGTGCGTGCCGGGCACATCGGCCACCAGGCCAGTGGCGTTGGACATGGCCGCCAGCTCGACCATGGTTTTGGTGCCATCCTGAAACGCCGCCAACATTTTGGGATTCATGCCCTTGCTCAGGGCTTCCTCGGCGGCGGTGCTAGGATTGGCAAAAAAGTCGATACGATTGTTCTTGCCCTTGCCCAGGCACACCACTTCGAAGCCGAGGCTGGAAGCGAAGTTGTAGAGCATTTTACACACGCCAGGCTCGTCGCCGCTGGCCACGGTGTACACGCACCCCACCTTTTTGGCCAGCTCGTGCAAATACACCCCCACCGTGACATCGGTTTCCACATTCAGCATGACCACGTGCTTGGCGTTCATCACGCAGTTCCAGGCCACCTTCGCCCCGATTTCGGTGTAGCCGGTGGCCTCGACCACGATCTCGACCCCGTCCAATTTCGTGAGCAGGAGGGCGTCTTCGGTCACCAGCACTTTGCCTTGGGCCAGGGCGTCTTCGGCCTCGCCGGCGCGGGTGGTGACGCAGATCTGTTCTTCCGGCACGCCGATCTTACGGAAAGTCTTCAGCGGGCGCTCGATGTCCATGTCGGCGATGGCCACCGTCTTCATGCCTTTCATTTGGTTGGTGACATGCACCATGCCCGAACCCATCTGGCCGCAGCCGACAAGTCCAACGCGAATGGGCTTGCCCATCGCTTCCCGCTTGAGTAAATGATCGTAGAGTTGCATATTTGTCGTCCTTCAGATTGCTGTAACTTTGGCCTGACCGGTGCTGCCCAACAGGGTCAGGAGATCTTTGGTTCGGCGACAGAATTCATCCGTCGCCGTGGTAATGATTTGGTGATAATTGAGGGTGTTTGGGTCGGCCTGCGCCAAGAATTCGCGTATCGCCAAACTGACCTGGCGGCCCATGGCCGTGTAATAGCAGATTTTGCTGATGCCGCTGGCGATCACTTCAGCGTAAACGTCGTTTTCGAGGCCCGACGCCCCATGCATCGCCAGCGGTATACTCACCCGCCCGGCGATCTCCCGCACCCGGCCCAGGTCGAGCACCGGCTGTTGGTGGTAGACGCCGTGCGCGTTGCCAAAGGAAATGGCCAAGACATCGATGCCGGTGCTGGCTACGAAGTCAACGGCCTGATCGGGGTCGGTCATCGAGGCCTGAGGGCCGTCCGATCCCAAATAAACCGAGGAGCCGCCCACAGCCCCCAACTCCGCCTCGACATCCACGCCGACCGCGTGGGCGACGGCGACGACGGATCGGGTTTGACGCACGTTCTCATCGTAGGGCAAGTGCGAGGCGTCGAACATGACCGACGAAGCGCCGTTGTGAATGGCGATCACCGCCTGCTCGATGCTGGCGCCGTGGTCGAGGATGACGGCCACCGGCACCGAGGCTTTGCGGGCAGCGTCTGCCGCCATGGCGATGCCCACCTCCAAGGGGATGTCGGGCGTGACCCCACAGTTGTAGGCCAGGATGAGTGGCGAGCGCAGGGCTTCGGCAGCCTTCACGCCACCGACGATCATTTCCAGATTACCGGCCAGCAGACTAGGGATGCCGTAGCGGCGGCGGCGGGCATCGGCCAGAATGACGTGAGAGTTGACGAGCGGCATCAGGCATACTCCGGTTTGGAGAGATAACGTTTGGCCGCGGCCACAGAATCGCCGTGATGCAGGACGCGGGCGAGGGCCTGAATCATGGCGGGCGGGTCGGCGCTCTGCCAGACATTGCGCCCGAACGTGATGCCCGCGGCCCCGGCCTTGACAACGCCCTCGGCCATGTTCAGCACATCTTCATCGGTGTTCAGGCGTGGGCCGCCCGCGGCCACCACCAACGCCGGCGCCGCCACCTGCACCACCTCGGCAAAGGTCTCGGCGGAACCGGTGTAAAAAGTCTTGACGATGTCCACACCCAGTTCCATGCCCATTCGGGCGGCATAGCACACTTGCTTGGCCGAGTACACCTGGTCGGGCGGGACCATCGGCCCATTGGGATAAGCATGAACGATGACCGGCAAGCCCACGCGCTCGGCCTGCCGAACCAGCCCCGACAGATTAGCCATCAGCCCGGGCTGATTCTCACACCCCACCGTGAACGCCATTGCCACAGCATCTGCACCCAGGCGCAGCGCCGTTTCCACCTCAGTCACCCACACATCCTGATGGGGGTGAAAGGGCGACAGCGACGAGGTCTTCAGAAGCAGGGGAATGACGCCCGCATAGGGTTCGTAGCAGCGTTGGGCCGTGCCTTGCATCAGCAGGATGGCATCAGGCTTGCCAGCGACCACGCGCTGGAGCATGTCGGAAATGTTTTCCAGGCCCGCCAACATGCCATAGCTAGGGGCGTGGTCGAGGGCCACCGTGAGGATGCGGCCCGAAACAGGGTTTTGCAACCGGCGCAGATGCGTTGTTTTTCCTAAGGAAGTCATGGTTTGGGTTCTACTTAAACTGAAGTTAGCTCGAAAACATCAGTTCTGTGTTTAGCTTGACCAAAGACGAAAGACGAAGGCAATTCGTCTATCGAAGTGGGCTTGTTCGTCCATCGTCTTTGGTCTTTCGTCGCTGCAAAACTTCTGCTCTCGTCGTGACTTCAGTTTAGAAATGAAAAGTGTCTAGGTTGATGATCAGTCAAAATTGAAATTGTCCGGGTCTTCGCCGAAGCGTTCGTTCCGATCTAGCCCATCGATACGGGCCAGGTCTTCTGCTTCAAGCTCGAAGTCAAAAATGGCGGCGTTGCTGAAAATACGGTCTTTATGCACCGACTTGGGGATGGCGATGACGCCGCGCTGAATCATCCAGCGCAACGTGACTTGCACCGGATTCTTGCCATACTTCTCGGCCAGCTCGACCAATTCCGGCGCCTGATTCACCCTACCTTTGATGATAGGCCGCCAGGCTTCCAGCCGGATGCCATGATCTCGGCAGAACTGTTGCAGGGCCGGTTGCTGCAAGTAAGGATGAAACTCGACCTGATTCACCATCGGCGTGATGCGGGCAGTGCGCAGCAAATCTTGCAGATGATGCACCAGGAAATTGCTCACGCCGATGGCCCGCACCCGACCCGCCTCGTACATCGTTTCCAGCGCCCGCCAGGTCTCGGCGGAGGTTTCGGCCACAGGCCAATGGATGAGATACAGATCGACGTAGTCCATGCCCAGCCGTTGCAGGCTGGCATCGTAGGCTTTCAGCGCCTGCTCGTAACCCTGGTCGCGATTCCAAACTTTGGTGGTGACGAAAATATCGGCGCGAGCAAGACCGCTCTGGCGAATGGCCCGCCCCACCCCGGCTTCGTTGCCATAGATCGAAGCCGTATCGATATGGCGATAGCCGGCTTCCAACGCCCAGCCCACCGCCTGCTCCACCGCTTCGCCTTCGGGGATAGGCCATACGCCAAAACCCAGCCAGGGCATGGCCACGCCATTGTGCAGGATGGCGGCTTCGGTCAAAGCTTTATTCATAGTTGTCCTCGCAGTCGGGCGAGCGTTTTGAAATCGTCCTTGACGTGTTCGTAAATGCTCTTGTACAGAGCGAAGTATTCCATGTAGCGCTCGTGGTTTTCAGGGTTGGGGTCCATGCGATCGATGTACTCGGCCCATTGCTTGGCCACCCGGTAGTCCGGGAAGACGCCCGTGGCCACGCCCGACAAGATGGCGTCGCCGAACGGCGCCCCGGTGCGGCGCTTGACCAGCACGGTGGGCACGTTGAAGACATCGGTGATGATCTGCCGCCAGAGCTTGCTCACGGCTCCGCCTTCGTTCAGCACGATGGGCGGGTTCAGCTTGAGGCCGGATTGAGCGATGAGCCGGTAGGAATCGTAGAGGGCGTAGGCCACGGCCTCCATCATCGCCCGCACGATATGCCCCTTGCTGTGGTTGAGCGACAGCCCGAAGATCACCCCACGGGCGGTTGTGTCCCAGATCGGCGTGCGCTCGCCCATCAAATACGGCAAGATCACCAGGCCATCGCTGCCCAGCGGGACTTTGGCGGCCTGCATGTTGAGCAAATCGTAGGAGCTGACCCCCAGCACCCGCTCGACTTCCACCTCGTACTGCGAGAATTGGTCGCGCAGGTAGCGGATCGATTGGCCGCCGGTGGTGGTGGAGGGGATGGTCATGTAAGTGTCGTGCGAATCGACCGTGAAGGTCAGATTGATCATCGAGAGGCCGATGGGCGAATAGGCGAAGCCGAGGTCCTTGAAGACGACGCCGAAATTGCCCACCGTCCCCAAATTGCTCATGATGTCACCTTCTTCGATCACGCCGGCGGCGATGCAACTGGCGTTGAAATCCACCTGCCCGGCCGTCACCGGCGTCCCCGCCGCCAGCCCTGTCTCCACCGCCGCCTGTGGCGTCACTTCGCCGATGATGTCCTCGCAGCGATGGAGTTCGGGCATCAAGCTCATGGGGATGCCAATCTCGGCCATGAGCGCTTCGTCGAAGCTGGCCGTGGCCAGATTGAACGCCACGCCGTAAAACGCCGCCGCCCCGACATTCGCCACGCGCTTGCCCGTGAGCTTCATCGTGATGAAGCCATCGATGGTCAAGGCGGTGGCGATGCGCGCGAACGAATCCGGACGATTGCGCTTCTCCCAGAGCAAATTGACGATGCTTGGATGATCCTCGATGCGATTGGCGGTGATGCCCTTGATGCGCTCCTCCCCGATCTCTCCCTTCAACCACCCGACCTCGTGCGTGGCTCGGCGGTCCATCAAGTTGTAGGCCCGGTGGATGGGGTTGCCCTCTTTGTCCACCATCACCATCGACGGCAGCGCCGACGACACGGACACGCCCTTGATCTCGGACGGATCGATGCGGGCCTCGGCCAGGCACTTGCGGATCATGTCGCAGGCCGCCGTCCAATAGCCCATGGCGTCGTGCTCCGACCAGCCGGGGTGATCATGGAAAAAAGGATATTCCTGAAAGGCGAAGCCCAATACCTGGCCTTCAGGATCGATGATGCAGGCTTTGGCGCCGCCTGTGCCGTAATCAATTCCGAGCAGATAGGCTGGCATAGCGATTATTCTCCCGTTCTTGCAAACCTGGCAAGAGCAGACTGTGCACGCCCGTCTCATTCAAGAGACCCAGCGCCGCTTGTTCGTCGGTGACGAGGACATTGATCCATTTCCCGGCCAGGGCCCCGCGGATGACGTCCAGTTTGGCGACGCCGCCAGCGACCCCAATGCGCCGGGGAATGGCCTGGATCTGCTCGAGGGTGAGGCCAATCGTGCGGTCGTTGACCTCGTGCTCCATGCGTCTGCCGGCGCCGTCGAAGAAGCGCAGGGCAATATCTCCCACGGCCCCTTTGTTCATGACAGCCGTGATTTCCTCGCGACTGAGGATGCCCGATTGCTGAACCGCCGAGCCGTGCAGAGGAACGCCGACGCCAAGCAACACCACATCGGCTTTGGCGGCCAGTGCCAGGGCGCTGCGAATCTGCGGGTCCTCGATCAGGGCGTCGCGCACCAACTTGCTGCTGACGACGCCCGGCGCCGGTAGCAGTCGCAGCCGGGCGCCCAAACGTTGCGCCATCCGCCGGGCCAGGTCGGTGCCGTGCACTTCGGCTTCAGGGTGCCCCAAGCCGCCAAGAATCTGCACAACCGTCATATCGGGCCAGGCGCTGAGGGGCAGCGCCTCGATAACGGCATTGAGAGTGACGCCCCAGCTCAGGCCGACAATCTCGGCGCCGGCCAAACAACGCACCAGGCATTGAGCGCCGGCCGCGCCCAGAGCTGCCAACCGCGCCGCATCCGTATCGCCGGCCGGCGCGACCACCACCGCCTCCAGCAAATCGAACCTCGCTTCCAAAGCCCGTTCGATGTCAGCATTGGACTCTGGCGGCGACACGATGGTGATCTGAACAACGCCCTCCTCCCTGGCCTGGCTGAGCAGGCGCGACACCTTGATGCGAGAAAGACCCAGCCGCGCCCCGATCTCCTGCTGCGTCAACCCATCTTCGTAATAGGCCGTGGCAACTTTGTAGAGGAGTTTGCGGGTACTCTCATCGAGTGTCATCGTCCGCCTCTGTGTTCATCTGAACACTACCGAACATTTGTCTGCGCCGGAGATTAGCACGTCGATGTCGCCTTGTCAAATGTTCATGACTGTTCATGTGGTCATCACAATTGACAACCCGTCCCATACGGCATATACTGGTATGTGGTCATACCTCTTACCACTTTGCTCGACCGACTTCTCATGTCCCCGAACCGAGAAACGCCATCTCTCCGCTTCGCCGTCATCGGCTGTGGTTTTTGGGCGCAGGTGCAACTGCACGCTTGGGCGATGATCGATGGCGTGGAATTGGTCGCCGTTTGCGACGTGGATGAGGGCAAAGCCCGTCAGGCGGCGACGACATTCGGCGCCAGCCATTTCTACACCGACGCCGCCACCATGTTGGCGGCGGAATCGCTTGATTTCGTCGATATCGTCACCACGCCGCCCAGCCATCGGGCGCTGGTGGAACTGGCGGCCGAACGCGGCCTGCACGTCATCTGCCAAAAACCCATCGCCTGGGACATGGCCGACGCCGGGGCCATGGTCGCGGCTTGCGAGCGGGCGGGCGTGATCTTCATGGTGCACGAAAATTGGCGCTGGCAGACGCCCATCCGCGAGCTCAAGCGCCTGCTCGACGATGGCATCATCGGCCAGCCTTTCTTCGGGCGCGTCAGCTTTCGCTCCGATTTCGACCCATTCCAGGGCCAGGCTTGGCTGCGCCAGACGCCGCGCTTCATCATCATCGAAACCGGCATCCACATGCTCGACGTCGCCCGGTTTTTGTTCGGCGACCCCACCACCCTTTTCGCCACGATCAACCGCCAAAATCCCACCATCAAAGGCGAAGACGTGGCCACGATCCTGCTTGATTTTGGCCATGCCACCGGCATGATCGATCTCAGCTTCGCCACCCCCACCGATCACGAAATCTTTCCGCAGACATTGATCACCATCGAGGGGCCAAAGGGTGTGCTCAAGCTCGACGAAGACTACCGCCTGCGCCTGATCCGACCTGGCGTGGTGGAAACTCGCGCCCTGCCTGAACCCGATCACCCCTGGACCACCCGCCCGTGGCACGTCATGCAAGATAGCGCCCTGCACATCCAGCGGCATTGGGTGGAGTGTCTGCGCACGGGACGGGAGCCGGAAACAGCCGGGGCCGACAATCTGAAAACGCTGGAGTTGGTCATGGGCGCTTACGAATCCGTCGCCAACGGACAGAGCTATCACATGGGCAGCATGACGAGGCCGCAATGAGACTCCGAAACAAAGTCGCCATCGTCACCGGCGCGGGAGCGGGCATGGGCGGGGCGGTGGCTATCGGCTATGCCCGCGAGGGAGCGGCGGTGGTGGTCGTCGATATCGATGAAGCCCTCGGGCAGCAAACCGTCGCCCGCATTCGCGATGCCGGCGGTCAGGCCGTTTTCGTCTGTGCAGATGTTTCTGAAGCCAGCGCCGTCGCCGGCATGGTGCGCGAGACCGTCACCCGCTTAGGCGGCGTCGACATTCTCTACACCAACGCCGGCGTGCAGTTCATGAAGGCCGACGCCCGCGCCCACGAATTGAGCGAAGAAATCTGGGATCGCACGCACAATGTCAATCTCAAAGGGACGTGGCTGTGCTGCAAATATGTCATTCCCGCCATGTTGGCCCGTGGCGGCGGCTCGATCATCCTGGTCGGCTCGCCCACCGGCTTCATGGGCTGCGCCTCCGGCTACACCGCCTACAGCGCCAGCAAGGGCGGCGTCATCGGTCTCACCCGTGTGATGGCGGTGGACTACGCCAAAGACAACATCCGGGTAAACTCGCTCTTCCCGGCCACCACCGAAACTCCGATGATCGCCGCCGCCCTCACCACCGCCGAGCAACGCCAGCGTTTGGCGGCGGCCATCCCCATGGGGCGCGTCGGCCAGCCAGAAGATGTGGTGGGATTGGCTATTTTCCTGGCTTCGGATGAAGCCGCATTTTGCACCGGCGGCTTTTACATGGCCGACGGCGGCATGACAGCCTGGTAAATGATAATCCGCGAATAACGCAAATAACACAACAAATAAGGAGCCTTTCATCCATGTCGGACAAACTCAAATTCGCCGTCCTCGGCACCGGCTTTTGGTCGCTGTATCAAATTCCCGCTTGGTACGAAGTGGGCGGGGTGGAATTGGTGGCATGTTGGAACCGCACCTACGCCCGGGCCCAGAGTGTGGCCCAGCGTTTCGGCATCCCCAGAGTCTATGAAAAGGTCGAGGAACTGTTCGAGCGCGAAGAACTCGATTTCGTCGATATTATCACCGAGGTGCCGGCGCATGCGGCCTTGGTCGAGTTGGCGGCCAAGCACCGGGTGCCGGTGATCTGCCAAAAGCCGATGGCGCCCGATTATGAGACTGCCCAACGTATGGTGGCAGTATGCGAAGAGGCGGGCGTGCCTTTCTACGTGCATGAAAACTATCGCTGGCAACACCCGATTCGCGAAGTCAAGCGCGTGATCGACGAAGGTCGCATCGGCAAACCGTTCCGGGGCCGCACCCAATTCGTGCACTATCTCGAACCCTTTGTCTGGCAAAATCAACCCTTGCTCAAAACTCTGCCCAAGTTGGTGATTGCTGATCAGGGCAGCCATCAGCTCGATCTGGCGCGCTTTTTCTTCGGCGAGGCGCAGAGCATCTATTGCCAATATCGCCGCGTGCGCACCGACATCGTGGCCGAGGATGTCGCTTCCATTCAATTGAAGATGGGCGAGGCCATTTGCAATGTGGAGTTGAGCTTCGTCACGCATGTGCCGTGGAAGCATTTCCCCGAAGTCATTCTCTTCATCGAAGGCGAATTGGGCACGGTGGAATTGCTGGCCGATTTCTGGATTCGGTTGACCACCGCCGAGGGTGTGCAACTCTGGCAGAGCAAGCCCCCGCGCTACGAGTGGGCCAATCCCGATTATGATGTCAATCACGCCAGCATGACGCCCCTGCACGAAAATTTCCTGCGGGCGCTGCGCGGCGGCCCGGCCCCCGAAAACACCGGCGCCGACAATCTCAAGACCATGCAGCTCGTCTACGCCGCCTACGAATCAGCGGAACGAAATCAGGTCATCGAGCTTGGGTAGAGTTTTGTGATCCGCGAATAACGCGAATGATGCGAATAAAAATTAGCGTCCATTCGCGTTATTCGCGGATCATCCCCGCGTGAGCACGGCGACGCCATAAGGCAAGAGCGTGAGTTCGCCGCCCTGCGCGGGGCGTTGGCCAACATGGTCAAAGGCCAGCCAGGGCAGGGTGATGGTCTGTTCTTGCAGGCGGTGGTTGAGGATGAACCATAATTCCCGTCGATCAGCGGCAATGCGCCGCGTCACCTCGACGCCGGCGGGCGCGTCCATGAGCGGTTGCACCTTGGCGGTGGCGGCAATGTGCTTCAGCAGATCATGTTGGGCATTCACATCCAGGAAAGCCCCGACATAGTAGATCAACCCCCGGCCCAATGGAGAGACGGTGATGGCGATTTGCTCATCCAGCCAACCGTTGCTGTGGCCATAGCGAGCCACGATCACGACCTGCTCGCGCCCCGTTTGCAGGCGTTCTGCCCAGGGATGGGCCACGCCGCTGAACCAATTTCCGTTCACCGGCGCTGGCGCTGGCGGCCGATAGAAGTCTGTGACCTCGACCCCGGCGGCTTCGGCCAGCAGGCCGGGTGGACGCGTGGTGGCCGGGCACAGACGCTCATCCACCAGACCGCAAGGCCCCGCCAGCACCAAGCGCCCGCCCCGCCGCACGTAATCCTTGAGTTGGTCGGCCAGACTTGGGGTCAGGACGGCGAGCGACGGAGCGAAAACGAGATCGAATGGGCGTAACGAGGCCGTGGCTTCGACGAATTCGATGGGGATGTTGAGTTGGACGAAAGGGCGAGCGTAATGCAGCAGGTGGTCGCGATACGTGACCGGCTTCGTCAGAGCCTGCTCATCCACATACCACTGGCTTTGTTCATCATAGAGGATGGCAACCTCTGCCGCTGGCCTGGACCCGGCCACAATTTGCTGCACTCGCGCGATATCGCGACCGAGCCATCTGATTTCATCGTAGATCGGGCGGGTTTGACCGCTGGGGCCGAGCACCGATGGCTGGGCGAGGCCGGGCTGGGCGGCGCGCCAACGGTCGAGCAGAACCACATCGGCGCCGTGCGCCAGCGCTTGCCAGGCCCGCAACCGCGTCAAACCGAGGTCTTGGCTGATGCGGATGGGCATACGGGCGATGTATCCCGGCGGGCGAGCGTGATCTCGAAATCTGGCCAGGTCGTGACCAGCAGCCAGAGCGAGATAGCTGTGTGCGCCTTCTTCCGGCGGGATGGCGATCTCATCGGCGTCGTTGCCCTGCACGCTCGTTATCCAGACTCCGGGCGGCAGGAAAGACCGCAACACCGCCTCTTGCTCGCCGAGGAAGCTCTGGCGGCAACGCTGTCGCCAGCGCCGGTGCTCTTGTTGCAGCAAAGGATGGCTGAAGGCGTGGGTGATGCGGATGTGACGCCAATCGGCCATGGCCAGGGCATGGCCTGCCGCCGCCAGACTGTCGTTGAGAGAGGCGAGGGAGTCGTAGCGTTGCCTGAGGAAATCCTGAAACAAGTCCTGGCAACGCGTGCAGGTGCAATCGAAGCTGGTGGGCAGGTGCAGTTGCCAGCCGATGATGTTAAGATTGGCCCCGAAATGCTCCGCTATCGCCGCCAACAATCTGCGCCCGGCCTGACGCAGAGGCTCGGCGTTCAGGCAATAGCCGGGGTGCGTTCGGCTGCCCCCAAAGCCATCGACGGCGAAAACCTCAGGCTGATCGAGCCAGGCCGGGGGCGCTGCCACCGGCGTCGTCAATACGACCTGGATGCCAGCCTCGGCCAGGGCGGCGAGAGCGGCATCCAGCCAGGCGAAGCTGAACTCACCCGGAGCCGGCTCCAGAGCCGCCCACGCCGATTCCCCCAAACCCACGACGCCCACGCCGGCCTCGCGCATCAGCCGGATGTCGCCGGACCAGCTTGTTTCGAGCAAGTGTTCGGGATGATAGACAGCGGCGAGGGTGAAGAGAAAGGCAGGGGTGACGCTCATGGGCGGCGGCAGGGCAATGTCGGGGCAGGATGAAGCTGGCTGCAAGCGTACCACAAGCGCAAAACTGAGGCGAACCCCACCACTTGCTCCTTCGCTTCACTCAGAACAAGCTTGCCACTTGCGCCCCTACTTCACCGCTCCCATGGTCAGGCCGCGCACCAGGTAGCGCTGGACGAGCAGACTGAGGATAAAGAGCGGAGCCACAGCGATCACCGAGATGGCGCCCACCTCGCCCCACATTACCATCTGCGTGCCAAAGAAACTGGGCATATAAACCGAGAGGGGCACGGCCTTAGTGTTGGTCAGTGTGATGCCAAAGAAGAATTCGCTCCAACTGAAGATGAAGCAGAAGACGCCGGTGGCAATCAGGCCGGGTGCGGCCAAGGGCATGGCCACGCGCCAAAAGGCGACGAGAGGCGAAGCGCCATCGACCAGGGCCGATTCCTCGATCTCGCGTGGGATCTCCATGAAGAAGCTGCGCATCATCCAGATGGTGTAGGGCAGGGTGAAGGTGAGATGGACGATGATCAACGCCTGATAGGTGTCCACCCATTTCAGGGCCTTGAACATGATCAGGAAGGGGAAGATGACCACCACCGGCGGCATGAAACGTTGCGAGAGGAAGAAAAAGGGCAAGTTGTCGCCGCCGACGCGGTAGCGAGCCAAGCCATAGGCAGCCAGCGAGCCGATCAGCAGCGAGAGTATGGTGACAAAGCTGGAAATGATCAGGCTATTCTTCAACGCGTCCAGCCCACCTGAGCTGATGACGCGCTGGAAGGAGGCCAGTCCCGGCGCAGCCGGAAACCAGATCGGCGGGCTGTGCATGAATTCCGACGCCGATTTCAGGCTGGTCATCAGCAGCCAGAAAATAGGGAACATAAAGAAGGTCAGGACGCCCACATAGATGATGAGTCTAGCGGCTCGCATGGGGGCGCTATGCTTTCGTGGTCGCATCGTTCTTTCCTCCCTGGTCCTTTTCCCAATCTCAAGCGAATGCCTTGCGCAAGAAGCGCAGCAAAATGGTGAGCAAAACGCTGAGCATAATCAGCACGACGATCGAGGCGGCGGCGCCATAACCCAGGCGAAAGAAGGTGTATCCCTCTTTGTAAATGTAGTAGGCTAGGGTCTCGGTCGAAGTGCCAGGGCCGCCCTTGGTCATGGTGAATACCACGTCGAAGGCTTTGATGGCATCGAGGGCGCGGATGAGCACGGCGACGATGATGATGGGGCGCATCAGGGGGATGGTCAGGCCCCAGAGCTGTTGCCAGGCGCTGGCCCCGTCGATCTCTGCAGCATCGAAAAGCTCGAGATCGAGGCCAGACAGTCCGGCATAGAAGATCAGGAACATGAACGGCGTCCACTGCCAAACATCCGTGACGATCATGGCAAACAGGGCCGATGCCGGCTGGCCGAGCCAGACGAAATGAAAAGGCCGGCCGAGCAGCCAGCCAATAACCTGGTTGATCGGCCCGAACTGCGGGTCCCACAGCAGCCGCCAGGTGTAGCCCACCACCACCGGCATCACCATCACTGGCAGCAGCATCATCCCCACCACCAGCCTGTGCCCGCGGGCGCCGCCGAGGACGAACTGCGCAAAGGCAAAACCCAGCACCAGCTCCAGCCCCACGCCAAAGAAAGTGAGCATCGTGGTCAGCCACAATGCGTGCCAAAAGCGATCGGCCTGGAACAGGGCGATGTAGTTGCCCAGCCCGATGAAGGGGTGCGCCTTGAGTGTAGCTTCCCACTTGTGCAAGCTGAGCCAGAGCGAGTAAATAGTGGGGAAGATCGTCACCGTCAGGACAACAATCAAGCTGGGCAGGACGAAAAGCCACGAAGTCAGGTTTCGTTTGCGGGGTGGGGCGATGGCTGTTGTCATCGGCGCGGGCATCCAGGAGAGAGGGAGTAGACCAGACAAGTCGGGTGCAGCAAAGCTCCATCACCGACTTGCCTGGTCTCGGATCAGACGACGAGTTAGGGCTTACTTGGGGCCAGACTGATTCCACTCCCCTTGCAGCCACTGGCCGTATGCCTCTTTTTGGGCGTCACGACCGAGCTGATCGGTGATAGCGTCCCACTTGCCAGCAGCTTCATCCAGGGCAGCTTTGGGGTCCGTGCCTGCATAGGCGGCGGTCAGAGCCTGATCGAGCGCTTCCATGTATTGGCGAGCGCCAGGGATGCCGAGCTCGAAGACGCCTTTCATGGCGGCTTCGTTCAAGGTTTTTAGATAATCCGGCGCAGCGGGCCACATCGACTGGTAGAGGGGCGAGCTGAAGTGCTCTTTGCGGAAGGGGTCGCGCAGGGCGTAGGGCAGCATGACACGTTGGACGCTGGTGTCTGGGCAGTTCATCCACTGAATAAAGCTGTAGGCGGCATCCTTGTTTTTGCTATCCGGCGAGATGCCCAGGGCGAAACCGCCCGCCAAGGCCGAACGTCCACCCGGCTCTGGCGCGTAGCCCACCTTGCCCTTGACCTGGGTAGGCGGCACCCAGCTCAGTTGTTCGGTCTGTGAACCGATACCTTCGGACCAGCGGCCGATGGGCGGCCAGGTGATGATCATGCCCATCTTGCCTTCCATCCAGGCGCTGAGCACGGCGATGAAGTCGTAAGTCTGCACACCCGGCGGCATATACTTGCTGATGTTGACCATGTCGGTCAGAACCTTAACGCCAACCTCGCTATTGATGGTGGCGTCCATCGTCTCGGTGTCGAACCATTGGCCGCCCGCGCCATTGAAAGGCCCAATGAACCAATCGAAGGATTGACCGGCAGCGTGTTGGAAGGCGCAGCCATAGAGATCAGGCTGGTACTTTTCAGTGAAGAACTGGCATGTGTCGGTGAACTCCTGATAGGACTTGGGCGCGGCCAGATCATAGCCGTATTTGGTCTTGAACTCGGACATGTTGGCTTCGTCTTCAAACAGGTCCTTGCGGTAGTAGAGGACGAAGACATCACCATCATCAGGCAGACCGTACCACGTGTCGCCGATATGCCCGTAGCCATTCGAGCCATAGACATCGAGATAGCTATCCAGGTCGGCCGGATTCATGTACTTTTCGATGTAGGGGTTCAGCGGCTCGACCACGCCAGCGTTGACGAAGTCGATCAGCCAGGTGGGGGCGTAGGTAATGACATCGTAGGCGCCGCCACCGGTGAGATGATCCTGAAGCTGCTTGGTGTACATGTCCACATAGGGCAGATCGACGATATTGACCTTCATCCCAGTCAGTTCTTCCCATTTGGGAGCGAAGGTCATAGGGTCCTGGGGCTGCAAGCCAGATTCCCAGACGACGTTGATGGTAGTTCCGGCGTGCTTTGAGCCTTCTTCCACGGCGGCCTGGCAACTATTCTTCTCGCCAACCTGGACTTCCTTGACGACTTCGACCGTCTGCTCGACGACGACCGTTGCCTGGACTTCTTTGACGACTTCGACGGTCTGCTCGACGACGACCGTTTCCTTGACGATTTTCTCGACGACCTGTGGTGTGGCCGGGGCTGCGCACTGCGTGAGCACGAGCAGTAGGGCCATCAAGCCAACGACTGTCAGCCAGAGAGTGATTTTTGAGCGTTGCATGGTTGTTTCTCCCTCGAGAATGGGTGAGTGTTGAGATGGTGAGATGTGAGATCGGTTATTGCGCACCGCTGCCGAGCGCTGGCAAACATGAGGCGGCGGGGGTCCGCAAGCTACGCCTCATGACCTCACTTTGACACTCAAGCTAAGCAAACACAGCAGATACAATCAGTGTTCAATTCAGTCAATAACCTCCTCCTGTGATGTGTGGGTGTGTGGCGTTCTTGCTCCGGTGCTAGTTGGAACGATTGCCGGTGGCGCCGCCAGCGATGACGCGCATAATGTCAGATTTGGTGGCTGTGTGACCTGGGAACTCGGTCAGCACTTGGCCCTTGTAGAACGCCAGGATACGGTCGGAAAGGCCAACGATCTCGTCGATTTCAGAAGATGAAAACAGCAAGGCCAGGCCTTGTTCGGCCAGTTGGCTGCACAAATGATAAATCTCGGATTTGGCGCCCACGTCGATGCCGCGCGTGGGGTCATTCAAAATCAACAATTTTGGCCCGCTGGCCAGCCATTTGGCCACGACCACCTTTTGTTGGTTGCCACCGCTCAGGTTGATCACCTTTTTATCGACGCTGTCTGTAGCAACATCGAGCCTGCGGACATACTCTTCGGCTTTGTTGCGGTCGGCCGTGCGACTGATCAGGCCCAATCTACTCAACAACTGGTCAAGGATCACAAGCGTCGTGTTTTTGCGAATCGACCAGTCCATCATCAAGCCCTGTTCGCGACGATTGGCCGGGATCAGGCCCCAACCTTGCTTGATAGCCTCGGCCGGCGACCGGATAACGCTCTCGCTATCGCGATAGACAATCTTGCCAGTGGTCATTTCGTCCAGACCAAACAAGATGCGGAAGACATCATCAACGCCCGACCCTTCCAGGCCCGCAAACCCCAAAATTTCGCCCGCTCGCACCTCGAAGCTGATCGGGCCAAGCCGGTGCTCTTTGGTCAGGTCGTTCACCCGCAACACCACGGCGCGGTCAGCGGGCAAGGGCTGGCGAACGGGGAACGATTCCTCTAGCCTTCGCCCGATCATCTGCTCCACAATTTGCGGAATCGAAGTGTCGGCAATGCGCCAAGTGCCTTGATATTGGCCATCGCGCAGCACGCTGATGCGATCAGCAATGGAGAAAACCTCTTCCAGACGATGCGAGACATAGATGGTTGTGATGCCTTCGTCGCGCAGGCGGCGGATGAGATCGAAAAGTCGCTCGGTTTCGTGTTGGGTCAGGGCCGAGTTCGGCTCATCCATGATGATAATGCCCGACTCCTGTTGCAGCGTGCGGGCGATCTCGACCAATTGCCGTTCGCTCACAGCCAATTTGCCCACCTTCGTCTTCGGGCTGATCGTGGTCACACCCATACTGTCGAGCACGCGCTGCGCCTCTTTGTTCATGGTGCGCTCATCGAGCAGGCCAGCGCTGACAAGTTCGCGATTGGCAAAGATGTTGCCGGCCACCGTCAGGTGAGGGAAGAGGTTAAGCTCTTGAAAAACGATGCTAACGCCGTGCCGGCGGGCATCGACGGGGTCTTTGATCACGGCCGGTTTGCCATCCAACTCGATGCTGCCGCTATCGGCCTGATACACTCCCGCCAAAATCTTCATCAGCGTTGATTTTCCAGCGCCATTTTCGCCAACGAGGGCATGGACTTCACCTCGGGCAATGGTGAAGCTGACGCCATCCAGGGCTGTGACCCCGCCAAAACGTTTGCTGATGTGCTCCAGGCGAATCAATGCGCTGTTTGCATCCATATTTAGCTCTCACAAAGCGATTTTGGTTTTCTTGCTGCAATCAAAATGATGTGGCGGGCGCCACAGCCTGGGGGATCGGCTGCATGGCTGTGGCGCCCGTTACGATGGGGAGAGGCAACGTTCCAACGTGCGCCTCTCCCACACTCAGGTTAGTGCTCGCCCATCTTCTCGATGGGTACGACCAGCGATTGCAGATCGCTGAAATTCTTGGCGATGTGCTCGGCGTACCATTCGGTCATGAAGGCCGGGTCGGATTCGCGCTTGTACAGCGT
>JAYRVO010000155.1:0-2220 GCA_041918515.1 Chloroflexota bacterium | reverse complement strand
CAGGCGTTGGTAGAGGTGGGAACGATGGGCGGCGAAGATGTTTTCGCCTCGGCGCAAGCGACGCAGAATGGTGAAGGTGATGTCGAAGACAAACGGCCAAACCACGAATACACCCGCCAGGGGAAGCCGGGGATGCGCCAGCCCGCCGAGCACGACAAGCACGGCTAGTACACCCCGACAGAAATAGCCCGCCGGTTCAGGCGGTCAACGGGCGACCGGCGTAAGTCCACTTGAACGGCTTAGCCTTGGCCCGGTTGAAGAACTCAATGAAGTCCAGGATGCGTTGGCGTAAATCTTTGCTGGACGTGAAGCTGGCCCGTTTCAGGAGGCGGCGCTCCAGGATGCTGAACCAGATTTCAACTTGGTTGAGCCACGACGTGTGCTTCGGTGTGTAGACGAAGCGGATACGATGCGTCGCATCTTGCAGGAAAACAGCGCGAGAAGGCATGTTGGCCAGAATGCCGCTTACGCCTTTGCGGCCCAGGTCCTCCTTGATGGCGCATTGCTCGGCCACCCAGCGCACCAAAGACTCGGATTGGTGCGTGTTGAGATGATCCAGCACAAAAATCCAGGTACCCTGCGGGTCTTTAGCGACTGTCTGGGCCACATGGGCTGCAAAATCAGCTTCGGTACGGGTGTCACCGATAGTCGGTGCGACGATCAGGCCGGTCGCGATCTCGAAATTAGTGGTCAGGCATTGTGTGCCGTGTCGGATGTACTCGAACTCGCGGCGTTCGACCAAACCAGGTTGCATGGATAGCGTTGGATAGAGGCGTTCCAACGCCTGGATGCCCGTCTTCTCGTCAGTGCTGACGACATGCACACCCGCCGCCTGCAACGCAGGAGCTTCGGCGTAGAGATCACACACCGTCTTCACTTCCTGGTTGAACTGCTCTGGCTCTGCCGGTTTAGAGTTCAGCCAGTAGCGGCTCAGATGCGGCTTGAGATCGGCTTGATTTTAAAAAACGCCCGGCGCTGCGGGCTGAAATGCGCTCGACGATGCCTCGCTTGATGGCTTCGTCCGCCAAGTCTTGGGGCGTCCAGTGCGTGACGGGCAAGCCTGAGGCCTGCGGTTCCTCGCACGCCACGGCGATGATCTGTACTATCTGTTCGGCGCTAAAGCAACTGGGCGCTCCTGAACGGTACGCATCCGCCAGAACCGCCTCGATAGCCTCAGCCAAGGGCTTATCGTCGCTCTCTTTGGCCTCGACAGCGGCCATACCGGTCGCGGCGCTCAGCCAGCGCTCACGCCACTGCCGGATGCTCTCACGATGCAGCCCGAAGCGCTTGGCGATTTGCTCGTTGTTACTGCCATTGGCAGCCATCAGAATGATGTTCACCCGCCTAACCAGCCGTTGCGTACTGGTCTGGCGGCGCAGCAACTGCTTCAAAACGCGCTGCTGCCTGTCACTTAGCTTAATAACCGTAGGTTGGGGTCCTGCCATTGTTCTGCTCCTTGCCTGTATGGTGCCCCCATTCTACCACCACGTCAACTGACGACCTAATTTAGCCGGGGTGTACTAGCCAGTATTGGAGCGATGGCAGTTACTATCTACTGAACTACTGCCCGGTCTCCAATGCAAAAGTGTCGTACGCCAATGGCGATCACTCTGCTCACATCGATGGTTCTGGGAACCTCACATCGAAATGGGGGCAGCTTGGTCTGGTACGGCATTGGGTGAACTACTGTCCATACAATATCAGCGTAACCAACTACTACAAGCGAAGGTAGTGGAATTGGCGTGGCATAAAGCTAAGGCGGTCTAGAGCATGGGACCTGCGGTGAAGCAGGTCCCATAGGTCTTTTTCCCTGAATAGCACGGCTCAATATCTGGAAGCAGCGTATCCCTTGCCTCTTGATTGTTGTGTCTCGACAAAGTATTACAAGGTTGGCGGATCAGAAAGGACATGACGATGATCAGTGGCTTCGGCAAACCCAACAGGAAAATCAACACGATTCTTATGGTGACTGCAACTGTCTTGCTATCTGCTTGCACAATTGCACCGCCTACATCTCAGAAGAAACAGGCGGAAGGATTTGCGGTTTATCTGCTGGCTCAAACCATGTCTCCTAACGAAATGCTCAACGCCAATCTCAATAGCCTTGCGCTGGCTGACGAACCCATCTTCTCCACCGACGACATCGTTTCATATTCCAGCGACACACATGAGATCGAGCTTTCACCCGCTGCAAACGAGAGAATTCGACAGCTAGGCGTT
>JAYRVO010000154.1:0-30537 GCA_041918515.1 Chloroflexota bacterium | reverse complement strand
CATCAGCACCGAGACCCGCGCCCATCGCGCTACCGGCATCAGCGCCGAGACCCGCGCCCATCGCGCTACCGGCATCAGCGCCGAGACCCGCGCCCATCGCGCTACCGGCGTCAGCGCCGAGACCCGCGCCCATCGCGCTACCGGCGTCAGCACCGAGACCCGCGCCAGCCGCGCTACCGGCATCAGCGCCGAGACCCGCGCCCGCCGAGCTACCGGCATCAGCGCCGAGACCCGCGCCCGCCGCGCTACCGGCATCAGCGCCCAGACCCGCGCCAGCCGCGCTACCGGCATCAACGCCGAGACCCGCGCCAGCCGCGCTACCGGCATCAGCGCCCAGACCCGCGCCAGCCGAACTGTCCGCACCCGCACCCCAAGCGGCGAAGCTACCCGACTCAGCGCCGAGACCCGCGCCAGCCGCGCTACCGGCGTCAGCGCCGAGACCCGCGCCTGCCGAGCTACCGGCGTCAGCGCCGAGGCCGATGTTGTCCAGCCCAAAGCCAAGATCGGCGCCGAAAAGCGAGCCAAGTGCGGCCGCTTTGGAGATGCGATCATCCAGCGCGCCTGCAAACGAATCCATGGTCTCGAAATCGATGGCCCGCAGCGACGTCCTTTCCGCATCGGTCAGTTGATAGCCGGCCAAAGCCTGATCGGGATCGGCAAAAAGAGTGAAACGAAAAGCCGCATCGGTGACGGCCCGGCCAATGATGTTCTGAACAACTTCGGTTGTCATTGAAGAAAGTCTCCTTGTGTCGTGTAGGGGGAAAGTCAGATTGATAGAAAAAGCATACACCCCCTTGTGTTCACCACCAATGATGTTGCTCACTCCGTGGCTGTGAAGCAGCTCACACCCTGGCGCTGGCGAGCCATTTGCGCAAACCACGCGCATCGACGACAGCGATGCGCTGACCATCGAACCTGATGAGGCCCTGGTCGCGAAAAACACCCAGCACTTTGTTGACGCTCTCGCGGCTGGATGCCACCCAGGTGGCTAACTCGCCCTGCGTCATCGGGAGGAGGAGATCGACGCGGGCGTCGCTGCTACTCCGCGCGGCCCCGCTCTTTTCACCAAAATGTTCGGCCAAATCTAGCAGCCTGGCTGCCACCCGACCTTGTACGTCTGTAAAAGCCAACAGCTCGGTGTAGTCGATCATCGAACGCAGCCGCTTGCTAAGCAGCGTCAACATTGGCAGAGCCAGTTTGGGATGGGCGTCGAGCAGGCGCCAGAAATCGTCCCTGTGTAGGGCATAAGTCACCGTCCGTTCCATGGCCAGCGCGCCCGCTGAGCGCGGCAGGCCGTCCAACAGCGCCAGTTCGCCGAAATAGTCGCCGGGGCCTAGAACTTCGAGCGAGATCTCGCGACCGGTCTCGCTAAGCAGAAAGATGCGCACACGGCCGGAAGCAATCAAATACAGGGTCTGGCCGATGCTGCCCTTGTGAAAGATGATCATCCCACGAGCAAAGGTGCGCTGCCCCATCTTATCAGCCAGGTCTGCAAGATCGGCCACGGGCAAATCGGCGAAGCCAAGCGTCTGTTGCAACACGTCGAGCGCGAACATCAGCCCTTCTCAGCCTCGGTCCGCGGTGAGTTCCGCTCGCAGCGCCTGCGCCCGTTTCAGGTGCCAGCGAGCGTCCAATTCTTCGAACAGAGAGAGCGCGCGATCCAGGGCGTCATGAACCTGCGCTTGTCCATCCAAGTCCCCTCCGGGCTGCGGCCAACGCCCATACAAATGGGCCAATTCCATCAATGTCTGTCCTTGTTCGTGCCGCATCCCCAAATCTTCAGCCAGCTTCAAACTCGCAAGCAACGCCTTTTCGGCCTCTTGCCAGTTGTTGACCAAACGGTGCAACTTGCCCTGCACGCGCCGGGCATTTCCCTCCACCAGTTTGAGATCTTGCGAAGTAGCAATCTCCAAGGATTGGTGACAATACTCCCATGCCTGTTCGATGTCCCCCAGGCCCAAACGCACTTCGGCCAACAGGCGATAGACTTCGGCCGTCAGCCAATCGCGCGAGCCAAGCTGCTCCAACGCTTGCAGACTCTGGTCCAAATGCCGTAGAGCCATCTCCCACTCGCTGCGCATGACGGCAATTTGAGCCAGGTTCCAGAGCGAGAGCGCCACGCCCAATAGGAATCCTGTACGCCGCCAGGTGGATAGACAATTCTGAAAGCTCAGTTCGGCCTCATCGAGCCGCCCCTGGATGAGAAAAATCTCGCCCAGATTGTTGGAAACGGTAGCCTGCTGATCGACAAAGCCGATCTGTTCGGCAATCTCCAGGCTTTGGCGATAGTACTGAATGGCTCGTTCCCAATCGCCCTTGTAGTAATAGACGGCGCCGAGACTGTTATCGGCCTTCGATTGTTGCTGCAAATCTCCTAATTGCTGACACAAATCCAGGCTCAGCCCGTAATCCTCGATGGCCTCATCGAGCTGGCCCAGGCCGGTGTGGATGGTCCCCCGCAACATGTAGCCATGCGCCAATTCGCCCGTCTCGCCCAGGACGGCGGCAATATCGAGTCCCTGCTGACAACGCCCCAGCGCCTCGGTGGCCTTGCCCTGGCGATACAGAACCCCGGCAATGCCCGTGTGGATACGCGCCGTCTCAGGGCTGTCTGCTTCAGAGGCAGCGCGCTCGGCCCGGCCCAACCAATCGAGAGCCACAGCATATTCGCCCTTGTTCATGTACACCGCGCCCACTTTGCGATACAAGGCAGGCGCCTGCGCTGCCATCTGATTTCCGCCCGGCGCCACCAGATGCCCCAACGCCGTCTTGTACTGCTGCAATGCCTGATCGTGCTCACTGATATTGACGAAGATATCCCCGCGCTGCGTGTAGGCATAAACGCGCAAGGGGTCTTCCACATCCGTATACGCCAACAGTCGCTCGTAGAGCGACAAGGCCATCTGGTTCTGGAAATTCGCCTTGGCCTGATCCCCGGCCTGGTGGAGATAATGCCGGGCCTTCTCGATTTGGGCCGCCTGCTCGAAATGATAGGCCAGATCGACATAATAGCCCGACAGATCGCGTGCATACACCGTCTCGAAGGCGTCCCCGGCCAAAGCGTGCAGCTCGCGCAAGCGCGCCCGCAACTGCATATCATAAGCCGAATCGCGCATCAGCGCGTGCTTGAAAAGATAGCGCACCTCGTCCAAAGCCGACCAGATATCCTGCGCCTCGGCCAGAGCAACCTTTTCGCGCAGGTGCGCGTCGCCCCGCAACATCTGCGACAGCACCAAAAGAGGAAACTCGCGCCCCAGCACCGCCGCCATCTGCACGATCTGTTTGATCGATGCCGTCAAGCGGTCGAGGCGCGCAATCAAGACGGCGGTGATGGTGGTAGGGACATCGGTCGAACGCGTGGGGGACAAGGCCAGATGACCGGTTTCCGGTTGCACGACGAGCAGCTTGCGCTCCCGCAAATCCAGAGCCAATTGCTCGATGAAGAACGGATTGCCGTTGGTCTTCTCGGCCAACAACTGCACCAGATCATCAGCCAATTCGACGCCCAACACCTGCTCGGCAAAAGCCCGTATGCTATCCCCCGCCAGATAGTTCAGATCGATCTCGACCGCCCGCACATCGGCGTCTAGTGGCAATTTGAATTTGCTGCCATCGTCGCGATAGCGGCTGCTGAAAATGACGGCGAGGGGGCAACCCACGACCTCGCGCGCCAGGGTTTGCAACAGGGTTTGCGAGTCGGCATCGATAGCAAGACCATCATCAATCTCGATGACCACGGGTTGCAACAAGCTCTCGGCTTTGAACAAGCTGATGATAGCTGTCAGCGTATTCTCGAAGCGCAACTTGGGTTCCAACATCTCGTACAGAGAAGCCGGCCAGTGCAAATCCACCAGGCCGCCCAACAGCGAGCGCGTGCGTTCCAACTCCCGGCGCAAATCGGCTGCCTCTGGCCGCTCGGCGCCAAGTCGCGCCAACAAGGCGTCCAAGCGGGCATCGAACAGAGCCTTCTTCTGCTCTTCTGTTTGCTCCACCGACAACCCAAAGTAACCGCGCAGAAAGTAGACAAACGGATTGAGCGATTGCCGGAGCACTCCTTCTGCCGGGCAGTAAACCCAGCGCACCCCGCGCTCCGTCGTCAATTCCTGTCGAAGCTCATAGACCAGGCGGCTCTTGCCCATCCCTGGCTCGCCGTAAACGTAGGCGACACCAGTAAAGGAAGACTGTGCAAACAACGGCGCCACGAACTGGCGCAGCGCTGCCAACTCGATAGCACGCCCCACCATACGGCCACTGTAAAGTTTTTCGCCCACCTCTTTGCGATGGCACAGCCGGTGGACAGGCAGAGCGCTGCCCTTGCCCTTGAATTGAAACTGCCCCAGAGCATCGAACTCGTAATTGGCGCTGAGGAGAGCATGCGCCTCGTCGCTCACCCAGACTTCATCCCCCTCGGCCCGCATTGCCAAACGCGCGGACAAGTTGACGATATCGCCGATGGCCGTGTACTCGCAGCGTTCCTCGCCGCCCATGATGCCGGCATAGACCGTGCCAAAGGTCAGGCCCGCGCGCCAGCGCACGGCGCTTGCTCCTGCCCCCTCCGCCTTGAGCGCCAACAAGAAGTTGGCAGCGCGGGCGACATTGTCCTCGAACGAGGTGGGGGCGCCGAATAACAGCAGCATGATCCCACCCTTGTCGCCAAAATCCATCTTGTTGAAATAGCCGCCATAGCGATGGGACAGGCCAAGCACCAGGGATGTGAAGACATTGAGGGCGTCATCATCGGCCGGTTCATCGAAACTGAGGAAGAGACTGCCCACGTTGCGAAATTCGGCCCGCTGGGGGAGATCGATGACAGCGTCGAGCACGAACGGCGTCAGCGACTTACGCGTGGGCCTCGGCAGACGACGCAATCGCGGCAAGACAATCGTATTGAAACCGAGCAGCCGCATGTAATGCTCGCCGTCCGGAGTCATCGTCGCTTGTCCGCTCAGATGATGGGCGATGGCTTTGCTGGCCACGATCTCGCCGCGGCTGGCATGATGCTCGCTGGCCGCGCAATCGTCCACCGCTTCGCCACGAAAATAGAAGGCGCGCATCTCCTCCTCGCCCAAAATGCCCCATTCCACCGCGCCCATGCCCAATCCCACCTTGGCACCCAGCTCGAATGTCCCATATTTGGTTGCGATCACGCGGTTGCGTGTGAAGAACTCGTTGACAAAAAAAGCTGTCTGAGTTGCATGCAGGGCGGCATTCGTCTGGCGGATGGGAAACAGAGCCGTGAAGGCGTCGCCGGCAAAAGTGGAGATGAAGCCGCCGTGGTCGTAAACTTCCTGCACGATGGGGTTGAAGATGCTATTCAGCACCTCGGTCAACACCTCGGCCCCATCTTTAGCGTGCTTCATCAGCGTCTCGGTCAGTTGCGTGAAGCCGGAAATATCCACGAACATCGACGCGGCGCGAAAACGCCCGCGCAGCCGCTTTCGGGCGTAGTGGTGGAGGATGATGTGGGGGACGAGACGACGAGTCTGGCTGGGCATAGCGACAAGTATCAACCCCGCGCCGAGCGATCGACATCGCCGAAGAATGGGGGTATCGTTGAAGACGAAAAAGGCGCTGCAGAAGGTACGCACAATCGCTGTGGCGCCGAATACGCGCGCAAACTCTCGCGACGCAAATAGCCAACGACGGTGATATTCCAGGCGCGCGCCAGCGCGGCCGAACGGCTGGTGGGCGAGGTGCGCGAGGCGATGATGGGCGCGCCCATCTTGGCCGCTTTCCCCAGCATCTCGAAACTGATCCGCCCTGTCGTCACGATGATGCGGCCTTCTGTGCTGATCCCCTGCTGCATCGCCTTCCCCCACAGCTTGTCCAACGTGTTGTGCCGCCCGACATCCTCGGCCACGATCAGAGCCCGATCGGGCGAGCACAAGGCCGAAGCGTGGATGCCGCGCGTGAGGGGGTACAGCACGACCTGCTGGCTCATCTGCTCGTACAGGACGAAAAGTTGCTCCGGCGCGACGACCATGTTATCGACCAACGGCTGGCGCTGTTTTGTAAGATCGTCGAAAGTGACGCCCTCGCCGCAGCCGGTGGTCTTGATCCGGCGCTGGGGCAGCTCGATCGCTTGCTTCAACCACACATCCACGCACGTCCCGCTGCCCGAAAGTTCGATCACAGCAATGTCGTCGAGGCCGCCGATCAGCCCTTCCGAACGCAGAAAACCGAGCGCCATCGCCTCCTGGTCGATGGGGGAGCATTGATAAGTGACCAGTTCCCGCCCATTGACATGGATGCAGAGCGAAGTTTCCTCGACGATGGCGGCGTCGATCTCCGACCAGCGCCCGCGTTCATAGAGATGATAGGTCACACCCAGCGCGCCGACTGGCAATCGATTAAGCATTGGACACTGGCAATCGATCTTCTTCAAGAACAGCGATGTACAATCGGATAGCCTCTTTGATGTTGACTATGGTTTCCTCTTTCGTCCGACCCTGGCTGATGCAACCCGGCAGGCTTGGACATTCGGCCACCCAGTAGCCGTCTTCACCGGGATAGATCACAACTTGTCGTATCATGCTTATCTCCGATCATATCAAACTGAATCACGAATGACACAAATAGACAAATATCACAAATTTACAAAGCATTCGTGCCATTCGTCCATTCGTGCAATTCGTGATGAAAAAGAATCGAATCCAGCGAACGCAGCCCTACTGCAGCACCAACCGCCAATCGTGCTCCTCGGCCGGGGTGATGGCGATGGCGGTGTTCTTGAAGTCGGGGATCTTGGCGGCGGGGTCGAGGGCGTCGAGCGTGAGCAGGTTGGCGGCGGCTTCAGCAAAGTGAAAGGGCAGGAAAACGGCGCCGATGGGCGAGCGATCGGTGACTTCCGCGCGGGCCACCACCTCGCCGCGGCGCGAGGCGATGCGCACCAGGTCGCCGGTGACGGCAGGGATGGCCCGCGCATCGACGGGGTTGATCTCCACCACCGGTTCGGGATAGATGTCGTTGAGCACCGAGCGGCGGGTGAGGGTGCCGCCATGCCAATGATAGAGCACGCGTCCGGTGGAGAGATTGAGCGGGTAAACCTCGTCGGGTGTCTCGACCGGGGGCTGGAAATGCAGCGGCCAGAACTTGCCTTTCCCGCGCGGCACGCCGTCCTCGAACAGACAGACCGTGCCGGGGTCGTCCTCATCGTGACAGGGATATTGGATGCCGACTTTCTCCAGCCGCTCGTAGGTGATGCCGCCGAACTCCGGGGTCAGCCGACCCACCTCGGCCCACACCTCGGCCGGGCCGCTGTAATCCCACCCCGGCTGGACGTGGACGCCGAGACGCGCTTCCAACCGGCGGGCCAGGTCGAGGAGGATGTCGAGGTCGGGGCGGGCGTCGCCGGGCGGGGCCAGGGCCGGGCGCACTCGCTGCACCCGGCGCTCGGTGTTGGTGAAAGTGCCGGACTTCTCGGCAAAGCTGGCCGCGGGCAGGATGACGTGTCCGTAAAGCGCCGTCTCGTTGGCGAAGATGTCCTGGATGACCAGCAGATCGAGCTTCTCCAGGGCATGGTGGGCGTGTTTCAGGTTCGGCTCCGAGGTCATGGGGTCTTCGCCCATGACATAGATGGCGCGGATGTCGCCGCGGTCGGCGGCGTGCACCATCTCGACGGCGGTCAGGCCGGGCGTGGGCTTGAGCGGCCGTCCCCAGGCCGCCTCGAAGTGCTGGCGCACGGCCGGATCAGTGATGAAGCGGTAGCCGGGCAAGACGTTGGGCAGCCCGCCCATGTCCGAACAGCCCTGGACGTTGTTCTGGCCGCGCAGTGGGTTGAGGCCGCCGCCGTACTTGCCCAAATGCCCGCACAACATGGCCAGATTGACCAGCGCCGTGGCATTGTCGGCCCCGTGTGTGCTCTGGCTGATGCCCATGCCCCAATAGAGCGCCGCCGTCTTGGCTTCGGCGTACATGCGCGCCGCCTGCCGGATTTTGGCCGCCGGGACGCCGCTCACGCCCTCGGCCCATTCGGGCGTGAAGGGAGCCAGGGTGGCGGCGTAGTCCTCAAAGCCTTCGGTGTCGGCGGCGATGTACTCGACATCGTACAGCTTTTCGGCCACGATGACGTTGGCCATGGCGTGGAAAACGGCCACATCTGTCCCCGGCCGTTGTTGCAGCCAGAGGGCAGCGAAATCGACCAGTTCGATGTGACGCGGATCGACGACGATGAGCTTTGCCCCGCGCGCCACCGCCTTTTTCAGGCTGAGGGCGATGACGGGGTGGTTCTCGGTGGTGTTGGAGCCAGTGACGAGGAAGGTGTCGAGATGCTCCATCTCTTCAATGCTGTTGGACATGGCCGCCGAGCCGATGGTGCGCATCAGCCCTGCCACCGAGCCGGCGTGGCACAGCCGCGAGCAGTGATCGATGTTGTTGGTGCCGAAGAGGGTGCGGAACAGCTTTTGGAAGATGTAATTGTCTTCGTTGGTAGCCTTGGCGCAACAATAGGTTCCCAGGCTGTCCTCGCCCGACTGCTGGTAGATCGCCACCAGTTGGTCAGCGATCAGGTCGAGCGCCTCGTCCCAGCTGGCCTCGCGGTAGTCCTCGGCCAACGAAGCGGCGCGGCGGGCCTTGCCAAAGGGCTGGCCGGGGACGATGTCCTTGCGGATCAGCGGCTTCTTCAGCCGCGTGGGGTGGTGGACGAAATCGGTGCCGAAGCGGCCCTTGACGCAGAGCTTGCCATAGTTCGGCGCCATGTCGAAGTCGGTCGTCACACGGACGATCTTCTCGTTCTGGATGTTGAGTTGGATCTGGCAGCCAACGCCGCAGAAGGGGCAGGTGGTGGGGACGAGGCGGGTGGGGGGCATGGGTGGTTATTGGTTATTGGAGGCTTGTCCTGAGCGAAGTCGAAGGATTGGGAATTTTTGCTGATTGGAGGCAACTTGCTGATTAGCGGAAAAATCTCTAATCTCTAATCTCTGACTTTTTGGTCACGCAGGCTGTAATTCGGTGAGTCTTAGGACGCGTGCTTGCACAGAATCCATCACGACATCACGAATGAATCGACTAGCGTTGAGAATCTCGACGCCGATCAACTCGCCATTAGCATTGATCTCGGCCGTGATGTCAGGGCTGATCTCGACGCTACCCGTCTCCTGCTCCTCGGAGAGCAAGACATGAAGAATGTCTTCGTCTTCGAAATAACTTAGTTGGGTCTTACGCATAGATGAACCTCCCGCTCCTGAGACGCGCATTCACTTGTTGGCGCGTTGTGGCATGGACTGTAATAGGTGTGATAACGACTTCGTTTGAATCATACGGAATCATGACAAGTTGATCTCCGTGGCGACCAATGACGACACGGCGCTCTGTGACGGCATCGAAATAGCGTTCAGTAGAGAAGCGGATGATTTCTTCGATTGCCGACAAATCATACCCTCTCACTCGCGCTCGATACGTCATGTAATCTGTCCACGCAATCATAAGTGGGTCATCCATCCATTATCCTTGCATGGCCAACTCGGTCATATATTGCCGCTTGTCTTTCAGCGCACCGGTGGGGCAGACGCCGACGCAATTGCCACAGAAGACGCAGGTCGTTTCGGGCATGGGGCGGTCGAAGAAGGTGGCGATGGAGGTGTCGAAGCCGCGCTTGTCGAAGCCGAGGGCGAAGGTGAATTGCACATCTTCGGCGCAGACTTGCACACAGCGCCAGCAGAGGATGCACTTGTCGTAGTCGCGCACGTAGAAGGGGTTGTCGACCTTGACCTCGCCGTGTTCCCGAGGGGCGGCATCCTCGCCAAAGCGATCGGGGTCTGCATGATAGTGGGCCATCATGTCCTGGATTTCTGGCGCCTCGCTCAGATCGACCGCCGAGTTCAGCATCTCCAGGATGGTGCGGCGAGCGGTGTGGACGCGGTCGCTGTCGGTGCGGATGCGGGCGTTGGGCTGGACTTTGGCCACGCAGGCCGGGACCAGTGTGCGGCTGCCCGTCCATTCCACCACACAGATGCGACAAATGGCGTTGGCGGTCAGGTGATCGTGGTAGCAGATGGTGGGGATGTCGATGCCGGCCGCGCGCGCAGCTTCGAGCACGGTGCAATCCGCCTCCGCCACCACCGCTTCGTCATTGATAACGATATGTACTGCGTTTTCGAGTGATGTCATGGCCTGAGGCATGGGGGGAGTAGGAAGTAAGCGGTAAGCAGTAAGCAGTAAGCAGTAGCCAGTAGGCAGTAGGCCGGTAGACCAGGAGACAATCTCTAATCTCTAATCTCTAATCTCTAATTACCAATAACCAATAACAAGCCTAATGAACGCCAAATTGCAGGAAACGACCACTTTCCTGATCGAAACCAAAACGGTCGAGGGCGGTGAGGATGGCGCTGGAAGCCGTTTGGCCCAGGCCGCAAATGCTGGCGTCGGTCATGGTCCGGCCGATGTCGCGCAGCAGCAGCAGGTCGCCGGGGCGGGAATGACCCTCGGCCAGACGGTCGATGATCTCCATCTGACGTTGGGTGCCAAGCTGGCAGGGATAGCACTTGCCGCAGGATTCATGCTTGAAGAAGTGAGCGATGCGTTTGAGCACGGCCTTCATATCCACCGAGGTGTCGAAGACCATGACCACGCCCGAGCCGAGGGCGGAATCGATCTGGCGAAGGGTGGCGAAATCCAGGGCCACATCCAGATGTTTGGACGTCACGAACATGCCGGCGGCCCCGCCCAAGAGCACGCCGCCCAACTCGCCGCTGCCGGTCACGCCGCCGCCATAGCCAAAGATCAGCTCGTGCAGCGAGGTGCCCATGGGCGCTTCCACCAGGCCGGGGTTGCGCACCCGGCCAGAAAGACAATAGAGCTTGGGGCCGGGCGAGTTCTCCGGCCCGACTTGTTTGAACCAGTCTGGCCCGCGCAGCACCATCGGCAACACACACAGCAGCGTCTCGACATTGTTGATCAGCGTCGGTCTGCCGAAAACGCCCACCTGCGTGGGGAAAGGCGGTTTGAGACGAGGGAAGCCGCGCTTGCCCTCGATGCTCTCGAACAGTGCTGTCTCTTCGCCGCAGATATAGGCCCCGGCGCCCTTTCGCACCTCGATGTCCAGATGGTAACCGGCGTCGAGCAGGTTGCGCCCCAGGTAATGAGCGTTGTAGCAGACATTGACGGCGTTCTGCACTCGTTCGATGGCCAGCGGATACTCGCCGCGCACATAGATGTAGGCTTGTTCAGCCCCGACCATGAAACTGGCGATGATCACCGCCTCGACCAGTGAGAAGGGGTCGCCCTCCATGATGAAGCGGTCTTTGAACGTACCCGGCTCCGACTCGTCGGCGTTGGCGATGACGTATTTCGGCCCCGGCTCGGCTGCCACTGCCTTCCACTTGACCCCGGCCGGAAAGGCCGCGCCCCCGCGCCCCAGCACCTGCGCCGAGCGCAGGTTTTCGATCAATTGCTGCGGCCCCAGCTCCAGCGCCCGCGACAGCGCCTGGAAGCCGCCGTGGGCTTCGTAGTCGCGCAAACTGGTCGGGTTCACCTTGCCCAACCGGGCGGTGAGGATGGGCTGGTAGGTCATGGCACGCCTCCTGCGGTGACACGGTGCAGGGGTGACAGGGTGACACGGTGACGAGGTGATAAGGTGACAGGGTGACAGTGTGGCAGGGTGACAGGGTGTTGGCGTCTCATGGCGCGCCTCCCAATAGGGCCGTTACTTGGGCGGGCGTGACGCGGCCATGCGGCTCATCGTCGATCATCAGGAAGGGCGCCTGCTCGCAGCGGCCCAGGCAGGGGTAGATTTCCAGCGTCGTCGCCCCGTCGGCCGTCATGCCCCCGCCCTCGTCCAGCCCCAACTGCCGGGCGCAGGAGCGGACGATTTCTTCGCTCCCCGCCAGATAACAGGCCAGATCATCGCACACCCGCACCATCCGTCGCCCCACCGGCTGGTTGTAAAAAAGGGCGTAGAACTCGATCACGCTGTGGATTTGCGACAGCGGCACATCCAGACTATCCCCGATCTGTGCGCAGGTGGCCGCGTCCAGCCAGCCGGTCACGGCCTGGACTTCGTGCAGGCACGGCAGCAGATAGGCCCCGCCCTTGCCCCGATAGCGACGGAGGATGGACTGGATGGCCAGTGCCTGCTGGGGTGTGTGATGGGGCGACGGCAGGGGAGTGAGGCTTGCAAGGGCGGTGGAAGTGCGTTTCATGGTGGGCAGAGGATAACAGCTTAATCGAAGGTAGCGCATTATATCCGGGCGCACGCGGCACGTAAAATGGGCCTTTGTTGGTCATCCTCGACGACCCGGAGTCCATCCGGCTGATGGAGGATTTTATCGCCGCCCTGCCGGAGCTGTGGAACAAGGATATTGGGGTGTAGCGAGGCGCTAACCACGCCGCCACCTGCGCGCCAAGAAGAGACAGAATGCGGCAATGGCGATCCCTGTCGCCCCCACGGCCACGCTGACTACCCCCGTCTCGTCGCTAAAGCCGGAAATCCCTGGCGACGAAGCGGGTGGCGACGACGGCGGCATGGTCGGGCTGGGGCCTGCCCTGAGCATGGTCGACGGGGTGGCGGTGGGCAGTGGCGACGGGGTGGTGGTGGGCAGTGGCGACGGGGTGGCGGTGGGCAGTGGCGACGGGGTGGCGGTGGGCAGTGGCGACGGGGTGGGTGTGAAAGTGGGCGGCGGCGGAGCAACGAGCGCGACGCGTCCCGCGGCCGGCCCCCTCTCCACCAACAAGCTGGGCGCACCGCCGATGGCGCAGGGAGGATGGGCACAGGTGGCGCCCGGTAGATCGACGGTGTAGACGCCGCCCACCGCCGCAACGGGCCGAGAGCGGCCTTGCACATCCACCACCACCCCTGACGGAGTGAGGGCGCGGACGAAGGCGCGGGCGGAGCGTTGGCTCGTGGCCCACAACACTGTCGTCGTCTGCCCGCCCCGGTCGAAGGTCACGACGATGATGTCGCCGTGACGTTGACGATAGACGGAGCGGAAGTCGCGCAGGTAGGTAGTGGCCACCTGGTAGGCGACGAAGGCAGGGCGACGGGAATCGTCGGCGCGCAGCAAGCCGAACGGCTCGATCGATTCAGGATGGTCGGCGGTGTTGCGCAGTTTGTAGACTTCCACCCGGTTAGCGCCGGACGAAAAAGCCAGGGCGAATTCCTGTAGGACGAAAGAAGCCTGCTCTTCGAGCGAGATCGGGAAGCGAGGGGCAGACCAGGGCGGCTCTTGCGGGTCATTGGAGGGCGGCGCGTTGGTCTCGTTGATCCAGATTTCTTTGCCAACGATGCCATGACGGGCCAACGATTGCTGCGTCTCGGCCAGCACGTCCGCGGTCTGATTGGGGTTGAAGTAAACATGGTAAACGACGGCGTCGAAATAGTAGCCGTGCGCCGGAGCTTCGGGATCGGCGACAATGAGATCGAGCAGCCGGTCGAGAAAACGGCGGCGTCCGTGCGACCAGTCCCAGTAGTAGGTCAAGCCGGCGATGTGGACTTGCAGCGACGGATCGATTTCCTTGATGGTCAGATACGCCGCCTTGAGCAGCTGAAAGTAATCCTCATCCGTACCGACCCAGGTGCTGCCGGGATGGTCGTGCATCCACACATCCGGCTCGTTCCAGATGATCCAATGGTGGACGCGCCCGCCATATTGCTGGGCCATGCGTCGTACGAACGCCTGCCAGGCAGCCAGATCTGGCATCGCTCGCGCGTCTCCCTCTCCTGCTGCCACAGCCCAGCGCGGCGTGCCGATGAGGATGGCGACCACCTCGCGCCCCGCCGCCAGCTCACCAGCGATGATCGGATCGGGTACATTGGCCGGTTTCCAATCAACTGGGCCATCAGGCTGGATCACATCCCAACGCAGAAGGATGCGCGTGTAGCCGGCGCCAGACTCGGCGGCAGCGGCAGGGTTGACGAACGCCTCCACAAGGCCAAAGCGCGGGTCAGACGGCGAGGATTGGGCGTACACATTGCCAACCACCGTCCACACAGTCCACCATAGCATTATGGCTATACGAAATATCCTCATCGCACCCAACTCGCAGTGAAAGTTCAGTGTCGTCTTGCCATTGGCGCTGGCCTGGAAGCGCAGGGTCTCGTGGCCTCCCGCGCCGGGCCGTCGTTCTTTGGCGACAGGTAGACAACTTCGCACGTGAGCGCGAGAATCGATTATAGTCGGAACGCCTGGGCCTGACCAAGTTCGGGTGTAGATGGCGCCAGGGGTGAGATTGCCAGCCGCCAGGTAGGCCGGTGGCAGATTTGTTGACGCCTCACCTCGCAACCCTATGCAGAATTTTCACTATTTTTATAGTGAGATTTGACAAAACCATGTAGCCGTGCTACGCTCTCTCCATCTTCTGCACCCACCCCGCCGATGTCCACTCTCTACCGCTCTCTCGACAACTCGCCCAGCGGGCAGATCATCAAACTGCTCCAGCGCAACGGCGCGCTCGGCATCAAGGAATTGCGCCGCGAGCTGGGGCTGAGCGACACCGCCATGCGCCAGCAGCTCGGTCATCTCATGGCCGAGGGCTTCGTGCTACCCACCACTGCCGAGCGCACTGGCGTCGGCCGGCCCCAGCAGCGTTATCAGCTCAGCGAAAAAGCCCGCGAGTTGTTTGCCTGCTATTGCGAAGATCTGGCCCTGAACTTGTATGATGAATTGCTGGCCGATCAAGGCCCGATTATCGTCCACAAGCTGCTGAACCGGGTGGGCGACCGGCTGGCCGGGCAATATCGGCAGCAGGTGCGAGGCCAGGCCCTGCAAGAGCGTGTGTTCTCGTTTGCCCGCGTCCTCGACAACAAAGGCATCCTCTCGGACGTTTCGCAAGAGGCGGATGTCATCACTTTGCACGAATTCAATTGTCCTTACCACGAATTAGCCTCCGTTCACCGTGAAATCTGCAATATGGAAGAAACGATGATGGCGCAAGTTCTCAACGCCACGGTCGAACTCACCCATTGCATGATGGATGGGCATAATGGCTGTTCGTTCGTAGTCAAAGCAAAAGAAGTTATTAGTAATTAGTTATTGGAGATTGGTGATTAGAGATTGTCAATAATCAGTAGCCAATCAACATCTACTTTTCCAGGAGCAATTCTCGAATTATGACTGCTGTACTTGAAATCAACGACCTGCATGTCAATGTAGGCGATAGCGAAATCCTCAAGGGTGTGAACCTGACCATCCGTCAGGGCGAAGTTCACGCCTTGATGGGGCCAAATGGCTCCGGCAAGAGCACCATGGCCTATGCCATCGCCGGCCACCCCCACTACCAGATCACCTCCGGCGATGTGCTGCTCGATGGCGTCAGCATCTTGGGCCTGGAACCGAACGAGCGCGCCAAGCTGGGCGTCTTCCTGGCCTTCCAATACCCGGTCGCCATCCCTGGCGTCAGCTTTGCCAATTTCCTGCGCGCGGCGGTCAGCAATGTGCGCGGTTACAAAGACCGGGCGCGAGCCGAGGCCGAAAGCGCCACGGCCAAGAAGGAGATCGGCTCGGAGTTGATGCCGATGCGCGAGTTCCGCAAAGAATTAGTGACCAAGATGGATCGCTTCAATGTCGATCGGGCCTTCGCCCAGCGTTATCTGAACGATGGCTTCAGCGGCGGCGAGAAGAAGCGCGGAGAAGTGCTGCAAATGGCCATGCTCCAGCCCAAGATCGCCATCCTGGACGAGAGCGATTCGGGTCTCGATATCGACGCCTTGCGTGTGGTGGCCGATGGCATCAACAAGCTGGTGGCCGATGGCATGGGAGCCTTATTGATCACGCACTACCAACGCATCCTCAATTATGTCAAGCCAGATAAGGTCAGCATCTTCTACAAGGGTCGCGTTGTTACCACCGGCGGCCCGGAATTAGCCCACGTGTTGGAAGCACGCGGCTACGGCTGGGTGGAGACGGAACTGGCGCCAGAATTGGCGTGAAACTGGTAGACCGGGAGGCTGGTAGACCGGGAAACGAGGAAAAAGCTCTCGTATTGCAATAACTTCGAATTCAGCCCTGGCCTACTGGTCTACTTATCTACCGGCCTACTTATCCGCCTGCCCTTACCCACTGAAGTGGAGATTCATACAATATGGCAACTGAACTAGATCGCCAGGCTCTTGCGGGCGTAAAAGAAGACTACAAATTTGGTTGGTCGATGCCCGAACACTATACCTTCAAGGCAGAAAGAGGGGTAGGTCACGAGGTCGTCGACCAAATCTCGGATAGAAAGGGCGAACCGGATTGGATGCGCGAGTTCCGTCACAAAGCCCTCGACATTTTTCTATCCAAACCGATGCCGAATTGGGGCGCGGACCTCAGTGGCATCGATTTCGACAACATCTATTATTACATCAAGCCGGCGGAGAAGCAGGGCAAAAACTGGGAGGACGTACCCAGCGAGATCAAGGAGACTTTCGACCGCTTGGGCATCCCCGAAGCCGAGCGCAAGTTCCTGGCCGGCGTGGGCGCGCAATATGAGTGTTTGAGCGGCGATGCGCGTGTGGCGACAACGCACGGCTTGATCCCGATCCGAGACATCCGGCCTGGCGATACAGTTTTTGCTTTCGACGAGACTGAAAACAAGCTGATCCCGGCGCCTGTCAAGGCGACAGCCTACAAGGGTGAGCGCGAGGTCTTTGAGGTGCAGGTGGGAACGCGCACCATCCGTGCCACAGACAACCATCCGTTCCTGACGCTGGTCTATCACCGCGATCAGGACAAACAGCGCGGGCGATACAGCCGTGAATGGAAGTACCTGGCCGATCTGCAGCCCGGTGATCTCGTCGCCCTGGCCAAGAAACTACCCGATGCCGGCCAAAGCCATCAACTCAATCAGCCTGCGATCAAGACGGAAGTTGTTGGTCGCAACCAGACGGGGGTCGAATACGCTCTCAACATCGAGAATCGCTATAACCCCATCGATCTGCCGGCGACGACCTCGCCCGACCTGATGTGGTGGCTCGGCCTCTACCTGGGCGATGGCTTCATCCACCACCAGGAGGGCGCCGATAAAGCCCGGGTCGAGTTCGCCATTCCAGCCAGTGACGAGGCGTTGCGCGGCGAGTTCAAGCGGGTGACGCAAGCGGTTTTCGGCATCCAGGCGCAGAATGGCGATCCCAATCGCATGACCATCTACTCGACCATCCTCGCCCGTTTCATCGAGGCGAACGAGTTGGCAGGCACGGCCCTCAACAAGCGCGTTCCTCGCTGGATCTTTGCTTTGCCCGAGGACCAGCGATTGGCGCTGCTGGGCGGTTTCGTCGATGCCGATGGTTATGTACGCGACCACCGCTCGAATCACGATGTCGTTCTCACCAGCGCTAATGCATCGCTGCTACGCGAAATGCAGGAACTGGCGCAGAACTGTGGCATCGGCGCTTCGAACATCACTCATTTCCGGTCATCGCATCCGCTGGACTCCACAAGAAAAATCGATGGTTATCGTATGCAGTTCAGCGGCGATTTCGAGCGCATCGGCGTGCGTTCGCCGCAACGTAAAGGACGGATGGGCAAGCGCCGCTATCATCACACGTTGAGCAGCGCCAAAGGTACGAATTTCCGTCGCCACACCAACGAGTTCATCGGTTTCGCCCGCATCGGCAGCATCACACCGGCAGGCGTCGAGGCGGTCTACGATATCGAGATCGATGGGCCCCACAACTTCGTCGCCGAGGGGTTGATCGTTCATAACTCCGAGGTCATCTACCATTCCCTCAAAGAAGAATGGCAGAAGCAAGGCGTGCTCTTCCTGGACACCGACACGGCCCTACGTGAGCATCCCGAACTGTTCAGAAAATACTTTAGCACCATCATCCCACCCACCGACAACAAATTCGCTGCGCTCAACAGCGCCGTGTGGTCGGGCGGCTCCTTCATCTACATGCCCCCTGGCGTGCATATCGAGATCCCCCTGCAGGCCTACTTCCGTATCAATGCCGAGAACATGGGCCAGTTCGAGCGCACGCTGATCATCGTGGACGAAGGCGCCAGCATGCACTACATCGAAGGCTGCACCGCGCCAACCTATTCCAGCGACAGCCTGCACAGCGCCGTGGTCGAGATCATCGTCCACAAGAACGCCCGCTGCCGCTACACGACCATCCAGAACTGGTCGAACAATGTCTACAATCTGGTGACCAAGCGCGCGGTTGCTTATGAAAACGCTACGATGGAATGGATCGACGGCAATCTGGGCTGTCTGGCTGAAGGCTCGTTGGTGACGACCCCGGCCGGCGTGAAGCCCATCGAGCAACTCGACATGGGCGAGGAGGTGCTGTCGTATGACGAAAGCAGCGGACAGCTCTGCTTCCGCCGGGTGGCGGCCAAGCGTTTCTCCGGCTATCAGCCCATACAAACAGTGGCGATTGGCGAACGCAAGCTGCGCGTCACCGCCAACCATCCCTTCTACTCTTATGTCTACGACGCCCAGGCGCCGAAGAAACTCGGTCGCTATCGCCTGGCCTATGTCCGCGCCGACCATCTGCAAGAGGCCATCGTCCCGCGCACATCGATCGACTATGGCCGACCCCATCAATTGCAGCTGCCTGCACTGGTGACTGACTTCGTCTCCGGCAACCAGTATGTGTCGGGTCTGAATGTCAGCCGCACGCGAGACTCACGCCTGATGCCCTTGACCGAAACCACCAATGAGATCATGTGGCTGTTTGGCTACTGGCTGGGTGATGGCAATATCGAGGTGCAGATGGGCCAGACCGAGGGCGTGATGCGTTGGGCAAAAGTCGGCTTTTCGACGCCGGTGCAGGATCGGGCACGGGAACGACTGGTGCAGACCATGACGGCCGTCACCACCGCCGAGCCAATCGAACGAGAAGATGGCAACCATCTGGCCTGGCATAGCAAGGAGTTGGCTGAGTTCTTCCAGGTCAACGGCTTTATCGGCTCAGCAGCCAGCAAGCGCGTCCCGCAGTGGGTGGCTTCGCTGCCCGAATCACAGCGGTTGGCCTTCATCGCCGGCTATCTCGACGCCGACGGCATGGTGCAGGCTCCGCGCAGGTTCAGCCTGAAATCTGTCAACCGCAACTTATTGGAGGATGTGGCCTCGCTGCTGGTCACGTTGGGCGTCACGCCCCGGCTGTATACCGAATTCGATGAGCCGCGACGGGTGGTCATCGCCGGCATCGAAGCCACTGCGCATGGCTCCCATCGTCTGAGCTTCCCTATCGACGCACGCCTGTACGATCACATCAGCCCTCGCTTGCGCCAGCAAGCAGAAGTGTGCAAGCCGGCCGGCAAGGAGCACCATCGCCGGGTCGGGCGCTCTCAGATCGCCCTGGCCGACGCCGTGGAAATCGCCGAGGTGAGGGTCTCTGAGCCTGGAGCCGTGGCCGAACCCACCTGGGACATCGAGGTGGAAGGCACGGGCAACTTCATCGCCCAGGGTTTCATCGTTCACAACAGCAAGATCACAATGAAGTATCCCGCCGTGTATATGCTGGGCGAACACGCCCACGGCGAAGTGCTCTCCATCGCCTTTGCCGGGCGCGGCCAACACCAGGATGCGGGCGGTAAGGTTGTGCATGGCGCTCCCAACACGTCATCGAAGATCATCTCCAAGTCGATCAGCAAGGATGGCGGGCGCGCCTCGTATCGCGGGCTGCTCAAGGTGGCCAAAGGCGCCAAGAACAGCAAGTCCACCGTCGTCTGCGACGCCCTGCTGCTCGACGAGCACTCTCGCTCCGACACCTACCCCTACATCGAGATCGACGAGGACGCGGTCGAGGTCGGGCATGAGGCCTCGGTCAGCAAGATCGGCGAGGAGCAACTCTTCTACCTGACCAGCCGCGGCATCAGCGAGGGCGAGGCCGCCAGCATGATCGTGGGCGGGTTCATCGAGCCGCTGGTGAAAGAGCTGCCGATGGAATATGCCGTGGAAATGAACCGGCTGATCCAGTTGCAGATGGAAGGGAGTATTGGGTAGTAGACCGGGAGACCGGGAGACCGGAAGGCCGGGAGACCGGTCGCAATCCGCAATGCCAAATTCGCAATTCGCAATTCCAACATGACCGTCAAAACATTAACGACCGATACCCTTTCCCAGGCCACGGCGCTGGCGACGAGCGAGCGATTCGCTGAACCCGAATGGCTGCGCCAATCCCGCCAAACTGCCTGGGAGATTTTCGAGGCCACCCCCTGGCCAAACTATACCGAAGAAACCTGGCGACGTACGCGGCTGACCGGCTTCAACCTGGACAACTTCCATTTCCAGGCAAAACCGGCCGCCGGCGTCAGCAGCCGCAACCAGTTGCCCCGCGCCCTTGCCAGCAATCTGAGCAAGATCGATAGCGCCGGCGCCCTGGTTTTCCAGGATGGCAGTCTGATCTACGCCGACCTCGACCCGGCCCTGGCCGCCAGCGGGGTTATCTTCACCGACCTGCGCACGGCCCTGACCGAGCACGCGGAACTGGTGCGCGCTTATCTGGGCGCGCAGGTGCAGGCCGCCGACAACAAGTTCACCGCCCTGCACTACGCCCTCTGGCAGAACGGAACCTTCCTCTATGTTCCGCGCCATGTCGCCGCCGAAAAACCGTTCCAGGTCATCGTCAACCTGAGCGCGGGCAAGGCGGCCTTTCATCACAGCCTGATCATCGGCGACGAAAACAGCGAGTTGACCATCGCCGAGGATTATCTGGGCGCAGAGCGCGGGATGAACGACGCCGTGGTGGAGGTCTACCCGCTGGCTGGCTCGCGCGTCCACTATCTCCACCTGCAAAACCTGCACCCCAGCGCCTGGAACTTCGCCACCATGCGCGCCTCGGCCCAGCGCGACGCGCTCTATCGGCATCTGCAAGCCTCGTGGGGCAGCCGGCTGAGCAAGGTGTGGATCGACCTGAACATGGAAGATCGCGGCAGCCACGGCGAGCTGCTGGGTCTCTATTTCCCACAGGGCCGCCAGCACATCGACCATCACACCAACCAGAACCACAAACGCCCGCAGGGAACCAGCGATCTGCTCTTCAAAGGCGCGCTGGACGACGCCAGTCGCTCGGTCTACCAGGGCATCATCAACGTCTGGCCGCATGCGCAGAAGACCAACGCTTATCAGAAAAACGACAATCTGATCCTCAGCGACCAGGCCCGCGCGGATTCGATCCCCGGGCTGGAGATTCAGGCCGACGATGTGCGCTGCACGCACGGGGCCACCAGCGCCAAAGTGCAGGATGAGTACGTTTTCTACCTGATGGCGCGCGGTCTCAGCCGCAATACCGCCAAGCGCATGATCGTCTCCGGCTTCTTCGAAGAAGTGCTCAACCGCGTGCCGGTGCCGGGCGTGCGCAATAAGCTGGAAATCGAGATTGCGCGGCGCGTGGGGTTGGAATAGAATGGTGATTGGTTACTGGTGATTTGATTCCCGATTCCCTGAACAATGCCCAACGTCGTCGACATCCGCACAGATTTCCCCATCCTGGCGCAACAGATCCACGGCCATCCGCTGATTTACCTGGACAACACCGCTTCGTCGCAGAAGCCCGTGCAGGTGATCGAGGCCATGAATCGCTATTACCGCGAGCAGAACGCCAATGTCCACCGCGGGGTGCATCTGCTCAGCGAAACCGCGACCGCGGCCTATGAAAACGCCCGCCTGCGCGTGGCCCGGTTCATCAACGCCGCCAATCCCAAGCAGGTGGTGTTCACCCGCAATACGACCGAAAGCCTGAATCTGGTGGCGTATAGCTGGGGTCGGGCCAACCTGAAGCCGGGGGACGAGGTGCTGATCACCGAGATGGAGCACCACTCGAACATCGTGCCCTGGCAGCTCATCTGCGAGATGACCGGGGCGACGCTGCGCTTTGTGCCCATCACCCCGCGCGGGGAGTTGGACGAGGACGCCCTGGCGAGCCTGCTGACCGAGCGCACCAAGGTTTTCGCTTTCACGGCCATGTCGAATGTGCTGGGCACGATCAATCCCGTGGCCGAGCTAACCGCCAGAGCACACGCGGTAGGCGCCATCGCCGTCGTGGACGCTGCCCAGAGCGTCCCCCATCTCCCCACCGACGTACAGGCCCTGGACGCTGATTTCCTGGCCTTCTCGTCGCACAAGATGCTGGGGCCTACCGGCATCGGCGTGTTGTATGGCCGTCGCAGTCTGCTGGAGGCCATGCCGCCGTTCATGGGCGGCGGCGACATGATCCGCGAGGTGAAGATGAGCGGCAGCCGCTGGAATGAGCTGCCGTACAAGTTCGAGGCCGGGACGCCTGCCATCGCCGAAGCTATCGGCCTGGGCGCGGCGGTGGACTATCTGAACGGGCTGGGCATGGACTGGGTGGCCGAGCACGAGCAAGCGATCACGGCCTATGCCTGGGAGCGGCTGAGCGAGGTGGAGGGGCTGCGCATCCTGGGGCCAGGGCCAGAGCGGCGGGGCGGGCTGCTGGCTTTCGTCCTCGGCGACATCCACCCGCACGATGTAGCGGCCATTCTCGACCTGGATGGCATCGCCGTCCGCGCTGGCCATCACTGCGCCCAACCCATCCACGACCATTTTGGTCTCCCCGCCACCACCCGCGCCAGCTTCTACGTCTACAACACGCCCGAAGAAGTCGACCGCCTGATCCCGGCGCTGTATAAGGCCAGGGCGTTGTTTGAGTTGTAGGGGGAAGTAGACAAGTAGATAAGTAGACAAGTAGACAAGTAGACAAGTAGACAAGTAGACAAGTAGGCAAGTAGGCAAGTAGGCAAGTAGGCAAGTAGACAAGTAGGCAAGTAGGCAAGTGGCAGGTTCGACAATCTCCAATCTCCAATCTCCAATCTCCAATAACTAATTACCAATAACCAATCTCCAATCTCCACCATGGATGATCTCTACCGCGAGAATATCATCGACCACTTTCGTCATCCCCGCCACAAGGGGCATTTGGACGCGCCCGATGTCCATTTTCACGATGTCAACCCGTTTTGCGGCGACGAGATCACGATCGAACTCAAGCTGGATGGCGACCGGGTGCAAGAAGCGGTTTTCGATGGCAAGGGCTGCGCCATCAGCCAGGCTGCTGCCTCGATGCTGATCGACGAAATCCAGGGCAAGACGCTGGATGAGGTCAAGGCGCTGGACAAGGATGACATCCTCGAGATGCTCGGCATCCCCATCGGCCCTGTGCGCCTGAAATGCGCCCTGCTCTCGCTGAAGGTGCTGAAGGCGGGCGTTTGGGGGATGGAAGAGTGGCCGGAATAAAACTCAACTAACCGCAACACACATCGCCATGCCGAAATTCATCAAAGTCGCCAAACTGAAAGAACTGCCCCCGGGCCAACGCAAATTGGTCGAGGTCGATGGCTTTGTCGTCGCCTTGTTCAACGTCGAGGGCAAGATCTGCGCTATCGAAGATGTGTGCACACACGATGGCGGCCCGTTGGCCGAGGGCGCCATCGTGCGCCCCGGCGTCATCGCCTGCCCCCGCCACGGCGCTGAGTTCGACATTTGCACCGGCGCCGCCCTCACTTTGCCCGCGTTCGAGCCGGCCAATACGTTCGCGGTCAAGGTCGAGGGGGGGAGTATTTGGGTGGAGAGTTATTTTTCGTAGTAGAGATTGGTTATTAGATATTGCGTATTGCGTAAGATCTACAGAATGATAGAAAATACGAAATACGAAACACGAGGTAAAAACCCATGCCAAGCAGTGAACAAATTCGTGAAGCCCTGAAAGTTGTCCGCGACCCGGAACTGATGCTGGACATCATCAATCTTGGTTTGGTCTACGACATCACCGTAAACCCCAACGACCACAAGGTCGATGTCGATATGACACTCACCAGCCCCGGCTGCCCTGTCGGCCCTCAAATCCTCAATGATGCCTATCGGGTCATCCGTACACAGTTCCCCGAAATCGAAGAAGTCAACATCAAGTTGGTCTGGGTGCCATTCTGGAACCCGGACATGATGAGCGAAGAAGCCAAAGAAGAACTGGGCATTTTCTAAAGCTGTTAGCTGCGCCCGGCTCTTCGACCCAAATAAAGATAGAAAGAGGCGTCGAATAGGGTAGCGGTGAGCAGTTTTTCGAGTCTCGGATCGGCCAGGTTCAAGCCGCGGCGGTCGGCCAAGTACCAGGCAATCCCTTCGCCCAGATAAAGGTCCGCGTCCTGCTGTGCGCCAATGCTACGGCCATAGCCGGCGTGGAAACAACTCTGGAGTCCGCTTTGAAATTGTCTCCAGACAATTGGTGTTGGCTCAATATCTGGCCGGAAGCGATTCAGGATCAGGAAATGGATCAGTTGGCCGGCAGGGGCTAGAAAAGTGATAGGGTCGTCAACCAGATAGGCAAGGCGCAACCAGGCGATATCGTCCAACATGCGGTCGCGGAAGGCGTTGGGGCCAGGGCTGAAGCCGTGCGTCAACGGGCCAATGACGATATGGCCGTCTTCAGCTGCCAGCCAGGAGTCGAGGAGAGGGGGCGGGAGTGGTTGGAGCAGGCGAGCGGCGGCGAATAGAGCCGCGGCGGGCGGCGGCAGGCGTTCGGCGATGTGGCCAGGCGAGCGGGCGAGTGCGTCGGGGAGGATGTGGAGGCGGGGAGTGATGGGGGAACGGGGTGACAAGGTGACGGGGTGACGGGGTGATAGAATGACAGGGTGACGGCGCTGGTTCGGGCTAGGCGGTCATGCGTCCGAGTTCCTGATACATGGCGCCGATGCTCACGCCTTCGTGGATGCGACGGATGGCCTCACCCAGGATGGGAGCGACGCTGATCTGCACCAGCTTGCCTCCAAGTCGTTTGCAGGTGGGTTCGGCGAGGGGCAAGGTGTTGCTGACGATGACGCGCTCAATCGGCGCGTTGGCCAGTCGCTCGGTGGCCGGAGGGGAGAAGACGGCGTGAGTGGCGACAGCGTAGACAGCTTGGGCCCCACGTTGGTCTTTCAAGACGCAAGCCGCTTTACAAAGGGTGCCGGCTGTGTCAATTTCGTCGTCCACGAGGATGCAGACGCGATCCGCCACCTCGCCGATGACGTTGTACATGTCGGTGTCGCTGCCATCGAGCAGGCGGCGCTTCTCGATGATGGCGAGGGGAAGATTGAGATCTTCGGCAAAATGGCGGGCGCGGCGGACGCCGCCAATGTCGGGCGAGACGATGACGGCGTTCTCTTGCAATCGCTGTTGCCAGATATAGTCGAGAAAGAAGTAGCGGGCAGTCAATTCGTCGGTGGGAATGGTGAAAAAGCCCTGGATTTGGCCGGCGTGGAGGTCGAAGGTGAGGAAGCGTTCGGCCCCGGCAGTGGTGATCAGGTCAGCCAGCAAGCGCGCGGTGATGGGGACGCGCGGCTGATCTTTCTTGTCGGTGCGGCCATAGGCGTAGTAGGGGACGACGGCAGTGATGCGCCCGGCGCTGTCACGGCGCAGGGCGTCGATAGCGATGAGCATCTCCATGATCATGTCGTTGACCGTCTGGCCGAAAGGTTGAATCAGGAAGACATCCTTCGCCCGCACGCTTTGCTGCAATTGCACAAAAATGTTCTGATTGTCGAATTTCTTGATTTCAACAGGTGTCTCAGCGATGCCCAAGTATTTACAGATTTCATCAATCAATGCGGGATGACAGCTCCCGCCGACAATTGCCAAATCGCCGTACAATCCTCCGGTCATAGTCTCCTTCCTTCAATGTTCGAGCAATTGGCGCACCGCGGTATACGGATCGACATGGCGCGCGGCGACAGAAGCAACTAGGGCGTCGAGATCGGAAGTGGAGGTGCGCTCCAACACCCGAGCGAGTAGATAGTCGCGTAGGATCATGCGTAGCTCGGTGGCGGCGCGCAGGCGGTCGCGCAGTTGGCGGGCGCCGCTTTGTTCCAGATACTGGCGATGGGCTTCGATGGCGTCCACCAGCTCGCCGATGCCCTGGTTTTGCACGGCCACGGTTTTATGGATGGGCGGCATCCAGGCGGCGGGGTCGGGTTCGGGCGGCGGCAGGGTGACGGGTAGGATGTGGCCGTGGTGCATGACCTGGTGTTTGTCGGGTACGCCCAGGCTGAGCATCATTTTCAGGGCCATGACGGTGCGGTCGGCGCCCTCGCGGTCGGCTTTGTTGACGGCGAAGATGTCAGCGATTTCAAGGATGCCGGCTTTGATGGCCTGAACTTCGTCGCCCAGGCCGGGAGCCTCGACGACGATGGTGGTGTGGGCGGTGCTGGCGATCTCGACCTCGCTCTGGCCTACACCCACGGTCTCGATCAGGACGCGGTCGAAGCCGGCAGCGTCCAAGACCATGACTACGTCGGCGGTGGCCTGCGCCAGCCCGCCCAGGCTGCCGCGGGTGGCCATCGAGCGGATGAAGATGCCGGGGTCGCCGGCCAGGTCGCGCATGCGCACCCGGTCGCCCAGCAAAGCCCCGCCGGTGAAGGGGCTGGTGGGATCGATGGCGACGATGCCGGCAGTGAGGCCGCGGCGTCGGAGGTCCAGGGCCAGGGCGTTGACGAGGGTGGATTTGCCGGTGCCGGGCGCGCCGGTGACGCCGATGATGTGGGCCTGGCCCGCGCGCGGGTAGAGTGCGGCGAGCAGGGGCTGGGCGAAGCTGGTGGCGTTCTCGATGTGCGAGATGACGCGGGCGAGGGCGCGGCGTTCGCCGGCCAGCAGGCCCGCGGCCAGGCCCTGGACGGTGTTCAGATCGATGGGCGGCATCAGGCGTCTGCCCTTTGCGCGAGCCAGGCCGCGCGTTCGGGCGAGGCCAGTCCTTGTTGGAGCGCGGCCAGCAGGGCGGCCAGGTCGCCGTCCCACAGTGTCTGTGGCTGTAGCCAGAGGCCGGGGAAGAGTTCGCTGCGCAGGATGCCGGCGGCATCGGGGGCCAGGCTTTCGTACACGCCCTCGCGCAGGATGAACCAATCGACTTGCTGTTCGTAGGCCTGGGCGACGATGTATTCCTGGACGCCGTTGCGGGCGTAGACGCGGCGTTTGTCGTACAGGTCGTAGGCGGCGCTGCTGGCCGCGATCTCGACGATGAGTTCGGGCGGGCCTTCGATGTAGTCGTCAGAGGTGACGCGCGAGCGTCCGCCCTGTTCGAGCCGCAGAAGGGCGTCGGGCTGGACTTCGTTTTCGAAGTCGAGACGGACGGTGGCGTTGTCGCCCAATACGACTCCGGGTGTCGAAGCGCAATAGACGGTCAACCAGCCCAGAATGCTGCCATGAGGATAGCTATGTTTTCGGAAGTGCACCGGCGAGGGCATGTAGACGACTCCTTCGATGAGTTCGGCTCGTTTCAGTTGCGGCATGGCCAGATAGCGACGCTCGAATTCAGCTCGCGCGAGGTGGTCGCCGGCGTTCAGGGGGGGTGGCTGGGCTGGCCGCGTGGGTTTGGGTGCAGGCTGGATGTGCACCACGGTCGGCGGCAAATCGATGGTTTGCACACTCATGGCGACCTCGCGGTGGGAAGGAGGAGTCGGGTGGGGTGCGAAGGTGGGTGGTTGGGTCAGGCAGGCTGGACGAGTTCGCGCTGGATGAAGTCGCTGATCTGCGAGGTGGGGGTGCCTGGTCCGAAGACGCCTTTGACGCCCATTTGGTGCAGGCTGGGGATGTCTTCGTCGGGGATGATGCCGCCCAAAAGGACGAGTACATCATCGAGGCCGGCGTTGTGCAGCGATTCCTTGACTTTGGGCACCAGGGCCATGTGGGCGCCGGAGAGGATGGAGAGGCCGACGACGTCGACGTCCTCTTGCAGCGCGGCTTCGGCGATCATGTCGGGAGTCTGGCGGATGCCGGTGTAGATGACTTCGAAGCCGGCGTCGCGCAGGGCGCGGGCGACGACTTTGGCCCCGCGGTCATGGCCATCAAGACCAGGTTTGGCGACGAGGATGCGGATTTTACGTTCCATGTAGTTTTGCTCCTTTGGTATTAGTTATTGGTTATTAGGGATTGGTTATTGGGGATTGGTTATTAGAGATTGGTTATTAGGGATTGGTTATTGGGGATTGGTTATTGGGGAGTAATAACTAATAACCAATAACCACTAACCAATTACCAATAACCACTAAAAATAGACAGGTTCGTGATAGACGCCGAAGACTTCGCGGAAGACGTCGGTGATCTCGCCGAGGGTGGCGTAGGCGCTGACGGCGGCGATGATGGGCGGCATCAGGTTGTGGGAGCCGCGGGCGCAATCGGCCAATTCGGTCAGGGCCTTTTGGGTGGCGGCGTTGTCGCGCTCAGCGCGGACGCGTTGCAGGCGGGCGACCTGACGATCGTAGCCGGCGGGGTCCATTTCCAGGATGGGGATGGCGACCGATTCATCGATCACGTAGTCGTTGACGCCGACGATGGTGCGCTGGCGGGTGTCGATCTCCATCTGGTAGCGATAGGCGGCCTCAGCGATCTCGCGCTGGAAGAAACCGGCTTCGATGGCGGGCAGGACGCCGCCGAAGGCGTCGATCTGGTGGAAATAGGCGTTGGCCTCTTCCTCCATTTGGTTGGTGAACTGCTCGACGAAGTAGGAGCCGGCCAGGGGGTCGATGGTGTTGGCCGCGCCGGATTCGTGGGCGATGATCTGTTGGGTGCGCAGGGCGATGGTGACGGCTTTGGCCGAGGGCAGGGCCAGGGCCTCGTCCATGCTGTTGGTGTGGAGCGATTGCGTCCCGCCCAACACCGCGGCCAGGGCCTGGATGGCCACGCGCACGATGTTGTTCTCCGGCTGTTGGGCTGTCAGCGAAACGCCGGCCGTTTGGGCGTGGGTGCGCAAGAGCCAGGAGCGCGGGTCTTTGGCGCCGTACTTCTCACGCATGGCCCTGGCCCAGATGCGCCGCGCCGCCCGGAACTTGGCGATCTCCTCGAACAGATCGTTGTGGGCGTTGAAGAAGAAGGAGAGACGGGGGGCGAAGTCGTCGATGTCAAGGCCACGCGCCAGCGCCGCCTCGACATAGGCGAAGCCATCGGCCAGCGTGAAGGCCAGCTCCTGGACGGCAGTGCTGCCAGCCTCGCGGATGTGGTAGCCGCTGATGCTAATCGTGTTCCATTGCGGTAGTTCCTGGGCGCCGAACTCGATGGTGTCGGTGACAAGGCGCATCGAGGGGGTGGGCGGGAACAGGAATTCTTTCTGGGCGATGTATTCTTTGAGGATGTCGTTTTGGATAGTGCCGCGCAATTGGTTGCGGCGAGCGCCTTGTTTTTCGGCAGCGACGATGTACATGGCCCAGAGGATGGCCGCGGGCGAGTTGATCGTCATGCTGGTGCTGACATCAGCCAGGGGGATGCCGTCGAACAGGATTTCCATGTCGGCCAGCGAGCTGATGGCGACGCCGCATTTGCCGAATTCGCCCAGGGCTTCGGGGGCGTCGCTGTCGTAGCCGTAGAGGGTGGGCATGTCGAAGGCGACGGAAAGGCCGGTGTTGCCATGCTCCAGCAGGTATTTGTAGCGGGCGTTGGTCTCCTCGGCCATGCCAAAGCCGGAAAACATGCGCATCGTCCACAGTTTGCCGCGGTACATGGTGCTGTGGACGCCGCGGGTATAGGGATACTCGCCCGGCATACCCAAATCCCGCTCGTAATCGAGATCAGCGACATCGAGCGGGGTGTAGACCCGGCGCACGGGCGTGGAGGAGGTGGTGATGAACTCCTTTTTGCGTTCGGGCTGGCGCCGCAGGGTGGGATCGAGGGTGGCCTGGGTCCAACGGCCGATCTCTTGGCGCAGGCTTTGAAGTGGGTCGTCGTCGAAAATGGGCATGGAAGTCGCCTCCACACCTGTCAGGTGTTGGGATGTCAAGTGTTGGGATGGTCGGCGAGGTCGATCCTGATCCCCTCGCGGCGGGCCATCTCGATGATGGCACTGCTGTCATCTTCGATGAATTGACGCTCGCCGACCGGGATCGGTTCGATGCGGCTGTCGGTATGGGCGGCAACGATCCAGAGGCGACCGACATCTTCATGAGTGCGGTGCTTGTCATACTGAGGTGAGATGACAAGCAGGTCGATGTCACTCCAACGACGACCCTCTCCACGCGCATAAGACCCGTAGAGCACACCGTACCGTACCGGAATACCTTCGGTCTCGACCACTCTCAAGTAGTGTTGCACGGTCTCTACAACTGATGGATCAACCACTCAAACATCTCCTTTGCATCGTGCATAACCTGATTGGCCGCCTTATAAGTCGGCGTAAGAAGGACTGTATCAGGATACCGCCAATGGGCAACCTGCTTTTCGATGTCGATCATGGCTGGCTCATGGTAGTCGTCGCTTGCTCTGGTTATTTTACACCAGACCCCAAGCGGCGGCGAAGATGCAACGGACTGCGGGGGGGGCAGTTTCACACAAAGCGGCCCGCCTTACTGCAAGCTCGCCGCACAACTGATACACTGACCGAATTCATGGGTTAGCGGCTGCTTTTGGGTTTTCGACACGTCTGCAACTTTTGAGTCTTTGCACGAAACCTTGCTCCCCTCTGTTGGGCCACAGGTTGGCGAAGCACTTCCAGGCAGGGAATGGTGAAACTGCCGTGCTTGCATCGTTACCGCCTTGCGGGGTACGCGGGCCGCGTCATGCTGAATGAAGTGAAGCATCTCCGGTCCGAAGTTGGAGACCCTTCGTTGCACTCAGGGTGACACAGCGACAGGCTTTCCGAAGTTGGAGACCCTTCGTTGCACTCAGGGTGACACAGCGACAGGCTTTCCGAAGTTGGAGACCCTTCGT
>JAYRVO010000153.1:0-40282 GCA_041918515.1 Chloroflexota bacterium | reverse complement strand
GTTTGGGGGGTGACGTGGTCGGGGAGGTCGATCTTGAGGGCGGCGATGTCTGCTGGCCAAGGGGTGGGGGCAAGAGCGAGGCGGGCGAAGTGGCGGAGCCAGTGGATGGCGCCGGTCCAGTCAACGTCGAGGCCGTGGATCATGTGGTAGGCTTTGTTGGTTTCCAACGAAACAGCGAGGGAGCGGATGCCCATGTCGCCGCCTTGTAGGGCGGCGCCGACGGTGCCGGAGATGAGGGTTTGGCTGCCCAGGTTTTCGCCGTAGTTGATGCCGCTGACGATGAGGTCGGGCGGGCGGCCATGCGTGAGCGGCGCGATTTCGATGACGCCGTAGAGGACGGCCTGAGCGGGGGCGCCGTCGAGGTGGTGGGCGAGGAAGGTCTGGCCGTCGTGGCTGAGGGTGATGGTGGAGATGCTGCCGTCGAAGCGAGGGGAGAAGCCGCGCGATGTCCCTGATTGTTGGGTGGTGGGGGCGACGATGAGGAGGTCGCCGAGGGGGTGGAGGGCGGTGAGGGCGGCATGGAGACCGGGGGAGTGGATGCCGTCGTCGTTGGTGACGAGGATGAGGGGGCGCATGGCGGCGATGGGAGGAGGAAGGAACGGTTTGCAGAGGGTGTGGCGTCTGTAATTGAAGGCGCGTCGTGTCAAGTATAGCAGACAGGGGCGTCCTTCCCGAACGTTCTCGCGGGGTCGCTGTGGGTTTGGTAAAAGATCAGGTTGCGGCCCACAATAAGCGAGCTTACACCTCTATGCCTGTCAGCGAGACTTGGCGGGTGTCCGACCTCAAGGAGATGTCTGTCGATGAAGTTCCAACACTTGTCTTTTTGTCTGGCGCTGGTGGTTTGCCTGTTGGGTGTGGGCGTGGTGCGCGGCAGTTCGGGGGTGACGTATGGGCGGGAGATCGAGGTGGCTAATTCCCAAAAAGATGAACGATTGTTGGCAATCGTCTACAATAGCAACCGGAACGAGGAGTTGGTGGTTTGGCAGTTGGACACAGGAGGGGGGGATACGGATGTGTTCGGGCGTCGGGCGCGCTTGTCGCCGGCGTTTCATTGGATCGGCGATGTCTTTGCTATCGTGAATACGTCGTCGCCAGAACGGGCGGCGCGGGTGGTTTTCAATCCGTTGGATGATGATTATCTGGTGGTTTACGAACGCCAGTTGCCCAGCGGCGATGTGGATGTGTTGGGGCAGCGGGTGGCGGGGTGGTCGGGCGGCGGGGATAACACGCCTGAGCTGAAGGGAACGATGTTCAATATCGGTGTGAGTGTGGGTAAGGAGGAGCAGCCGGACGTGGCTTTTTTGCCTTCGACGCAGCAGTTTTTGGTGGTGTATACCCTGGACGGCGATATCCGGGCGCGACGGGTGGCGCGCTATCATCAAGGGGCGGGTGGCGGCGAGACCATTGGCGGTAATTTCATCGTCGCCGCCGATTTACAGCGCCGAGAGATGGAGCCGTCCGTGGCGGCGAGTACGCAACAGTCTTATTTTTTGGTGGCGTATGCCTACGAGTTCAATAGCGGCGATTTCGATATCTATGGTCAGCGGGTGCGCGGTCTCTCGTCGTCGGGCAATGAGTTGATCGATGAGGCGTTCGATATTGCCTTTGCCAGCGGCAGCAACGAGACGGCCCCGCGCCTGGCTTATGGCCAGAATCAGGCGGCTTTTTTGGCGGTGTGGACGGCGGCGGCGGCGGGGAACAGCGATGTGCAGGGGAAGTGGTTGGATGAGCGCAGGTTGTCGGGCGATCCCGCTCTGGGTTCTGTCTTCGATGTTTCCGCGCAGTTCGTCGCCTCGGAATCGTCGCCGTGGGTCGATATCGATTCGGTGACAGGAGATACGGCGGTCGTCCTGGCCTATGAACCAACGCCGGGGATACCGGCGCGGCTGGGGATTGTGTGGTTGGCGACGGATCCACTGGCGAGCAATCCCATCGCGCGCCCGCTCTATCTTTTCCCCGATCGTTCGTTTCCTTTTTCTGCTCCCCGCCTGTGCGTTTGCCCCAATCAACCTGGGCTACTCATTGGCTATAGCGCCCGTTTCGGCTCCCCGCCAACTTATGAGTACGACGCCCATTTGCTGGCTGCCAGCCGTTGGGCGGTCATGTTGCCGCTACTTTTGCGGCCATAATCTGTCGCTTGAAAGGTATCTGTTCACCCATCCTGTTTGTGTGAGCTATTTTCTGGGCAAAGTGAAGACTTACCTTGAAAGTGCGTCGCACCTGACGTAAAATAAAGTCATGAGCGTTGCCAATCCTTTTGCCAATAAGTTGATTCTCGTCGTCGATGACGAACCGCGCATGATCAAGTTCGTCCAGTACAACCTGGAACTGGACGGGTTTCGGGTGATCAGCGCCAGTAACGGCCTGGAGGCAGTGACGAAGGTGCGCGAGCAGTTGCCGGATCTGGTGGTGCTGGATGTGATGATGCCGCAGATGGATGGCTTCGAGGCGCTCAAACGGATTCGCGAGGTCTCGAATGTGCCGGTGATCATGCTGACGGTGAAGGATGAAGAAGACGACAAGCATCTGGCTTTTGCCGCCGGCAGCGATGATTACGTCACCAAGCCGTTCAGCCCGCGCGAATTGAGCGACCGCATTCGGGCCGTGTTGCGCCGGGCGACGGGGCCGTCTGTGTCTGACGCCGAGGGGCTGGCGGTGGATGACCGTCTGCAAATCGACTTTGCCCGGCGCGAGGTTGTGGTGGACGGCGAGCGCGTGGGGTTGCGCCCCACCGAGTGGCGCTTGCTTTACCATCTGGTGAAGAATGCCAATTGGTTGATGACGTCCGAGATATTGTTGCAAAAAGTGTGGGGATTCGAGTACAAAGACGATGTGCAGTTGTTACGACTCTATATCGCCTATTTGCGTAGCAAGATCGAGAAAGATTCGAGCAAACCGGAATACATTTTGACCGAGCGCGGGGTGGGGTATAAGTTTGTTGTGCCGGAAGCGGGCGAGCGTTAGCGGAGAATCCAGAGTAGTAGGGAGTAAGAAGTAAGGAGTAAGGAGTACGCAGACCAAGGCGCAGAGAGCGCAAAGTTAGAACGAAAAGACGGGAATCGACGACTCTCTCTGCGACTTTGCGTGAGTTTTTCAAATAGTTTCTCAGGTAGAATGATGAAAAGCCCTGGTTTCATCGCATTTCACAAGGGGGTGCAAAATGAACAGAATCCTACGACTCGCTGGAAGTCTAGCTGGTCTATTACTGCTCGGCGTGCTGGCGGCTGTTTTGGTGCTGAATCTACGGGAGCGCCAAAACAACGTAGCGCCTGAATCCGCAGTATTTCAATCACCAATCAAAGAACCTACGTCCACCTCTGTGCCACCCAAGTCGGGGACACCAACCCCTGATCCTGCGGATGCCGCCATCTGCGCCAGGTATCCTACCCCACCCTATCCAATCAATTTGACCCCATGTCCTTACTATCTGACGCCGCCGGCACAGCCGATCGAGATCTTCACTCCGCAACCACTACCAACACCAATTCTGCCCACCTTGATCGCTGGGCAACGAATAACAACCGTTAGTGGTAGCACGTTTAGACCGCTATACATCTCACGAAGCTATAAAGAGGGGGAAGCATGTGATTTCCGTATTGCACCTGATGGGCAAAAAGCAGCCTTCACGATCTGTAACTCAGGAGGCTACACTACGGTTCTGATCGTGGATGTGGCAAAGGGTTCCGGCTTTCAAGTAGGTATCACTGACGTCTCGAGCGGTAGACCCTACAACAAGGCAACGTGGTTTCGCGGCTGGTTCCCAGATTCTAAGCATGTGCTCCTTATGAGTGACTGGTTGGAGATTCTCAACATTGAGACTGGAGAGCACCGGAGAGTTACACCTGAAAACGCCGAGACCGCAACCGATGCCGCCGTATCGCCCGATGGCCGAATGATTATCTACACGCGAATTCAGGGTGATGTGCTTAAGATCATCGATACTGACGGCAACCTGCTACGAAACATTTCCAGTCCATCACCAAAGCCTGGCGACAGACCCGAGAATCTAACTTGGTCACCAGACGGGAAATGGATCGCCTACACTTGGGATCAAGGCACATCTTACTATCCTGGCCCTCTTTGGCTGATTGAGGCAAGTTCGGGTCAGATGAAACCACTTAGTCCATCAGATGTGTACGATCTGTCACCGCGCTGGTCTCCAGATTCCGCCACCCTGTTGGTGGTACGTCGTGAGAATATCAAAGATTCAGCTGTCGACTCTGATCCGACCCGCTGGATCAGCGATCTTTGGGTAGTCAGTATTAGCGAGAACGTGTGGAAGCAGCTTACGCGTCTGGAAGGTAAATCAGCCTGGGCACCGAATTGGACACTCGATGGATCAGCTATCGTCTTCATGTCTAGCCAAGGTAGTCAACCTGGTATCTGGACGATCAATGTCGACGGTACGGGATTACAGCAGCACACCACGGACAAAGCTATCTCACCGCTGAATCTGGTGATTGTGCCGGAGGTGATCCCATGAAACATAGATTCGCCAGCGTTCTAATGCGCCTACTGTTGGCGAGCCTCTTCATTGTCTGGGAACCAGTTCATTTAGCGCATGGACAAGTAGATGAGCCAAGATTCTGCTATCCTGGTGCGCGACTTCTCGGCTCTGGCCGCTATCTGCCTTCCGATAGACATTGTTCGCGCCGAGGGAAACTCAGCGAAGTACTTGTCGACCTCGGCTACCACCTCGTCATGCTTGCCAAGCTTTTGGAGGCACACGGTTAGGCGATTGAGGATATTCGGATCGCCCCAGTCTGGCCCGACTCCAAGTTCAGCTATCAGGCCACGCTCAAGTGTCATTGCTTCGTAGACGCGCATGCGCTCGAGTGCAATGCGATAGCGTTCCACGGCTCCCGACAGATCTGTCGACTCGATTGCCTTTGTCTCTTCGACAAACTTTCTGTTCGCGTCCCGTTGCAGGTGGTAGGTTGCAAGTGCCTCGTAGTCGAACTGACGACCGGGATTGATCCAGTTCACTAGCTGACCACCAAGACTCGCAATCAACTCCTCTTCGAGTCTTTCTGCCTCTGACTCAGTCAGTCCGTCGCGATGAATCTCAACGGTGTAGCGGCCGTGAAGGCGCTCCGACACGTATTTGTGCCAGACAGGATGGCGATCAGTGGACCAGGCGCGCCGATCGGTGCCCTTGCCTACATAGAAGATGTTTCCTGCGCCATCGCGATGGAGATAGACGTAGAAATCGCAACGCATGTCGATGTTGGCTTCGTGACGCCTAACGGCTAAGTTCAGCGGCGGGCGGCGGATTCAGTCCGAAGGTCGGAAACAACTCGGCGGCGGGGTTCAAGTTCGCGTGCGGTTCCAATAGGGCGCATCCTGCAGTGGAACGAAGGACCTGCCGCCTGGAACTGGTGTTAGCCGATCCTGCGCCGGAAACGACAACCGGCCTGACTCAACCTGCGCCGGAAACGACCACCGGACCGACACGGGCTGCTTGCGGCGCCTGCCCTGAGCCTGTCGAAGGGGCATCCGCATTCTCGCGCCGGCTGGTTGCAACGACAACTTCGTCCTTCGTCTCTCGTCCTCTGTCATCCAGGCTAATACTCAATGACTCAACTATCTCGACCTGCCCGGCGTGGACGGTCAGGCGCTGGGCGCCAGCCAACAAATCAGGGGTGAAATGATGCCAATCCGTGGTAGTGACAAGGGCCTGCGAAACAGTTGTCAAGGCGTCTCGCAGCATAGCGCGACGACTGGCGTCTAGCTCCGACATTACGTCATCCAACAAGAGCAGGGGGGCGGCGCCGGCAGTGGCCGTCATGATGCCGATCTCGGCCATCTTGCTGGCCAAGGCGGCGGTGCGCTGTTGGCCGCGCGAGCCAAAAGCGCGTAGGTTGCGATCGCCCAAATAGAAGCCCAAATCGTCGCGGTGCGGCCCGACCAGGGTCATGCCCGCGGCCAAGTCGCGGGGCCGGCCGTGGTGCAGATGGGCCATGAAAACACCGTGGACGGAGGCCGGGGTCAGATGGTCATAGCGCACGCCTTCCTCGTCGGGGGCGGAGGGGGGCGTGTGGCCTTTGGACGGCGGATGTCCGGGATCGAAGCTGGGCAGATAGCGCAAACGCAGGCGTTCGTAACCACTGCTCAGATCCAGATGGCGCAGACTGGCCTCGCGCTCCAGTTCGTTGATCAGCCATTGCCGGCGGGCCATCACCAGCCCGCCCGTTTCGGCCAGTTTCTCATCCCAGAAGCGCAGTTGTACGGCGGCGTCGTGTCCTCCGTGCGATTGCAGGCTGCGCAGGAGGGCATTGCGCTGCTCAAGGGCTTTGTTGTATTGGCTGAGCGCCCGGCAATAAGCGTGATCGATCTGGCACAGCGCGATGTCGAGATAACGGCGGCGTTCGCTGGGCGAGCCAGAGACCAGGTCGACATCTTCGGGCCGGAAGAGCACGACCAGTAACAATCCCACCAGATCCAGCCCGCGTTTGGGGACGCCGTTGATGCGCACCTGTTTGCGCAAGTTGCCATTGCCTAATCCCCCTGGCGTCAGCGTGATGTCCACGCGCTCCAGGCGGTCGCTGCGTTTGAGATCGGCGGCCAGCCGGGCGTAGGGGTATGGCTCTTCCAGCGCCAGCCAATTGACCAGCTCGGCGTCCGCACTCGTGCGCGGAGATTTGCTGGTGGCCAGATAGGCGATGGCCTCGATCAGATTGCTTTTACCCTGCGCATTCTGCCCCTGCACGATGCTCAGTCCCGGCGCCAGCGGCAATTCGAGGCGCACATAGTTGCGGAAGTTGGTCAGGGAGAGGCGTTGGAGTAGCATACAGGCAGATTATCCCATACCTGACGGCCACGTGCGAAGTGACCGTCATCCTCAATGAGTTCGATATGGCTCCCATAGACCATCCCACCACCCTCCTCCTCATCCGCCACGGCGAGACCGCTGCCAATGTCACCGGCACCTGGCAGGGATCGACCGACAGCCCGCTGACCGAGCGCGGGCGCTTGCAAGCGCAATTGCTGGCCTCCCGGCTGGCCAGCGAAAACCGGGCCGTCAGCGCCATCTACACCAGCCCGCTGGGCCGCGCCCAGCAGACCGCGCTGATCCTGGCCGCCCTGCTCGGTGATCCCCCGGTCGTGACCGACCCCGGCTTGGCCGAATTCCACCTGGGCGAATGGGAGGGCTTGAGCTACGACGATCTACGCTTCGAAAAGCGATTGTGGGAGCGCATGCGACTCGATCCCACTTTCGCGCCGCCGGGCGGCGAATCGGCCAAGCAATTTGCCATCCGCCTGACGACCTCACTGCGCGCTATTGCCGAGCGCCATCCTGGCCAGACCACCATCGTAGTCAGCCACGGCGGCGCCCTGGGCACGGCGTTGGCGCTGTTGGTATTGGGCGATGGCAACCGCTGGACGGAGTATCTGCTGGCCAATGGTGGGCTGACCGAGATGGCGTGGGGCGATCCACCACGCCTGCTGCGCCTCAACGATACCGCCCATCTCGACGGCGCCGCCCGCCCGCAGAAGTGGGGCGCCGAATAAGCCACAACAAATTGCAGGGCTGGCCCTGACCGCAACGCAAGATCGCGAGTGGCAAGCTCTGGTGATACACCTGCCATTTGCCATTTGCCATTTGCCACTTGCCACTTGCCGCCATGTTCTTCTTCCTCTCCAAGTTCCTGCCCTTGTTCGTCTACCCCGTGGGGCTGGCCTGCCTCCTCATCGTGGCGGCGGTACTGGCGCGGCGCCGGCGTTGGCAATGGGCGATGCTGACGTTGGCGTTTCTGGCCTTGACGCTGGGGGGCAATCGCTGGGTGGCTTACGGCCTGGTGCGATCTTTGGAATGGCGCTATCTGTCGCCAGCCGACTTGCCCGCGGCTCAAGCGATCGTGGTGCTGGGCGGGGCCACGCGCCCTGCCTCCTTCCCGCGGCCGCTGCCCGAGATGAGCGAAGCCGGCGACCGTTTGCTCTACGCCGCCTGGTTGTATCGGCAAGGCAAAGCCGCCCACATCCTGGTGAGTGGCGGTGGACGCGAATGGGAAGAACCGGTGGCGGCGGAAGCGGAGACGATGCGCTCTATCCTGGAATTGATGGGCGTCCCCGCCGACGCCATCTGGGTGGAGTCGCACGCCATCAACACCTACGAAAACGCCACGCTCAGTTGGGACTTCCTGACAGCCAGGAACATCGACAGCATCCTCCTCGTCACCTCCGCCATCCATATGCCACGCGCCGTTGGCCTGTTCGAGCGGCAGGGATTCAAGGTGATCCCGGCTCCCACCGACTTCCTCATCGCGCGCGCTGATTGGACCAACCTGTTTCGGCTCGATTGGCGCAACCAACTCCTCCAACTCGTCCCCGATGCCGAGAACCTGAGGTTGACATCCCTCGCGCTCAAAGAATACATCGGCCTCATGATCTATAACCTCCGCGGCTGGCTATGACCCACCATGACTGACGACCACCTCCCCCTCCTGACGCTACTTTCCTGGAACATCAACGGCATCCGCGCCGCCTACCGTCGCGGCTTTCTGGATTGGCTGCATCAGACCAGCCCCGACATCCTCTGTTTGCAAGAAACGAAGGCCGATGCCGACCAGCTGCCCGGGGACCTGCGCCAACCCGATGGCTATCACGCCTTCTGGCATGGCTCCGAACGCAAACGTGGCTACAGCGGCGTCGCCCTCCTAAGTCGGTGCGAACCTCTGGCCGTCGAATTCGGCCTGGGCCGCGCCGAATTCGATGACGAAGGCCGCACCATCATCGCCCACTATCCCGATTTCACCCTGATCAATTGCTATTTCCCCAATGGCAGCCGCGACCATCGCCGCGTCCCCTTCAAATTGGCTTTCTACGACGCATTCCTGACCCTGTGTGAACGATTGCGGTCGGAGGGGCGAGCCGTCATCTTCGGCGGCGACGTGAACACCGCCCACAAAGAGATCGATCTCACTCATCCCAAGCCCAACCAGAATGCCACCGGCTTCCTGCCCGAAGAGCGAGCCTGGCTGGATCACCTGACGGCGAACGGCTGGGTGGATACATTTCGGCGTTTCTACCCCGATCTGCGTGAACAATACACCTGGTGGTCGCTGCCGACCAGCGCCCGCGAGCGGAATGTAGGTTGGCGTATCGACTACTTCTTTGTCGACGCCGACAATAGCGCGCGCGTTGCCAACGCCTTCATCTTACCGGAAGTCATGGGCAGCGATCACTGCCCGGTGGGGATCGAGTTGCGGGTGGGGACATGGGCAAGCAACCGCTTCGGGGGCGCGCCTTCGTCAATGAGATCATGAAATCAATTTGCCTCCTCCTGTTGTTGTTAAGCAGCCTGATTCTGGCCCGCCCCGCTCTCTCTTTCGATCCTGCGCCGCCCGAAGAAGGCGTCTATCTCTTCATCGATGACTACTGGCTCGAGAGCAGCGACAACGTCCACCGCCTACTCAATCACCCCGCGCGTGAATTTCCTGGCCCCATCCTGGACAGCGCCACCTTTGCCGTTTCGCAGCCATTCGTGCAGGTGCTGCCTATGGACGAGGGCGGCTATCGCCTATGGTTTCTGTCGCCTCCAGCGACGCCCCATCCGGACTGGTGGGCGCCCGATCTGGAGACGGCAACTTCAACCGACGCCATCCATTGGCAACCTGCTTCGCAGCGGCGCCTGGATTTGCTGAACACTGCCGGAACAGCAGTGTTGGACAGTGGCCAGCCTGGGCCGCGGCGTTTCAAGTTGGCGTACAACGCCACGTTGCGGACAGCTCCTCCGAATGTGGACTGGGTCAAGACGCGTCTGGCATTCTCGCCTGATAGCCTACAATGGACGTGGTACGACGCCATCGACACCCTTTTCCCTGGTCATGGTCGCGATCCTGACGAGAACTGGGGCGACATCATTCATACCTACTCTACTCTCCCGGGCAATGGTCGCCAATATGGGCTTACGTTTCGTTTGTATGCTCCCTATACCTGGAAAAACGCCGAAGGCGTGACCCAGACGCGCACCATCCGGCGCACGGGTGTCATGTTCAGCAGCGATTACGTGAATTGGTCCGAGCCAACGGTGCTCTTTGCGCCCGACGAGCGTGATAGCGGCATCACCGAGTTTTATGGCGGGCCGTCGGGCGTACTCAGGCGCGGTGACCTCTTGATCGGCTTCGTCAAGGTGCTGCGCGATGATCTCAGCGCTGCCGGCGCCAAAGACGCCACGGATTGCCAAACCAAACCCTATCCTATGCCCTATGGCGAATGCGGCATGGGTTACACCGCACTCGCCTGGTCGCACGATGGCGAACATTGGACGCGTGATCGCGAACCATTCTTCGAGCCGAATCCTAAGACGGGCGCTTGGGATCACGCCCACGCCTGGATCGACGCCGCCCTGCCGGTGAACGATCTGATCTACCTCTACTATGGCGGCTACAAATGGGGCCACAAATTGAATCCCGAGACGGAACGGCAGATCGGATTGGTGCGATTGCGCAAGGACAGATATGTTGCGCGGTACGCCGACCACGGCATCTTACGCACCAAACCCCTGCTCTTTGCCCCCAATAGCGCCCTGGTCGTCAATGCCGATGTCAAAGGCGAACTGAGCATCCAGGCCGTGGATGCTGCCGAACAGATAGTGGCGACCTGTGATCCTCTACCCGCCGGCACAGGCGACGAAACCTATCGTGAACTGACGACATGCCGCCCACGACTGGACAGCCTGGGCGTTCCCGTGCGCTTGATCTTCCATCTCGACCATACCTACATCTTCGGCTTCTACGCCCAAACCGCCCCCTCCACGCCCACCCCCACCCCCAGCCCCACGCCATCGCCCACCCCCACCCCCAGCCCCACGCCATCGCTCACGCCCAGCCCTACTTCCTCGGCGACGCCCACGACCACCCCTTCGGCGACGCCCACGCCCACGCCGACGACCGCCCCTTCGGCGACGCTCAGGACAAGCCCCTCAGCCACGCCAACGCCATCCCGCTTCTTCCTCCCCCTTCTGCTCCACCCCTCGTCGGCGTTCTCGTAAGGACAGCCTTGGGCAACATCCCTTTGGTCAGCTATAATGCCCTTGCTCCTTGCCTCACGCTTCACACTTCACGCCTTCAGGACCCCACCCTATGGAAATCACCTGGTACGGCTTGGCCTGCTTTCGCTTGCGCAGCCGAGCCTTGACCGTTATTACCGACCCCTACGCGCCCCATTTGGGTCTGACATTGCCCAAGGTGCGCGCGGACGTCGTCACCGTCAGCCACGACGTCCCCGGCCACAGCTATATCGCCGGAGTGCGCGGCCCAGAACACGTGTTCAACGGCCCTGGCGAATACGAGATCAACGGCGTTTTCGTCACCGGCGTAGCCACCTATCACAAGGGCAAGGTGGGCGAACGACAACGCAGCACGGCCTTTGTCTACGAATTCGAGGACCTCACCGTTTGTCATCTCGGCGATATGGGCGTACTACCCGACCGTGAACAGATCGAGCTGCTCAGTGGCGCTGATGTGCTGTTGCTGCCAGTCGGTGGCGGCGATACGCTCGATGCCGCCAAGGCGGTGGAGGTCGTGACAGAACTGGAGCCGACCATCGTCATCCCCATGCATTACGCCTTGCCCACGCTCACGCTCAAGCTCGATGCGGTGGACAAATTCTTGAAAGAAATGGGGCTGCCCCGGCCCGATCCACTGCCTACGCTCAAGGTCAGCAAAGGCGAGCTGCAAGGGGAAGAGACGCGTATCGTGCTTCTTGATTTCGGAGGTTCGAGCAATGAATAGAATCATCGGCAATATCGTATGTGCTTTCCTCGCCGGCGTCGTCGCCGTGGTCCTTGCCTCCTGTGCGGGCGGTGCGACATCGACTCCTGCCGCCGACGCGCAGGCGCTTATGCATTCGGCGCAAACCGCGCTGGACAGCGGCGACTATGCCAAGGCTGTGAGCGATTTTCAGGCTTCACTGGCCAAAGGCAAGAGTATCGATGCCTATTTCGGCCTGGGCAACACCTACACACGGCAGAATAAGTTCACCGAGGCCATCGATGCCTATAACGAGGCCCTGAAGATCAACCCCAACCACGCCCCCACCCTGTCCAACCTCGGCGTGGCTTACTACCAGCAAGGGGATTTGGCTCAGGCCAAGCGCAGTTTCGAGAAGGCGCTGGCCGTCAGCGCCAACGACGCCGAGACCTACTATCTCCTCGGCGCCGCTCAGCTTCAGTTGGGCGAAATGGACGCCGCGGAGAAATCCTTGCAAAAAGCCGTCGAACTCAAACCGACTCTCCCCGAGGCGCATTTCGGCCTGGGGATGCTGCGCAAGCTGCAAGGCCGCAATGACGACGCCATCAAGGAATTCGAGACCTTCATCAGCGGCCCGCCTGCTCAGGATCCCAAAGCGAAAACCGAGGCCGAACGCATGCTCAAAGAGCTACGTGGGCAATAATAGATGAATCTGCAATCCTGCACGCGTTTCACGCTCCCGAACGGCCTGGAAGTCGTCTGCGCCGAGATGCCGTCGGTGCGCTCGGTCAGCCTGGGGCTGTATCTGCGCGTCGGCTCGCGCTATGAACAGGCGGGCGTCGCCGGCATCAGCCATTTCCTGGAGCACATGCTGTTCAAAGGCTGCCAGGGATGGCCGACGGCGCGCGATATTGCCAATGAGATCGAGGGACGCGGCGGCTATCTCAACGCCTCCACCGGTCAGGAATTCACCTCGTTTTGGGTGCGCGTGGGGGCCAGATATGGGCGTCAGGCCCTGAACCTGTTGACGGCCATGGTGCGTTCTCCCCTTCTGGATGCCAGCGAATGCGAGCGCGAGCGATCCGTTATCCTCGACGAGATCGCCATGTATCGAGATGTGCCAGAAGATTACGTGGGGCAGCTGAGCGGCGAGGCGCTGTGGGGCGATCATCCCCTGGGGCGTGAGATCGCCGGCGAGCCAGAGACGGTGGCGGCGCTGTCGCCAGGCGATTTGCGCCACCACCATCAGCTTTTCTATCGCCCCGATGCGGCAGTGCTTGCCATTGCTGGCGCTATCGATGTGGACGACGCGCGCGCGTCTGTGGTCGCCAGTTTTGGCGATTGGAGCGTGGATGGCCGGGCGTTGGAACCGCTCCCCACCTTCCTGCCCGCCCCTCCTATCGAAGCTCAGCCCCGTCATCGCGCCCAAATCCGCGCCAGCGAGCAAGCTCACCTGCAATTGGCTTTACCCGGCCCCGCTCGCGACCACCCCGACCGTTTTGCCTTCAGCGTCCTGAACGCCCTGGCCGGCGACGGTATGAGTTCCCGGCTGTGGCAGCGCTTGCGCGAGGAGCGCGGGTTGGCCTATAGCATCGGTACATTTGTCAATATGTTCGCCGATAGCGGCGTGTTGGGCGTGTACGGCGGCTGTGAGGTCGAACGACTGTTCGAGACGTTGGACGAGACGATGGCTATTTGGCAGGAATTGCAGGAAAAGCCGGTGGCTGCGGACGAGCTGCAACTCTTCAAAGAGTATCTCAAGGGCCGTCTGGAATTGAGTAGCGAGGATTCATCGTCGGTGGCGTCGTGGTGGGGCAGGCAGGTGGCGGCGGAGATGGAAATGTTGACGCTGGATCAGGTGTTGGCCGCCATCGATCAGGTGGAATCAGCGGACCTCCAGCGCCTGGCGCAAGAGTGGTGGCAGCCATCCCGCCTTACCCTGGCCTATGTGGGACCGCTGGCTGACGAGGGTGTTTTGAAAGCGTGGCTGGGCGCGGGCGCCGCGGCTTCATCCTTCGCGAAATAAGGCCCGCCTGAGACCGGCCGGCGCGCGCAGTGTGCGTTCCAGCCAGCGACGCTGGAGCAGGGGGCGTAGGCGCAGCCAGGCAAATTGAGCATCGCTGGCCTCGGCGGTCGTGATAGGGCGTGGGCTGTACAGGTGGCGTGTGTAGAAATCGGCGATGGTGGTGAGTTCGGCGGCGGCATCGGGCACGAGACTGCCGAAGGCTCCAGCGTGTTCCAGCGGCGTTTGGCTTGGTTGTGCGATCAGGCCGAAGCGCTGCGCCCAGGCCAGCACCTTTTCCCACAGCCGCGCGGCGAAGCCCTGGGGGACATCACGAAAAAGAGGGCGCTCCGCTCCAGGCAGGGGTTGGCGCAGGCGTCGCGCCACCCAAACCACCACGCCCAGGATGCCCAGGATGGCCCCAAGCAACAGGAGGAGGCCGCTGTTCTGGCGCAGGCGAACCAGGGGAGGAACCGAGGGGGCGTCACTGCCGAGAGGTTGCTCTTCGGGGAGATTGAGATCACCTCTCCCGCCCTCGTTGTTCAGCGGGGTGAGGCTGGCGGCCGCCGCGCCGGAGGTATTGGATGTGATGCCGTTGGGACGCTCCAGGGCGGGCTCGGAGGCTGTTGGCTCGAATTCGATCCAGCCATAGGTAGGAAAGTAGACCTCCACCCAGGCGTGGGCGTCGCGATTGCGGATGCGGTAGGCTCCTGTTTGCGGGATGAGCTCGCCCGTGGCATAGCCGGAAGCCAGGCGCGCAGGGATGCCCAAATGCCGCAGCATGACCACCAGGGCGCTGGCGTAGTAATTACAATAGCCCTGTTTTTCCTCGAAGAGGAAGTAATCGACGCCGTCTTGTCCAGGTTGGGGGCCAGGAATCTGGTCGTTGTAGGTGTAGCCGCGCAAGAATGTTTCGATGGTCTTGGCAATGTCGTAAGGGTTGGTCTGTCCTTTAGCTACTTCTTCGGCTAGATCGAGGACGCGTTGGGGCACGGTGGTGGGCAGCTGTAAGTAGCGCTCGCGAATGTAGTCGGGATAGGGGTTCGACTCGGCGGTGACAGTCTTGTCAGCGCGTAGTTGGGCGATGGTGATGTCGGGGATGGCGCTAACGATCTCGTAGCTATCGCCTTTGTGTAATACGTCGCGGCTGACGACCATCGCCATCTCGATCGGGCGACTTGGAGTGATGATTTCTGGGGCCTCGATTTCGGCAATGGTGGCTTCGGGCAGGGTGCGGGCGTCGATGGGCATATTGGCGCGCAGGACCTGGGATGCAGCCAAGAGGACATTGCCGCCCACGTAGGTGGTCACAGTCTGGGTGATTTCCCGGCGTCCTTGCCAGGACGAAAGCCCGGTTTCAGGTTCGATATGTCTGCCAGGCGCATTTTGCAACACCCAGCCGCCAGGAAGATAGGCGTCGAAAACGACCGCGCGGTAGTAGCGATTGACGGGCGTTTGTATGTCAGCCACCAGCTCGTCGTTGACATGGCGCGGCCCTCCCAACCCCATCGTGGTGCCGAAGGTGGGAGCGCCGCCCGCGCGCGTATAGTTGAGGGTGCTAAAGAGGCGATTCCATTCCTGTTGCACTTGGCGCCACGGTTCTTGCAGCGGCGCTGTCAACGAGTCGAACTTGCCCTCGCTGGCGTTGGCAGGCAATATCCAGGCGACGAAGATGACGAAGATGGCGAAGAGGATGCCATCCCGCATGAAGTCGAAGCTGATGTCGGCGGGGAAGTAGACATGTTCTTGGAGCCATTCGTCTTCGTGCTCGCTGAGGGCGCCGCGCACCACCAACAGGATGGCGCAAAGGATGTAGATGACGAAATAGACGCCAAGCCGTGGCGGCGCGTAGTACAGGTTGATGAGCATGGCCAGGCCCATAGGCAAGACAGCCTGCCATTTCCGGCGCTCGTGGAGGTAAGTCCACGTCGCGCTATAGACCAGAACCCAGACCAAAGTCGCCAGCACCAGCACGAACATCAGGTTGTCTGCCGCTGGTCTACCCCGGAAAGCGCTGGCGAGCCAGAGAGAAGTTCGATTCAGGAGTTCGTAGACGCGTTCTTGTCCATGCAGTTCTGCCGGCATGAGGCTGGCGATGCTGAATAGAACCGTGGCGGCACCCGTCGTCAGGCTGTAGAGTAGCGCAAACCAACGGCCAAAACCGCTCAAGGCGATCGTTGTGGCGGTGATGACAGCAGCGAAGACCACTGGGAAAAGGCGCTCCAGGCCAGGGGTCCATTTGGCTGCCTGCAATGAGCCGGCCAGATCCATCGCCAGGATGAGTATCAAAAGCGCGTCGATCCACCAGAAGGGCGCGTCTTTGCGTGCTCCGTTGGGGGCAGAGCGAGGAACAGCCGGCGTCAGAGTGGCCATATCTTCATCCTACCGATTTGCTCGGTCGGGTGCGGTGGGCGGGGTTACGAGCGAGAGGGCGCTTGGGAACGGTCATCGACGACGGCGCCACAGCCAGATCACCCCAGTGATGGCGATGAAGCATAAATAAAGACCGCCTGCCAGCCAAAGGAAGGGCTGCCAGCGGTATTGCACAGCCTGGCCCTGCATCTGCACCGAACCGCCAGCAGCGAGCGCCCATGTGCGGACGATGGCCGCACCAGGGTTGGGGTAGAGTGTGAGGGTGTAGCGCGCCTGGCTGTTGGCTGCCAATTGGCGCCAAACGCCAGCTTCGGCGCGCCAAATCTCGCCGAGCAAGACCATGAGGGGTTGAGAGGTGTCGACTTGGGCGGCGGCTTGTTCGAGCGTTTGCGCTTCATCCTCGATCCGGGTATCGACCTCACTCAGATCGATGGTTTCAGCATAGAGGTCGCGGCTGCGCCAACGTTCGTCCTTTTGTTGCCATGTCAGGGCGCCTGGCCGAAGCGAGGCTGCCAGGGCGGCCCATTCTGGTTCGCCGGAAACGGAGGATGCCAGAGCTTCCTGGCGCATCGCCAGCTCGGCGCCATCGTGGAAGGGGATGTCGAGCTGGAAGGTGGGCGGCTGGGTGTTGATCAGCGTGACGGTGGCCGCGCCGGAAGCGCGCAAGGCATCGTGCAAGCTTTGCACCAGCTGCTCGCCCCCCTCACGCGGAAGGGCGACGATGCGGAGACGGCGCAGGCCAGGCTGGGTTTCTACATCGACTTGGAGCGAGTTCATACGGGCGAAGCGACCCGTTGATGGTTGGGCGGCGACGAGATGGCCGAAGTTTTCTCCCAGGATGTCGCGTGCAGCCATCGGCCCTTGTTCGTTCAATACCGCGCGCGTCCAGTCGATGACCAGGCCCTGGCGTTGTTGGGCGAGAGCTTCGCTTTCCAATGGCGTCTGGCTCTTGGTGGCCAGGGCTTGCAGCCGCGCCAGGTAGGCATTGGCGGTGTCGTACTGCCGGGCCTGGCGCGCCTGGGCGATGGCGGTGGCGAAATCCTGAGCGACGGTAGCGATTATGCTGGGGTCGCGAACGCCGTTTTCGAGCGCGAGCGCGAGTTGGTCGGTGGCGAGGGCCAGGTAAATGGGGTCGGGCGGGTCGGTGCGGGCCGCGCGGCGGCGGTAGAGATCGGCCAGGGTCTGATAGGCGGTCGGGTCGGTGGGCGCGTCTGTCTGCGCCTGGTGGAAGGCGGCGACAGCCAAAGGAAAGTAGCGGTCGAAGAGGGCGGGGTCATCCATCGCCGTCGCCAACTCGACATAAATATTCCCCAGGGTCAGATAGGAGGCCGGGGCGGCATCAGCCGCGGACGCCGCCTGGCGCGCGGCGCGTAGTTTTTGCCAGAGGGTGGGGCGGAGGAACAGGTAGTCGATGGGTGCTTCGGGATCGACGGTGTCGAACGACCAGGTCAGGGCTTCGGCGGTCAGTTTGTAGGTCTCTGGCGTCAGGTGCAGCCAGGATTGAGGATTGGGCGGCTCAGCAAAGGCCAGAGTGAAGCGTGCGCTTTCCAGGCGGCCGGGCCAGAGACGGGCGGTGAGATCGAGAGGATAACGAAAAGAGACAAAGGGGGCGCTGCCTAATCCGGCCGTGTAGTTGAGGAGGAGGGTGAGGCGTTCATCGGGCTGTAAAGAAACTTCGGCCACCCACCATTGCTGGTTGCCCCGGCTCAGTGTAATCTCGCGACCGCTGGCCGTCAGGCTGAACTGCTGGGGCGGTTCGTCGCTGACGGGATAGCCAGGGAAAGCCACGCGCAGCTTTTGGGGCTGGTTTTTGTCGGTATTGTGGACGCGATAGCCGGCTTGGGCATCGACCCAGGTCTGTTGGCCGTCATCGCGCACGCTGGCATCGACCGCGATCGAGAGGAGACGCACGGGGCCGGGATTGAGCGGCATCAGGGTGTAGCCGCCGGGGTAGTCGGTTTGGGCGCTTGCAACCCCACCCCAACCCAAGAGGATGAGGCAAACGATCCCCCAGACCAACCAGGGCCAGATACGCAGCCAACCCTGATCGCAGGCCGCGCGCCGCTCTTGCACGTCAGCCTTCCATCTGGTATTCTGTTCGTCCGTTACCGTTTCGCTGACGAAGGATGGACACTGTCTGATGGCTCGTCTGCAACTGATCATGACCTGGGATATCCGTCCCGGACGCGAAGAAGAATACTCGGAGTTCATCAATGGGCGCCTGGCGCCTGGCCTGGTGGAAGTTGGTTTGCCGCCGCGGGATGTGTTCTTTACTGCCTATGGTCGCGTACCGCAGATTATGGCGATTCTAGACGCGAAGGACGAAGAGGCTTTGCAAAAGGCTCTTCGTTCGCGGAAGTGGGCCGAACTCAAACGCGATCTGCTGAATTATATCGAGAATTACCGAGAGAAGGTGGTGCGGGCCGAGACGGGGAATTATTTTTAGCGGGCCTGTACGGCGCCGGCGATGGGGGTGTGAAACATATTGCGCAGTGCGTGAAGGCGTGAAACGTAGTACGTTGCAGCAGCGTCACGAAACGACGCTGCCTTCGTCTGTCTTGATGAAAATCGTAAGCGATTTGATCGATTCGGCTGCTAGACACGGCGACCAGACGTGCTAAAGTAGGGATCGATGAACTTCGGCATTATACGCCCCCCACCAGGGTCGGCCAAAGCCGGCAGCCTTTTTCTCTCTTGCGAATCTATGCCGCACCTTTCTTCTCTCCCACGCCTTCGCCGCTGGCTCCTCCTGACGCTCGCGGCCCTCCTTCTCCTTGTTGGTCAGGCGACAGCCGCCGCGCCCCCGCCCGGCTTGCACGTCGTCAGCGCCAGTTCCCACGGCCTGGTGCTGGAACTGAACACGCCCGACTACCAATTGCGCCCCAGCCCTGCCGGGCCTGCCTACCAGCGCCTGGTCGCCGAGGGCCTGGAGGCCGGCGCCACTGCTGCGCCCGGCCAGCCGCTCTTGCCCGTGCGTTCGGTTTTGGTCGGCATTCCCGCCGACGCCGAAGTCAGCGTGCGCGTGCTGGCAGACGAGAGCGGGCCAATCCGCAAAGGCGTGCGCATCGAGCCGATGCCCAGCACCGAGCTTGAAATAGATCCCTCTTACCGCGCCGACCCCGAAGCCGCCCTGGGCCTCACCAATCCCATGGACGCTTACATCGGCGCGAAAGAAGTTTACACCACCACGACGCCGGCCATCGCGCAAGCGGCTGCGCCATTCCAGCCCGTGGTGCTGGGAGAGATCGGCTATCTGCGCGACCAACGCTTCGTGCGGCTGACCATCCATCCTTTCGATTACTCCGCCTCCGCACAGACGCTGAGCCTGCATACCCGCCTGCGCGTGGCGCTGGCGTTTGTCCCCAGCGCCGGCGACGTCCCCGCCCCTGCGCCTCCTTCTCGCCCCGATCCTTACTTCGAGGCGACCTTACGCCGGGCTTTCGTCAATTACGACCAGATTCGCTCCTGGCGAGCACTCCCGGCCCCCGCTCAGCAGCCAGCGAACGCCCAACCTCTGCCTCATCTCCCCTCTCAAGTCCCACCCCAACGCCTTCGCATTCAAACCGATCGCGACGGCCTCTACACGATCACCTATGACGACGTGGCCGCTGCCGGCGCCAACATGGGCAAGATCAACCCGCGCACCTTCCGGCTCGAAAGCGGGGGTGTCGAGCGCGCCCTCTTCGTACAGGGCGAAGAAGATGGGGTGTTCGATCCCGGCGACTTCATCTTGTTTTATGGACAAAGCGCGCACAGCAAATACACACGCGCGGCCATTTCCTGGCTATCGTGGGGGGCAGGCCCCGGCGCGCGCATGCCCACGCGCGCGGCCGATCCTGCCCAAGGCGGCGAGACCGCCACAGAATATCGCCACCGCCAGCATATCGAGCAGAACACCATCTACCTCAGCGCCGTCCCCTCTGTGGGCGAGGCCGACCATTGGTACTGGGATCGCTATCAGGTGGGTGGACGCAACCCCATCTCCACCCTGACCTACACCGTGCCCATGACCGCGCCCGTGACCGGCGACATGGCCACACTCCACGTGACCGTGCGCGGGTTCACCACCTGGTTCGAGATCAACCCCGATCACCACATCCGTTTCTCCATCAATGACACCGAAGTGGGCGAAGGTTTCTGGGATGGTCAGAACATGCTCGACCGCACCTTCACCTTCCCCAGCGATCTGCTGCGTCCAGGCCCCAACACTGTCAAGCTCTTTGCCCCCAGCGACACCGGGGCCAGCAACGACGTTGGCTATCTCAACTACTTCGAGATCGACTTCCCCCGGCGTCTTGTGGCGGTGGACAATCAGATCGTTTTCGGACGAGAAGCAGCGGGCCGCATGGTGTTTCAGACGGAGGGATTCAGCGCCAACGACTTGGAAGTCTACGATATCAGCGATCCGGCACGCCCGGTGCGACTGCTGGGGGCCAGCATAGGCGGCGGCGCCCTGAGCTTCAGCGACGACAGCGCCGCCGCCGGCGTCTATCTGATCCAAAGCCAGGCCAAACGCTTGCGACCCCTGGGCATTGCCCCCGACTTTGTCTCGCAATACCGCACCTCCGGCAACCAGGCCGACTATCTCATCATCAGCCCCGCTGATTTCCTGAACGCCACCCTCCCCCTGGCCCAATATCGCCAGAGCCAGGGCCTGCATGTGCTGATCATCGACGTGCAAGACCTTTATGATGAATTCAGTGACGGCGAGGTCACACCCGAAGCCATTCGCGCCTTTCTCGACTACGCCTATCACCATTGGCAATCGCCGGCGCCGGCCTATGTGTTGCTCGTGGGCGATGGCACCTACGACCCCCTGAACTACAAAGGCGCCCCGCACAAGAACTACCTCCCACCGCTCCTGATCAATGTCGATCCCTTCCTCAAAGAAACCGCGTCCGACAACCAGCTGGTCACTGTTTCCGGCCCCGACAACCTACCCGATCTATTCATTGGGCGCTTTCCCGCCAACAGCGCCGCTGAAGTCACGACGATGGTCAACAAGACCATCCTCTACGAGACCACCCCCTGGCCTGGCGATTGGAAACAACGCAACCTCTTTGTGTCCGACAACGCCGACACCGCCGGGGATTTCGCGCAACTCTCGAATCAGGTGGCCGACTACCTGGTGCCCGGCGTCTACAACGATCTCAAACAAAAAATCTATTTGGGCGTCAACTACAACTCTTCCGTCGCCGCCCGCACTGACATCATCACGGCCTTCAACAACGGCCTCTTCCTCAGCAACTACACCGGCCATGGCCAGGTGGGGCACTGGGCGTCGGAATTCGTCTTCCGGGCCGAGGACGCAGCCACTCTGGTGAACGGACGCAAACTGCCCGTTCACCTCTCCATGACTTGCCTGGACGGACGCTTCCATGAGATCGCCAGCGATGCCATGGCCGAAGCATTGGTGCGCAACCCCTTTGGCGGCGCCGTCGCAGCCTGGGGCGCCACGGGTCTCGGCGTCGCCCATGGGCATGATTATATGCATCAAGGTTTCTACAAAGCGCTCTTTCAAGAAGGCGAGCAACGCTTGGGCGCTCTGACCGTGGCCGGGAAACTAGGGCTTTATACAGGCGACGCCCTCGGCGTCTTCCACGACCTCATCGACACCTTTGGCCTCATCGGCGATCCGGCGCTCCGTCTGGGCGTCGCCAGCACCGATCTGGCCATCGATCTGGCCGAAGCTCCCACCCAACCCCTGGCCCAGGGCGATCCTGTAACCCTGCGTTTCCGCCTGCAGAACCTTAGCCAGATGCCTGCGCCCGGCATCGTGGTCGAAGCCTACCTGCCTCCTCTCGACGACCTGAACGCCACCAGCGACCTCGGTCCCGTGACGATTACGCCCGGCTCGCCCGCCCGCTTCAGCCTGGGCAGCCTCGATCGCGGCGCCTCCGCCATCCTGACCATCACAGGCGTCGTACCTCTGGCCCTGCCGGACGACACCTTCGTCGTTCGCGGCGAGGCTATCAGCGATTGGGCAGACGCTAACCCCGCCAACAACATCAGCACCACCGCCCGCCTCCAGGTCGCCGCCGCCGATCTCAGCCTCGATCTCAGCCTGGCTCCGGCGCGCGCCCTCGCGCCTGGCGAATCCTTCCAACTACGCCTGCGCTATCGCAACCTGGGCCAGGGCCTGGCCAGCGGCGTCGCCATCACCCTCCCCCTGCCTGCCAATCTCGATCAACTAACCTGGACGGCCAGCGATCCGGCCATCACGCAGCGCCCCGGCGCCCCCCTGGTCTTCGATCTCCCCGACCTGCCCCAAGACGCCGCCGGCGTCATCGCCGTAGGCGGCCTGGCCCATCCTCCTTTGTTACGAACCAACGTGACGGCCACGGGCAGCACTGCCTGGGTGGACGCCAACCCTGCCAACAACCACAGCGCTCCCGTCTCTCTCGTCATCACCGGCCCGGATCTGGGCGAACCCAACGACGAACAACAAGCCGCCACTCCCCTTGCCATTCCTGGCCGCCTATCTGATCGCAGCTATCAGCCGCTCGGCGACCAGGACTGGTTCGTCTTCCAGGCCGAGATAGGGGTGCGCTATCAGTTCTACACCGATCGCCTGACCCCTGAGGGCGACACCATCCTTGTGCTCTATGACGCCGAAGGACGCGAGCTGCTCAGCAGCGACGATGTCGGCCCTGGCGTCAAGTGGTCGAGCCTCACCTGGCAAGCCGAGACAGGCGGGACCTATTATCTGATGGTGACTCGGCCCGATGGCCGGCCCACTCCCTTCCTTTATGATCTCGTAGCGACTCGCGGCTTCGACCACTACCTCCCGCTCTTGCTCTCGCAGTGGCAACCGCCCCCTGTCCCCCCCACCCCGACCCCCACGCCCACACCCGAGCCGACCGAAACCCCCACCCCCCCGCCGACGCTCACCCCCACGCCCACGCCGACGCCCACCCCCACGGCCACTCCCACCCCTGAGCCGGCTGTGTGCCTGCCCACCTTCAACACCACTCTGACGCTGGGCGGCGCACCCAAGGCCCTCGTCTCCACCGAGAACCGGGTCATGGCAGGCCTGTTCGACATCAACGCCGTGGCCGTGATCGACGGCAACAGCCAAGAGGTCATCGGCGCTTACAGCAGCGGCGGCGAGCTACCCAACAGCCTGTCTGTGTGGAAATCGCTCTACCACGTCAGCCATCGTAACGACGGCACTATCTCCGTCTTCGATCTGGCCACCAACCAACTCCTGACTCGCTTCGAGAGCGGTCTGCTGCCCTGGGGCCTGGCGGTGGCCAAGGACGGCTATCTCTACGTCGCCAACTTTGGCTCCGATACCGTCACCCTGCACGATCCTGTCAGCGGCGCCTTACTCAACACCGTTGTCGTATCCGGCCGGCCCTCGCTGCTCCTGCCCTACAACGGCACCGTCTGGGTCACGCGCCAGGAAGGACAGACGGGGTTGGTGATTGTTACTGCCAATGTTAGCGCCGCCAGTGTCAATCCCATCCCCGGCGTCCCCGCAGGCGCCCGCCACCTGGCCGTAGACGCCCGCACCGGCTTGCTCTACGTCAGCCATCCCGGCTTGCGCAAGATCTACGTCATCGATAGCAACCTGCGCCAGTTGGTCGACACCTTCACCCTACCCGGCAGCCCCTTCGCCTTGGCCATCAACACCGTCAACGAACAATTGTATGCCGTGGATGCCGAACACAGCGCCCTTTACATCCTCAACCTACAAACGGGCGCCTTCATCGGTCAGATCCCCGTCGGTCGCCAAACCATGGAAAACGGAGGCCAGGGCCTCGCCTATCTCAACGGCCTGCTCTATGTTGCCAACGACGGCGATAGCACGATCACCCTGCTCAATGCAGGACCTTGCCGGGTCAACCAACAGCGATGAGATCACCCACTCTGGTGCGACGCAAGCGCCGCCTGCGTCGCACCAGAAGGCAATGTCTGTGCTATAATGGCGGCCATCATGTCCTGCATGCGCGCCTGTGAAGCCATCGATTCTGCATTGTGTCACCCTGAGTGCCCCATGCCTCGCGGCGGCATGCGCCCGAGCAAGAAACTCCTGGCCGTGTCATGTTGAGTGCCCCATGCCACGCGGCGGCATGCGCCCGAGCAAGAAACTCTTGCTGTGTCGTGCTGAATGCTCCATGCCACGCGGCGGCATGCGTCCGTGTGAGAAACTCTTTGCTGTGTCATGCTGAGCGGGTCGATCACGTAAGTTTGTTGCAGCGAGACGCCAGCGAAGCATCCCCAAGCCGGGAGTTTCTAAGCAACGGGTCGATCACACAAAGTTGTTGCAGCGATCAGCCAGTGAAGCATCTCCATGTTCGAGAGTTTCTAAGCAGCGCAGCTAAACATCTACGAGTCGATCACGCAACATTGTTGCAGCGATCAACCAGTGAAGCACCTCGATGGTCGGGGGTTTCTAAGCAGTTGTACATGCCAGGCTTGACACCACCGCGGATGAGAAATCAGGCGCCAAAGCTTATTCCTCATCCGCGTTCATCCGCGTTCATCCGCGTCCTATTCTCAGGGCAGCGGGTCGATCACACCATTTTATTGCAGCGATCAGCCAGCGTAGAGTCTCGGCGTTGGAAGCTCCCAGACGGCAGGAGCGAGTTGTGAAGCAGGCGGAAACTTCCTGGCGACAAAACCGCACTTGGCTGCTGTGGGTGATTCTTGGTGGCATCCTTCTCCTTGCCGCGGGGCTACGACTCTATGGCTTGGGCAGCTTCAACCTGTGGGAAGATGAGATCGGGCAGGCGGTCGTCGCCCAAAAGCCCCTCTCCGACCTTTGGGAGGGCGTGCGCTCGCACCGCGGCGCGGCCCCTTTCGATTACCTGATCACAGCCCTCGTCGTCCGCCTCTCCCACGATGAAGGCGCCTTGCGCTTACCAGCGGCAATCTGGGGCATCCTGGCCGTTTACTGGCTGTTCCGACTCGGCCGGCGCTTCGGCGGCGACGGCATTGGCCTGATCGCCGCCTTTCTTCTGGCCGTCAGCCCTCTGCCTATCCGCTATGCCCAGGAACTACGCTTCTACTCCCTCTTCCTCCTCCTCACCTTCGTCCTCACCGACGTCCTGGCCATAGCCAGCCAGAGCCATCGCCGCACCCCCTGGGTCTTGTACGGCCTTTTGGCCGCCCTCGGCCTGTACACACACTACTTCGTCGCCCTCCTCCTCCTTTTTCATGGCGTATGGTTGGCCGCGCAATGGCAACAAGCGCTCGGAGGGCGCGGCGACCAAGTACAATCGCGCGCAAACCTCCTGAAATTTACCCTCAGCGCCCTTCTGGCCAGCCTGGCATTCTTGCCGTGGGTCTGGTACGCCGTTGTGCGCGAACAAGGCTCGTTCCGCGGGCCGCCAGAACTCGGCTGGCCGCTGGTCGCCTCGCTGCTGGTGGGGTTCAGCGCTGAAAGCAAAGCCGGGTGGCCGTTCTGGCTCCTGCTGGCGGGGCTGGGCGTCCTCCAGCTTCGGCGGCGCCGCGCCGATGTCATCTTCCTGCTGACCTGGCTCGTGGGCGCTTTCCTCGCCATCCTGGTCATCGACTACGCCATCCACTATTTCTTCGCCATCCGCCAAATGCTTTTCGCCCTGCCGGCCTACCTCATCCTCATCGCCGCCGGCATCTGGTTTGTCCTGAGACTGTTGCAACGCGGCCTTCGCCATCTGGTAGGGAGGCGACAAACCGTGGTTGCCCCCACCCTGGCTGTCTTCGCCCTCCTCATCGCCCTCGCCTACCCAACCCTGCCCTGGCTCCGCATCTACCACAGCCGTGATCGCAGCATCGATTGGCGCAGCGCCGGCGCCTTGCTCAACGCCAACGTCGGCCCTCGCCATGCCTTCGTCATCTTGGGCGGCGAACGCTTCTATGTCGGCGATTTCCTCGCCTTCTACAGCCCCGACATCGCCCCCCGCGCCCCGCGCACACAAAACCTATCCGATCTGGAGCAAGCCTACCGCACCGGCCAACCGTTGTGGGTGCTCGCCACCGCCCAACTCGCCACCCGCGCCCATGCCGCAGCCCTCCAAGACTGGCTGCGCGATCACCCTGGTTTACACTTCAGCTTTGGTCAGGGCCTGGAAATTTACTATTTTCAGGACGCCGCCTCTCCCACCACTTTGGCTCAGACCGCGACCCATCTCATCCTCCCACCTCTGCCCCAACTCTGGCTCACCCAGGCCTACGCCCTGCAAGCCGTGGACATGACCGCCGCCCAACAGATCGTGACCCGCGCCCAGAACCTGCCTGCACCCTTCCCCGAAACCCTGATCACCGCCGGCGACGTCGCCGCCAGACACGCGGACTACCCCACCGCCATCCACTTCTACGACCGCGCCCTTGCCCGCCAACCCGACTCCTCCGACGCCTACGTCAAAAAAGGCTTTGCCCAATTGCAGGGCAACCAGCCGGCCGAGGCGGCGGCCACCCTCACCTTCGCACTCGCTGAACTTGGGCGCGACGACTACTGGACGCACCGCTGGCTCGGCCTCGCCCTCAGCCAACTCGACCGCCCCTCTGAGGCCCTCCCCCACCTTCTGACCGCACTCGACCTTTCCCCCGACGCCCACGACCTGCGCTACCAGATCGGCGCCCTTTACGCCCAACTCGGCGACGCCGCCCAAGCCCGCCAATGGTGGCAAGACTACCTGGCGCATGACCCGACCGGCGTCTGGGCGCAAGAAGCGCAGAAACGTCTGCAGACCGAAAAACCAACCAACTGAACGACGAAGTACGAGATGAACGACCATACCTTTCGCGTCCTCGAATTCGACAAAATCCTCACCCGACTCGCCAACTATTGCAGCTTCGAGATCAGCAAAGAACTGGCCCTGGCCTGGCGTCCCTCCACCGACCTGGGCGAAGCCCGCCTTTGGCAGCAAGAAACCGAGGAAGCCCGCACCCTCGCGCCCCAACAGCCCGACCTCCACCTCGGCGGCGTCCACGACCTGCGCAGCCTCCTGGCCCAAGCCGAACGCGGCGGAACCCTCGCGCCCGTCGATCTCCTCGTCATCCGCTCCACCCTCCTGCGCGCCCGCCGCCTGCGCCACATCCTCGTCGCCAACGCCAGTCGCTTCCCTGCCCTCGGCGAATGGGGCGAACCGATCCAAGATCTCGAACACGTCGCCGCCGAGATCGGCCGCGCCATCAGCGAGCGTGGCGAGGTCATGGACAGCGCCAGCCCCAAACTCGCCCACCTGCGCGCCGAAGTCCGCATCCTGCAAGACCGCCTCCTCGACCGCATCCAGCGCATCGCCCACAACCCCGACAACGCCGCCTTCCTACAAGAAAACCTCGTCACCCAACGCCAGGGCCGCTACGTAGTGCCGCTGCGCGCCGAATTCAAAGGCCGCATCCCCGGCATCGTCCACGACCAATCCGGCAGCGGCGCCACCCTCTTCGTCGAACCCCTGGCCATCGTCGAACTCAACAACGAATGGCGCCAGCGACAAATGGAAGAACAGGAAGAAGTCAACCGCATCCTGCGCGAACTGACCGAACTGGTGGCCGACGAAGCCCCCTACATCCACACCACCCTCGACGCCCTGGCCGGACTCGACCTCATCCTCGCCCGCGCCCACTTCGCCGACGACCTCCACGCCAACCAACCCGAATTGATCGGCTTTGCCGAAGCCCACCTGGACCGCCACGCTGCTTTTCGTCCCGAACAACACCCCGGCGTCGTCCTCGACTTCCGCCAGGCCCGTCACCCCCTCCTCGACCCGCGCACCGTCGTCCCCATCGACTTCCATTTCGGCGACGACTACTTCATCGTCGTTATCACCGGCCCCAACACCGGCGGCAAAACCGTCAGCCTCAAAACCGCCGGCCTGCTCACGCTCATGGCCCAGGCCGGCATGGCCATCCCCGCCAAACCCGGCAGCCGCCTGACCCTCTTCGAAGGCGTCTACGCCGACATCGGCGACGAGCAAAGCATCGAACAAAGCCTGAGCACCTTCTCGTCGCACATGACCAACATCGTCCGCATCCTCCACGACGCCACCCCCCACACGTTGGCGCTACTGGACGAACTGGGCGCCGGCACCGACCCAGAGGAAGGCTCGGCCCTCGCCCGCGCCCTGCTCACCCATCTGCGCGACAGCGGCATCCCCACTGTCGCCACCACCCACTATTCCGAAGTCAAGCTTTTCGCCCACAACAACCCCGGCATCGTCAACGCCTCGGTCGAATTCGACCTGGAGACGCTCAGCCCCACCTATGAACTGACCATCGGCCTGCCCGGTCGCTCCAATGCCCTCGCCATCGCCCGGCGCTTGGGCGTGCCCCGGCCCCTCGTCGACAGCGCCGAAACCCTCGTCCACCCCGAAAGTCTGACCGCCGACAGCCTTCTGGCCGAGATTCGCGAAGCGCGCGACGCCACCAAACGCTCGCAACAGAAGGCAGAAGCCTTGGAACGCATGGCCGCCGCCCGCGAAGCCGAATTGCGGGCGCAGCTGGCAAAGATCGAGGAAGCGCGCCGCGGCGTCCTCAACGAAGCCCGCGCCGAAGCCCAGGCCGAACTCGATGCCATTCGCGACGAGGTCGCCCGCGTTCGCTCCCGCCTCGACCGCGGCGTCGCCACCGCGCCCAGCCAGCACGACCACTTCCTGGCCGAAGCCGAAAAAGCATTGCAAGCGCGACAAGAAGCCGCGCGCAAACTGCCAGAGCAGGTGGACGCCACAGCCAGATTGACAGGCCCCTTGCAGATCGGCGACGTGGTGTGGGTGCACAGCCTGCAGGGCAGCGGCGCCGTGCGCACCCTCCTCAGCGAAAGCGAGGTCGAAATCCAGATGGGCGCCTTCCGCCTGAAAGTGCCCGTCGCCAACCTAGAGCTGCGCGAGCGCCCTCAGCCCGTGGCTCCGCCCGAACCCCGCTACATCGCCGCGCCGCCGTCCCCCGGCATCGAGCTGGATTTGCGCGGCTTCCGCGTCGACGAGGCTTTGGAAGCCCTGGATCGCTATCTCGATGACGCCTATCTGGCTGATCTACCCTGGGTGCGCATCATCCACGGCAAAGGCACAGGCGCCCTGCGCCAGGTCGTGCGCGATGCCTTGCGCGACCACGCCGTTGTCGCCAGCTTCCGCGGCGGGGAACAGGGCGAAGGGGGCGATGGTGTGACGATCGCCTATTTCGCCGCGCGCTGAGTAACCCATGCCTCGTGGCGGCATGTCGCCCGATCAAGAAACTCCTTGCCGTGTCATGCTGAACGGGTCGATCACACAACATTGTTGCAGCGATCAGCCAGTGAAGCATCTCGATTTTCGGGAGTTTCTAAGCAGTTTCAGGTGCGGCGCACTTTCATGGATGCTTCCATCAAAGCGCGCCGCACCTGCCTTCAATACACCTTGTTCAATTGAAACGTGGGTAATTTGCCACGATACAAAGCGCTGCTCTGTTCTTCGGAGAGGCCGAGTGTTTCTCTCAATATCGTCGTGGCCAATCTTTCTGCTTCGGCGGGGCGCTTCTCTCTCATATTTTGCAGAAATTCTGCCAATGAATCGCTTGCCATCAATTGGAAATTAGCAAGGGCTTGCAGGCGATCGCGATCGACTTTGTAGATTTTGATTTCACCCTGACCAATACTGGTCAGGCGCGTAAAGGCGGGATGCTTGTCGAGATACAACGACAGAAAGTTGTTCGCGGGCGTCAGCACGATGTAGTCGATAGCTTGACGTTGAATCCCCGTCAACAAACTTTGCTCGTCGAAGACGCTGACGCCATTGGCAGCCAACGGCCAGATGAAGAGGGGTCTCGCAAGCAACAAATCCTGGCCTTGCTGCTGAGCCTGTGCTTTTAGAGTATAAATATCGTTGCTGTCGAACGCGCCCGGCAAGAAAACGAAGGGATACTCGCCTCCGGCGCAGAAATAGAGTGAATTTTGCCAGACCCAGTCGCTGGCGATCGTCGCCGGAGCAGGGATATTCTGCTGAATCCAGGTCCCCGCTTGCTCCACCAGAATGTTGTGCCACCCCCCCGTTGTCCAATCGCCCGTGCCGCGCAGAAAACGCATCCCATAGAGATAAGGCCCACCATCTGTCGGGGCGACGCCCTGGCCGCGCCAGAGGCTAAGCATCCGGTTTTGCTCGCCAGGTATCTGCGCCCCAACGACCAGGAAGATCAAAGCCAGGCTCGCTGTCTTGGTCAGCACACCCCGGCGCACGCCGCCCACATATTCAGGTAGCCATGTCATGATGCGCTGGACAATGGCCAACAAGAATCTGGCCAAAATGATGTACAGCAGCAAATACATCCCATATCTCCCTCTTAATTCCTTTGCATATCCCCACAGAAAATAGGCAATATAAGACATCGTTGCTATCACTAACAATATATCTTCCTTTTTTCTCTTGAACATGCCAAAACTCAAGAGAACTATCCAAGAAACCAACAAAAGCGAAGAATAGAAGAAATTTGCCGATACTTCGTCTTTGTAAAACACATAAAGAAGATCGCCATATTCCTGTAAGATTCTTGAGCTTTTGATCAATTGATTCATCTGTAATAATTTGCCCGTCATGATCGCTGTTGTCGAACGATCGAGCAAGAGGAACTGACCATTGATCATACTTGTCCGCACAGACCAAGCCACAATACCGAAAATGAAAATGACATAACATGCAAATAGCACCGCCAATGATCGCAGATTTCTATAACCGGCGAACACCACAAAAGTGACCAGAGGAAACACAACTGCAATAAGTGCATTCTGTTTCGTCAATATACCGATAATCAACACAATAGATGAAATAATGCCAAGAATCACCGATTTTTTACTAAAAGCCATAAATATTAAGATGAAAAATAAATTGATAAAAAAAGCAACAACAGAATCGGATAAAATATATGAAGACCACTCGTTGAGACCAAAAGAAGTGAGAACGAGCAAAGATGCCATCAGGCCGACGTATCTGTTGTACAGTGCTTTCCCCGTGAAATAGACCAACAAGACATTCGCCGCAAAGAACGCGCGCACGACCCACAAAGCGGCCTGGATCGACTCGCCGAACAAGGCCAGGAATAAAGCGATGAGGGCGGGAAAAGCAGGACCGCGCGCGATATTGGCAGTAACGTGATCGGCTTCGACAAAGCCAAAGCCCTTGTACAGGCTCATGGCGTTCGCCGTATACCAGGCGCCATCCGGTGTGGTGTCAACACCCTTCAAGGGCATGACGAGGATAGCCGCCACCAGGAGCAGCAACCAAAGTGGAAACTTGTCGATCTTTGCCGCGCCACGGAGGTAGACGGCGTAGAGGAAATGGAGCCTATAACCTGACCTGTTGCGGTCGAGTTCAGCATTCATGAACATCATCGTACCCCACAAGCAACCTTACCTCCAACCCCACGCCCCTTGTCACCCCGTCACCCTGCCACCCCGTCACCTTGTCACCCCGCCACCTTGCCACGTATACTCCACGCATCACCCCCGACAACGACTATCATGACAGCGGACTGGACACTCATCATCAACTGGATCATCCAGGGCCTCATTCTCGCCGGCTTCGCCTTCATCGGCGTATATGTTGGCCTGCGCGTTTTCGCCCGCCAACGCCAGACGCTGGCGAAGCCAACGCCGCCGGAACCCTCGCGCCCTGCACCCGCGCCGCGAGTCGATACCGGCGCCATCTCCAAGCCTGGGTTGGCGGCGGCGACCACAGGCGCGCGCCGGAGACCCTCCCGCGGCCTGACCAGCGCAGACGAGGCCCCATTCGTACGCCACGCCTTCGAGTTCGGCGAAGACGATCAACTCACCATGATTCTGGAAATGCCGGCGACGACATTGGACGACGACGGCGCACTGGTGGAAACCTGGGTGGATGTAGTGGGTTGGGCCAGGTTGGAGCGAACGCAGACACAGCGCGGAGCGCCAAACATGGCAGGAGCGCGCGTGCCTGCGCCATTCCTGGGTAAAGCCGCTGAACCAGAAGGCTTGCAGGCGCATCTGGACGAAGTGCTGCACCGCCTGCAACTTTCCGCCGAGCGCCGGCGTCAGTTACGCGCCCTGTTGGACCAGAACATAGCTATCGACGACACTGACGTGTGATCTACGCCATGCCTGAGCCATCCCCTCCCCTCCCCTACTACACCATCGCCGATCTTCCGCCCGATTCGCGCCCGCGCGAACGTCTGGCCCGACTTGGCGCCAAAGCCCTCAGCGATGCCGAACTGATTGCCATCATCCTGCGCAGCGGCGCCGAAGGACTCAATGTGCTGGACATGGCCACCCAGATCATGCGGCATTATCACAACAATCTGGCCGAACTGGGCAAGGCCAGCTTCGAAGAATTGCAAATTCATCACGGCGTAGGAGAAGCCAAGGCTGCGCAAATCCTGGCGGCGGTGGAATTGGGGAGCCGCATCGTGCTCTCAAGCCCCGAAAGCCGCCCGCAAGTGCAAACACCCGCCGATATCGCCCGCCTGCTGATGCCTGAACTGGCTCAGGCCGAGCAGGAACACGTGAAAGCGGTGCTCATCGACAGCCGCAACTACGTCATCGCTACACCCACCATCTATATCGGCACCCTGAACAGCGCCCACATTCGTGTGGGCGAGTTGTTCCGCGAGGCCATCCGTCGCAACGCCGCCGCCATCGTTTTGGCCCACAACCATCCCAGCGGTGATCCCACGCCCTCGCCCGAGGACATCACCCTCACGCGGCAAGTCGTCGAAGCGGGCAGCAAGCTGGGCATCGATGTCCTCGATCACCTGGTCTTGGGGCGCACGAGCTGGGTGAGCTTGAAGGAACGGCGGTTAGGCTTTGCCTGAACGCACCCGCGCGTTCACGCGGGTGCCGTCGTTCTTGTGAAGAGAGAAACGCCCTCGGCCAGCGCGCGGCGTAGGAAGAGATTGCCGTCCGCTTGCATCTGCGCCAATTCGGCGCGGGTGTAGGCAAAGACATCGACGCCGACGCCGGGAAAATCAGGTTGATAGACTGCGTAGCGGTCGCGGAACGAGTAGTCGGAGCTGGTCAACACCAACAACAGGTCGGCATCGCTGCCAGGCATCGCCTCCCCACGCGCCAGCGAGCCGAACAGCCACACTTCCTCAATCTCCGGATGCTTGTGAGTCAATTTCTCCACCGCCATCCGCAGGTTGTTCCGCACCTGCTCCTGGTTCAGCCAGAAAACGGTCACAGAGGGCGATGATGTCTTTTGTATGACCGATGGCGCGCTCGGCCTCGGCTCTTGTGTAGAATTCATAAGGCGCCCCTTGCGGATAGGAATTGGGATAACGCGGGGAGATGTAATGCCTGTCGAGTTCCCTGCCCATGTCCACAACATCATCATCTACATAAAGATGCGGCGGCAACTGCTGCAGAAGGGCAGCGACGGAATGTCCCCAGGCGTCGCGCTGCGAGTACATCAACAGCGCTTTCACGGCCTTTTCTGCGCTTTGTTGGGCAGCGAAACACGCCCATTCGTACTCACCATCCTCGAAAGCGTTTTGGGCGTGATTCAGATCACGTTTGGCCTGCTTGAGCCAGTCCTCGTAGCGATTGGGCATTCTCACACTTCCTCATCAGCTTCCAACATAGAATCTGCTCTCAAAAGGCGTCTTGCGACGGTCATACGAACAAGAGATCGTCCGCCTCGCCTCATTATACTCCAAACACCCCCGCCCCCCATCCCCAATAACCAATAACCAACCCTTCCCTCACAACATCTCCTTGATCTTCCCCGCCACCTGCCGCGTCATCCCCGGCGCCGCCGCGATCTCGTCCACACTGGCGTTGCGGATGGCGTCGATACTGCCGAAATGCTTGAGCAGGGCCGTGCGCCGCTTCATGCCCACGCCGGGGATTTCTTCCAACCGTGACTGCGTCATCCCTTTCGCGCGCAGGTTGCGCTGGTAGGAGAGAGCAAAACGGTGGGCTTCATCGCGCACCCGCTGGACGAGATACATCTCCGGACTGGCGCGCTCCAGACGCACGGGATCAGGGCGGCCGGGTTGGAATAGCAGCTCCTCCTGTTTGGCCAGCCCCACCACCGGCACCACCTCGAACAGCTCCAGTTCCTGCAACACTTCCACCGCTACCCCCAACTGTCCTTTGCCGCCATCGATGATCAACAGGTCGGGCAACAGTTTCCAGACCGGGTCCTCGCGTCCGCCAGGCTCGTCCGGCTGCTCCTCGACCGCGCGGCGGAAGCGACGGCGCAGCACCTCGCGCATGCTGGCGTAATCGTCGGGTTGGCCGACCTGCGTCACCGTTCGCACCTTGAAACGCCGGTAATCGCTCTTGCGCGGCGCGCCCTTGACGAAAACCACCATGCTGGCGACGGTGTTCGTGCCTTGCAGGGTGGAGATATCGAAGCACTCGATGCGGCTGGGCGGTTGCGGCAGGTTCAGATTGGCTTGCAGGTTGGCGATGGCCTCGGTGTGGCGATGGGCGTCAGCTTCCCATTCGGCTTGCAGCGCGGTGAGGGCGCTACGGGCGTTCTCGGCCGCCAGATCGACCAACTCTTTCTTCGGCCCGCGCTTGGGGATGCGCAGCGTCACTTTTGTCCCGCGCTTGCTCTTCAGCCACTGCTCGATGATGGCGTGCTCATCCAGTTCTTTGGGCAGCAGCACTTCCGGCGGCAGGTAAGCAGCCTCGTCATAAAACTGCTTGAGGAACGAGGCCAACAGCTCGCCGTTGGCGTCTTCCTCCACGCCCTCCAACAAAAAGGATTCACGTCCGATCAACCGCCCCCGGCGGACGAAGAAGACCTGCACGCAAGCGTTGCCCTTGTCCGTGGCGAAGGCGATCACGTCCTCGTCTTCCTGTCTGCCCGACACCACCTTCTGGCGCTCGACGATGCGCTCCGCCGCCTTGATCTGGTCGCGATACATGGCCGCGCGCTCGAACTGCATGCGCTCCGCCGCCCGGATCATGCGCTCATTCAGCTCGCCCAGGGCCTCGTCCGTCTTGCCTTCCAGAAAGTGGCACAAGCCATCGATGACGGCCCGATACTCATGTTTGTTCACGGCGCCGATGCATGGTCCCACGCAACGCTTGATGTGGAAATAGAGACAGGGGCGCTCATCTTTGCCTGTGATAGCGCGCTCACAATCCAGATAAGGGAAGACCCGGCGCAGCGCCTCCAGAGTCTGGCGGACGGCGAAACCGCTGGTGAAAGGGCCGTAATAGCGGGCGCCGTCGGGAAGCATATGCCGCACAACCGAGATTTTGGGATAGTCTTCCTGCCAATGCACTTTGATGTAGGGATATTGCTTGTCGTCCTTGAGCCGGATGTTGTAATGAGGACGAAAACGCTTGATCAACTCGTTTTCCAGGATCAGGGCTTCCAACTCGGTGGTGGTGACCACCCACTCCAGGTCGGCGATCTCGGCCACCAGATGGCGGGTTTTGGTTGTATGCTGGGCCTGATTCTGGAAGTACGAGCGCACACGGGCGCGCAGGTTGATCGCCTTGCCCACGTAGATGACGCGTTCTTGTCCGTCCCGCATCAGGTAGCAGCCGGGCGTGGTGGGCAGGGCGCCGAGTTTGGCTTCGAGAGAGAGGGGGAGATCAGGTTTGGACACAGGGCGGGAAGGATACGTAAGAAAGGATGCCGCCAACGCGACTTTTGGCTATCTCGTGCGTCTTCAGGAGAAAGAGTCTTGTTAGCCTCTAGATGGTTTGACGCGGCATAGCTTATCACAAAAAGGTGATCACTGTCAGCCCAACACCTGTCAGGTCTCCGTGAAGCAAAGCTTTGTAAGACATGACAATAATTTGTAAGCTGTTTGCAAGCTATGCCTCTTGACACGAGTTGAGGGAAGTAACGATAATGATTTTAGAAGCGATCTATATGTATCGTTCAAACTCGTCGCGGTGACTGTCCCCTCCCCCAAGACAGGGAATCTCCGTGAAATGGTTAGTGAAGCTAGATAAGTATCGTTTGGCGCCTGACAGACGCCTTTACCTGTTCAGTCATTTCTGTATTCCGTTTTTCGTTTGCTCTTCTGAGGAGGACGCATGAAAACTACAAGAACTTCCCTACAACTGGTGATCGTGCTCGTGCTGCTCCTGAGCACGTTGCTCACCGCCACCACCGGTTTGGCCGCGCCCGCGCTCGCTCCGAACGCGCCGTTGGCCGGCAACGCCTGCGTGACGCTCCAGCCCGATGAAACAGCTGGCAAGGATGCGTACATCAAGCAGGAGAATGCCAACGAGCGCAGAGGCGGTGATCCCGAGCTGCGCGTCAAGACCGAGAGCGGCAAGCTCATGCGGTCGCTGTTGCAGTTCGATCTGTCGAGCTTGCCGGCGAACGCCTCAGTGACCAGCGCTGTCCTCTCCCTCTGGGTAAAAGATGTCAATGGCAACGTCTCCGCCATCAGCGCTCACCAGGTGACTTTCTCCTGGAACGAGGCTGAGGTGACCTGGAACTCGAGCGACGATGCGGCCGCGGTGAATTGGACCAACCCCGGCGGTGACTACAGCAGCACGATCCTCGATTCGGAGGCCTTTGTCAATGGCGCTAAAGACTATTGGGCGACCTGGAACGTGGCTGCCGCGGCGCAAGCCTGGGTGGACGATCCCGCCGCCAACTTCGGCGTCATCTTGGAAGCGCCGGTCTCCGATCCCAAGAACGAGACCAAGTTCAAAAGCAGCGATGATGGCACGGCGAGCGAGCATCCCAAGCTGGAAGTTTGTTACACGGAACTGTTGCCCGAGCTGCAGATCGACAAGACTCTGACGACTGCAGGGCCGATTTACGTCGGGCAGGAGATCAGCTTCGCGATCGCGCTGACAAACACGGGGCAGACCACCCTGGATTTCATCCCGTTGCGGGATTGGTATGATCCGCAGGTGCTGCAGCTTGTGGGCGCGACACCCGCGCCTGACACCGTAAGCAATGGGTCGCTCATCTGGGATGACCTGGCGGTCAGCCTGGGCGCGCTGGCGCCAGGCGCCACGACTGCGGTGGAAGTGCGCTTCAAGGCGCTGAAGGCCACGACGAACACGGCATTGGCGGCTGCAGCTAGCGCGGCCGGGCAGCAAGCTCAACCCCTCAGCACACAGGCGCCGGCCGGTGGCACTCCTGCGCTCGATACGTGCGGCTATCCCTACTCGAGCGGCGAACCGCGGACGAACGTGGTCTTCAACGAGAGCTACATCCTGCGGGCCTTCAGCCCGAACAACGGCGGTGCAGCGACACCTACTGACACGATCAAGGTATGGTACAACGACGAGCACGCCTTGACCCTGGGTGTGCGCCAGGTGCTGGTCAAGACGGCGGGCGGCACCACCACCACTAACTACGCAGTCACGCCGATGCTAGTCCAACCCGCGGATCACGCGGTGAATCCCCAGGTGGGCGCGACGGCCCTCACCAGCGACCAGGCGGGCACGGACCAGTCCAACCGACCGATGTGGCCGGCGCTTTTCATCACCGACATCACAAGCGATCCGACCAGCAAGGCCGGCGACTGGCAGCACGGCGGCACGCCGATCACGCCGCACGACGTCTTTGGCAGTTGGAAGGGTGCCGTGCGTCTTGTGGACAAGACGAGAACCCCCAACGTGGTCACGGTGACGCCAGACGCCGATCCGGCCAAGAACAACTGGAACCTGGCCGGGGGTGAAGCGCCGCCGGCCGGGGTGGACAACGAAGGCTTCAGCGCCTTGATGCGCTGGAATATCGCCGATTTGCCTTTGACGCCCGGTCACACCTATCGCATCCAGGTGATGATCCACGACGGCGACCAGAACAAGACGGGTGGCGACTCGGGCGAGGCCTGCACCACCATCGCGATGGCGGCTACCGGCAGCATTGGTGACCGCGTGTGGTACGACGCTAACAGCGACAAGGTCCAGCAGGCGACTGAACCCGGGTTGAACGGCGTCAAGGTGTCGCTATACGGCGGCGCCTGCCCGGCCACTGGCGCGCCCCAGAAGACACTGACGACCGCCAACGATGGCAACTACGATTTCGTTGGCTTGACGGCCGGTTCCTACTGTGTGGCCGTAGATGCCAACACACTGCCACCCGGCTTTGCCCTGACGACGGCAAATGAACCCAAGACAGTTGTGTTGGCCACTTTGCAAGACTACAACGATGCGGACTTCGGCTATCGGGCGCAGTGCCCGGATGGTACGCCGAATCTGGCGATGGTCAGTGGCGTCAGAGACCAATACGATACGTTTGTACCGACCCACCAGGACTATGCCTGTGTGCAGATCCAGCCGGGCGGTAAGTATGAGATTTCCAAGCAGTTGACCACGCCCGGGCCGAGCTATGTTGGGCAGACGGTCAGCTTCACCATTCGCATCACCAACACCGGCAATACGACCATCACCGAACTGCCGTTGCAGGACCTCTACGATGCGACCACGCTCAGCTACCTGGATGCAACGCCAGCGTCAGATGACAACACTGATGATGGCGTTATCAACTGGAGCGACCTGACGGTGAGCTTGGGCGACCTGGGGCCGGGCAATAGCTTGACCGTGGCCGTGCGCTTCCGCGCGCTGCAAGCGACCTCATCCACCATGTTGGCGGCTGCGGCTGGTGCAAACATCCCCGCTTTTGCAGCTACCGAGACTCAGGTTACGAAGCCATCTGCGGTTCCCCTCCTGGCGGCTGGCCCAGCCGCTGGAGACGCGCTGGACGCGGTAGATACATGTGGCTATCCTTACACGAGCAGCGAGGCACGGACGAGCACGATCTTCAACGAGAGCTACATCTTGCGGGCGTTCAATCCCACCGGCGGTGGCATCGCGGCGCCGGGCGACACGATTAAGGTGTGGTACAACGACGAGCACGCCTTGACCCTGGGTGTGCGCCAGGTGCTGGTCAAGACGGCAGGCGGCACCACCACCACTAACTACGCAGTCACGCCGATGCTCGTCCAACCCGCGGATCACGCGGTGAACCCCCAGGTGGGCGCGACGGCCCTCACCGGCGACCAGGCGGGCACGGACCAGTCCAACCGACCGATGTGGCCGGCGCTTTTCATCACCGACATCACGAATGACCCGAACAGCAGGACCGGCGACTGGCAGTTCGGCGGCACACCGATCACGCCGCACGACGTCTTTGGCAGTTGGAAGGGCGCTGTCCGCTTTGTGGACAAGACGAAAAACCCCGCCGAGGTTTCGGTGACGCCGGACGCTGATCCGGCTAAGAATAATTGGAACCTGGCTGGGGGCGAAGCGCCTCCGGCCGGGGTGGATGACGAAGGCTTCAGCGCCTTGATGCGCTGGAACGTGAACGCCCTGCCTTTGGCGCCCGGTCACACCTATCGCATCCAGGTGATGATCCATGACGGCGACCAGAACAAGGCGGGCGGCGATTCCGGTGAGGCGTGTACCACGATTAAAACGGCGCCTCCGGGTACGATTGGCGACCGTGTGTTCCAGGATGCGAACGGGACCGGCCTTCCAGATGACGGGACGCGGCCTGGCATTGGTGGCGTTAAGGTCAAGCTATTCGCCGGCGCCTGCCCGGCTGTGGGCAGCCCAATGGCGACAGCGACTACGACATCACCGCACGGCGATTACTACTTCGTCAACTTGCCGGCTGGCGCGTACTGTGTGGATGTAGATCAGAGCACACTGCCGCCCTCACCGGGTGGGTGGGCGCTGACCACGGCCAACGATCCGCACACGGTGAACATCGCTCCCGGCGAAAGCTATCTGACAGCCGACTTTGGTTACAAGCAGGTCGGCACGGCCAGCATCGGCGACCGCGTATTCTACGACGCAGACAAGAGCGGCCTACCTGACAATAACCCAGCGGAAGCGGGGATCAGCGGGGCAACGGTGCGGCTCTACGGTGGAACGTGTCCGGCTGTGGGAAGTCCGGTTGCCACACAGGTGACCGCGGCGAACGGCGGTTATCTTTTCCAGAATCTCGTGGCCGGAACATACTGCGTGGATGTCGATCCGAGCACCCTGCCTGCGGGCTACGAACTGACCACGGCGAATGCGCCGAAGCAAGTGTCCCTGACGAATGGGCAAAGCTACCGGGATGCAGATTTCGGCTACCGGGTGCAGTGCTCGGTGGGAACGCCCAACCTGGCCATCGTCCGCAACGCTGTCGATAACACCGGCTCCACCTTACCTGACTTCCAGGATGATGCTTGCGCCCAGATTATCGCCATTCCGAGCGCCATCGGCGACTTCGTGTGGTACGACACGGACGGGGATGGGATCGAGGATGTGGGCGAGCCGGGGATTCCCAACGTGACCCTGGCCCTGTACCGGGATGCAGACGGCGATGGTTTCCTGGACACGGGGCTGGATGCGTTCGTGACG
>JAYRVO010000152.1:0-45500 GCA_041918515.1 Chloroflexota bacterium | reverse complement strand
ACTTGAACTCGGCGCTATGTCGGCGGCGGATCTTCGTCATCATTCTGGACCTCCTGGTCTTGGTCAGTATACCCGACCTCCACCTTAGCTCGTGGTCCAGTTTTCGGGGTCAATTATAGCCAGAGAAACCAGCACCTTGCCGGAAGTGAATCGTCTCCATATGCGGTTACCAAAGCCTGAGAGCATTTCAACATGTGGCTGACCAATACAGATATTTCCCTTAATAGTCAGGGTCAGCCCGATATCAACACAGAAAAATGCTCCTGGCTGAAAATCGAGCGTGATGGCCGGAGGAATGGTCGCGCTGACTGCAAATCTGTGAGTACCCGGCAGAAGAACCAACTTGACTGGCTTTGTCACAGACTGGAAAACATCCTTGCCAAACAACTGCACCCCTCCGCAGCTGTAGATAATGCCACCATCAAGCGGCAGTGCATTGATAGCCGCTGCAATCTTCGCGGCTTCGTCCGCTCCAGAAAAATCTGATGCGCTCAGCACGAAGCCACTTGCATAGGGAGAACCACCCAGAAAAGTGTGGATACCTATGCGATGCTGGGTGGGGCTAACCGCACCGTAGCCAAGCTGCAGATTCTCGGCGTAGATGATTGGCTCGTCTTCTCCCTGCGCGGTACCTTGCCCAGGCCCTGCACTGGGCAGTTGTCTGGAATCGCCAGTAGGTGTTACTCCCAGCATGCTGGCTGCAACGCCGCCGCCGAGAAAGGTAGTTGCTTCAGCCAGAAATTTGCGACGTGATACGAGAGGGTGGGATTTAGTTCGGGTGGACATAGTGGATGTCTCTGTTGATTTGGATGTCACGAATTTGCCGGTGCGACGCACTTTCAAATGGTCGCCGTCGTGTGTCGCACCGGAGAAGGATTAACGTAGCATCATAGGCATACATGATGAGTTGGTGATGCAGCTAGGCATAGTACATGTTCTTTTACACCAGATGAACGAGGTTGCTAACTCGATCGCCTGTGAATCTGGAGTTGGAACAGGCCGCCTGCGTAACGTCATGTTGAACTCAAAGAATGGTCCAGACATTCCAACCACCGTTCGGTGCCTTCTGTCGGATGTGATAAATGCTGTCATCAGATCCAATTGCAAAAACCTCCTGCCGGCCGTCGGCATTTTGACCAACTGCGATACTCTTTGCCTTATCAGCAGCCTCACCAAGGCGAGTCCACATACTCCAGTTGCTGTTCGGAAGAGTCTGCCAGATGTGGTAGATACCGTCGTCGACACCAATGGCAAAAACCTCTAGCCTGCCGTCTGCATTCTTCCCTATGGTAATGCTCTTCGCTCTATCTCCAGTGCCGCCTAGACGAGCCAAAGCGGCCCACTCGTCATCGTTTGGTTTTGCCTGCCAAGCATGGTAGATGCCAGCATTAGCACCAAGAATGAAAAGCTCAAGTCGTCCGTCCGCGTTCTGATCTACTGCAATGCTCTGTGCCTTGTCGCTTACCGCACCGAATCGAACCCAAGGGCTCCAGCCGTCACCTCGAACAGTCTGCCAGATGTGATAGATGTTGTCGTCAGTGCCAATGGCGAAAACCGCCAGTCTACCATCTGCATGTTTGCCTACTGCAATGCTCTTTGCCTTGTCACTCACCCCGCCAAGTCGATCCCAAGGGCTCCAGTCGCCGCTTGGAACGATCTGCCAGGTGTGATATACGCAGCTGTCAGTGCCAATAGCGAAAACCTCCACTCTACCATCTGTATTTCTGCCAACTATAATGTTCTTTGCCTTGTCGCCCTTCCCACTGAGACGATCCCAATCCCTCCAACCACCGCTCGGAACGATCTGCCAGATGTGATAGATGCCGTCGTCGATACCAATGGCGAAAACCTCCAATCTGCCGTCTGCATTCTCGCCTATGGTAATGCTCTTCGCTCTATCTCCAGTGCCGCCAAGACGGCTCCAAGTACTCCACCCGTCGTTCGGTTTTGTCTGCCAAATATGGTAGATGCCAGTGTCACTGCCAACTGCAAAAATCTCTAAACGTCCTTCAGAGTTCGAAACAATCGCGATACTTTTCAATTTGACCGGCGGTGAACCTGCCAGCACCCTGAAATTCCTTTGGCTGCCATCCCCAGCGATGTAAGTGCCGTTACCAGTTCGACCACGAATGCGCACCCGAGCACGGTCGGTTGCCATCTTTGGAACCCAGTCACAACTATTCATCCCCGGCATACAGGGCGCGGTTGAAGCGATAGGTGTCCAGGTTGTGCCGCCATCCCCTGAAACTGACACTTCGGCCAAAGTGATTTGACTTCCCCAAATCTCCCAAGTGATTTTTGTAGGAACGTTGATGGACAGCGTCTCGTCACCACCAGGAGACCTTAGTGCAAGGTTCTGACCATCTGTGGCACCGCCGGGAATGATTGCTGTCAAGCCTGTTCCCTTGCTATGGAGCCATTCTTCTCGCTGGCTTTGTGATGTGTCACCCCAGGTGGTATGGAGTACCACGAACTTCTGTATAGTGGCACCGATGGTTGTGATTCGGTAACCAAAGGCGCAGGTGGCATGATCAGGTACCCCCCAAACAAAAGGACGTCCAGCATCTATCTCTGTGGTGATATCCGACCATGCCCAGTCATTTACCGCGTTAGCAGCGATGTCGCGAGGGCTGAATGTGTAACCAAAAGCCTTTTGGATGAAATCGGAATAGCTTTTATGGGCGTTCCAGTTTCCCGTTTTCGGATCGATTATTTGATCGATGAAGTCAGGTACGTTGTGACCTGACTTAGGATGATCGAACCAATAACCAACAAGTCGTCCGTAACCGTGAATGTTTTCTACTCCCTTGACACAGTTATCATAGTAACAAGTAGCCATGGTCCAAGCGGTGGGAACACACCACCAAGTCCAATTCACCGCTGGCACGCACTCAGCGAACGGTATAAGCTTTAGTATCGACTTTGGCGGGCCATCCTTGGGTTCTAATGTTTTTGGCGAAGGTGGCGCGGGAACTTGCGGGATGCTAACTTGTTGGTCATCTGGCATTGACGCGGATACCGATCGTAGTGCAACATCAGGATCTACTGTTGTAAGTCGGCGGACGTCGAGTAAGAGACGCCGATCTTCTGTTGAGACCTCGAAGTATTCCTGGTGTAGACCGCTCCAATAGATGCGGGTAAGATGCGCATTCTCTGTAGCCAATATCGAACGACCCATTTCCACTGCTTCCTCTCCATGCAGGAATAGTGGGTGCAGTGCATGGACGACGCGAAGCACTGGCTGCTCTGTCGAATACGCCGCAACGTAGATTGCGCCGAACTGAATGCTCCCTCCTTGCTCACTAGCTGCCAACATTACGTCGGCTGGAAACGTGCTCGTACCAAGTGCATAGGGAAATACATAAGCACAAACGCTGCCATCGAGATCGACAACTGGAAACGGCTCGCCACGCGAGTGCTCATTTTCCCAGACTGTGGAAGCATGAGCGTCAGCGATCGCCCCTAACGTCGATAGATCAATATCCATCTTTCCAGATGGCCCATTGTAAAGTAATTGAAACGCCTTCATATTCGTTACTCCTCATCGTTTACAAAGATATGACACTGAAGGCACACGCCTCGTGCTTCAGTATGGAGAATAGGAAAAAGAATCTAATCACTGCGTTTGACTATGGGGAGCAATCTTGTTCGCCAAGTACCCTGCATGGCTGATCGCCAAGAGAGCGATCTCTCCATCCTTCAATAGTGGTAAAGATGCAATGATTTCAGGGTTCCCGGTGAATATCTTGCCTACGGCAAAACCATAGACAAGGACGAGAATGATGGTAAAGAAGAACATCTGTACTTTTCCCAGGTCGAGTACGGCCTCATTTCCAGTTTCATCTCCGCAAAATATGTTGGCCAATCTGGCATCAGAAGGTGCTCTATACTCGACAATTATGCTCTTACTTTCGCTTATTGGATCGTATATCCTCTTCTCATCAACACCTTGCGCACGTAGGTTTGTTCGCGTCTTCTCCCATTCATCCGCATTGGGATTTCTCCTCTTTTTATTAGCCAGTATCAACGGAGAACCAACGAGAGAGGTGGTGGCAATGCCCATCGCAAGCCACAGGTCAGTTGGAATGGCGATATCCAATGGATTTGCCGTCTTTCCGTGTGTAATGTTGACAAGGACTGCGGTGAAAAAGCCCGAGAGTACGACGACCGTCCACAATGACATCTGGAGTCTGGAGAGGCTCATCTTGTTGCGCTCATCGATGAGCCACCCGTGCCACAACCCAGTGACGCCGTGGCTTGTGATGACCAGAAATAAGACGAGAAGCAGTAGTGAAAACAACCAGCCTGCCAATTGGTGGCTTCTGGTTACTACATAGCCGCCGGCACAAATACCGAGGGTGATCGCTAAGAGGCCCCATGTGTGGGTCCGTGACCATGTTGTATTCATGACAAACCTCCTGCGTGAAAACACCATCGAAACATCTATTGGGAACACTCCTAGCGTAGCACCTCCCTATCAAAAAATTATCAAATTTTCGCCCTCCCCGCCCCCAATTTTCACAAAACTCCTCCTCAGCGCCCATCTCCATCTCAACCCGTGCGCCGCGCGCCTGGCAGCCAACGATCTCCGACCATTCGTTACTTCACGAGTGCGCCGTTCCCGCCAAAACCCCTATCCCTTCCCTCCGCCTTCTTCAACACTCCCAACGTTTCATGCTGCCTTTTCCAGCACCTTCCTGCAATAATTGTTCAGGCTGTCCCCTTCCAACACAGCCCTGACAGAAAGACGCTCGTGCAGATCCGAACTGATCCGCAGCACGAATTTGCCGGTGTATTGCTTGCCCGCTGTGGTTGTCGGCAGAGAAAGGCCGTCACGCTCATGAATGCCCAGCCACTCATCGACCACCTCACACAATTCCCGATAGACTTGCACCTCATCCTGGCCATGCACGCCCCCCAGCATCAGCCCCCGACAGCGCCCCACGTAGCAGTCATCTTCCTGGCTCCACTCGACGATTTTCAGATAGCGATCTGATCGTTTCATTGTTTGACCTCTTCAAGAGCTTTGCCAACCACCTTTTCTTGATACGGCTTGGCGTCGTCGCCTACATTGCCCGACAAAGTAATCTTCACGCCCTTAGGGTGGAGGAAGTTGCGGTGACTACCTTTCCCACCCCGGTCAATGAACCCAAACTTCGTGTTTCAATATCTCGATGATTCGGCGGCGCAAACGCGGCACATCTTCCACTGCCGTCACCCACACAATCGACCAGGCCACGCTGAAGTAGGCATGCACAGCAATATTCCGAAACGCCACAATGTCTACCCACTCGATTTCGGGGTGCTGTTCCTTGAATTCGTTGGGCAATCGTGCGGCTGCTTCACCGATCACGATCAGCTTTTGCAAGACTGCGCTCTGCCGCAGTTCATCCCCGTAAAATGATTCCTCAGTGGGCACATCCATCAGGAAGCGCTGGATCGCATCCGCCGCCTCCACCATGTCGTTGAGATACAGCCGTTCAGGCCGCATACAGCACCTCAGCGCTGTCCAGAACTTCCTCACGTATCAACGGCTTGAGGCCAGACTCCGGCACAAGATCCACCGGCCGCCGCAAAAGCTCTGCAAGCTCGCGCTGCATGGCCGCGAGCGTCAAGAAGCCGATGCGGACATTTGGCTCAAACTCCACCAACACATCGACATCGCTATCTGCCCGGAAATCCTCGCGCAGCACCGAGCCGAACAATGCCAGCTTGTGAACGTGATGGCGCTGGCAATAGGCCGTCAAATCAGCTTGCGGAATGTCGATAGGATAGATCGTCACGGGCATCTCACTTGCCTACCTGACGCTCGAATCATGCGCCTGCCAATGCGACAGGTGGACTAGAATCGATTATACCATGCCCTGCCAAGCGTGATGCATTAGAACATTCACCCCTCGGCCGCCTGCTTCAGCGCCTCCAACGACGCCACCAGCGTCTCTTCCAAAAATCCCGGCTTCACCAGCTTGAACACCCAGGCCAGCCAGCCCTGCAATGACTCTTCAGTCATGACCAGCGTGCCATCCCCTTGCGGACGCAGTTCCCATTTGTGGATCGCCTGCGCGCCCATTGTTCCACCCGTCCACTCCAGGCGCCGCTCTGGCTCCACCACCCGCACAGTCGCATGCCAGGTCACGCTGCCGCCCTTCAAGGCGAACGAGGCGCCGGGCGCCACCGGGCCGTCCAGCGTAATCGCATCGACGCCGGGATGCCACTGGCTGTACGAGCCAATATCGGCCAGCCTTTGCCAGACAGCAGCCGTCGTTGCCTCGATGAACAACTCTTTACGCGCTACCAACGGCGCCTTCTTGTTGATTTCCATGATGACACCGCTACTTCGTTTTTGCCGCTTGAGCCATCTGCGCCCATCAACGATTGCCTCTGCCTGTCGGCAAACCAACAATTCCCGATGCCAGCACATCAATCGTTTCATGCGGTCCATCGAGCAGCAGAGTCAGCTTGTTAAGCACATTGCGTCCTAACAGAATATCTTCCGTTTCATCATCGCCTACCACCTCGACTGCCGGCAAAAGCTGTTCGGCGATTTCGAGGTCGACCAGGTAAACCGAAACAGGCCAACTTTCACCCCAGTGGCTGCGAATCCGTGCCGTATATGCTTCCTCCGCCTGCACCATACGTAAATAATTCCTAGGCACTGCGGTCACATCAGCGCCTGTATCAACAAGAGCCACTAAATCGGATGTTGCGGCGCTGCCGTCGATTTGCCGAATGACAACCGGCAAGGAAGGAAACGGTATGGCAAATGTGGCATCGTAAGGATACGACATCGCTCATCGCTCCAGGCGGGGACTACGAAATTCATAGACCGGCGGTTCATCCCAGGCGGCGTTGAGAATTGGGATGGGTGCATGACTGAAACGTTGGCGAACCCGCACATAGAGAGTGCGTCTATCAACATCAGAATCGATGACCTGACCATGATGAATTGCCACGTATTGACCTTGATAGCGCATCTTCTGTGCAAGCGGCATCGCGTACCAGGCAGCTTCCTCATCGGATAGCTGATCCTGCTGCTGATCCCGGTTCGCCGCCAAAACGTCATGGGCTGAGCTAAGGGTGGCAATGTGCTGGATTAACAGCAGCCGTTCTTCAGCGGTCAATGGCAGCACTAAATCTCGAATTTGCTCAAAAACAGCAACATTGGTTTGCATCCGGTGAGACTCCTTGAACAAGATCAGCGCATATTACTGCACTGTCATTATACCATATCTGAGCCCTCATTCATCATCGCCCTCCTCCGCCCTCCTCTCCCTCCCCTCCAAACCCCCGCACAAACGCCATCACGTCCTCCCAATCCCGCACCGCCGCCCACAAAAAATCACAAACGGCGGATGCGAACACCGCGTGGCGTCGCCACAACAAGTAGGCCAGACAAGCTTTCCAGTCTGTAGCTTGCCAGCACCTGATCGAGCAACTGCAAGACAGGCCGGATGCCATCCTCGTCAGGTCGCAACAGTAAAACACCAGCATGCGTCCCAGGCGGATAGACTCGAACATCGCCGAAGCCCTTATCGGCAGTAATCAAGAATCGCTCCTCTGCTTGCACAGCTTGCCATAGCGCTGGATCTTTCCAACCACCCATGCCCTGATCCAAAACGCTTATGGCATCATAGCCGGCTTGCATCAGCAGCCGCACTGCCACCACAGGCAAATCTTCATCCACCTTGAGACGCATTGCTCATCTCATCATGCAGGCAGAGGCGCGAGAATATCATGATGCGCCAATTCAGCAGCGTAAGCCAAAGCAGAATTGATGTCTTCTCGAGACAATTGGGGATAAGCCTCGCGTATCTCCACAGCACTCATGCCATCCGCCAGACTGCCGAGAATCATGGCGACTGGCACACGCGTGCCCTTGATACATGGTTCGCCATGGTGGATGTCGGGAGAGATGAGAATGCGGTCTTGCCAACGAATGCGGGCCATGTTCTGCCTCTTCCGCCCTCTATGGGGCTGCATCTGGGATGATGACAGTATATCACATCGTCCCACTAACCCCCACCCAATTCACCCTCGCCACCTCCTTTTCCCTCCCCCTCTACTTCCCCCCAAAACCCCCGCACAAACGCCAGCACATCCTCCCAATCCCGCACCGCCGCCCGCGTTCCGCTGGGCAGATGCTCGATCCACCCGCGCCAGATCAGGCTTTCTTCCGTCCATTCCAGGCGCAAACGCAGGATGAAAGTGCAGGTGGCAGGGGGCAAGTGGCAGGTCGCAGATTGCGGGTGGGGCTGTTGGTTCGGCGCTGCATCCATACCGCCAGCATCGCACCGGACAATCAAAAAAGCATCAAAAGGGGCAGGCGGCAAGTGGCAAGTGGCAAACTGATTGTTCGACCATGTCACCTTGTCACCCTGTCACCCTGTCACCTTGTCACCCTGTCACCCTGTCACCTTGTCATCCCTCAATGCTCCCCAATCACAATCCCCTTCCATCCCTGCTCGCCTTGCATGGGCGCGATGGCGTAATGCTGTAGCCAGGGTTTCATCAGCATGGCGATGTGCGGGTAGAACAGCGGCCCCACCGATGCCTCTTGCAGCAGCAGGTCTTCGGCCTGGCGGTAGAGCTGCAAACGGGCGGCGGGGTCGAACACGCGACGGGCCTCCTCGACCAGGCGGTCATAGGCTGGATTCTGCCAGCCGGTGAAGCGCTGCATCTGCACCATGGCGTGTCGCAGCCAATCATCCGGGTCGGGATAATTGCCCCACCATGCCAGCATGAAGCCCTGCGGCCGATGGGCGGCCAAGTCGGCCAGATAGCTGCGGCGCTCGCTCCACTCCAGCACAGATTCGATGCCGAGCGCGTCGCGTATCTGCGCCAACGCTGTGGGCGTGGTTTCGTTGCCTTCGGGCGTCCAGAACGAGCGGAAACGCATGAGCGGAAAATCCTTGCCGCCCGGAAAACCGGCGTCGGCCAGGAGTTGACGCGCCCGGTCGGGGTCATAGGGCAGACCGGCACGGGGCCGGTGGCCGGGCATGCCGGCCGGAATCCAGCCGCCCTGATCAACGACCCAATGGTCCTTGCGTTGGGCAATGCGAATGGCCTGCACGTCGGTGGCCATGATCAGGGCCTGGCGCACGCGCAGGTCATCGAACGGCGGCTGGCGCACATCGAAGCCGAGGGCGACGGTGTAGAAGATGGGGAGGAGTTTGCGTTCCGGGCGCAGACGGAGATCGATATCGGTCAACGCTTCTTGCGGCATATTGGCGATCATCAAGGCGTCGACCTCGTTTGCCTCATACATCGCCAGCCCCACCCGCCAGTCGGCCCGCGCCGCCTCGGTCAGCAGCAGATGGATCTCCTGCACATTGCCGGTGAAGCGCCCGCGATAATCGGGATTGCGCACGAGCACGATCTTGTCGCCCGCCCGCCAGCTCAGCAGGCGGAAGGCGCCGTTGCTGGCGATGTGTTCCGGCTGCGTCCAGGTCTCGCCGTATCGCTCCACCACATGCCGGGGGATGGGAAACGCCGCCGGCAACGCCAGCAAATGCAGGAAATAGGCCGCCGGCGTCGCCAGCGTCACTTCCAGCGTCAGATCATCCACCGCCCGCACACCCAGCCGGTCGGGATCATCGCTCCGGCCTTCGTGCAGGGCCTGCGCGCCCTCGATCTCGTACAAAAACCGGGCGACCGGCGCATCCCGCTGGCTCAGCACGCGCTTCCACGCGAACTCGAAATCGCCGGCGGTGACCGGCGCGCCATCCGTCCAGGTCGCATCGGGGCGCAGATGGAAAATATAGCGCCGTCCACCGTCCAACATCTCCCAGCGCCAGACTGCGTCCGGGATCACCTCCATCTCCGGGCTTTCCTCCACCAGCCCGCTGAAGACGTGGTGGGTGACGCTGGCATCGCCGAGGATGGGATCGACGGTGATGGGATAGTAGGTGTACAACAGCCGGAAAGGATGGGGCGCCGGGGGCAGGACGGATGCACGCCTCCGCGCGGCCTCAGCCCGCTGCCAGAGTGCGAATCCTTCGTCGTAGCTTTGCCGCGCCGCCTCGAACGCATAAGCGCCGTGATGCGTCAGCCCCAGCCGCAGCAGGGTATGAGCGGCGGCCTCGTCGTTCCCGGCATCTTTGGCGACGACGAGCGCCCGCTGATAATAATCGACCGCCTCCTGCCCTGCATAAAGCGTGCGCGCCCGGTCGCCTGCCAACCACAGATAATGCAAAGCTCTGGCTGCCAGCGCCGGCTCATGGCCCCGGCCTTGTTCGAAATGAAAGGCCAGCTCAGCCGCCAGCGTTTCGGTGCGACCGGCATAGACGCGCTCCATACTGGCCCCGACTTGGGCGTGGATATGCTGCCGCCGCCGCTGCGACAAATCGGCGTACAGCACTTCCTGGATTTTGTGATGCGTGAAAGCATAGTCCCGACCCAGCGGCCCCGTCCCTTCCTCGATCAGCCGATGCCGGAGCAGCTCATCGATGGCCGCCAGCGTCGCCTCCTCATCGCGGCCTGGGGCCGGGCGGCCCCAGGCTGCCGCCAGCAGATCGAAATCGAACTCCCGCCCCAGCACCGCCGCCCATCCCAGCGCCTCCTGCGTTTCCGGCTGCACACGACGAGCCCGCGCCAGGATCGCTTCACCCAAGGTGGCGGGCAACGGGAACTTCGCTCGCGCCACCTGCCCAAAGTCACCCTGCCAAACGCCCCCCTCCAGCCGCAACGCCCCTGCCTCGAACAGTGCCTTGATCACCTGCCGGAGGAAGAAAGGATTGCCCTCGGTTTCCTGATACAACCTTTCGGCCAGCGCCCGCGCTTCTTCGCCCCGCCCCGACATCTCGGCCACGAACTGCGCCACATCGGCCCGCGTCAGCGGCGGCAACGGCATGATCTCGGCCAATCCTGCCCGGTCGAGTCGTCGCGCCATCGTACTCAGGGGATGGTCGGGGGCCAGGGCTTCCGGGCGGAAGGTGAGCAGCAACATGGCCGGGCGTCCTGCCAGCCGCTGCGCCAGATGATGCACCATTTCCAGCGTGGGCTCGGTGGCCCAGTGCAAATCCTCGAGCACGATCAGGATCGGGCCGTGACTCGATAGCTCGGCCAGAAAGCGGGCCACGCCATCGAAGAGACGCTCGTGGTCGGGAGCGGCAGGGGCGCGCACATCCGGGCGCAGCTCGCCGATTTCCGGGGCCAGGCGTGCGACTTCGCCCAGCACCCAGGCCGGGAACGTGGCCAGCTCGTCTGCCGAGAGCAGGGGCGCCACCGAGTGCAGGGCCTCGGCCACGGGCTGATAGGGCAGGATGCGCTCGAACTCGAAGCTGCGCCCCCACAGCACCCTGCCGCCCTGCCAGCCCGCCCGCTGGCTGAATTCCTCGACCAGTCGCGTCTTGCCGGCGCCGGCCTCGCCCCGGATGAGCACCGGCAACCCTCGGCCTGCCTTCGCCGCCACCCAATGCGCTTGCAGGCGGGCCATTTCCCGCTCGCGACCCACCAGCTTGCCACGGGCCAGGGCGTCGAGTGGATGTAGACCGGCGGCGGGCGGTTGGGCAGGCGGCGCGGGCAGAGTGGCGATGGGCGTGGGGGCGATGGCGAATCGCCCAGCCCGAATGTTTTTGTAAAGCTCGACTGTTTCGGGCATGGGTTCGGCGCCCAATTCCTTTTGCATGACCTCCTGGCAACGGCGGTATTGGTCGAGGGCGGCGTTGCGCTGGCCCAAATGGCAATAGGCGCGCATGGCCAGGCGGTGGGCGTCCTCGCGCAGCGGGTCGCATTCGAGCAGCCGCAAAGCCGTCGCCAGCGCTGTTTCATGGTCGCCCTGCGCCTCGCATCCGGCCATCAGCCGCGCCAAGGCTTCCACGTGCAGCAGCTCGAGCCGATAGCGCTCGCTGATCACCCAGTCATCGTAGAAGCCCGCCAGGAATTCGCCTCGATAAAGCGCCGTTGCCTCGCGCAAATGGACCAGGTCTTTGCTGGCGGCCAGGGCGGCAAAAACATCGGCGTCCAGCCAGAGATCAGCCTGCGGGTCGAATTGGACCGTGCGCTGGTCACTGAGGATCAGACCATCGCCCAGGCAGCGGCGAATGTGCCAGAGGGACGTGGCCAGCGAGTGCATGGCCTTTTCTTCTGGCCGGTCACCCCAAAACATCTCGGCCAGGTATTCGCGCGGGTGGGGCTGCTGGCGATGGACGAGCAAATAAGCCAGCAGCGATTGCGATTTGAGCGTGGGCGGCTTGGGCAGCGCCTGCGCGCCCGCGTGCAATTCCAGAAACCCAAACAGACGAAATCGCAAATCGTGCACAGCGGCCTCTCTCCGGCAGGCTGATAGCGATTGATCGGCAATGATGACTATATTTTACCGCAATCTATCCCAAAGATTCCAATTGTAACTGTGTGCTTTTTTATCTCACGCAAAGGCGCAAAGATGCCAAGAAAACATAAAAATTTTGCGTCTTAGCGGCTTTGCGTGAGCCAGTTTGGGGGGCAACGTGAACTTCTACTTCCAACTATCTCGACAAGCAGGGGTGCAGTTCAAATAAAGCGTCTGTTCTCAATAAGTCGGAGTGGCTATGGAAACCGGGCACACAAACACGCGATCTCGGATCACGGCCTTTTTTTCCCCGATGACTTCAAATCCGCCCTCGCCACGAATATCGGCCGAGGATGCGCCGACCATCACCTTGAACGAGCCGCTCTCAACCACCAGAGCCAGATCGGTGTCGTAGAACGCCAATTGATTGACAGGCAGGTGGAAGGTGACGGTCTTACTTTCGCCCGGCGCCAGGGCCAACCGAATGTAGCCCTTCAACTCCTGCACCGGCCGCGGGAGGCTGGCGTATTCATCCTGCACGTAGAGTTGCACGACCTCATCGCCGGCCACGCGGCCCGTGTTGGTGACTTTGATCGAGACGTCCAACGTTTCCCCGGCCGCGACCTCCGTCCTGGCGAGCGCAAACTCACTGTAGTCGAAGCTCGTGTAGCTCAGGCCGTGACCGAACGGGTAAAGCGGGCTGGCGTCCACGCTCACGTAATTCACCCACCAATTGGAACGCCCAGCGCTCGGCTTGTGGTTGTAATAAATCGGCGTTTGGCCCACGTGGCGCGGGAAAGTCAGCGGCAGCTTCCCACCGGGATTGTTTTCACCCAGCAGCGTTTCCACGATCGCCGCCGCGCCTTCTTCGCCGGGGAGCCAGGCTTCGAGGATCGCGTCCGCCTGCTCGGCGATGCCGGTGATCGCATACGGCCGTCCCGTGATCAGGACGACGATGACCGGTTTGCCGGTGGCCAGGATCGCCGCGGCCAGCTTCTCTTGCACGCCGGGCAGCAGCAGGTCGGCGCTGTCACGGGTTTCGCCGACGGTGCAGGGGGGGGTCAAACCAGCGCGGTCGCCGAGTGCGAGCACCACGACATCGGCGGACGCGGCAGCCTGAACGGCCGCCGCGATCCCGGATTCATCGTCGGCCAGGTTGTCGCAGCCGCGCGCATAGTGAATCTCGGCCTCCGGCAAAGCAGCTTTCAGGGCCGTTAGCAGCGAAGGCGTCTTCACGCCGAACTGTGCCATATGCGCCCAGTCAATGTCCTCGAACTGTGAAGCGGGCGGCGTCAGCACGTTCAGCAGATCCACCACCGCCGCATAGCTGTAGTCGCCGAGGAAGTTGCGCCCTTCGTCGGCGTTCGGGCCGATGAGCGCCAGAGATTTGACCGCCTGGTTGAGCGGCAACGCGCCGTTATTCTTGAGCAGCACCATGCTCTGGCGGGCGAGCGCGCGGGCCAGGTCATGTTGATCGGGCGTCTCGAAAAGCTCAAGCACGCGGCCTTCATCCACAAACGGATTCTCGAAAAGGCCAAGCTCGGCCTTCTTGCGCAAGATGCGCTCGGCAGCCGTGTCCACAAACTCGATGCCGATCTCGCCGGCTGCAAGCGCAGCGCGCAGCGGATCGCCGTAGTAGTTGCGGGTTGGCAGCTCGACATCGATGCCGGCGGTGAGTGCGCGGCAGGCGGCCTCGGCGGCGGTGGCGGCCGCGCGATGATACGTATGGATCATCGGGATCGCTTCGTAGTCGGAAACCACCAGCCCATCGAAGCCGAGCGTGCCGCGCAGCAGATCGGTGAGGATGCGCCGCGAGGAAGCCACCAGTTCGCCGTCGAGCTCGGGATAGGCGTTCATGATCGAGGCGATGGCCGCATCGCGGATGGCGGCCTGGAAGGGCGCGAGGTAAACATCCCACAGATCGGAGACGCCGATACGCGAGGGCGCGCAGTTTTGCCCGCCCTGCGAGGCGCTGTGGCCGACAAAATGCTTACCGGTGGCCATGACGCCGTCGGCCAGATCACCTTGTAGTCCCTTGATGTAGGCGACGCTGAAGTGACTGACGAGGGTGGGATCCTCTCCAAAGGTCTCCTCGGTGCGCCCCCAGCGGGGATCGCGGGCGACATCGAGCACCGGCGCCAGCCCTTGATGCGCGCCGACGCCGCGCACTTGCTTGCGGATTTCGGCGGTCATCTGGGCGGCGAGCTCAGGCCGAAAGGTGCTGGCAAGTCCCACCATTTGCGGGTACATCGTGCCGCCCAGCCCCATGTAGCCGGCGCAGCACTCCTCATGGACGATGGCCGGGATGCCGAGCCGGGTCTGGTTGACGAGGTAGCTTTGCAGGGCGTTGTTGAAACGCGCCACGGCCGCGGGTTCGAGGGTGGAATCCCCGGCAGTGCGCGTAAGCTGCCCGATGCCGTGTTGGAGTAAACTGCCGGCTTTGGTGGGCGAAAAGTCCTTGCGCTCTTGAACTTCGTGCATCCAGACGGCGCTGATTTGGGCGAGTTTCTCGTCCAGAGTCATCTGGGCGAGCAGGGAGCGAGCGCGTTGCGTGGGTGTGAGCATGAATATTCCTATTGTTTGCGTGGGTACGCGTCAGCCACAGCAGGTCAAGTCCGGCCTGCCGCTATTCCTTCACCGAGCCCATGGCGATGCCGCTGACGATGTAGCGCGAGAACAGCGCATAGATGATCATGATGGGCAAGACGCTGAAGGCCAGCCCCAGGTAGATGCTGCCGTACTCGGTGCGGTAAACATCGCCCCGCAACGTTTGCACCAGCATGGGCAGGGTGTACTTTTCGATGGACGAGATGAGGATGAAGGGAGTGAAGAAGTTATTCCAGGAAGCGACGAAGGCGAAGATGCCCATCGTGAACGCCCCTGGCACGGCAATCGGCATGATCACCCGATGGAAAATCGCCAGTTCGCTGGCGCCATCTATCCGTCCGGCGTCGATCAGATCGCCGATGACGACCGACTCCAGGTACTGTTTGCCGAAAAACACGGCGCCGGCGGAAGCAATGGCGGGCAGGATCAGGGGGATGTATGTGTCAACCAGCCCTAGCCGCGACATATACTGAAAGAACCCCACGATGGACAGTTGCAGGGGGAGCATGACCAGCACCAAAATGAAGTTGAAGAACAGCTTCTTGCCGGCGAAGTCGTAGACGACGATGGCGTACGCGGTGAGGAGCGAAAAATACACGCTCACCACCGTCACAGCCACCGCCAAAAAGGTGCTGTTGATGAACCCGCGCGGCAGATTCAGGCCCCGGCCCACCAAAATGCCGTAGTTCTCAAACATGTGGGTGCTGGGGAGGAAGCTCAACCCTTGCTGAATCTGGACGGTGGAGCGGGTCGCATTAACCAGCAGCATCCAGATCGGGGTCAGGGTGATCAGCATGAGGACAGCCAGAAAGGCGTAGATCAATACACGCAGTAGGTTGGAGGAGAATTTGTAGGACATGTCCGGTTGCTCCTAATCGTCTCTGAAGTCCTGGCTATTTGCTGTCTTTGTCGCGCAAGAAGTAGAAGATCGCCAAAGCGCACAGGCAGGTCATGATGAACACCGTGACGCCGACGGTGCAAGCCGCGCCGATATGCCCCTGAGCGCTGCTGAATTTCAGATACATCAGGATATTGTTGGTCAGAATCGAGCTGCTGGGTGAACCTCGGCCATCGGTCAACAAAAAGGGGATGTCGAACATTTGCATACCACCGACCATGGACGTGACAAACACGTAAATCAAGATCGGTTTCAGCAGGGGTAACGTGATGCGGGTGAACATCTGCAACGCGGACGCGCCGTCCACCATGGCAGCTTCATACAAGTGCAGCGGGATAGAGGTCATCCCGGCCATCAGGATGATGATCGTGACGCCAAACCACATCCACCACTGGATGAAGATGACCAGCCCGCGGGCGATGGTCGGGTCCGCCAAAAAGTGCTTGGCCTCGGACATGACGCCGGCTTGAACCAGAAATTGATTCACCGGGCCGTAGTAGGAAAAAAGACTGAAGAACAGGGAGGCCACTGCCGCCGGCATGAGCAAGTTGGGCAGATAGAACAGGGCGCGCCAAAGCCCGACGCCTTTGATGCGTAGCCGGGCGTTGGTGAACCATACCGACAACAGCATGGCGATGCCGATCTGGGGGATGAAGTTCAGTATCCAGACCAACCAGGTGTTCCCAACCGCCGTCAGGAACGTTTTATCAGCGAAGAGTCGAGTGTAGTTCTTCAAACCGACGAACTTCGCACTCGCCCCCATCAGCGTGGTGTTTGTGAAGCTCAACCACACAGTGTTGATAACCGGATACAGCCCGAAGATCAAAAAGGCGAGGATAAAGGGAAGAAGAAAAAGATAGCCATAGTGGTCTTTCCGGATTCTTCGCGAGTGTACCATGCTCATACTCCGCAGATGGGTTAGTGTATCTCGCAAAAGGTACACTAACCCATCGGAGACTGTCAACCAGATTAGTTGATGGTCAGGTCGGGGAACTCGACGCGGACGCCGTCTTTCCACGCCTTCCACATCTCGTCCTTGGTGATCTTGCCTTCGAGATACTGGTTCAGCGGGTCATTCAGCGCGCGCTGGATGGCGTCATCGGAACCCTGCATCAGCTTGGCATTGACCGAAGGCGCGGCCTCGGCGAAGCCGGCGTAGGAGTTCTGCCCAGCCAGGAACTTGCTCAGGTCAGAATTGTCGAACGAAGGGATGATCTTGTTGACGACATTCTGACTCGAAACGAAGTCGCCCGCGGCCTGCTTCTGATCCGGCGCCACGTTCGGGTCAATGGCCTTCAGGTAGTCGTTGGTGTAGACGCCGGTGGCCCAATTCGTCAGGTTCTCCTCATCCAGGGTCGCGAACTTGATGAAGTCCTTGGCCAGGTCCATGTTGGGCGTCTCCTTGATGGCGCCCAACCAGGTGCCGCCCCATTGGTAGGGCAGCGGGCCGGTGATGACGCCCCAGTCACCCGTGGTGTCATGGCTGCCATCTTTGGACTTGGCGTTCGGCGCCAGAACGTAGGGCAGGCCCCAGGTCGGCAGGAAGTAGGAGAATATCTTCTTGGCCTTGCCGTTGGCGTCCACCAGGCTGTCGTTCATGCCGGCGAACCAACCCTCTTGCCACTGCTGGGCCTGCGCCTCGTAACCCTTGTCGCGGAAGGTCTTGGCCGTATCAACCATCTTCTCCACCATTGGGTCGACGGTCAGAGTGTCATCAACCACCCAGGGCTGGGTGCGGTTGGCATAGAACAGGTTCATGAAATCGCCAGGGGAAGCGACCATGTAGGTGTCGCCGCCAGATTTGGTCTTGATGACTTCCGCGGCAGCGGCGTATTTGTCCATGTCGCCCAGCAGTTCCTGGATCTTGGCCGGTTCATCGGTGCCGAAGTATTCCTTGGCCAGGCTGCGGCGATAGAACAGGGCGCCAGGGGTCGCCTGGTAGGCATAGGCCTTGGTTACGCCGGCGTCGGTGCCCACATCGGTTACGAAGGAATAGACGTTCGCGGCCTTGGCCACAGGGAGCAGGTCACCCAGGTCGGCCAGCATTTTGCTTTCCACGTAGCTCTTGACAAACGAGGCTTCCAGTGCGATCACATCGGGCGCATCGGCGGTGCCCAGGGCAGCCTTCAGCTTGGTCTGGTATTCGCCGTTGGTCATTGGGATCATGGTGTACTTGACTTGCACATCCGGGTGCTTGCCCTCGTACGCGATGGCCATGGTGTTGATCTCGTTCGTGAAGGACCAGACGTTCAGGACGGTCTTGCCAGCCGCTGGCTTGGGTGCTTCGGTCGGAGCGGGAGCGGCTGCAGGGGCTTCCGTCGGCTTGGGGGCGGCAGGGGCTGGGGTGGCGGCGCCACCGCAAGCAGTCAGTACGAAAGCCGCAATGAGTAGGGCGCTCAGTATCGGGTAAATCTTGCGAGACATTTTACTTCTCCTGTGATGGGTAGGTTGGATGTACCTGTTCAATACGTTGCGATGACAGCCCAGATTCTAAAGGTTTCGGGAATCTTTTGGGTCTGGGCTTCCGGATCATTGAACAAATACGATTGGATCGACAATCTGAGTGGGTGCGTGAGAATTTGAGTCGTTGAAATGAGCCTCCTTACTAAGCAGTTTGGCAGCCGGGCTTGGCGCCACAGCGCATGACAAATCAATAGCCGTATCCGCGTTCCTCCGCGTTCATCCGCGTCCTATTCTCAGGGCAGAATTGACAAGATGACGGCACGAGCCGCGGATCACGAGATGTGTCTGCATCTTCACAATCTTTTCGTCCAATTTATCGCCATTGATCAAAGAAAAAAGCATTTTTGCGGCGATATATGCCATCTCGGTAATACACTGATCGATAGTTGTAAGATTAAGGTACGCCGCCTCTGGAATATTATCAAAACCAATGACCGACAGATCATCAGGAATTCTCAGTCCCATCTCATTCGCAACTTGCAATACACCAATGGCTGACTGATCGTTAGCGGCAAAAATCGCCGTCGGTGAATTATCCAGCGCCAGCAGTCGTCGCGTACAAATAACCGCGGTTTCAGTGGTGTAATCTCCGGCTGCAATGAGAGATTCGTCGACACCAATCCCGGCTTGTTCGAGCGCATCACGATAACCCATCAGCCGTCGAATCGAACTTTGCAGTTCAGGGCGACCAGAAATGTAGCCGATGCGACGATGTCCCAAGTCCAGCAAATATCGCATGGCATCCAGGGCGCCCTGGTAATTGGTGGCGTGAATTGCCGGGTAAGAGGGATTAACGACCGCCGGGTCTATGGACACGATGGGCGCCACGGTGGCGAATTCGGCTGCCACAGGGGCGACAATGATAACACCGTCCGTTATGGCATTGTTCAGCAAAGATACATACTTTTGTTCACGCGAGGCGGTTTCGTATTTGCGTACATCACCCGTGGTGTAGATGAGCAAATCGAAATCGGAAACAGCTACGGCCCGGTTGACGCCCTTCATCACCTCGATAGCAAAGGGATAGGCCACATCGGGCAAGATGAGGCCGATGAGGTTCATCTTGCTGCCGCGCATGCTGCGCGCCGCCAGGTTGGATGTGTAGCCCAGTTGGTCAATAACCTCTTGGATTTTCTGCTGCGTATCCAGCGCCACATCGACCTTGCCATTCAAAACACGCGAGACGGTCGAGACAGAGACTCCCGCCGTTTTTGCTACATCCTGAATCGTGATCGCGTTGCGCTTGTGTCGCATGTCGCCTTTCGGAAAAGTCAGATAAGAGTCCGGTATCCTTACCGGCAACGTTACCGAAGGGCGATTGTCCCACACCCCTTAGAGAAAGTCAAATACAAACCAAGACCCTAAAGGTTTGGGAAACCTTTAGGGTCTCCATCGGTCGCGCCGCCTGGCCGGAAACCAAGACCCTAAAGGTTTGGGAAACCTTTAGGGTCTCGATCGGTCGCGCCGCCTGGCCCGTCCCCGGCCGTCATTGCTTTTTGCGGCCGGAGCAGCGGTTGGAGTAGCCTGCGCGGGTGGCTGCGCCACCGGCGCGTGCAGCAATTGCTGATAATAGTCGTCCAGCAGCATGGCCATGATGGCCGATTCTTCTTCGTTCTCGGCCAGGCTGCGGGCCAGAGGGATGAAGCGCAGGCTGCGTTCGGCCTGTAGTTTGTCGCGATCGCGCAAACGCGCCTCCAGGTGGGCGATCAGGCGCTCGGTCACGACGGCTTCCACGTCGGCGTCGGTGGGCAGGGGACGCTCGATCATGTCGATCTCGTAGCGACGGGCGATGCGATCGAGCTGGTTTTTTTCCACGATGCTGATGAGTGAGATGGCAACGCCAGTCGCACCCGCCCGCCCGGTGCGCCCAGCGCGATGGATGTAGCCTTCGATATCCTCCGGCGGCTCGTATTGGATGACGTGCGAAAGTTCGGGGATGTCCAGCCCGCGGGCGGCGACATCGGTGGCGACAAGAAAGCGCAGGCTGCCCTGGCGCACACGATCCAACACGCGCTCGCGGTCTTTTTGGGCAAGGTCGGCGCTCAGTTCATCGGCGTCGTAGCCAAAGCGCTGGAGCACCACGGCCACGTAGTGGACGCGCTGGCGGGTGTTGCAAAAGATAAGGGCCGAGGCGGGGTTTTCGATCTCGATGATGCGCACCAAGCCGCGATCCTTGTCCATGCCGGGGGTGACATAGAACACGTGCTCGGTCTCACTGACGTGAACGTGATCCTGGCTGAGCGAGAGGAATTCGGGCGCGGCCATGAACTCGGCCGCCGTGCGCATGACATAGCTGGGGAAGGTGGCCGAGAACATGCAGGCATGGACGCGGCGGTTGGGAAGATGCCGCCGGACGCGAATCATGTCGGGGTAGAAACCCATCGATAACATGCGGTCGGCCTCGTCCAGCACCAGGGTGCGCAGGTGCTCGAGCGAGAACGAGCGGCGCAGGAGATGGTCGAGCACGCGGCCAGGTGTGCCGACGACGATGTGGGCGCCCTGCTGCAGGGCCTGCGTTTGCGCGCCATAGCCGACGCCGCCATAGACGGCGACGGTGCTGAACCCGGCCGGCGCACACAGTGTCTCAGCCTCGCGCCACACCTGGTAGGCCAGTTCGCGGGTGGGGGTCAGGATCAGCGCCTGGCAAACGGGGCGGCCAGGGTCCAGTCGCTCGAGCAAAGGGAGCAGGAAGGCGCCGGTCTTGCCGCTGCCGGTGCGGGCCTGGATCATCATGTCGCGTCCGGCCAGCAGGTAGGGGATGGCCCTGGCCTGGACGGGCATCAGACTGGACCAGCCGGCGCGGGCGCACGCTTCGCGCATCGCCGGCGAAAGCTGGTCGAAGACGAGTGCGTGCAATGGGTTTTCGGGAATGGTGGGGTTGGTTTCTATTGTCATGAGCAGTGTATTTGGATCATCGTAACTACGTTTGCCCAAACAAGACGCTGAAATAGCGTCTGGGCGAGAAAGGTTGGCCGGAGAGCAAGTATTTGGCCCGGAACAGCCGCACGACCAGCAGTGTTGTGTTCGCGATGATCTGCGGTCAATCGCCTTTTTGGACGGGATGGCGCAGGATCGTCTTCAACTTCTCAGGTGCAGCTCGCCGGGGGTCGCCCAGGTAGATCTCGTGGTGCTTGCCCTGCATGAGATAGCCTTGCTCGCGGGCGAAGGCCCCCAATTTGGCGACGGTGGCGGGTTCGGCGCTATACGGGCCGATGTGCATGATCTGCACCGAAAGTCCCTCGCGGAATCGCTCCAGCCGCAGGCGCGCCAGCCCCGGACTATCGCCCCGCTTCTTGCGCAATTGGGCGATGCCTTCGGCGAACATTTCCGGCGTGATGAAGTCAGGCTGCAAGATCATGGCCGTCCAATGCCAATTGCCGGGGTTCCTGATATCGAATTGGCCATGTTCCACCCACCACATCCCTTCCAACGCCATCACCGGATAATCGACGGGGTTTTCTTTGCGCTGCTTCGCCGCGAATTTGAGGGTGTATGAGATGCCGTACAGCGCCTCGAGCGCTTGCTGAAACGCGGGCGACACACCGGGCGTCTGACCGGGTTCGATGGCGCCATCGACCATGGCAAATTGGAATTCGGGCACATCGACGAGCACGGGCTGCCTGGCCGAGGGCGCATAGAGATATTTCAACTCTTTGCGCAGGTCGATAGTTTGCATGAACGCCTCCTCATGAACATTGCTCTCCATCACCCCTACACGTCTTCTGCTGGCGCGACAGGGAGAGGTAAATCTCAACGATGCTATGCTCGGTTGCCAACAGTCGGAGCGCTTGAACGCTCTAACCGCTTTATTTTAGCAGCAAAAGGCGATTTTGCCTAGCAATCGAGTGACCTGGTGGCTTGAGTGTATCCCTTATCATGCAATTTCGACCAAACAAAGTACCATACTTTCATCCCCCCACCCACGTCACCGTATGACACGACGCCTGGCCGCTGGCGCCTTGCAGATGATCTACCACCACCGGCGCACCGATGGCGTTGCCGGCCTCGTCTACCACTGTCAATGTATACTGGTTGGCAAAGTTATTGATGGGAAAGTCGTAACGACCGAAATCGCTCTCGCCACTCTTGCTGATGGCGTCGGCGCGGTTGCCCCACTGATCCACCAACGTGATGTGGATGCCCGCCACCGGCGCGCCTTCGTAGTTGAGCACCTGCCCCACGATGTAGTTGCCAGGACAATCGGCATGGTGGCTGACCGGGAGGGCGAGCGTGTAACGCTGGGGGATAGTAGGTGCACTGGGTGCAGTTATGGCAACGGGAGCCACAATCGCGCCCGCCACCGGCCCGGCGTTGGGGTCGAGGGCCGCGGCCAGGTCGATCAAGACCTGCGCTCCCGCCAGCTCGGGCGTCATCGCCAATGCCTGCGGCGCCGTCGTCACCAGCGCTTCGCATGGTCCCAGATTTACCGCCGTGGGATGGCCTAACGCCCACGCCAGCGCCTGCATCTGTTGGCGTTGGCTAGTGGTGGTGGTCGGTGGTTGGTCGCCAGAGAGGGGCGGCAGACCCAAAGCGCCGGGGAGTTTGAGTACAGATCGAGCAGCGGCCGGCTCTGTCTGGCAATAGGCCGCCCAGGCTGGCCCCTGACCGCGATCGACGTAGACTGGAGCGGTGGGGACAGCCGCGACGCTGTCGGCCAGCGGACCTCTGTCTCCCGCCGCGACCAACCACTCCTGGCTGAAGTAGTCGCCGCCCGCGCGACAGGCCAGGCCGGGCGGGCAATCCGGTCGTTGTTCCACCGTTGCTGGCGGGGTGAAGGCCCAGGCGCCGGGGTCGGCTGGGGCCTGGAGGGTGGGGAGAAAGGCTGGTTGGGTGAGCACGGCTTCCATGAAGTCGTGCCAAATGGGCGCGGCGCCAGTGAGTCCGCTGGTGTTGCGCATGGGATGTCCGTCGCTATTTCCCGCCCACACGCCTGCCACCAGATAGCGCGTATAACCCGCCGTCCAGTTGTCCCGGAAATCGGTGGTGGTGCCTGTCTTGGCCGCTGCCGGCCGGCTGAGCTTGAGCAAACTATTAGCGCCGAACGCGGGCGTGCGCGCGGCGTTGTCGCTCAGGATGTCCGTGATCTGAAAGGCGGCGGCAGGCGAAATGACTTGGGTAGGGACAGGGGGGTCAAGATCAAGAGGGCGGCCCAGGGCGTCGCTGATCTGCAAGATGGAGCGAGGAGGGACATAGGCGCCGCCGTTGGCAAGGGTGGCATAGGCGGCGGTCAGATCGAGGAGGGTGACTTCGCCGCCGCCCAACGTCAGGCTGAGGCCGTAGCGTTGTGCATCCCCGGTCAGACTGTGGATGCCCATCGCCTGCGCCACTCCCAACATGCGCGCGACCGTGATGGCGTCGAGCAGATTGACGGCGGGGATGTTGTAGCTATTCGCCAGAGCCGTGCGCACGGTGACGGGGCCGTGGAATTTGCCATCGTAGTTGACAGGTTTGTAAATGCGCCCGCTGCCGACGGTGTAGGTGACAGGGATGTCCCAGAGGACGGTGGCGGGGCTGACGAGATTCTCGGTCAGCGCCGCAGCGTAGAGCACGGGTTTGATGGCGCTGCCGGGCTGGCGCGGGCTGACAGCGACGTTTACCTGGCCGGAGATGGCCTGGTTGGCAAAGTCGGCGCTGCCCACCAGGGCCAGGATTTCGTTGGCTGCGGCCCCATCGCCGCCGGGCCAAAGCGCCACCAGGGCGGCATTGCTGAGGTCGTATTTGGGCTGTAGCTCGGCCACTTTTCGGGTGACGAGGTTCTGGGCCAGGGTTTGCATGTCTAGATCGAGGGTGGTGGTGACCTGGAAGCCGGAGCGCAAAGAGGCGCCAGGGCCAAAACGGGCATCCAGTTCCTCGAAGACATACTGAGAAAAATGCGGCGCCAGGGTCTGTTCTGTCTCTTTCGCCGCCGTGAAAGAGGCGTCGGGGTTGAGCGTGAGCGGCTGGGCGTAGATGGCGTCGGCTTGGGTTTGCGTAAGGTAGCCGTGGCGCGCCATCAGGTCGAGGACGGTGTGCTGCCGGGCTTTGACGGCATCGAAGTTCTGGAAGGGGTCGAGATCGGCCGGGCGCTGGGGGATGCCAGCCAGGAGGGTGGCTTCGGCCAGGGTCAGGTCGCTGGCGGGTTTGCCGAAATAGACCTGGGCCGCGGCCTCAGGGCCATAAGCCAGATGGCCGTAATTGAGCAGGTTGAGATAGGCTTCGAGCAGCTCGTCTTTGCTGAAAAGCAAGGTCAATTCTTGCGCCAGGCCGGCCTCCAGCAGCTTGCGATCCATGTTCTGGTCGTAGCGCTCGTCCGGCCCCAGGAAGAGGTTGCGAGCGAGCTGCATGGTGATGGTGCTGCCGCCGGATAGGATCTGCCCTTCCTGGACGTTTTGCAGAGCGGCGCCAGCGATGCGGGCGGGATCGATGCCAGGGTTGGCGTAGAAGGTGCGGTCTTCGGTGGAAATGGTGGCGTCGATGAGATGTGGGGAGACGCGGCCGAGGGGGATCCACGTGCGCCGTCCTTCTTCCCAGCGTGCGGCCAGGAGTCGACCGTGGCGGTCGAAGAGGCGGGTGGTCTGGAAAACGCGCGGGGTCGGCCCCGGCTGGTAGCGTTGCAAATAGACTTCGACCGAGCCGAGGACGTCAGGCGCAGGGCGCGGACCGATGCGATTCGAGGGTGCGCAGGCGCTGAGGAGATAGGAGGCCAGCAGGCAGAGGACGAAGGCCGGTCGCAGCCAGGTGCGAAGGAAAAACAAAGGGTGCATGATCTATCTTGACGGATGAAGTGGGGCAAGAGTTCCGGTCTCTTCCACCCCTATTGGGTGGCAAAACAATAAGCCCCCGCCGGTTGGCGGGGGCTTGCTTTGCCAGCTGAAGTCGGGCATGGCTCAGGCTGGGATGAGGATTTGCTGGCCGGGACGGATGCGGTTGACGTTGCGGATGTTGTTGAACTGACGCAGGGCTTTCACCGTGCAACCATACTTGGCGGCGATCTGGCTCAGGGTTTCGCCGCGCTTGACGATATGGATGCGGGCGCCGCCGTGTGCTTCAGCGCACTGGGCGCAGGCATCGGCGGGAGCAGCGTAGGCATGGCCATCATCATGGGGATGGCTCATGGCGACATGCCCTTGTTTGCAGGGTACGATTAAGACCATGCGCCGGTGGATCACATAGGGTTTGTGCAGACCATTGGCTCTCGCCAGCTGGGCTACAGTGGTGTGATGCCGTTTGGCGATGGCGCTCAGCGTGTCACCCTTGACCACCATGTACTTGCATACGTTCGGCGGGGGCGGAGGCGGCATGACGCCGCCCGTCGACCGGCACGGCCGTAGCTGCACATCATCGAAGTCGAAATCGACCTCCCGATCTGGCGTGGCCCACTTCTTCAGGCCCAGCAAGTAGAGCACGATCTGGTTATTCGGGGCGACGAAAGTGGTGGTATAGCTGCTGTAGCTACTTGGCGAGGTGCGGGCGGAGATGCCAGAGACCGGCACGCCGGTCTTGCTGGTCAAGTCGCCTACATTGGCGATGGGCCAGGGGCCAGCGCGGTAGCCCCAGTGGACTTCGTAGCGACCAGCATCTTCGTCGGCGTGGGCGGCTTCCTCGCGGATCATGGTCTTGAAGCTGAGTTGATACGTTGCGCCCGGCTTCAGGTTCCACATCGGCTGGTAGACGCCGATCCAGCGGTCGGCCTGTGGGGTGACGCCTTTGCTATTGATTTCCAGAAGCTGAGCATGCTTGCCTTCGGCGACGACGGGTGCCCAGGTGTCATCATAGTAGCCGTAGTTGGCGCCGCCGCCGTTGTTATAGGCCGCCCAGTAGTTGCCCGTGCCAGAAGGTGCGAATCCGTATTCGAAGTTGCCGTTCGCCAGCAGGTTGGGGCCGTCGCAGACCAATTGCGGTGGGACGATGGGCGGCCACATGGGCGGGGCCATGACAGGTGGCTGCGTCGGCGGTATGACGACGACGGGCGGATGGGGATGCCCCGGCGCTGGTGGATGATGCGGCGGATGGATGACCACGACAGGCGGATCGACCGGCATGGGCGGGGGCGGCGGACCTTGTAAAGAAACGTTGTCGATGTCGAAGTCTACTTCACGGTTCCAATCGCCCCATTTCATGCGCCCGGCGATGAAGACGGTGAGGCGGTCGCCCTGGGCAGTGACCTGGACATGGACGGGGGTGTAACCAGCGGTGGGATTCGCGCGATCCTGGATTGGCCCGACGTTGACTTCCTGCCAGCTTGCCTTCGTCCAATCCGTGCCGCCATCGTGGCTGAACCCGACCAGCATGACATAGCGCCAGGGGTCGCCGCCATTCGCCAGATCGTCAGCACGCATCAAAGCCTGGAAATTGAGAGCATAGACCTGGCCTCTGGTGACGTTGATCGATTGGTAGATGCCGGCGGTGCTGCCCTGGCCAACAGCGTCTTTCTTGGTGTTGATCTCGATCATCTGGGCGTGCTTCCCACCAGCCACCGCCGGAGCCCAGCCTTCATCATAAAAGCCGTAGTCCGCGCGTCCGCCGGATGTAAAGCAGCCCCAGCCGCTGCCCACCATGCCGCAACCGTTGATGGCGGCAAAACCGCTCTCGAAGCCGCCGTTCGCCAGCCGTTCGCTGACTGGCATATTGGTGGCCAGTGTTGTGATCACGGCCGCGATCAGCATGACAGCCAAGGCTAGAGTGATCGCCAACAAAATAGTTCGCTTTGTCAATGTCACGGTGTTCCTCCTAAACAAAGTGGGAAAGCAAAAAACGAGAAGGAAAACGAAAAGATGTCTTCTGAAGTTGTCCCCTGGCGCAAAACGCGCCAATGATTCAAATATTAGCATAAAGCATTGGCATTGTCAAGGCGCGCGGAACCAAAAGGGCAAAAATATCATCGAGAAAACGCGCGCTAGATGAAACCTGTTGCCAGGAATCGCGCGGTGACGCCAACACACCTCCTAAGAGTGTGCTTATTGCGCTAGGAAACGCTTCACGCACTATGAGAAATTCTTCGATGCAGGCGCGAGTTCGATAATCGACGCAAACGCGCATCGAGTTGCGCATAGTGAAGTTCATTCTTTCGACCAAGCATATTTTCGGCAACGCGAAATATTGCCAGGTCGTTCCCTTGAAGATATTATTACTATGCGAAATCACCCCACTGCAATATGTAGTAGCTCAAGCAAATTGCATCCCCGACCCCAGAAAGGACCTCCGCCCCTCTCTCAACCAGTCATATGCCGCCAATGTCAGACGAGCGATGCGATCCCAGCTATACTCCTTCTGCGCCACCTCCTCGGCGCGCGCAGCCCGCGCTGCGGCCTCAGCCGGATGGCGCAAAACCTGCAAGATACCCTGGGCCAGTGCGGAAGCATCTGCGGGCGCCACACACAAGCCGGTGATAGTGTCATCGACCACTTCGCCCAGGCCGCTGCCGCCCGCCACCACCACCGGTACGCCGGCGGCCATCGCTTCCAGCGCCACGATGCCGAACGGCTCATAACGGCTGGGAAAAACGGCCACATCGGCGACAGCGTAAAGCTTGTTGCGCGTTTCATCATCGATGAAACCGGGCAGATAAACATGATCTTGCAACCCCTCGCGGGCGATGGCGGTCGCCAAGTTGTCGTACAAACTGCCCGTTCCGGCGATGACAGCGCGGGCGCCGGGGAACTCCTGGCGCACAGTGTGCATGGCCGCCACCAGCACGTCGGCGCCTTTCTCCCACACCAGACGGCCGATATTGAAGATGAGCGGTTCGCCCGCTTGCGCCCAGCGTGCGCGGAAATTGGCCTCGGACGCACGTTGTTCGCGCAAACCCCGATAGCGGTCGCTGTCCACGCCGTTTGGGATGACCACCACCTTGTCGGGCGCCGCAGCCAGTTCGCGCACGACCTCGTCGCGCATGAAATGGCTGCATGTAATGATCAGATCGGCATGTTGCGCCAGGTGGTGCTCGGCTTTGTGGATGCGGTGGCTGAGATCCGAATAGAGATGACCGCCCCGGCGCCCCCATTCGGTGGCATGGAATGTGACGACGAGGGGAATGCCATAGCGTCGATGCAGATCGTTGGCGAGAAAACCGACGAGCCAGTCATGGGCATGCAACAAGTCGAAATGTTGGCCGTTTTCGATCAGCTTGGTCAAATAGGCGTTGAGGGCGTCGTTCATCTGCCAGACGTTGTAGACAAAGTCCGTCCCTTCGGCCGGGCGCGTGGCATCGATGCGGTGGATCTGCCCGTGGGCGCCAATGAGTTCGGACGCGGGCCAATTGGGGTCGTAGCGAGGCAAGCAAAGATCGAGATCGATGCGCTCGCTCAGCCGCGGGACGAGGGCGCGCACGTGCGCGCCCAAGCCGCCAACTTTGTTGTAGGCATACTCGGTGGCAAGCATGGCGACGCGGGGACGGGGATATGCTTCCATCATGGCTCCACGGGTGAACAGCAAAAGTCCGCCGTGCGTTGGTAAACGCGCAAGGGCGGTGTGTGTAGATTGGCAAGGGCCGCCCCCAAATCGGATCGGGTGCGATGGGCGGCCAGCAATCTCAGGGCGGCGTCGGTGGCGGCATAGGCCAGGGCGGCGATGGGGGTGGGCGGCGCTCCGGCCATCTGCTCGTAGCGGGTGGCAAAATCGTCGGGAAGCTCGGCGGGAGTGGCGGCGGCCCAGATCAGGCCGTTGGCGGCAGCGCCCGCCCAGGCGGCAAAGGCCGGTTCGGCGGCGACGGGGCCAGCGGCGGGGACGAGATCAGGGGTCGTGCGGCGTAGTTCAGCAAGGGTGAGGGGGTCGCCCAGCCAGATGGTTGGGCCGGCGAGAGGGGTATTCCAGGCGGGAGCAACCTGCGGGGCATGGGATGCCAGGGTCGATTGGAGGGCTGCGGCTGTGCCGGCGAAAGGGAAAATCGTAGACGGTGGGTGTGCGGGCAAGGGCGCCAGGCTCAGAGTGGGCAAGCCGCTTTTGACCAGAGCAGGAAGGGCGGCGCGGGCGGTATGGCTTTGGAGGGGGCCGAGGAGGAGGAGGACGTCGGGATCGATGGTAAGTTGGGCGGGCAAGGCGGCGGCCAGGGTCGGATCGCCATCATCATTGAGGGCAACGAGTTCGACGCGGGGGGCGCCTCCGGCCTCGTTCCATTCTTGCAGTCGCAAGCGCACGGCGTAGAGAGCGCTGTAGCCAAAGAGTCGCGAGGGGCCTTCGAACGGGGCGATCAGCCCGATCTTGACGACGCGCGGCGCGCCACAACCCGCTACTGCCAGGCCGATAATCGTGAAGACGATGATGGCGGATAGGAGACGCGCCCCATGACCCCTTGAGCTTGCACTTTGCTGACAAGATGATAGCGCTTTCATCGCATAAAAAGAAGGCGCCTCCCCGATCACTTTGATCCAAGAGGCGTTCAAACGGGCGTCACTGCCCTGGTCGATAGGTCTGAACGTTCAGTTGGTGTTGGGCGCCGGTTTCGGCGAAGACATGGGCGCCGCCGGTGCTGGCGACGAAGTAGCAGTAAGAGGTGTCGGCGGGCGCAATGGCGGCCTGGATGGAGGCAAGGCCGGGGCTGGCAATGGGACCAGGCGGGAGGCCGGGATAGACATAGGTGTTGTAGGGCGAGTTGATCTGGAGGTAGTCTTCGACTTTTTCCACGGTTGGCCACCAGGTTTTCTGGTCAGGGCTGTAGCCCATGGCATATTGGGCGGTGGGATCGGCCTGCAGATAGCCGAAGGTTTCGCGAACACATTTTTCGCCCAAGCGGTTGCGATAGGCGGAGGCGATCAGAGGGCGTTCGTCGGCCAGTACGGCCTCGCGCTCGATGATGGAAGCCAGGGTAAGGACCTGGTGGAAGGTCAGACCGCTGGCCGCGATCTGTTGGCGCATGTTATTGTCTATGCGAAATTCCAGCGTGTCGAACATCGCGCGCAAAATTTGGGCGGAAGTGGCGCCAATAGGAAAGCGATAGGTGTCAGGGAAAAGATAGCCCTCGAAACTCAGGCCAACCGGTTTGTCTTTGAGGAGAGGATAATCGGGCAGACCGAGCAGCTTGAGATCTCCCGTGCGCACTGAGGCCAGGAAATCGGCTGCCCCCACCGCTCCTGCTTCTTCGAGAATTTGGGCGATCTCCTCTGCCCGCTTGCCTTCGGCGAAGCGCACGGTGATCTCCTCGGCGCGGGCGCTCTGCAGGGCCTCGGCGATGGCCGGCACAGCCATGGACTTGGAGAGCAGAAAATCGCCGGCCTCCAGTTTCTGGTCGATGCCATTGAGCCGCATGTAAAGACGGAAAAGACTGGCGCTGCGGATGATGCCCAGGTCTTGCAGGCGCTCGGAGATATCGAAGCCAGTCTCGCCCAGGGCGACATGGAAGGGGATCGGCTCGGCGTTGGCATCCACGGGCTTTTCGATGGCGTCGCGATTGAGGTTGAGATAGAATTGCAGCGCCTGGTTTTCGATATTGTCCGGGTTGAGCGTGCGCCAGGGGGCATTGGCGTTGCGCACCATCCTGGCCCCGGCGTCTTCTTGGCGATAGGCCGTGCTTTGCTCGCGCGTCCATTGGCCGGCCAACCAGGCGGCAGCAGCAATCCCGGCGATGGTGGCAAGGAAGAGAAGAAGGCGAGGAAGAAAGCGCAAGAGAGACATCGGAGTTAGAGATCGGTTATTGGAGATGAGAGATCAACAGTAGTATCCGTGGTCATTCCATCCCTGTCCACAAAGGGGGTTAGCGATTCCCCGGTTTGCTCGCGGCGCCTGGCATCGAAATAGGCTTGGAGGATGGTGGCGGCGGCGATGGCGTCGTTGTGGGGGTGCCGGCGTCGCCCCCCCAGCTCGGCCACGATGGCGTCGGCTTCGAAAGAGCTGAGCCGCTCATCCCAGAAAACGACGGGAAACGCTACCTGACGCAACAGAGCGCGGATGTAGTTGCGCACGCGTTTGGCCTGGGCGCCTTCGCTGCCATCCATATTGTAGGGTAGGCCGACAAGCAAACGCTCGGCGCTCGTCTCGGCGGCAGCGCGGACGATGGCGGCGAATTCCTCGCTCTTGCGATGGCGGGTGATGATGCCGGCTGGACGCGCCAGGCCCGCCTCATCGCTGCCAGCAGCCAGGCCGATGCGGCGTTCGCCGATGTCGAGGGCCAGCCAGGTCGTCATTGCCATTATCCTTGCAGGATACGCAGAGTGATGCGGGTAGGGATGTAGGGAAGGCGACCGAACCAACCGGATTCGACTTCGATGATCGGCGGCTTGGCCAGATCGAAATGGCGCTGGAGAACGGCGGCGGCTTCTGTGATGGGGACGCCCGCCAACAAGGTGCGCACTGTCCCGGCCTGGATCGGCAGCAAGACATCGGCGCTGGCTGTCAGGGTCATGTTGGCTGCTTCCTCATCGAAGCGACTGAAGCTGGGTTGGCTCACCTGGATGCTGTCTTCCAGCAAAAAATGGTCGGCGGGAATGGCGTCGCGCAGCGCTCGCTCGGCCAGTTTTTGCGCCCCCACCAGATCGATGGCGGTTCCGCGCGCCAGGAGTTGCAACGTCAAGGTGATAGCCGATGCTTGCTCACCGGCAAAACGATCGTAAGTCTCGCCCAACGTGAAGGTCTTCACGGTTTCTGGAGGGATGTACTCACCCTGGCGCAGGCTCTCGGCCAACCGCGCATAAGCCTGTTTCTGCAGTTCTTCCTGAAGTTGACCCAACACCCTCTCCTTATCGGCCTGCGCGACCACGACCACATCCGCCACTGTGCCGCCGCCCGTTGGCGATTCGTTGCTAGCGCGCAGACTGACGCCCATCGCCCCTTCCACTTCGCTGATCGAAAAGGCCGCAACATTGCCCTGCCGGCCTGGCTCGACCGCCTGGATAGACACGCCCGCGCGCTGTCCGATCCCCGCCGGCACTGTGACCTCGCTCTGTGTGCGGAAGCGGATATTGTTGCCCGTGACCGTGCGCACCACCGTGTTCACCGGAACCTTGACCTCGCGCGCCGTGCGATTGATGAGGATCACGAAGCCGCTTGCTTTGCCTGCCGGCGCGAATTCCGAGCCGGTGGCCTGGGTCGAAGTGCTGCCTTCGACGCGCGCTTGCACACCGCGCGCAGGCACTAGATTGTTGGCGATGTCCGGCTCTTCGATGCCCGTTTGCGCCGTCACCTCTACCGAACTGACGATGCGCGTACGCGCTGGCGTCAGTGTCACCGTGGCGCGCGGCAAAAGGAGAACGAGCAAGCCCGCCACGGCCCCCGCCATGAGCAACGTCATCGCCAGGTAACCCAGGGCAGCCAGCCACCAACGATTCTTCCGGCGCCGGCTGAGGCCATCCAGCACGGTGACGCCGCCGGTGGTGACGATGGCGGGGGCCGCGAGGTTTCGACCGACGCGCTGAGGCGGAGGGATGACGGTGGGGCGAACCCATTCCGGGCCGGGCAATGCGGACGGAGTTTTCACATACCGCCATCGCCCTTGCGCCCCCTCGATCGACGAAAAAGTCGGCAATCCGACCCGCTGGGCAAAATAACGCACGTCGGCGTCGGTGGTGACGAGACCCACCTGCACCCCGGCGGCGGCAGCCTGCCGGTGCAGCAGCTGCAGTCGCACCTCGCTGCTGAATTCGTCGGCTGCGCTGGCTCCGCTTGGCAAAACGAAGAGCACGCGCTCGCCGGCAACCGCCTGGCGAATGCCAACTGCGGCCGCGGCTAGTGTGGCGGGCGTAGAGAGATCAATAATGTGAAGGGACATCGACACAGACAGCCAGTTGGTTCGGATCGCCTGACCTTACATCAATTGAATGCCGGTAACGAGTATTTCTTTGATGAATGGATTTGGATCATCGAAATCTTCGCTACTGAAAGGATAAGGTTCGATCCGACTATCGAATCTGGCGCTCCATTTCATCAATTCCATCTGCATCAAGAACGAATTTTGCAGATTGCTCATCGCAATTGCCAAATCAACATCGCTATCTGCATCGAAGTTGCCTTTGGCGTAGGAACCGAACAAATAAGCATGATCGAATTCAATATCGTTATTTCGCAGTAGTTTTAAATATCCCTTTGCTAAGTTTATAGCGTCTGCTTGATCCATGTCCTGAATTCTCCTATGTCCTCAAGCCATTTCGAAGTGAACGTTTTCGTTGCAGTGAAGTAAAACTCTTGCTTGTAGTCATCATATCGAGTGCGAAGGTTGAAGGTCGTCACTTGAGCCAGAAATTCCCTTGTTTCCTGGGTGACATCCAACGAAGCGCGTTCGGCCAGACGAACCAGATTGTGACCGTATGGTGGTTCTTCACTAACATGTTTTACAAAATAGGCTTTGATGAGTTTTTCGATAACAAGATGACCGACGAAAAGCGACCATGCGTAGTCGCCACTTTCATACAGGTGTTGCATGGCGACGAAATCACGGTCCGAAGAGTGAACCCAATGCGCTACTTTTGCCTCGCGATCCATTCGCTCATCCTTGAACAGCCGATCTGACTACATCAATAGCTACTGACAGGGCCTCGTTCAGCTTATCAGCGTCCTTGCCGCCAGCCTGAGCCATGTCGGGCCGGCCGCCGCCGCTGCCGCCGATCAGGGGGCCGAGTGTTTTTGCCAGCGCGCCGGCGTTCACGCCGCGCTGGACTACATCGGCGGTGGCGGCGGTGATGAGGGCGGGTTTGTCGTCGAACACGGCTCCTAAGACGACGACCCCAGAGCCAAGTTTGTTCCGCAAATCATCGGCCATCAGCCGCATACCGTTCAGATCGGCCACCTCGACGCGCGTCGCCAGCACCTTTACGCCAGCAATGGTTTGCGCCCCGGCGATCAACTTCTCCGCCTGACGGCTGATCGCTTGCTGGCGCAGGCGATGCACCTCGCGCGTGAGATCGGCGATCTGCTCCTTCAGTTCGACCACCTTGTCCTCGACGGCATCGGCAGGGGCGTTGAGATCGCGGGCCAGGCGGTCGACGATGGCCTGACGCGCACGCGCGAACGCCTCGGCGCCGGCGCCGGTCAATGCCTCGATGCGACGCACGCCCGCCGCGGCTGAGCCTTCGCTGGCGATGAAGAAACTGCCGATTTGGGCGGTGTTGTCGACATGCGTACCGCCGCACAACTCCCGACTGCAAAAATCGTGGCTGCCTATCTCCACACTTTCGATGCAATCGCCGAGGAAGACAGTACGCACGATCTCACCGTATTTCTCGGTGAACAGCGCCGTAGCGCCCTCGGCCAATGCCTCTTTGAACGGTTTATGAGTGATTTTCAGCGGATAAGCCGCCAGAATCGCCTGATTCACCGTCGCCGCGATGCGGTCGAGTTGCTCCGGGCTGAGGGCGGCGTCATGAGTGAAATCGAAACGCAAACGGTCGGGCGCAACCAGCGACCCGGCCTGGTGCACCTCCCGGCCCAGATGGATGCGCAGCGCCTCGTGCAGCAGATGAGTGGCGGTGTGATTGCGCATGATGTGCCAGCGACGGTCGGCGTCCACCGCTGCTGTCACACTGTCACCGACGCGAGCCGCGCCCGCGACCAGGGCCGCGCGGTGCACGATCATGGCCGAAACAGGCCGGTGCATATCCATCACCTGCGCTTCCCAATCGCGGCCGCTGATCCGACCGCTGTCGCTGACCTGGCCGCCTGCCGCCACGTAGAACGGCGTCTCGACCAGGATGAGATCGACCTCATCGCCAGCCGCCGCTTGCTCGACCAGCTCGCCCCGGCGTAGGATGCCGATGAGCTGCGTGGCGCGGCTGAGCGGGCCATAGGGATCGTAATCGACGCCCGTTTCTGGCAACAAACCCCGACGCTGGAGTTGTTCGAGCGCCCTGACATACTGCTCGGCGCCAGCGGCAAAGACCGCCTCGCTCAATTTGCCCTGGCTGATGCGGCGATGCGCCTCTTCGGCCGCCTTGTATCCGGCTTCGTCGATGCTGAAACCGCGCTCGTGGCAGATATCGCGGGTGACCTCGAATGGCAGGCCGAGCGTGGACTTGAGATCGAAAGCTCTCTGGCCCGGCACTTCGGTCTCGCCCTGGGCAGACAGCTCATCCAGCGTGCGCCGCAACTCCCCTTCTGCGCGGTCGAGGGTAGCGATGAACTGCTCTTCTTCCAGCGTGACCGTGCGGGTGATGAGGTTGCGCCGATCTACCAGCTCTGTATAAACCCCGCCCATCTTGGCGATGACAGCTTCGCACACTTGCGCCAGGAAAGGTCCGGAGAAACCGATGTTCTTGCCGAAACGATAAGCGCGGCGAATGACGGTGCGCAACACATACGGCGCGCCGACCGGCCCTGGCCGCACGCCGTCGGCGATGAGAAAAGCCGCGGCGCGAGCGTGATCGGCGATGACCCGATAGCCAACATCATGCTGACGCCGCTCGGCGTCGCTGTGACCCAAGAGCGCCTGGATGTGGTTCAGAATAGGCGTAAAGAGATCGGTCTCGTAATTCGCCCGCGCCCCTTGCACCACGCTGACAATGCGCTCCAGACCCATACCGGTGTCGATGCCGGGCTTGGGCAAGGGCGTGCGCACGCCATTGGCGTCCTGGTTGAACTGCATGAAGACCAGATTCCAAATTTCCAGCCAACGTTCACAACCGTTGTCGATGAACACCGAACAATCGGGCCGGCCGCAGGTGCAAGCCTCCCGCCCCCAGTCGTAGTGCACCTCGCTGGTGGGGCCGCAGGGGCCGACATCGCCCATCGACCAGAAGTTGGTCTTTTCGCCCATGCGATAGACCCGCGCCGGGTCGATGCCCATGTCTTGCGTCCAGTAGCCAAAGGCATCGTCGTCGTTCTGGAAAACGGTGTAGTACAGCCGGTCGGGGTCGAGTTCGAGCACGCCGGTGAGGAATTCGTAGGCGAAGCGGATGGCATCGCGCTTGAAATAATCGCCAAAGCTGAAATTGCCCAACATCTCGAAGAAAGTGTGATGCCGAGGCGAAGGGCCGACGTTCTCCAGGTCGTTGTGCTTGCCCGAGACGCGCATACACTTCTGCGCCGTGGCCGCGCGCTGATAGGGACGCGATTCCAGACCCAGGAATGTATCCTTGAACTGCACCATGCCGGCGTTGGTCAGCAGGATGGTGTCGTCGTTGTAGGGGATGAGGGAGGAGCTGGGGACGCGCTGGTGGCTGTGTTCCTCGAAGAATTCGAGGAAGGCTTCTCGGATCTGGTCGCTGGTGAACGGGCGCATAATTGCTATTGTGGGCTGGGGAAGGGGTGATAAGACGAAATTGCAGCCTGGGTTGGGCCAGACTGCAATTGAATTTTACTCGTTTTTGGTTGTTTCGGCCAAAAAAGCCTGGCGCGTCGGCAAAGGCGCGCCTCAGACTCGGCGGTTAGTGACTTGCAGATTAGCGGAATGTGGAAGTGGCTGGCCCAGCAACCCCGCCAGCAGATTCTCCACCGCCATCTCGGCCATACGGACGCGTGTGGCCAGGCTGGCGCTGCCAATGTGCGGGAGAACGACGACATTGGGCAGGGTCAGCAGGGGATGGTCGGGTGGCAGCGGTTCGGGCGTGGTCACATCCAGCCCGGCGGCGGCGATACGGCCCGATTTCAGAGCGGCGATAAGGGCATCCTGGTCGATGACGCCCCCGCGGGCGGTGTTGATCAGGATGGCAGCGGATTTCATCCGGGCCAGGGCGGTGGCGTCGATCAGATGGTGCGTGGCCGGAGAGTAGGGGCAGTGCAGGGTGACGAAATCGCTGCGGGCCAGCAGGTCGTCGAACCCAACCCAGGTCGCGCCCAATTCAGCCGCGCGTGGGCTGGGGCGGGGGTTGTGGTAAAGGAGGGTGACGCCGAACCCGGCCAAACGGCGGGCGACGGCGGCGCCGATGCGACCGAGACCGATGATGCCAACTGTGCTGTCGTGCAGATCCGGCCCGACCCAACCCAGCGGATCCCAGGTGCGCCAGCGGCCGGCGCGCACGTCGTCCGCCGCCTCCACCAGCCGCCGCGCCGTGGCCAGCATGAGAGCCAGGGTCAGGTCGGCGGTGGCCTCAGTCAGCACGCCCGGTGTGTGGCCCACGGGGATGCCGCGCGCGGTGCAGGCGGCGAGATCGATGTTGTCCACCCCGACCGCCATCTGGCTGACCACGCGCAACCCCGGCCCGGCCGCATCCAACACTGCGGCGTCGATGCGGTCGGTGAGCAGGCACAACAACCCATCGCAGCCGCGGACGCGTTCGCTCAGTGCGTCATACGGCGGCGGCCCCGGCTCCGGCCAGACATCCAGAGCGATGGGCGCCGCCAGCAGCCGCGCCATCGCTGGCTCAGGCAGATGGCGGGTCAAGAAGACTCGTTGCTGATTGTTCAATGTTCGCTCCTCACTCCACCCGCACCGGACACAGCGCCACCGCATCCCCCAGCGGTTGACCGACGGCATCCACCAGCGGCAAGCGTTGATTGGCGTCAGGGCGATACAGGCCGACGAGAGGGTGATAGAGGCCGGGCGGCGCGTCCGGCGGGACAACGAGCAGACGACGATCGGAGGCGACGGGTGGGCCATCGGCCTGCGCCACCTTCACGCCCGTGCGATCATCGATGAGATGAACGAAGGCCGAAATCCCCTCCATCTCTCCTGATCCCGCCTCCCAATCCAATCCCAACTCGATTGTCTGGTTGGGAGAAACGACCAGCGGCCCCACCGCGAACGCCCGGAGCTTCATCCCGCCCGCAAACGTAGCGACGCCATCTGCCTCATCCTCGCCCGCCCGCAGCGCGAAGCCCCCGACCCGCACGCTATCCCCCAGCGCCGAACCGTCGGCTCCCGTCGCTGCCAGCCGTTCGCCCGTGGCCGAGTTGTAGACCGCCAGGTTGAGCACGGCATGGTCGGGCGGGCAGGCCGTGCGGGGGACGCCGATGAGGGCGAGATCAGGGACAACCTCATTCGCTTGCCAGGCCGCAAGCGGGCGCTCGCCGCGACCTGGGGCAGCGTCACGCTGGGCGATGACGCGGTCGTGCTTGCCCAAAAGCTGCACGCTGACCCGCACCTCTTGCGATGCTGGTCCCTCGCCGCGCCACCACAAGCGCACGGCCAGAGGCTGGCCGGGTTGCAGCGAGCCGGTCAGGGGTTCAGCCGCCAGCAGGGTGAGGGTGTCACCGAAGCGGATGGGAAAGGGTGGGGCCGCGGGTGGCGGGATTGGGGCGGGAAGCGGTTCAGGCCGGGTCTGGCGCTGATAAATCACGACCGGGCTGCCCCAGAAGCGGGCGTCGTCGAAACGCTGCACGGGCCGGTAGGCAGCCTGGAACCAGGCATCGGCGCGCGGATCGATGTTGTACAGCGGGTTGACGGCGGTGAGGACGAGATAGTCGGGCTGGTAGGTTTGCAACGTCCAGGTGGGGTCGCCGCGCGCGAGGGCGGCGGCGGCATTCGGCTGAATCAGGCCCAGGAAATCGACCATGGGCCGGCGGCTGGTGTAACCCATGACGCCGACCTCGGTCACGCCCACCACGGCGTCGATGGGTGTGTTGGTCGCCAGCCATTCGCCTACTTGTCGATACACATCCACTTTCGCTTCGGGCAGGACTTTGCTGAGGGCGGTGGCCGGATCAGGCAGAGGTCCGTGCAAGCCCCGCCCGACGCCCACGAGCGACCAAAAAGGCGGTAACAAGAGCAAGGCGGAGATGGCAAGCAGGGCAGGGGTTCGCAAATAAGATTTCCAGTTGCCGATAAGTTCGACCACCCCCATGCCACCCAGGGCCAACAGAAGCGCCGCCGCCGGAACCAGCGGCGCGTAGTACCAAAAATAGGGCGCGACGCCCAACAACTGGTAGGCGGCGGCGTGCAATACCGCCCACGCCAGGAAGGGTAACGTCCAACGCTGACGTCCAAGCGCGCGGACGCAGCCAATGGCCAGCAGAAGGCCGCCGAGTGCGTACAGAGGCGTCTGCGCCAACCAACCGCGCGCCAGAATGCCTAATCCCTCCAGGTACGTCGTCCCGGCGAAGAACCCGGTGACGCCGATGGCGGTTTGCCCGCGCTTGGCAGCCAGGGTGACCGGCAGGGGCGAGCCAAAAGTCAGGGTCAGGAAGATGAGGACGGGCGCGGCGACGGCGATTCCGGCCAGGGCCATGCGCCAGGGCGGGCGGCGCAAGCGGACGAATCGCCAACCAAAGAGGAGGACAGCGAGGAGGACGGCGTCGTAGCGAGTGACGACGGCCAGGCCCAGACAGATGCCCGCCCAGCCGGGCCGGTCGTAGGCGTCGGCCAGGAAAGCAGCCAGCGCCAAGAGCAAGAGCAGGGCTGTCTCCATGCCCAGCGCCAGCCACAGCAGCGGCGAGAGCAAGTACAACGCCCCCGCCAGCCAGGCAGCCGCCTTCTGTCCCTGCCGCAGCACGTACGCCGCCAACGCTATCGCCCCGGCGCCGATGCACAGCCCGCTCAGCACGTTGCCCACCAGCGGCAGGGGGAGTTCCAGGCGCGCTGGCAGGCTCAGCAGCAGGCCATACAGGGGGGCGGTCGTGCTCAGCACGCGCTCGCCGGGGTTGTAGAAGAAGCCGAGGCCCCGCGCCAGGTTGGCGGCGTAGCGATAGGTGACGAAGGCGTCGTCGATGGCCAGGCCGCGCAGGATGATGATGAGCCATAGCGTAGCCAGCGTAGCCAGCGTAGCCAGCGTAGCCAGCGCCGCCGCGCTGCTTTCTGCCCGGCGGTGGGCGCTACGACTGGTCATGCCGCCTGCTTCATCTTCCTGCTTTCCAGATCGGCGTGCACGTTCAGATAGCGCAGCCACCCGCGCAGGTTCAGTTCGCCCCACTGGTTGTGCAGCACCCGCCCTCCGTGTTCGCCCGCCGCCTCGATTTGCCGCACAAGGGCCACAGTCTGAGCGCGGGTTTCCTGGAAGTGTGCCTGTAGCTCTAGCCACGAGGTTTCGCGCGAGGGCCGATAGCGGTCGTATTCGTCGCGCACGAACGGCTCGCCCAGGAGGACGCGCAGCCGGCTGTGGCCCCAGCGTTCGATGCCGATGATGTGACTGAGCAAACGGCGGTTATGGGGGATGTCGGGCAGTGCGGCCGTCCGCGCGGCGATGGTCCGCCCGGAGATTGCGAGCTGATCGGCCAGTTCGGTCAACGATTGCTTGCGCGCGGGCCGCTCCAGCGCCAGCCGTCCGCCAATGTGGAGAGGGTTGAGGTTCATGTTCACCATTTCTCCCAATGCACTACATCGGCCAGGGGCCGGCGTCCGCCCTTTTGCGGCGGTCGCGTCAGATCATCGGGAGTGGCGGGGTGGCCGAAGGAGATGGCGGCGTAACACATCAGATCGGGCGGCAAGCCCAAGAGGGCGCGCGCCTGCTCGATCTCGTAGATATTGGCCATGACCGAGCCGATGCCTAGCTCGTGCGCAGCCAGCATCATGTTTTGGGCCGCCGCGCCCAGATCAAAGGCCACCGGCCAACGCTCGCGCCAGTCGCCGGTGATGAGGGCAACACCGACGTTGGCTCCAGCCAGGTGGCCGGCCCAGGCGCCGCATTGGCTGAGAGCGACGAGGTGTTCGCGCTGGCGCAGGACGATGAAATGCCAGGGTTGGTTGTTCTTCGAGCTGCCAGCCAGCCGCCCGGCATTGAGAATGCTGTTCAGGTCTGCATCGCGGATGGGGCGATCGCTGAATTGACGGATGGAGCGCTTGCTGCGGATGGCGTCATAAACGTTCATAAGTGTTTACTGTTGACTTTTGATTGTTGATTGTTGATAACGCTCTACGCGCCCAAGAACTGGTGAAGTTGGAGCAAATGCTCGCGTTGGCCGACCAAAATGAGCACATCGCCAGCCTGGAGGACGGCATCAGAGCCGGGATTCAATGCGAAGCCAGCCGTCGTCCCGTCGGCGCGGGGCGAAGAAGCAGGCAAACTGGAAGCATAATTGGAAGCATAACTGGAAGCATGATAGAGGGCAATGACGGTGACGCCAAACTCGCGACGCAGGTTAATTTGGCCGAGAGTTTGGCCGATCCACGGCGAGCGCGGATGCAATTCCAGTTCATCCATCTCGGCCTGGCGCTCTTCGCCAAAGGCAACTGCGGACAGAAACTGGGCGACATGGGGACGCAATGCCGTCAGCACCAGCCGTCGCGCCCCGAAATCGTAGGGTGAAATCACAATGTTGGCGCCGGCGCGCCGCAACTTGTGCTCGGCGTCCGGCTGCACCACGCGACTGGCAATCCACAGTTGCGGATTCAATTCACGCGCGCTCAGCACAGTCACGATGTTGGCGTTATCGGTGCTCAACACCGCCAACAAACGTTGCGCCTGCTGAATCCCTGCGGCCAAGAGGACGTCATCTTCGGTGGCGTCGCCCTGGATGGCCACCCAACCGCGGTCGCGCAGCGCCTCGACCAGATTGGGATCGGATTCCAGGACAATGAACGGCTCGCGTTGGCGCTCAAGCTCTGCGGCCACCGAGCGACCGATGCGACCATAGCCACAGATAATCGTGTGATTTTCCATCGACCTCGTCCTCCTGATCGAACGCAACTGGTGAACGCCGCGACGAAATTCCTCGCTGAGGATGGTTCCCAACAACAGCTGCAAAGCCCAGGCGCCCCACACCAGGGTCGCGACAATCAGCAGGGATGCAAACAAGCGCGTGCGGCTATCGAAGTTCCCAAGCTCGGTAAAACCGACCGTAGAAATGGTGATGATGGTCATGTAAACAGCATCGGCCATGTCCAAATCGGCCAACAAACTGTATCCCACCACCCCCACGATCAGAATTCCCAACACCGACGCGCCAGCGATGAACATTCTACGTCGCTGGTGACGTCGGAAGCCAAATAACACAGGCAATTCCTGCATAGGGGCATTATGCTTGTTTTTGTGCTCGTGCTCAAGTTGTGGCCTCTCTGCAACCGACCTCAAGCCCATGAACCAGGCAGTTGCCCCTTTGCGCTCCTTTCGGATAGAATAACACTCGGCCTGGTTTCGACGCCGAACGCCTTTGGCTCTTTATCTTTATGTCATTTCTTATCTCCCACATCGTCGCTTTTCCGTCCTTTTCCGCAACGAAACACCTTCCCTGGAGGAAACATGGCGAATCTCAATCCCTGGTTTGTGCTTCTTTTGGGTGTATTCATTGGCTGGCTCGCCCACTGGTTGTTAGAGATCTGGTTCTTCCGCCGCGAGCGACTGGAGCCTATGCGACGAGCAGAACAAGCAGAAGCCGCCTTGCAAGCCGAACGACAAACACGTCAAGACGCGCTCAGGGCGCGCGAAACCGAACTGAACAGAGAGCGCCAGCGCAGCGTTTCTCTCGAACAAGAACTGGCGACCCTCCGCATGCAAATCACCCAACCTCCGGCCGAAGCGTGAGGCGCACCTATGAACTATGAACGTTCTCCCTACTGGTACCCCCGACTCGATCGCTGGATTTTAGCGACAGCGGTGGTGTTGTTGGCGGCTGTAGCCGTACTTGGCCTGCGCGCCCGCCAACAGCCCAGCGTGGTGGCGCCCACCATCACAGCTCCCACGGCCGGGGCCGCGCTCACCCAGGGCAACCTGGGCGAAATCAGCGGCACGGCGGCGCCGAACGCCATCATCTCGATCTACGATAGCGGCAACCTCCTGGGCGCCGCCACCGCCGACGCCCAGGGCAACTGGCGTTTCACCTTGCCCGAACTGGCAGAGGGCAGCCACAACCTGGCGGCCAACATCCTTAGCCCAGACGGCAAGCTGCTGGCGAGCACCGAATTGGGGAACATAACCATCCAGCCCGCCGTCGTCGCCGAAGCCACCACCACGACAGCCCCCGCCGCCGCCGAAACCCCGGCCGCCACCGCTCTCCCAGCCGAGACGGCTACACTCGCCCCCAGCACCGAGGCATCTCCTGCACCCACCGCTGCCCTCGAACTTGCTGTCGGGCAGCCAGAACCCCTCATCGGCAAAGCGCCGTCTGGCACGACCGTCATCGTCCGTGAAGGCGACACCGTCCTCGGCCAGACTACCGCCGACGCCGAAGGCAAATGGCAGATCGACCTCCCGCCGATGGCGGCTGGTGAACACGATCTGAGCGTGAGCATGACCGACGCCACGGGCAATGCCCTCATCGAACCACAAGCGATCAAAATCAAGGTGGAGGCCGGCGGCGCCCCCATCACCCCCGAAGCGCAACCGACCGTTCCCGCCCCCTCTGCTGGCCCAACCGTCGGCAATCTCAGCGAAGGCGCCACCTTCATCGCCGAACAGCCGGGCGCCATCAGCGGTACAGCCGCCCCCGGCGCTGTCGTCACCATCAGCGAAGGCGACACCATGTGGGGTCAGACCAAAGCTGACATCGACGGCCAATGGAGCATCGACCTGCCAGCCTTGATCCCCGGCGAACACGTGCTCGTCATCGCCGCCGTCGATGCCACTGGCAAGGCAGTGGGCGAACCCGTTTCCCTCACCGTCAACGCCGTCGCCAGCGCCCAAATCGCCGAACCCGTCATCAACGCCCCCGCCATCGCCCCCGCCGCCGAGCAGCCAACCTTGATCGAAGGCGTGGCCCCGCCCAACGCCACCATCACCCTCGGCGAAGGCGAAACCGTGCTGGGCACAACCATCGCCGACAAAACAGGCAAGTGGCAGATTGAGCTTCCCGGCCTGCCCGCCGGCGAACACAAGCTGGTGGCCGCCGCCACCGATGCCAGCGGCGCCCCTGTTGGTGAATCGCAAGAAATCACCATCACCGTGGCGCCTGCCGTCGCCGAAGCCCCGACTTCGGCAACTCCCACCGTGGCGCCTGAAACCACACCGCCGGCAACGTCCGAGGCTGCCCCCGCGGCCACGGCCAGCCCCGCCGCCGAGGCCAGCCCCACAGCTCCGCCCACCCCTGCCTCCCCCGCCATCACCAACCTTAGCCCAGGCGCCACGCTCGTTGCCGAGCAACCGGGCTTGCTCAGCGGCACGGCCCCGCCTGGCGCCACCGTGATTATCAAGGAAGGCGACAAAATTTTGGCAGAGGCAGTGGCGGACGCCGAAGGCAAATGGCAAATCGATCTACCCACGCTGACGCCCGGCAAACACGAATTGAGCGTCAACGCCCAGGATGCAAGCGGCCTCCTCTTGGGCGCCCTGGCAGTCCTGGCGCTCAACGCCGTTTCAGGTGGAGAAGTGCGCGGCCCCGTCATCAACGCCCCCGCCGCTCCTCTTCCCGCTGATCAACCGGCCACACTCAGCGGCATCGCGCCACCCGGCGCCACCATTAGCCTCAGCGAAGGGGATAAGAAGCTGGGAAAGACCACCGCCGACGCCAACGGCAATTGGCAAATCGATCTGCCCGCTCTGGCCCCTGGCGAGCACACCCTGGTTGCAGCCGCCACCAACGCCAAAGGCAAGCGGCTAGGCCGGCCCACGCTGGTTGTGATCACTATCGCGCCACCAGCCACCCCGGAGGCGACAACTGTAGCAGCGCCTGTGGCTACGGCAGAAGTCACGCCAGGCGCCACCACCGAAACCACACCGGCGGCAACGCCCGAAGCAACGCCCGAAGCAACGCCCGAAGCCACAACCGAAATCACGCCAACAACCGAAGCCACAACCGAAATCACACCAACAACCACGACCGCAGCAACGCCAACGGCAGCGGCGCCGATCCCTACGACAACACCCCAACCCCTGCCCACCACCCCAACCCTGCTGACCACCCTGCCCGCTGAACTGACCAACAACCGTCCCACTCTCAATGGCGTGGCCGCTCCCGGCTCGACCATCGTCATCTTCGATGGCGACAAGCCGATCGGCAAGGTGCAGGCAGACGCCCACGGCAATTGGTATTTCGCGCCCAAGAAGCCGTTGGCGCCAGGCGAGCATCCGCTGCGGTTGGAAGTGACAGCGCTGGGCGCCACCGAGCCAGTCGTCATCCCCCTGACCGTCACCGTAGCAGCGGAGGCCGAATCGATCGCGGCGCCCAGCATCCAGATGCCCCAGCGAGGTCGCTTGGGCGTGGGCAATCTGCTGCGCGGCCAGGCTCCAGCCAACGCGTCGTTGCAGATCAATGACGGCGACCAGCCTTTGGGCGAGACAGCGGCGGGCCGGCGCGGGAGCTGGCAGTTCCGCTTACCCACCACCCTGGCGGCAGGGCCGCACACATTCCGCGTGGCCGTGATCGGCCCGGATGGCGAGATACTGGCCGAATCAGCGCCTATCGTCATCGAGGTCATCAACCTCGGCCCACCGTCGACATTGCCTGTAACCGGCGGAAAGCACAGGCGTTGACGGTTGCATTGCTCTGTCCAGAAGCGGGGGGGGGGGTTAATCCCCCCCCCTGGTTTTTTTTTTTATGCGGGGGGGTGTACCACCCCCCCGGGGGCGGTTGAGCAGATCAAAAACCGCCCATAACACAGGGGCGAATAATATTTGACAGTGT
>JAYRVO010000151.1:0-126425 GCA_041918515.1 Chloroflexota bacterium | reverse complement strand
TCGCCATGCCACTCTCCAATCTCCAATTCCCAATCACCATTCTCCTCAGCTTCCTCGCCGGGTCGTTGCCGTTCTCGGTCTGGGTGGGGCGGCTGGCGCTGCGCACCGACATCCGCCAGTACGGCGACCACAATCCCGGCGCCACCAATGTGCTGCGGGCGGGCGGCTGGCGGTGGGGCGGGCTGGCCCTGCTGCTCGACTGTCTGAAGGCCGCCATCCCGGTCGGTTTGGTTCACTTTGGCCTGGGGTGGGAGGGCTGGCCCCTGGCGCTCGTTGCGGTTGCGCCTGTAGCCGGGCATGCCTTCTCGCCCTTTTTGGGCTGGCGCGGGGGCAAGGCCGTGGCCGCCACCTTCGGCGCCTGGGTCGGCCTGACCGTGTGGGAAGGCCCCACCGTGCTCGGCCTGCTCCTGGGTCTGTCCTTCGCCCTCATCGCCACCAGCGGTTGGGCGATGATCCTGGCCTTCCTCGGTCTGCTTGTCTATTTCCTCGTCCTCCCTGCCTCCTTCAACCCCCTCGGCCTCCGCCCTCCCCTTGTCCCCACCCTCCTCGTCGCCTGGCTCGGCCACTTCCTCATCCTGGTCTGGAAGCACCGGGCGGAATTGGCGCAGTGGCCGGTTTTGCGGGGAAGGTAGGTGGTTATTGGAGATTGGTTATTGGTTATTGGTTATTGGAGATTGACGACTGGTATGTATATGCCTCATAAGCGCAATAACCAATAACTAATACCTCAACCGTACATAGCGAGAAACACTCACTTTGTGTCATGCTGAGCGGGTCTGTTGCTCAAACCGCATGGCCGAAAACCATTCCAGCGAAGCATCTCGGACTCTATCGGCGCAACGGAGATGCTTCGCTGGAAAAGTCCACTAGCGATATCGCCTTGTAGGACCCGCTGCTTAGAAACTTCCCATTTGGAGACCCTTCACTGGCTGATCGAAGCGACAAAGCGCCAGATCGACCCGTTCAGGGTGACACGCGAGGGGTTTCTTGCTCGGGCGACATGCCGCCATGAGGCATGGGTAACTCAGAATGACACTTCAGGCGATGTGCGGTTGTAGTACTAACCAATCGATGGGGATGGAGTAGGCGGTGTGGCCCTGGAAGCCGGTCATCGTCTCGGCTGAGGTCAGGGCGTTGAGGATGGCCTCTTCCACCGCCTCGGCTGCGGCCACAAAAAGGTGATCCATCTGGGGGTTGGGCAACATGCTCAGATGGCAGAGTTGCTTGGCCATGACCGGCAGGTGATTGGCGGTGGCGAAGGCCAGGAACAGGTCGCCGCTGCCGTTGTGTCCGATGCCGCCGGTGCGGGCAAAGCCCACCGTGGCCCTTTGCGCCAGTCGCCGGCACTGGAACGGCAGCAGGGGCGCATCCGTGGCCAGAATGACGATGATCGAACCTCCACGCTTTGGCTCTGGATAAGCCAGTGGCGTTACATCCGGGCCGAGTTCATGGCCCACCGGCGTCCCGTCCAGCCGAAAGTCCTGGCGGTCGCCGTGATTGGCCTGCACCAACGCCCCCACCACGAATTCGCCCGACCGAGTCTCGACTCGCCGCGAAGCCGTGCCGATCCCGCCCTTGAAGTCGTAGCAGATCATGCCGGTTCCGCCGCCCACATTGCCCTCGGCCACCGGCCCCGGTTTCGCGGAGGCGATGGCCTGGTAGACATGGCCGCGGGTGATGTGGAAGGCGTCGAGATCGTTCAGCCAGCCGTCGTAGGTCTCGGCCACGACGGGGAGGGCGAAGCTGGTGGTCCAACCGAACTCCTGGCCATACGCGCACAAAGCCTCATGCACGGTTCCCACCTGGGCGGTGTTGGTCAGGGCGATGGGCGAGCTGAGCATCCCCGACTCGGTGAGCCAATGGACGCCGGTCATCTCGCCGCAGCCGTTCAGGGTGTGAAAGCCCGCAAAAGCCTGGTCGTGCCAGATCTCGCCCTCCCGCGGCAGGATGACGGTGACGCCGGTGCGGGCCAGGCGCGGCTCGTCGTAGATCAGGGTTGTGTGCCCCACCCACACGCCAGGCACATCAGTGATGGCGTTGAGGGGGCCGGTGGGGTGACGGCCGATGGTGAGGCCGAGATCGCGGAGGCGGGGCATGGTGGAGATTGGAGATTGGGGGTTGGAGGCTTGTCTGGGCGAAGTCGAAGGATTGGTTATTGGTTATTGGAGATTGGAGCGGCGGCTAACAATTCACTGTTCACTGACCACTGACCACTGACCACTGTTCGCTGACCACTGTTCGCTGACCACTGCTCACTGTTCACCGGCCACTGCTCACTGTTCACTGGCCAGTATAGCAAGGCTTGTGATAAAGACAAGTCGCATCGATAGCAGCGCATCCACTGCCGCCTTTACTCCGATTTCAATCGAATCCTGATGTCGATTACAATACGGCGCATCGATAACGGCGGCAATTATGTGGAGATCAACCGCCGGCGCACACCTGGTTGTCCTTCTGTTTCGTTCGCCCGCCCATTTTGGAGGAGAATCTTATGTCAATACGCGTCACCCTGATTGTTGTCGCCGTACTCGCCATCTTGCTGGCGGGCTGCGCCGCACAACCTGGCGCTGCTCCCGCGCCTACCCCTGCGCCCGACCAGCCTGCCGCCACCGCCGCGCCCGCTGAATCTGCCGGACCTGTCATCCTCCGCATCGGCTGGGCCGGCAGCCCCGACACCCTCAACCCCGGCCTGGGCGTGCTCACCGAGTCTTATACCATTTACGAGTTGGTCTACGACTCGATCTACCACCTCAATCTCGACGGCTCCTTCAGCCTGGATCTGGCCGACAAGGTCGAGACTTCGGCGGACGGAAAAGTGTGGACGTATCACATTCGCGAGGGCGTCAACTTTCATGATGGCACGCCACTGACCGCGGAGGATGTGGCCTTTACCCTGAATTTCTACAAGGCGAACACCGATTTTCCTTTTCTGAACACCTACACGGGTTATTTCGAATCGGTGAAGGCCACGGAGGGCAATAACGTCGTCCTCACGCTGACCGAGGCCATCCCCAACATCGAAAGCCAGCTTTTCTATCTCTTCGTTTTACCCAAGCATATTTGGGAAAGCGTGGAAACTCCGGGCGAGTTCGAGAATGCGGAGATGATCGGCAGTGGACCATTCAAGCTGACTGAATACAAACAGAACGAATTCGTCCATCTGACCGCCAACAAGGAACACGTTTTGACTCCGCCCAAAGTGGATGAAGTCGTGTTTCAGACCTTCGAGAACCAGGATGCGCTGGTGCAGGCGATCAAAACCGGTCAGGTGGATATGATCACCGAAATGCCTGGCCCGGCGGTGGTGGCCCTACGCAATGAGGCCACTGTCAAGGTGGTGGACGGCGCACCGCTGGCGCCGGCTGTGTCCGACATCATCTTCAACGTTGTTTCCGCCGAAAACTGCCCGCCCGATGGCGGCGTCTGCTCCGGCCATCCGGCGCTGAAGGATGTCACGGTGCGCCGCGCCCTGGCCCACGCCACCGACAAACAGAAGATCATCGATGTGGTGTTGTTGGGCCTGGGCAAACCAGGCTTGACTTTGATCCCCGACGGTCTGGGCCAGTGGTACAACGACAGCTTGCAGGATTACGCGTACGACATTGCCGCGGCCAACAAGCTGCTGGATGACGCCGGTTATGTCGACAAGGATGGCGACAGCGTGCGCGAACTGCCCGATGGCAGCAAATCCCTCAGCTTCCGCGTCAATTGGCCCAGCGACAGCACCACCGCCCCCCGCGAGGCCGAGCTGCTGGCGGAAATGTGGGCGCCAATCGGCATCAAGACCGAACTCCAAGCCCTCGACCCCGACACCCTGACCGCAGCCTGCTGCCCCACCTTCGACTACGACATCCTGATCTGGGGCTGGGGTTCTGACCCTGACCCCGGCTTCTTGCTCAGCGTCCACCTGACCGAAGAAATCCCCACCGGCACCAGCGAGAGCGGTTACTCGAATCCGACTTTCGACGAAATGTTCAGCCAGCAGGCCACCGAGATGGACCTGGACAAACGCCGCCAAATCGTGTGGGACATGCAAAAGATACTGCTGGAAGACCTGCCCTACCTCGTGCCCTTCTACGACCTGGCCGTACAAGCCTATCGCGCCGACCGCTTCACCGGTTGGATCACCGACCAGCCCAAGCTGTCGCTTGAGGATGTCTCGTCACTGGTAGTGGTGGAGCCGGTAAGGTAACAGGTCGCAATTGGCACAGTGGGATTCGTGTCATTCGGCCATTCGTGTCATTTGTAATCGACTAACTCAAGGAAGCAACCTAAGATGGCAAAACTTGGTTCGAAAGAACGTCCGATCATTCTGAAGGTGCAGACCGAGGATCGACTGCGCGAGATCGCAGGCATCTGTGCTGCACATGATTTGATCTACATCATCGGTCTGGAGCCAGACAAACCAGAAGATATCTCCGATCTTCAGACGGCTCTGACCGGCACCGTGCGCAGAACAATCGAACCAGGACGCAACGAGCCTTGCCCGTGCGGCAGCGGCAAGAAATACAAGCAATGCCACGGCAAGAGGTAAAAGAGCGGTCGTGAATCGCCCTCGCTATTTCCTCAAGAAGTTGCTCTGGGCGGCTTTCACCGTCCTGTTCGTCATCGTCCTCAATTTCTTCCTCTTTCGGGTGCTGCCCGGCGACCCGGCGCGGGCCGGCCTGCGCGACCCTCGACTGACCAAACAGGCGGTCGAAGCCATCCGCGTGCGTTATGGGCTGGACAAACCGGTCATCAATTGCTTTCAATCGCTGAATCCGCTGGTTCGGGGCGATTGTGGCGTCAATCCGTTGCAGACGCAGTTCTTCATCTATGTGGGCAACCTGCTGCGGGGCGAGCTGGGCATCAGCTATCACGCCAACCGGCCGGTGGCCGATTTGCTGTTGGAGCGCCTGGGGAATACGGTGCTGCTGATTGGGGCCGGGCAGATTTTGGCTATCCTCATCGGCATCGCCCTGGGCGCGGCTGCTGCCTGGCGAGCGCGCACCCCCCTTGATTACAGCGCCCTTCTGCTCAGTCTGCTGGCCTGGAGCCTGCCCACTTTCTGGTTGGGGATCATCCTGCTTTTCTGGGGCAGCAATCGCTTCGGCCTGCCCATCGGCGGCAAGAGCACGCCCGGCGTTCAATTCGCCAGCCTGGGCGCACAATGGGTCGATCTCCTGCGCCATATGATCCTCCCCACCCTCACCTTCACCATCGTTTTCGTGGGCGAATACATGCTGATCATGCGCAGCAGCCTGCTGGATGTGCTCTCGCAAGACTACATCCTGACCGCTCGCGCCAAAGGGCTGAGCAAATTCCAGGTGCTCAAGGACCACGCGCTCAAAAACGCCATGTTGCCGATGGTGACGATCATCGCCCTCAACCTGGGTTTCACCGTAGCCGGCTCGGTGCAGATCGAGACCGTTTTCTCTTGGCCGGGCTTGGGCGGGGCGATTTTCGAGGCGGTGGGACGACGCGACTATCCGGTGCTCCAGGGTGCTTTCCTCATCCTGGCCGTCGCCGTGATCGCCGCCAACCTCATCGCTGACCTGACCTATTCCTATCTCGACCCGCGGGTGGAGGCGGGATGAGCGCCACGATAGCCGCCTTTTCCCCTCGCACCGCCTGGCGCGGCCTCGGTCGCAACCGCATGGGACTGGTGGGGCTTGTCTTGCTGCTCGTGGTGGCGTTGATGGCCGTATTCGCGCCCTTGCTTGCGCCCTACGACCCTTACGCGCCGGTCAAAATCACAATCGATGACATCTACGCCCAGCCCAGCCCACAACATTGGCTGGGAACTGACGACGCCGGCAAGGATGTGCTCTCCAACTTCATCTATGGCTCGCGCGTCTCGCTGACCGTGGGCTTTTTCGCCGCCTTCATCTCCATCGCCATCGGCGGCTTGATCGGCATCGTGGCGGGGTTCTACGGTGGGCGGGCGGAGAACGTGCTGATGCGCTTCACCGACATCATGCTCGTCATCCCCGACCTGCCCTTGATCGTCGTCATCGTCGCCCTCACCAAGCCCTCGCTCTGGAACATCATCCTGGTGATCGGCATCCTGGGCTGGACGAGCACCGCCCGCATCGTGCGCTCGCAGACCTTGTCGGTCAAACAGCGCAAATTCGTGCTGCGGGCGCGGGCTGTGGGCGCGGGCAACCCACACATCATCCGCCATCACGTCCTGCCGCTGATCATGCCGCTGCTGGTGGTCAACGCGGTGCTGGTGATCTCGCTGGCAGTGCTGAACGAGAGCGCGCTCAGCTTCCTGGGCCTCTCCGATCCCACGCGCATCAGTTGGGGCCAGATGTTGAACTATGCCTTCACCCGCGGGGCGATGAGCGTGGGCGCCTGGTGGGTGCTGATCCCGCCCGGTTTCGGCATCGTCTGGGTGGTGCTGGCCCTCACCTTGCTGGGCCAGGGCTTAGAGCGTGTGCTCAATCCCCGGCTGGAGACCCATCACCTGATGCCCGAAAAACACAGCGCCGCGCCTGCCTCCGGCCCGCACTGGTCGCCGGTGTTGGACAAGGCGCCGGTCGTGTTGGAAGTGGAGGAGTTGACCATCGATTATCAAGCCGAAGGCGGCCAATCCATGCGTGCGGTGGAAAACGTGAGCCTGCAACTGCGGCAGGGCGAAATGTTGGGCATCGTGGGCGAGAGCGGTTGTGGCAAATCGACCCTGGTGCTGGGCCTGCTGCGGCTGCTGCCCCAGGCGGGCCGCATCACCGCTGGCCGGGTCTGGTTCGAGGGCCGGAATCTGGTCGAACTGAGTGAAGATGAGATGGACGAGGTGCGTTGGGACGACATCGCCATCGTCTTTCAGGGCGCCATGAACGCGCTCAACCCGGTGCGCACGGTGGGCGACCAGATTGCCGAGGCCATCCGCCGCCACAGCCCTGACCTGGCCGAGACCATTATCACCGGCCGGGTGGAGGCGCTGCTGGAGAGGGTAGGGATCACACCCGACCGCAAGGACGCCTATCCCCACCAGTATTCAGGCGGGATGCGGCAGCGGGCGATGATCGCGATGGCGCTGGCATGCGACCCCAAGATCATCATCGCCGACGAGCCGACTACGGCCCTGGATGTGATGATCCAGGCGCAAATCCTGGCTTTACTGGCCGATCTGCGGCAAAAGCTGGGGCTTTCGATCATTTTCATCACCCACGATCTGGGTGTGGTGGCCGAGTTGTGCGACCGGGTGCTGGTGATGTATGGCGGCGTTGTGGCCGAATATGCCGATGTGGATGCGATTTACAACCAGCCCCGGCATCCCTACACGCAGGAGCTGCTCAAAGCTTTCCCTGATCCCACTCGCCCCGGCGAGAAACTGGTTTCGATCCCCGGCGCGCCGCCCCGGCTGGACGCCCTGCCCCCCGGCTGTCGTTTTGCGCCCCGCTGTCCCGCTGCCTTCGAGCGCTGCCAGACCGAGCGCCCGGCGCTGCACCCGGTGGGCGTGGGGCATGTCGCGAGTTGTCATTTGGCAGAGATGCCAACTTTTTAGAAAGTTGGCATCTCGGCCAGGCGGCTGGCGAGATCGGCAAGAGGGATAACTTCGATGCCATCGCCGATGCGATAGCTTTCCTCGCCGGGATATACTACAAAGCGACCGATTGGATTGAGATCGGCGCAGGCAAGGTGAAAGCCTCGTTCGGCGCGCGGAGTCAGGCTGCGCTTGATCTCGATCGCCCAAAGCCCACCATCGGGAAAATGTAGAATCAGATCGATCTCAGCGCCAGCACTGGAGCGGTAGAAATAACCCGTCACATGTTCTGGTGCTATCGAAAGCAGGTTTTCGATCACAAAACCTTCCCAACTCATCCCCAGAACAGGATGCGACAGCAACATTTCTTTGCTCTCGACCATCAGCAACGCATGAAGAATGCCACTATCGCGTACATACACCTTTGGCGACTTCACCAATCGCTTGCCAATGTTGGCATACCAGGGAGGCAATCGCCGCACCAATAGCAGATCACACAGCAGATCGATATAGCCCGCGGCCGTTTTAGTGTCCACCCCTAGATTACGCGCCAATTCTGCCACATTCAGCAGGCCGCCCTGCTGGTAAGCGAGCATCATCCAGAAGCGACGGAGCGTTTCGGCGGCGATGCGTGGGCCGAATTGTGGGATGTCACGCTCAAGATAGGTGCGGATGAAGTCTCGCCGCCAGCGAAGGCTCTGTGCATCGCTGGACGCCAAAAAACTCTCTGGGAAGCCGCCGCGTAGCCAAAGGCGATCATTGGCTGTATCTGTAATGGAGCCACCAACCTCCAAGACATCGAAAGGGTGAAGTTCCAGATAGCTTACCCGCCCTGCCAACGTCTCTCCCGACTGTCTCAGCATATCGAGCGAAGCTGACCCCAAGAGCAAATAGAGACCTCGGCGATCCCCGGCTTGGCGGCTGCGATCGATAAGACCACGCAACACAGGGAACAGTCCAGGCGCTCGGTGAATCTCATCCAGAACAACCAACTTCCCCAGATGATCGCGCAGATAAAGCTCCGGCTCGGTTAGCTTGGCGCGATCTTGTTCTGATTCCAGATCAAGATACAAGGAGTGCTGTCGCTCAGCTACAGCCAAAGCCAGGGTGGTTTTCCCAACTTGTCTGGGGCCTAACAGCACAACAGCGGGCGTCTCCTGGAGGCGTTGTTGGAGAATGGGAAGTGTGCGGCGTTCGATCATGGTTGCAATTATGGAGTACGGTTCCCATATTTACAAGGTTGATATGCTTACTTTTACACAATTGGACGCCCTGTCACCCGGCTGCCTTCGAGCGTTGCCAGGCCGAGCGCCCGGCGCCGCACCCCGTGGGCGTGGGGCATGTCGCGAGTTGTCATTTGACCGAGGGTGGGGCGCCTAACTGGTAATGGCAAGAAAGCCGTCAATACAGTTTGGCCTCGATCAATCGCCGTCGCTCAGTCAAGCGATCTGAATCGTTCAACCGAAGGATGCGAACGGTTACGCGTCCTTCTGCTGTTAGCGGTCTGATCTCACCATCAACGAATTGAAAATGCTGATTCCAAATCTGCAGGCGCGGGTGAAAAAAGGAAACTAATTGACCCGTCACGGGATCATAAGAGCCAATATTTGGTCCCTTGTGACGATTACACCGAAAACAAGCAAAGGCAAGATTGTTGGCTTCGGTCATGCCATCATGCTGAAGCGGAACGATGTGATCAGGCTCGTGTCGGTGCAATGCGGCAACTTGCGGAAGCAAACAGTACTCACATCGATAACCAGCCCGTTCCGCCACCAATCGACGGAGATCCGAGGGAATAGGAGTGGTCATCGATCAGTTCATCAATTGTTATGCCGTAGCTAGCTTGCTATCTGTGCTTTGAGTAGGATCAAGATGTGCTCGATCCGTTCTAGTTCAGTTAGCTCATCTTGTTCCATTTCACCCAACAGGCCCGCCTCGTTGAGCACCAATAATCGCTGCAGTCGGCGTTGCGCCCGCTCCGACGCGTGGTAGGCAAGAACTTCGCTGTGAGTTGGATTGCTTAGCAGAAAATCAACGATCTCGGCCGATGTTTCAGCAGCCGGCGTCCTCAGCCGCGCCAAACTCAACTCCAAAACGACCGGCAGCCAACGGCGTGCTGGTAGAAGTTGTCCTGCAAGCTGATCGGGAAGTTGCATTGTAATCCGGGTCATGTGACGCCTCTATCGATTATGTACACGGTGCCTGCAAAACTTTCTTATCGGCACGATCGACTGATCCTATCATTTTCCGTATAGTTGGGTCAAGTGTTGAGTCAGACGCCCCAAGCGCCGCATCTCAACTACCAACGGTAACAATAGCATCCTTCATGCCCACAAAAGGCTTGATCTCCCCCAGGTTCGTCTGCTTCTTGATCCTGGCCAAATCATAGTGGGCCTGGAGCAGCAGCCAACTTTCAGGCGTGCGCCCAAATGCCTTCGACAGCCGTACAGCCATCTCTGGCGACAGGCTGGCATGCCCGTTGAGAAGTAGCGAAAGCGTCTTACGTGTGACGCCCAAACCGGCTGCGGCCTGCGTCACAGTGAGGTCCAGCGGTTCAATATACAAATCTCGGATGATTTCCCCTGGAGGGGAGTGTAAAACAACCAACCGCCCGATGAGCTACCACATCCGGGAAACTTTCTCGCACACCCAACGCGAAAACCATTGACACGCGGCGCAAAACAACATATAATCGAAATACAAATCTGGGCTGATTTGAGCGCTGTTTCCCCTCTTGGGCGCTAACAATTGGGTTTTGCACCTGATTATGGGTGCTCTCAAACCTGGAGGGTGTCGCACAGAGACGTGCGACATGTGAAAGCCATGCGAAAAGAATACAGATGGGTATTTCGGTTGCTACGCGGCGTTTTGTTGGCAGCGGGCCTGCTGCTGGTGCTGGCAGCGATGTCGGTGTTCGGCGGGAGCTCGCCGCTTGTAGCTGCCCCCGGTGACGCGTGTTTGCCCGAGGTGATCGGGCAGATCGCCAACGTGACCGATCCTAAGGGCATCGCGGTAAACGAGGCGCGGGGCAAGTTCTATGTCGCCAGCTTCAGCACCAATAGCCTACTGGTCGTCGATGCCGCCACCCGGCGGGTTGAGCACACGGCGACGGGCATCCCGTCGCCCAATCAGGTGGCCTACAACCCCACCCTGAATCGTATCTACATCACCAACCGCAACACTCACACCCTAACCGTGCTGGATGGTGATGACTATCACGCGCTCTTCCCTGCCATCCCGATAGGGCGGTCGCCTTATGGTGTAGGCGTTGATAGCGGCGATGGGCGCGTCTATGTGGCCAACTTCGACGCGTACACGGTGTCGGTGCTGGATGGTATGACGGGTGAGGTGATCGCCACTGCGCCGGTGCCGCGGCGGCCCACCTTCGTGGCCGTGGATGCCAAACGTCACGTGGCTTATGTCGCCAGCCTGGACACGGGCAACGTCTCGATCGTGACGGCGCAGGGAGAGGTAAGCAGCTTCGCTCATCTCGAGGATGCTGCAACAGTGGGAATCGCGCTGGACCCGGGGCTGGATCGGCTCTTCATCACGAGTTATACCGGGAAAGTGTATGTGTACGACGTGCCCACGCGCACGCGTGTGGCGGCGATTTCGGTAGGAAGCCGGATGTTGTGGAGCACCACGATGAACCCTGCCGATCACCAACTCTTTGCAGCTGTCAATGGCCCGCCCAGTTGGCTGGAACAGATTGACGGGCAGACCTCGGCCTATGCAGGGCACGCCGTGGTGGGCTGGGGCGATGGCGAGGGCCTGGCGGTGAATAGCCACAGCGGTCAAATGCTCGTCTCCAATTTCAATGATGATTCGCTCACCCTCCTGCGTGACACCTGCGCGCCGGCTCCGCCCGTCACCACAGAGCGCTGGTTTGGCAGTGTGAAGATCACTGCCCAGAAGTTCGAGCCGGTGCCGGGGAAGCCGGGTTTCTTCAAGGCCACCGGCGGCATACGTTTGGGCGACCACTACACACTGGCTGACCCAGCGAGTGAGCAAGCCTGGGTGGAGTTTTCGGAAACTGCTCAGGAGATGCTTGCCTCCGGCCAGCTATCGGCTTTCGACGGCGCCACGACGTTGGGTTTGTTGCGGGGTGGATTCTCAGTTATGCGCGATGGTATTGCTCATCCCGCACAAACGGCAACCACGCTGCTGAATCAGATCGCCGGCTTTGCGATGGCCGGCAGCGGCATCCTTCCCGAATTCAATCTGACGCCTACCGGCTTCCGTGTGCAGGGGTCGGGGGCTATCGATCTGGCGGGCGCCAAAGGCACGGCTGTCTTCACAATCTCATTGGTCGCGGGCAAATTTCATGTCGAGGGGAGCGTGCAACTTGCCAATTCCCTGAAACTGGGCGATGGCTCCATCCTTTCGATCAGCGGGCTGACCGGCAGCCTGGGCACCGAGGGCGCACGGGTGGCGGGCACGCTGCACATCCGCCTGCCCGAAGGCAACGTGGCGGATGCGCCGGTTGAACTTATGATCAAGCGCGATGGCACCTTCAGCGCCACGGCCAAGGTCATGGGGACGTGGAGCTTCAACCTGGCAGGCAGCACCTTGCGCATCACCAACTTCCTGCTCGATCAAAGCGGCGTGTCGGTAGACAGCGCGGTGTTGTATCTGCCTCCCAGCCTGGGCAGCGCCACCCTGGTCGTGCAAGCCTTGAAGATCACGCCGGCCGGCATCACCCATGGCGGGATAGTGGGCCAACTCTCTCAGCCGCTTACGCTCGGCGCCGATGGCTTCAAGGTGACAGTCAACACGATCATGCTGGTGATCCCGCCCAATTGGGCGCCTTTTCAGCTCACGATCGATGGCGAGGTCGACATCGCAGGCGACGGCTTCTCAACGAAGGCGCACGCCACGATCACGCTGCAAGGGCAGCATCTCTCCGCGGCCATCCATGACTTCGACCTGAACATCTCCGGCCTCACCGTAAGTGCGCGTCAGGTCTCCCTCGACGGCTCCGGCCTGCGCGCCAAAGTGGTGACGCTGGGCATGCCCGCAGGCTTCGGTGGGGCCACGGTCACGCTGGTCGGGCTGGAGGTGTCGCGGGATGGGATCCAGATTGCGGGCGGGTCCTTCGCCATTCCCGACATCGATGCCGGCGGATTCCGTTTGACCAATCTGCATGGCGGCTTTGTTCCGGTGGGTGATGGTTACCAGATTAGCGCAGGAGGCCGCTTTGTCACGGGCGACCTGGCCTCGACCACGGGCTGCAAAGGCATTGCTGTGGATGTGACGATGCGGATCACCAAGACAGGCGCGGTCGCCGTCGAGGTGGCTCCGCCCGGCGGACATGCCAAGCTGGCGAGTGTTGCCAGCGCGCCGATCAAAACAACCGCTCCTGATGGCTTCTGGTTGGACCACGCCGCCCTTTCCTTCGAGTGCCGTATCCCCATCGGCACAACCGGGTTCTACCTGGCCGGCGTGAGTGGGGAATTCAGCCTCGACCAGGCAGCAGACAACGTGAGAGTGCAGCTCAGTCTCCGGGTCGAAAGTGAACTGGTGCCTGGGCTGAGCGTGGCCCCGCTGGCGGCCACGGGTAGCGCTACCCTGAACACCAAGCCCTTCAGCCTGTTGCTGGAAGCGACGGTCGCGGTCTTCGGTCAAGAGATGAGCCAGACCACCGTACTGATCACCCCCAACAGCTTCAGCGCTACGATCAACGTACAAATTGCGGTGCTGCGTGGCGAAATTGCCATCCAGGCCTGGAGCGCCGACAGCAAGTTCCACTTTACGGGCACCGGAAAGGCTGAAATCTTTATGGGGCGCGGGTCGATTTTCACGTGGCGAGTACCAATATTGAACATCCCGATCGTGATCCCGCCGGGCGACACCTACATCGGCGGGGTCGATGTGGCCGCGGGCGAGTTCAATAACGGCCGCTGGGGCTTCCGCGGGCGGGCGTGCTTGCAGGGCTATTGCGCCGGGGTCTACATCGATACCAGTGGCAAACTGACGGTGGGCAATGTGGATAGCTACGTGCTGGTGACGCCGCGACAATTTGCCGCGGCTCGTGCGATCTGGCAGGCACAGCAGATGGGCGGGGCGGTGATGATGGCGCCGGAGCCAGGCCCGGAAATCTGGGTGATCGATGCCAACGTAATCTCGACACCGGTCACAGTCACCACCGGGGCGGACGTCATCTTCGTGCTCAATCGCAGTGCGGCTTTGCCCACCCTAACACTCCGAACTCCACCGCCCGCGGCAACACCGATCACGCCGACCAGCCTGCCAGCCAACGTGCAATACGCGGTCGATACCGTGCCTGGCGCGGCGCCAGGCGACCCCACGCGCACGCAGGAGATGTACGTGGTCCATGCGGCGCAGGGTGGCGTGTGGCAGGCCGTGCTCACGGGCGAGCCGGGGCCTGCTACGAATTACGCCTTCGCCGCCATCGGCGCGGCGCCGCCACCCGCGCTCGGCGGTGTGGTCGCTCTCGACACCGGCGCGATTAGCGCCAATCTCACCTGGCAGCTCACGGCCCAAGCGCCTATCACCGTCAGCGTCTATGCCCAGCCCGGAGCGGCCGAACCCGTGGGCGCACAGGCGGTGTACAGCGGCTATCTTGTCTACACGAATGCCGCCCCGCGCACCGACGGGCAGCCGCAGAGCGCCGCCATCGATCTGAGCCGCCTGACCAGCGGCGTTTATCATTTGTGGGCCGAGGCCGATGATGGTCGTAATGCCCCGGTGCGGGCCTACGCCGTACAAGCGATCACAGTAACGCAGGCGTGGAATAATGTATGGAGCGCCCATCTGCGGGCGACGCCAGGCTACCGCTCACTGGACGTGGCTTGGGATCGCAGCATCCAACCAGATGTTGATCGCTACGTGCTGCACGTCCGTAGCACGCCCGCCATGCCCGATACGCCGATGAATGTGGGGCAATCGCTGGCGCTGGCGGTGGGCGGTCTCAACCCTGGGCAGAACTACCAACTTTGGGTCGAGGCATTCAACGATGATGCCGTTCCGCCTGCCACAGCGCGTTCCGAGGAGATCAGCGTGTTGCTGCCTACCTTCGCCTTTGATTTGGAGGCGGGTGATTCCAGCCTGGTGCTGATCCCCGGCGAAACAGGCAAGATTCCCATCCTGCTGCGCGCTAACCTCCCAACCTATCCCGATCTGGCCGCGCTCTTCCCCGGCGATCTGCCCATTGGCTTCGGCCTCACCTTCACGCCGAACGTGATCACACCCACCCTGGCCGGAGCGACGGTGCAGGCCGAGATTACAGTAGACGCGCATCTGCCCGGCGGCAACTATCTGCTGCCGATCACCGCGCGCGGGGGTGGGGCGAGCCGCACCCTGAATCTACCTGTAACCTTGTTGCAGCCCTCACTCACCTTACTGGCCGCGCCACAAGCTCTCACGCTGAGCGGCAACGGCGCGGGGGCGGCGCAGATTCATGCTGTGGGTGTCTTCGGCGCACAGGATCCGGTCAGCCTCAGCGTCCAGAACACACCAGCGGGACTGCAAACGCGCTTCGAGCATACTACTCTCCGGCCCGGCGAGCAGACGACTCTCTTACTGGTTGATACGCCTGCGCTGCCCCCCGGCGCGTACACAATCGAAGTCGTGGCCGCGATGGGATCCATCACCCGCACTGCCGCCGTGCAGATCAATGTGCTCGACCGCACCGATATCTTCTTCCCACGGGTGCATCGGCAGAGTACAACCTGTCCACAAGCTGTTGCAAATGGCGGATTTGAACAAAACACCGCCTGGGTCTTCCCAGCGACAGCCAGTATGGGTAGTTATGTCAATGATGCAGCGCTTAGCGGCAGTCGTTCGGCCCGGCTGGGTTTGCTACCGGGCGCGGCCGCTGCTCGCGCTGGCGCCGAGATCAACCTGTTGGGCGAGCTCGCCCCGACAGCGGGCACCTACTCGGACATGTATCAAAGCATCCGCATCCCCGCCAGCGCAGCGCACGCCCGGCTTTCCTTCTGGTATCGGCCTTTCAGCCAGGACCGCAGCCATGATGTCCAGCGCGTTCTGCTGCTGGAGCCGAGCACTTATCGCGTGCTGGCGGTGGTGCTGCAAACGGCTGAAGAGGGCGGCATCTGGCGGCGGGCCGGGTACGACCTCGGCAGCCTGGCCGGGCAAGAAATACTCCTCTATTTCGAGGTATTCAACGACAGCACTGCGGCCAGCGGCCGCACGTGGATGTATGTGGATGACGTGAGTGTGAGCGCCTGCAACTAATCTGAAGTCAGATCGAAAATAGTATGTATTGGTCAACAACATCTTGAGCTTAGAGAAAACAGAAGAACTGGGACTCAGCCTTCAAAAGGCCAGAGAAACCAGCACCTTGCCGGAAGTGAATCGTCTCCATATGCGGTTACCAAAGCCTGAGAGCATTTCAACATGTGGCTGACCAATACACAGATCGAAAATAGTACTTTTGGTTGCGCATCTCAACTGCCAGCGGTAACCACTCTGTGATGCCTTCACCCTCGATGCAGATCATTCCCGCTGCACCAGCGGCAGCCACAGATGCATGACCGGGATCGTGGGGCTGGCGGTGGGTGTGGCGGTTGCGGAGGCGGTGGGGGTTGGCGTGGCGGTGGGAGTGAAGGTCGGCGGTGGCGTCGGCGTTGCGGTCGCGGTGGGCGTGTGGGTCGGCGTGTGGGTCGGCGTTGGCGTCGGGGTCAGTGTTGCAGTCGGGGTCGGTGGGCGGCGCAGGATCAACAGCCCGGCCCAGCCATCGGCCACGAACACGTTTTCGCCCTGGGCGGACACCCCCAGCGCATCGCCCGGCGTGTTGAAGCGGCCCACCGCCCGCGGCTGCGATGGCGTCGCTACGTCGATGGCATACACCCGCGTCCCCACCGTCACATACGCTGTCTCGCCCGCGACCGTCACATCCCTGGCCGCGGCCTCGCCCGGCAGAGCGGCGAACAGGCCCAACGGCTGTGGCTGCACGGGGTTGGCGATGTCGATGATGTGCAAGCGATTTTCGTGACCGCCACCCTGGGGCTGGCTGGTCAACAGATAGAGCCTGTCTGCACCCGCGGCCAGGCTGACCGGTGCGCCAGGCAGATTCAGCGTCGCGGCCGGGGTGGACGGCTGCGCCAGGTCCAGCACCACCAAACCCGGCGGCTGCACGGCCAGATAGGCCCACCCATCCAACACCACAGCATCGACGGCGTCGAAAGGAACGGCGCCGATAGCGACCGGCTGCGCCAGGTCGCGCAGGTCCCAAATGCTCAGTTTGTACCCCCCTCCGCCTCCAAAGTAGCCCCATAAAAAGGCGTAGCCGTGGCTGGCTAAAAAGCGATCCCAATGCCCTCTGGTCCACAGATCGGCTATCTTTATGTTCTCAATATCGCTCAGATCGGCAATGCTTAGCCAGGCGTCAAGCCGATTTCCCTCCCAATCCAGGATGACGATGTTGGCATAAGCGCGTTGTTCGTCGAAGCGCACCGAAGCCGCGGGATACTCAAACGGGACGTGGCTCTTCAGCCGCGGCGCAGCAGGCGTCGAGACATCCACGATGATAACATATCCATCGATATAGGTATAAGCATGGACGCCAGCCCCGTGTACATCGCGCATATAAGTGATGCCAGAGCCAATCAGCAACGTCAAATCCGATCGGTTGAAGACATCCTGCCACGGGTCGCCGCCAGAATTACTCGTGATGATCAGGCGGGTGGTGGTCGCCATCATCTCGGAAACATTGGCCCAGTAGCCGTCGTAGTGGCCAGAAACCAGGACCGGAGCCTCAGGGTGCGTAATGTCGATTTCATGCATATACCCGTAATGGATAGATTCATCTTGAGCGACATACAGCCTGTTCCCCACCGCCGCCATCGGCCCATCCCAGCCGCCAAGACCCAAATCCAATTGGCCGCGCGCCACGGGATGGGCAGGATCGCTCACGTCCACCACCGAAAGCCCCACACTCACCACCGGATGGGTGTAGCCCACCAGCTCGCCAGAGACGAGATAGGCGCGACCCTGGTGGACGAGCGCCTGGCGGTAGTAGGGATGCAGGTCGGGCGAGGCATAGCTGCCCACCTCGCGCGCGGTGGTCAGATCGCTGGTGTCGTAGATGACCAGGCGGCGATCGGTGAGGACGTAGAGATGGCCGCCGGTGAAAAAGCCGCTGTTGGCATCCCAGCCAAAGCCCTGGGACGATGCCGCCGCCTTCATCAGCAACGGGCGCTGGGGGTTCGACACATCGAATTTCCAGCGCCAGATGGGGCCGATCACATACAGCCGGTTGCCGTCCAACGTCAGGCTTCCGGCGATGCCCGGCGTGTGGCTCACCAGCTGGGGATGGGCCGGGTCTTGCACGTCGATGATGGTCAGCCCGCCCGCCTCTGCGAAAACATAACGCCCACCATCGCTGATCGCCCGGCCGACGTTGCCGGGCAGCGCTGCGGTCTGACCGACGTTCTGCGATCCGGCCGGCAGCCCGGTGTCCATGATCGCCAGGCGATTCCCGGCCGCCAGATACAACCAATTCTCTTTGGCCGCCACCACGCGGCGGCCCGCGCCCAACGGACTCCCGCCCCACTGACCGAGCAGTTCCAGGCCCTCATCGCCGGGCGTGGCAGTGGGCGTGGGTGTAAAGGTGGGGATCGGAAGCGTGGGCGTGGGGGTGCGGGTGGGCGTAACAGTGAAGGCAGCGGCGGGGAAACAGGGCTGTGCCTCGGACGGGGCGGTGATGGGGAAGCTGACCAGGTAGATGCTGTCCAGGCGGGCGTTGGCCTCGCGCGCCCGGAAGCGCAGGCTGTGATTGCCCGCACTCAGCCAGAAGGCCGCCTCGTTCTCCAATTCGGGATGCACGACATCCCAGCCCCATGTCCACTGCCCGTCCACTTGTGGGATCTCGTAGTGAAACTCAGGCCCGTTGTCGATGCTGACGAAAAACGAATTCTGACTCCAGGCCAGGCCCATCACCAGCGCCCAGATGATGTAGTTGCCAGCCTGCGCCACATTGAGATCGAAACGGGCGCCCGCCTGCGACCAGCCCTGGTTGCTGGCCACATAGCGACCGCCGCACGCAGTCGCGGCATTGGCCACCGCCATCGGCGCGGTCAAAACGGCATTTTCGGCCTCGTAGCGCAGATGGCCGGGCGTGGGGGTGTTGTCTTGCAGAACCTGCAAGCCACTCCCCGTCGTGGCGACGAAAGCCCGCGCCCGGGCGACGAAAACCCGCCCGCCGCCAACCGCAGGCGGCCCCACCGCCAGCAACCGCGGACGAGTGCGATCATGGATGTCGAACGCGCACACGCCCTGCCCGCCCATCACCCAGGCGATGCCGCCATCGATGGCGATGCTCTCGCGGCCACAGTTCGACGACCATTCGCCGGCATCCAGATAACCCACCTCGACCGGCGAGGCCGGATTGCTGAGGTCGAAAATCTGCAAGCCCTCGCTGCTGAGCACAAAGAACATCGACCCCACTACCGCGACATCGAACACACGATCGCCATGGCTCACGCCTTCTCGATACGGATAGTTGATCCCGCCCAAACGCTGCGGCGCCGAAGGGGTGGTCACATCCACGATGTCGATTCTCCCGCCGCCATCGTATTCATCACCCCGGTGCACCAGCGCCGCATAGAGCCGTCCATTGGTCAGAGTTCCCAACGTCACACCGTCCACAGTCCTCCACGGCAGATCCTGCACCCAGGCGCCCACCTCCACCAGCGCTGTCGGGCTGCTCACATCGATGACGCGCAACCCGCCCGAACCATCGGCCACATAGGCATAACCGCCTTTCACCTCCACATCGATTGCGGCGCCGGGCGTATCCAGCCCACCCAGCAAAGCCGGCGTCGTCGGATTGCTGACCGACGCCACCCGCAGCCCAGCCTGATCATCGGCCACATAAGCCAGACCACCCGCCACGACCACCTGTCTGGCCAGGCCGGGCGTATCCACCCCGCCCAGGCGCTGCGGCCCGGTCGGGTTCGCAACATCAAGGATCGCCAGCCCGCGGAAGCCATCGGCCACGAAAGCGCGATTGTCGACCGCGAACACACCCTGAGCATCGGCCACCATCGGCGACCGGCGATGCACCAGGGCCGGAGCCGTGGGAACGGCCACGGTGATGACTGACAACCCCTGCCCGGCCCCGGCAGCCAGCACATGCCCGGCCGTCGTCGCCAGGCCCCGCGTGCTGGGATCGATCCCCAATTCGCCTTTGAGCAATGGCGTCGCCGGGTTGTTCACATCCACCACCTTCAGGCGGCGTTCGCCGCCATCCGGCCCCGTCACTACATAAGCATACGACCCCGCCGCCGTCACCAGGTGGGTCTTACCCAGCGAAGTGTTGGCCCCGACCTGAACCGGGGCCAGGGGATTGCTGATGTCGATCACGATCAACCCGCCATCGCCCGCGGCTATATAGGCATGATTGCCCACCACAGCCAGGCTGCGTCCCCGTGCCGACAGGGGCAAATCGAACAACCAAACCGGCGCTGATCGATCCCCGGCATCGAACACACTCAGGCCATTAGCGCTCACAGCATACACATAACGGTCGACCGTCGCTCCAGCCCATATGCCTCCGCCCGGCGGATAAAAGCGGCCAATTTCACGCAGGGCGCCGGGGTCGCGGACATCGATAACGGCATAGCTGTCCTGCCAGCGCAAAACATAGGCATAGCCCTCCACCACCAACACCTCGTCGATATGGTCGCCCCCCATCTGGAAACTTCCCAGCACGGTTGGCGTCGCCGGATTTGTTATGTCGAGCGCATAGAAATACCTTTCAGTTGTCACGTAGGCGCGTTGCCCAAAGAGGCCGATGGCGCTGATGACGTTGTCGAGCCAGGGCGATGCGCCCACCATCACCGGAGCCGCCGGATTCTGCATGTCCAGCACGACCAGGCGGCTGCCCTCGCCCACAAAGGCATGGCTCCCCTGTGCGGCCACGACCATCGTCTTGCCGCCCACCTGCGACAGAAGCTGAAGCGGTCGCGGTCGCTCGCCCAGCCGCTGCGCCAGGACGGTTGCTGTCAACAGAAGTGATAGCACCAACATCACGACGATGAACCACTGCACGCGCCTTCGCATGACACACCTCACTTGACGCCTGCGTATGAAAATCGTAGCAGGCGTATATTTACTGTAGCACAAATTCCCAAATTGTGCAAGCAGAAGTCCACATTGCCCCAAAATTGGCTCACGCAAAGCCGCTAAGACGCAAAGTTTTTATGTTTTCTTGGCGTCTTTGCGCCTTTGCGTGAGATAAAAAAACTGGCGACGATTCGTGCTATACTCACCCCCGCCATGTCCGTCGCCCTTCCCGCTCCCCAACTCTTGGTCCGTGACCTGCACAAACACTTCCATCTCGGCCGCGCTGGCGGGTGGGGTGGCGAAGAACGCGTGGTGCGTGCGGTGGATGGCGTCAGTTTCGAGTTGGCCCGCGGCGAAATCCTGGCCCTGGTGGGCGAGAGCGGTTGCGGCAAGTCCACCCTGGCGCTGACGCTGATGCACCTGGAAGAGCCGACCAGCGGTCGGGTCGAGTTCGAGGGCCAGGAGATCACCCACGCGGCCGGGAGCGCGCGCAAAGCCCTCAGCCGGCGCATCCAGATGATCTTTCAGGACCCCTACGAGTCGCTTAACCCCACCCAAACCATCGCCGAAATCGTGGCCGAGCCACTGGTGGTGCATAAGTTGGCGACCGATCGGGCCGAGCGCGAGGGTCGGGTGAAGCAGGCGCTGGAAGACGCGGGCCTGCGCCCGGCCGAGGACTATCTGCACCGCTATCCGCACGAGCTTTCCGGCGGGCAACGCCAGCGCGTGGTCATCGCTGGTGCCTTGGTGCTGGAACCGACCCTCCTCCTGGCCGACGAGCCGGTTTCGATGCTCGATGTCAGCATCCGGGCCGAGGTGCTCAACCTGCTGCACGAGTTGCGCCAGACGCGGGGCATCTCGGTGCTCTTCATCACCCACGATTTGGGCACGGTCTCCTATTTTGCCGACCGCGTGGCCGTGATGTATCTGGGCCGCATCGTCGAGATCGGAGCGACGAGCGATGTGCTGCTAAATCCCCAGCACCCCTACACCCAGGCCCTGCTCTCGGTCGTCCCCGTCCCCAACCCGCGCTTGCGCCGCCAGCGCGTCATCCTGCAGGGCGAGACGCCCAACCCGATTGCAATCCCCCCCGGCTGTCGCTTTCACCCGCGCTGCCCGGTGGCGGTTGCGCGGTGTCGGGAGGTCGATCCCGCTTTCGTCCCGATCACTGAGGGGCATGAGGCGGCGTGTTTGTTGGTCGGGGAAGCAATTTGAACCTATATTTCCGCACTGACAGCACGCCCTTACGTTGAGCGTCTATCTGCTAACTCTTGTTCATTCGCCAAACTGGACGCATCTTCGCAAATTTGCTAACATATGATCATGGACTGGGAGATCCTGTATTACAATGAGGATGTCCAAGAGGTCGTCAACACATGGCCTGTTGGTATCCGCGCCTACTATGCCAGGATCACCGAACGCATGCAGTCTTTCGGTCCCAACTTGGGCATGCCATTTACGCGCAGCCTGGGTCAGGGACTGTTTGAGATCCGTGCGAGAGGCAAAGAGGGTATTGGTAGAGCCTTCTTCTGCACAACAGTGGGAGGGAAGATCATCATCCTCCATGCTTATATCAAGAAATCCCAGAAGACGCCAGAAAAAGAACTTACTGTTGCTCGCAAGCGATTGACGGAAGTTCAAAGCCAAAGGTAAAGGCGGTAACAATGAAAACACATGAACGATTGATCCAAGAATGGATGCAGGATCCTGTATTTGTGCGCGAATACGATGCGCTGGAGGAAGAATTCGCATTGTTCGATGCGCTTTTGCGCGCCAGGAAAGAGGCGGGATTGACTCAAGCCGAAGTGGCCGAAAGGATGGCAACACAACCATCGGTCGTCGCTCGGCTGGAAGCTGGCGGAGGGCATCGCAAACACTCACCGTCGATTGCCACGCTGCAAAAATACGCTGCGGCGGTTGGGTGTCGGCTTGAGATCAGGATGGTTCGGGTGGCAATGTCTCGATCGGCATTGAACAACGAGTTTCTGCTGCCTAACAACCAGTTACAAGCGGACGGACTGGTGATCGCTGAAAGCCAGAAAACTTGAATGCCTGCTCCGCCGCTGAACTTTGACCGACATCAAGGTTCAGCAATTCTGGCTCTCCCATCTCCGCCTCCCCTGCTCCCGAATCTCCTCGACACGCCCCACCTTCTCGGAGATCGTGGCTATCCGTAAAGTAAAAGTGCATCTATGCCGCTACCAGCACCCGCACATCCCGCTCGATCTTTTCTCCGACTTTGTCTTCACTCAGATCAAGGTCATAGTCCATTTGCAACCCGAGCCAGAATTGCGGCGACATGCCGAAATAACGTCCTAATCGAAGTGCAGTGTCAGGCGTGACACGACGCTTTCCCAAAACAATCTCATTGATCCGCTGGGTTGGAACTTGCAGATCGAGTGCAAGGTGGTTCTGGCTGATGCCCATCGGCTTCAGAAATTCTTCTAACAGAATTTCACCTGGATGAATGGGAGCAAGCTTGTTATTAGGCATGGTCTTCTCTCAGTGATAATCGACAATTTCAACATCAAAAGCATCGCCATCGCGCCAGACGAAGCAAATACGCCACTGTTCGTTGATACGGATGCTGTACTGACCATCACGATCACCGCGTAGCTTTTCCAGGCGATTGGCGGGAGGGGTGAGCAGGTCTTTGAGCGATTGTGAGCGATGAAGCATCCGCAGCTTACGCAATGAGATCTGCTGAATATCCTGCGGCAACCTGTGCGAGCGTTGACGCTGGAAGATTTTTTCAGTTTCTTTGTCACCAAAGCTGCGGATCACGGCTTGAGTCTACACGCCTGGATGTCATACGTCAAGCAAAGAGAGAACGCACACACGCTATCTCCCAGTCCGCCTCTCTCTCCGCCTCCCCTGCTCCAAAATCTCCTCCACATGCCCCACCTTCTCGGCGATGGCGGCCTCCAGCCAGAGGCAGCCGTGCTCGGCGGTGGCCAGGCTGCCGGCCCCGTAACTGCCTGTGGCGGTGTCGTCTGACCAGGGCGGATTGGCGATCAGCGCCCCACCCTCCACCCAATCCATGTAATACGAGGGCGTGGAGATGAAGTCGACCTCGTCCACGACCCGCTCCATGTGCACAACTTCCGGGCGCAGGTGCAGCATCAGGCTGGTTTCCAGCTCGCAGGCATGGCCCATGCCGCCGATGCCCGACCGCCGATGCTTTTCCAGCGCGGCCACACCCGCCGGGCCAGAGAGATAGAGCCAGCTGGTGGCGCAGAAAATGCGCGGGTGGCGCTCGCCCGCATACTTGACCACGGTGGTCAGGAAAGAACAATTGCCGCCGTGCCCGCTGAGAAAGTAGAAGCGGTCGTGACCAACCGCGACCAGCGCCTTGATCACCGCCAGCCAGAAATCCTCGAACGCGCGCCCGCCCGTATTGAAGGTGCCGGCAAAGGAGCGGCGATGGGTGCTGACGCCGTAGGGGAAGGCGGGCAGCGTGAAGGCTCGCTCCGGCGCGGCCGCGGCCACGCCCTGGCTGATGGCGGTGATGATGTCAGTGTCGGTCGATAGCGGCAGGTGGTGGCCGTGCTGCTCGGTGTGGCCGATGGGGATGAGGGCGACGCGGTCATCGGGCGCGGGTGGGTTGAAGGGCGAGGCAGAAGCGCCGGGCATGAGCCGGACGATGAACGATTCTGGCAGGGGGAGCGGGACGCCGGGCGGGGCCATGAGCACGCCGCGGGTGAAGCCATCCTCAGCCAGGCTGCCCAGCAGGTTGCCGAGATAGGCCGCCAGCAGAGGCGGCGCCACTTCCAGACCGCTGCCCGCCCAGCCGTAGGGGATGGCCGGGAGCAGGCCCAGGCGCGGGGGTTCGCCCAATGCCTGAGCCAGCGCTATCAGGTCGTAGCCCTCGCCCAGCGGCAGCATGAGCGACACATCCCGCGGCAACGCCGCCACCTCCGGCCACGTCAGATCAGCGAATGTGAAGAAAGTGGTCATATCAGAAAGAAGACACGGATAAAAGGAACCCTGGCTGGCAACGGTTCACCTTGCCAGCTAGCGACGAGTTGGGTTGCGCGAATCAAGAGAGTTGGGTAGACTGCGTGGACCATGATCGAGGAAGCCCTCCGCCACTTCTCCAAGGAAGCGCTGATCGTTCTGGTCCTGCGGCTGCAGGTTACTTACAACCACGCTTAACACAAAGATACGAAGAGCATCAAGAAAACACAAAGTCTTCGCGCCATCTTTGTGTCGTTTGCGTCCTCGTGGTTTCCTTCTGCTCCAGTCATGTCCATCACCTTCCCCCAACTTCCTGCAGAAGAAGAATTCAACCGCATCCAAGAACGCTTGCGCACGAACAAGCAGATTTTGCTTGAGTTGACCGCGGTCGAGATCACGGCCACCGGGGTGGAACTGGCCAAGATACGGGTCGAGAGCGCCCGCGTGCAGCGTCAAATCGAAGACGATGAACGGTTGCTCGACGCCATGCAGATCGAGATCGCAGATGGGGCGGGGATGACGACGGATGTCGTGCTGGATCGTAAGCCCTTCGAGCCGGAGACGATCCTGATCCCGGCCGGGATGTTCATCATGGGCAGCGCGGCCGGCGAAGGCATCGACGCAGCCGAGGCGCCGCCACACCCGCTATTTCTGCCCGCCTTCCGCATCGGTCGCTATCCGGTGACGAATCGCGAATACGCGGCCTTCATCCGCGACAAAGCCCAGCAGCCGGCGCCGGGGGATTGGTTCAACCGCCAGCCGCCAGCCGAGCGCCTGGAGCATCCCGTGACCGAGGTGAGCTGGCAACATGCCCTGGCCTACTGCGCCTGGTTGAGCAAGCAGACCGGCCGGCGTTATACCTTGCCTAGCGAGGCGGAGTGGGAAAAAGCAGCCGCGTGGGGAAGAGATGACAAGGTGACGGGGCGGCAAGGTGACAAAGTGAAGCGGGTGTATCCGTGGGGAAATGAGTGGGAGGAGGGGCGGTGCAACGCGGGCGGGAGTGGGACGACGCCGGTGACGGCGCATCCGGCCGGGGCCAGCGCCTATGGCGTGGAGGATTTGCTGGGCAACGTGCAGCAGTGGACGCGCAGTCTGTGGGGCGGCCAGGTGCAGCAGCCCGATTTCGCCTATCCCTACCAGCCGGATGATGGCCGCGAAGTGCTGGATCCGAGAAAGCTGCCCGCGCAAATGCGAATAGTACACCGCGGCGGCTATTTTGGGTCGGAGGCGGCCGAACTGCGCAACAGCGCCCGCGGCAGCGCCTCGCCCGAGCGCCCGATTTCCTGGCGCGGGTTTCGTGTGGTGATGGTGTAATGAGGAGGTTCAGATGCCTATTTTCGATGACAACGATGCCCTGCCCGCCAGCCAAGCGCAAACGCTCATCCAGCGCGTGCGAGCCGGCAATGCCTTGCCTATCCTCAGCCACAGCGCCCTGTTCGACCTGGCCCTATTCAGCCACGAGGCATTCAAACGTTTCTACGCCGAAAAGATCGGCTATCCCTACCCCAACCTCCCCGACATCGGCCAACTGGCCAACTATGACCGCTACACCAACCACAACAACGACGGCGATTGCAAAGAGTTCTACTTGCAGTGCTTGAAGAACCACATCTTTCGCGAGGCCCGCGCCAACGGCGTCAAGCCCGACGCCCTGGCCGAGGCCCGCGCCCAGGTCGACCGCGTGAGCGTGACCGCATTCGCCCACATTTTGGGCTACCCCAATTTCGACCTGCCCCAAACCTATCCCTTGCAAGTGCTGGCCAACCTGCCTTTCAAGACCTATCTGACCATCAGCGCCAACACCTTTTTGGAAGATGCCCTGGTCAAGACGGGCAAGCAGCCGGTGAGCAAACTGTGCCGGTGGCAAGGCCCCACCGACGGGCCGGAAAAAGACCTCTGGCTGATCCCGGATGACTATCGGCCCAGCGACCGGCAGCCGTTGGTCTATCACCTCTGCGGGCTGGACGCCCATCCACAGACCGGCGCCCCCCTGCCCGACTCGTTGGCCCTGAGCGAAGACGACCATCTGGAGATGCTGGTCAACCTGGCCGAAGGCCGCGGCAAGGAAAGCGCCGACCGCCTGCCGGCCCTGGTGCGGGGCGCGCTCTCCGAGACGGTGATCCTGCTGGGTTTCCGGCTGGATAGCTGGGCCTTTCGGGGCCTGTATTACGGGCTGATCCGGCAGACCGGGCAGGAGCGCGACCGCCGCGGGGTGTGCGTGGTGCAACTATCGCCGGAGGAGCGAGCCACGCAAGAGAAATATGTGCAGGGCTATCTTCACGATGAAGCGCGCTTCGAGATCGTTTGGGGCAGCCTGCACGACTATGCCAACGAATTGAAGGGATGAAACCGCCATGAACCCCGACGCGCCCCTTGCCAATCCTTATGTCGGCCCCAGCACCTTCAGCTATGAGCAGCGCCATCTTTTCTTTGGCCGCGAGCGCGAGGCCCGCGACCTGTTGGCGCGGGTGCTGTCCGAGCGGCTGCTGTTGTTCTATGCCCAGTCGGGCGCGGGCAAAAGCTCGTTGCTGAACACGCGGCTGATCCCACAGTTGGAGGAGGACAAGGGCTTGGTCGTGCTGCCCGTGACCCGCGTCAGCGGCGAATTGCCCGCGGGCGTGGCCCAGGTTGACAATATCTTCGTCTACAACCTGCTGCTCAGCATCGACGAAGGCGACGACCCCGGCCGGCTGGCGCGGGTGACGCTGAGCGACTTCCTGGCCCGGCTGACTCGCCGCACCGCAAACGGCCACGAGCACCCGGCGCGGCGCGGCTGGGCCTACGCTGCGGACACAACCCCGGCGCCGGCCTCGCCCAACGGCCGGCGCTACGCCTTGATCATCGACCAGTTCGAGGAGATCATCACCAGCCACCCGGCCCGGTGGGGCGAGCGAGAAGGCTTGTTCCGCCAGATCGATGCGGCCATGCAGTCTGACCCCAACCTGTGGGTGGTGCTGACGCTGCGCGAGGATTATGTGGCGGCGCTGGACCCCTACGCGGCCCTGATGTCCGACCGCCTGCGCGCTCGCTTCTACATGGAGCGGATGGGCGTGGCCGCAGCGCTGGAGGCCATCCGCAAGCCAGCGGAAGTGGCGGGACGACCGTTCGGGCCGGGCGTGGCGCAAAAACTGGCCGATGACTTGCGCCAGGTGCATGTGCCAGGGCAGAAGGAGACGGTGGCCGGGCAGTATGTGGAGCCGGTGCAATTGCAGGTGGTGTGTTATCAGCTGTGGGAGGGGTTGGAGGAGAGCGGAGGTCAGAGGACGGAGGGCGGAGGGCAGAAGCCGGGGGAGGACGAAGGACGTGGGACGAAAGACGAAGGCTTGCCCTTGAGTGAAGCGAAGGGGCGCATGATCACGTTCGAGGATTTGGCGCGGGCGGGCGATGTGGACCGGGCGCTGACGCAGTTTTATGAAGAGACGCTGGCCGCGGCGCTGGCGGACCCGGCCGCGGCGGGGGTAAGCGAGCGGCAGTTGCGGACCTGGTTCGATGAGAAACTGATCACCGCGGCGGGGACGCGCGGGCTGGTGCATCAGGGCGAGAGCGAGACCGGCGGGCTGCCCAACGGCATAGTGGCGGCTCTGCAAAAGCGCTTCCTTGTCCGATCAGAAGCCCGCGGCGGGGATGCGTGGATCGAGTTGGTGCATGATCGATTGGTGGAGCCGATACGGGCCAGCAATGCGGCCTGGTTTCCGCAGCACCTGAGCGCGTTGCAACGGCAAGCGAAGTTGTGGGACGACGAGAAGCGGCGGGATGGCTTGCTGTTGGGCGGAGAGGCGCTGGCCGAGGCGGAGAGATGGGCGGCGGGGCACGAGGGGGAAATGGAGTCTTACGAACGTGAGTTCCTGGAAGCGTGCAGGGAAGCGCGGGCGGTAGTCGAGCGAGAGAGGAAGCAAAATAGACGGATCCGTGTGCTCGGCGTCGTCGCGGGGGTGGTTGGAGTGCTGGCAATTGGATTGACGCTCATTGCGTTTACATTAGCGCGGCAATCCGTCAGCGCGCGGAAACACTATGAATATCAGACTCGTCGCACTCAGGCTGTCGAACTGGCAGCCCAGGCCCAAACCGCCCTCGCAGATCGTCCCGCATCCCCAGACCTGGCCCTGCTGCTGGCGCGGTGGGCGATCACAACCACCTATGAAACCGACGGCTATGTGACTGACCAAGCCAGAGACGCGCTTGTGAAAGCGATGGCGGCGGCGGCACCGTGGAAGCCTTTCCTTGCTGACCCCGAACGGACGTTCGGGCGGGCGTTTTTCGCGGCGAGCGGGACGCGGCTGGTGACGCAGGAGAGCGATGGCGTCGTGCGTTTGTGGGATGCCGCGACCGGCACGGAAATCGACCATTTCGAATCGCAACCGTGGTTAAGGGTTGGCATAATAGATGATCGCTACTTTTTCACATTGTCCGATGGCAAGACCTATGTCCGGGATACGACCGATGGCAAAGCGATCGTGGAATTGCCTGGCGAATTCTATGGCGTCACCATTGGCCCCACGATGGAGAGAATCGTGACGCATGGTGAATTAGGATGGACTTTGTGGGATGCAAAGACTCAGACAGCGCTGATGAGAAAACAAAATACTGATTCCAGGGTAGAATTCAGTTCGGATGGCGAGCGCCTATGGTTTAGCGACAGCTATGACCGCCTGCAACTATTGGACGCCGGAACGGGAAAAGAGTTACCGTTGGCTGCGTCAGGTTATTGGCTGGAAATATCTAATCGGGTGGTCATCGTTGAATCCTTCGATTCAGGGATTGATCTGCGGGATGCCCACACCGGGAAGGCGCTCCATCCCTTTGGCAAGGGTGTAGCGATCAGCGACGCCGGAGTTGACGCTCACGATGCTCGCATTGCCGTTATAAGCGAAAAAGGCGGGGCGCGGGTGTTGGATGCGCAAACCGGCAAAATCCTCTATGAGATCACAGAGGCAGGCGTCGAGCAGCTCAAGTTCAGCCAGAGTGGCGAATTGCTGGCGGTCAAGATGAAGGATGACGGCTGGCGCATGTTGCGCGCCGGCGATGGCTCGGAGGTGAAGTCGCTACCGGATGCGGCTGATGTCTGGTTCGACCGGCATGACGAGAACATTGCGGTCGTGGATCAAGAGGGCGAGGCGACAATAAGGGGTTTCGACTCGTCGGAGCCTATGAAGTTAGGGGATGTAGGTCAGGACGCCATTGTCAGCTTCAGTGAGGATGGAAAGCGGGTGGCGATTCTGGGGACGAGCAATGGCATCGAGGTCTGGGATGTCGCCACAGGCAATTCCATCTATGCCATCGACGAAACGAAAGCAAATCCCGAATCCTTGAGCTTCAGCCCCGACGGGCGCTATGTTTACATCAACAACGAGCTATGGGACAGCGAACGGCGGCGCAAGCTGTTCCCAGATGTCGAACTGGACTCGATTGAATTCAGCGCCGATGGCCGTCTTGCCATTCTGAACGGGCAAAATTCGGCGACGGTGTGGGACGCGACGACCTATCGCCAGCAGTTGCCCTTAGGGGCTGATTTCGAGTCGATAGCGTTCCAAGATGATGGGTCAAACATCTTGACTACCAACCCTTTCGAAAGTTACAACACTTACCTTAATGCGAGACTCTGGAAAGGTGCAACCGGAGAAGAGCTCAAGTATTTCCAGAGTGCTGCTGCATGGTGGGACAAGGGTCGCTTCCTCATCGGTGCCGACCCTGATGGAAATTACGCGCTGTTCGATCTTGCCACCGGCGAGGAGAAGCTCAGCTTTGGAAGAGCAAGTGATTCCTCGAGTGCCTGGCTGAGCGAGGATGGTCGCCTGGCTGTGGTTGAGGATGCGGACGGCGTCGATCATCTATGGGATATCGAGCGGCAGGAGGAGCGGTTCACGCTGGGGGAAGGCGCAAGGTGCGCCGGATTCAGTGAGGACGGCCGGTTTGTGGCTATGGCTACGGTCGAAGGTGAGTTGCACGTGTGGAGCACCATAGAAAGAGGGAATAAGGCCTTGCTGCGGATTCCGATTAGCTACGGCTCCTGTAATGATGATATTCGTTTCAGCAACGACGGCAGGATGCTGGCTGTATGGTATGAGGACTCTAAAAGCGGCGAGTCGCTCTATCGCATCTGGAATCTACAGACCAGGGAGGAGATGCTGAAAGATTTTGCGCCGTTCGAGGAGGTAGAATTCAGCCCTGATGGAGCGTTCATTCGCACCAAAGCCCTGAACGACGCGCCTCGGCTGTGGGATGCGCAAACCGAACAGCAGGTAGCCGCCGACATCACGGACAGTGTATCGAGCCTGTGTTTTGTCGAATCGGCGAAGCCCGCGCTCGTTTACGACTGCGACTCGGCGCAGAAGCTCTGGAACCTCCAAAGCGGCGAGGAATTGATCCTGACGGAAGCTGCAACCGCGCACGTCTTCAGCCCGGATGCCCGGTGGGTTGTGGCCTTTAGCACGACGGCTCCGCCGCGTGTCTGGAATCTTGCTGAGGGCAAACTGCGCTATTCACTGCCCGCAGGGATCGATGATAGCAAGGCAGTGTTCAGCCCAAAAGGGGATTTCCTGGCCGCCGCCGATAGCGAGAAAGGTCGGGCGTATGTCTTCGAGGTCGAAACGGGCAACATGATCGGTGAGCTGCCGATAGAAGAAGGGCAAACGGTGAGCGCGCTCAGCCCGGATGGCGGCTTGCTGGTTGTTGGTGATGAGCGGGGGGTGGATGTTCTTGATATTCGGAACCAGAAGAGACTCTGGCGATTCGCGAGGGTTTATCCCTCGATCGAGTTTTCGCCTGATGGTCGTTATCTGGTGATCGACGGTGCGACGATATGGCCTGCCACGCCGGCGGTTCTGCTCGAATTGGCGGCGCCGCTCATCCAACGCCGGCCGGCTGAGTTGACGGAGGGGGAGAGGAAGGAGTATGGGTTGGAGTGATCTCGTTTCATATTGTGTAAATTAGTCTTTTGTCATATCATGCCTATATGAAACGAACCATCCTGACCCAAACGCAACTGCACGTCCTGGAGCAGGCGCTGCTGACCCACGGCAACGTCGTCGCCTTCGCCGACCTGGCGACGTTGCTGCCCGACAAAAGCGATGCTTACCGGCGCACGTTCGTCAAGAACCTGGCCGACGCCGGATGGCTGGTGCGCCACAAGCGCGGGGTGTACCAGATCGCCGAGTTGAGCTCGTTGGGCGCATCCACCCTGTCGCGCTTTGCCGTCGCCCAGATTCTTGCGCCCGAATCCTATGTGTCGTTCGAGTCTGCCTTGCAGCATTGGGGGCTGTATGATCAACTGCTGGCTGTGGTGACATCGGTCTGCTTGCAGCAACACAGTGCAGCCACCGTCGAGGGCGTTCGCTATCGCTTTGTCAAGACCACCGCCGCCTACTACTACGGGTGGCAGATGGTGGAGATCAGCCATCGTCAGGTGCGCATGGCCCAGCCTGAGAAGGCGTTGATTGACATGATTCAGTTTCACCGCACGCAGTTGAGCCTCAGCCTGGTCGTGGAAAAGCTGGCGGAATACCGCCGCCAGCTCGATTTCGACCGGCTGGAGGCTTTCCTGCTGCGGGCCAACTTGACGACCTTGCGCATTTGGGGACACCTGCTCGACGCGGCGGGCGTGGACACGGCCCGGCTGCACGGACGATCCGCCGCGTCTACCTCGGTCAGCCGGGCCACGCCTCACGCCCATCGCTACGATGCCAGGTGGCGGCTGTATGTTGATCCTCTGATAATGGCCGCGGACACGACGAGTTATGAAGCAGGAGGGGCGCGCCATGACGATTAGCCGCCAGCAACTCCAGTTGATCAACCGCAAGCGGCTGCGCTACCCCCTCGACATCGCCGAGAAGGATTACCAGCTGACCCTGGCTATGCAGCGCATCGCCAGCTCAGAACTCGGCGGCATCCTGGTCTTCAAAGGCGGCACAGCCCTGCACCACTGCTACCTGCCGCAGCAGCGCTTTTCGGAAGACCTGGATTTCACGTCGCTGCACCAGGGGCTGACTCTTGAAACGGTGCGACGAGTCCTGACGGCAGAGGAATTGTTCCAGGTTCGCAAAGAGTACGAATCGCCTGCGACCATCAAGATCGAACGCCTCTGGTATCCCGGCATCCTGGAGCAGCCGGGGGCAATCAAGGTCGAGATTGACCGCAAGCAGAACGTGCTGCTGCCAGCCTGTCAGCGTTCCTATGCCAACGTCTGGGGGCTTGAGTTCGTCGTCGATGTGATGGACGTGCGCGAGATCTGCGCCGAAAAACTGCGGGCCGCCAGCCAGCGAGCGCGCTATCGCGACTTCTACGACCTCTATCTGCTCCTGGAAGCACACCCGGTTGATCTTGCCGAGGTGTTCTCACTGTTGCGGCGCAAGGAGGTGCGCGCACCCATCACCCCTGAAGCGATTCAGGCCCATTGGCGGATCGCTCGTCTGGAACGAGAAGACGACATGCGTTCCATTTATTGTGCACGAACCGTGGAGAACGAGCAGATCGAAGCGATGGTGAGGAGTTTCGCGTTCGAACCCGTGCTGCCTGAATGAGATGTCCGCAGGAGGATGCCGTGCCGCTCATTATAGACAACGAAAGGCCCTTCGACAGGCTCAGGATGACGCCTGCAGGCCAGCTGGCATCCTGGCCTCGTGCCTTCCCCCTTGTGTCTATGGTGTTGGGGATAGTTCGTCCCCTGCGATGGCAACCGTAGTCCCAGCCTTTTCCAGGATGACCAGAAAATCCGCCCCATTGGCGCGGGCTGCCCGCTCGCGAAAATAGGCTTCGGTGCGCAACGCGGCCAACTTCTCGGCCACAGCAACGTTGATGAACTGATTGAGGGTTGTGCCTTCCTCCTCAACAACGATACGCAGTTCGTCCAGGAGAGAGGTTTGCAAACGTAGTGCGTAATTACTCAAAGTTGCCATATTTCTAATCGCTGCAGTGCTTCGCCCGGCCTAAGCGTAGCGATGCTGAATCTCGCGGCTGCGACCTGAAAGTGACGAAGATTGAAATTTGGTGAAGGCATTGATCAGGCAATTTTTTATCTCACGCAAAGGCGCAAAGACGTTCACGCTTCACGTTTCACGCCTCACGGCAACAAATGCCAATCCAAAAAACGCTCGATACGTGTGTAAGCGTCGAGTTGCGTCCGGCGAAGCAGGAAACCGTGCGGCTCCCCGGCGTAGGTCTTGTACTCGAACGTTTTCCCCGCCCGGCGCAATGCCTCGGCCCACTCTTCCGATGCCTCCGGCGGCACCACGTCGTCGTCCAACCCGTGCAAGATCAGCACTGGCTTCTGCACGTTCTCGACCTGGTAGATGGGTGAGCCAGCCAGGTAGGCCGGGCGGCGGGCCGCGGGGTGACCCAGGAAAATCTCGCTGTACAAGCGCAGGTCGCGATTGCACTGCGCCCACGAGCTGACCAAGTTGGCGTCGCCATATTTGCTGACGCCGCAAGCAAAGAGATAGTCGGGGTCGCGGGAGAGACAGCAAGCGGTGAGGTAGCCGCCATAGCTGCCGCCGAAGATGGCGATGCGGGCCGGGTCGATGCCGGGCAGCCCGGCCAGATGTCTGGCCCCAAACAAACAATCCTGGGTGTCGCCTCCCCCCCAGTCGCCGTAATTGGCGTGCTCGAAGGCCAGCCCATAGCCTGTGCTGCCGCGGTAGTTGGGGGCCAGGATCGTATAGCCCTTGGCCACGAAATACTGCACAATCGGGTCCCATTCGCAGGCATAAAGCGAGGACGGCCCGCCATGCGGATAGACGACCGCGACGCCATTGGGACGTTCAGGGCGGAAGAGGAAGGCCGGGATCTCGAGGCCGTCGAAGCTGCGATAGGCGACGGGGGCGGGCGAAAGCAGGCGGTTGGCGGCCAAAGCCGGTGGGAACGAGAACGTCAGTGGGGTCACGGCCCCCGTCGCCAACTCCAGCCGATAAAGGTCAGGCGGCTGGATCGGGCTTTCGTGCTCGAAGGTCAGAAACGCGCCATCTGGCGACCAGGCCGGCCGCGAGTGATAGCCAGCGCCCGCGACCACGAACTGAGCCGCGCCGGTTTGAGCGTCGATGATGGCAAGATCGAAGGCGCCGGCCCGGTTGACTGTGCAGGCGATGCGTCCGCCCTCCGGCGACCAGGCCAGCTCGGCGCAATCGTGGCCCAGCCGGGTGAGTTGGCGCAGCCCCGACCCATCGCTTGCGGCCAACCAGATTTCGTTGAACCCACCCCCGCGCTGCGAGACAAAGGCGACCTGGCTGCCATCGGGCGACCAGCGCGGCTCCCAGTTGCGCTCCTGCGCCCGCCCCACCATCTGATCCTCCGCGCCCGCCTCCAGGTCGATGACGCAGATGTCCAGCCGGTTGAGGTCGTCGAAGGGCCGCCGCACATAGGCCACCCGGCGGCCATTGGGCGAGGGTTGGGCGTCCCAGTGGTCGGCGGTGGGGTCGTTCGTCAGGCTGCGCGGCCAGGCACCGTCGCGGTCGGTCAGGAGCAGTTGGTCGGCATCATGGCGGGCGACGGTGACGATCAGGCCGCGGTTGTCGGGCATCCACACGGGCGAGGAGGCGCTGGCGGCAAAATCGCTGAGCTTGCGCGGCAGGCTGCCGGGGAGATCGACAATGTGAACATGTCCGGCCAGGGTGAAGGCCAGGCTGCTGCCATCAGGCGACCAGCGCGGGATTTCGTCGTCCCAGTAGGCCACGGGCGCTCGGTCGAAGGAGAGACGTTGGGGCCAGCCGCCCGCGGCCGGGAGTGTGTAGATATCCGAAAGATCGCCTCGATCCCAAATGAAGGCGATGCTGGCGCCGTCGGGTGAGAGCGCGTGATTGCGCACCCGGTTGACGCTCAGCACCAGGGGCAGGCTCCAGCCGGCGGGGGGCTTGAGGTCGGGTCGGACGAGCGAAGGCCAGCCGTTGCGTTCGTATTTTTCAGTGAGGATGATGTCGGGGTGCATGGGTGTTGAGTGATGGAACTTTGAGGTGTATGCCTTACCCACCAATCCGCTCCAGAAACTCTCGCGGTGTGAGCACAACGATACCTGCATAACTGCCCAGCACCAGCAAATCCTGGTCGCCGCTGGCGATGTACTGCGCCCGGCCTTCCACGGCACAGGCGACAATGGCATCGTCTTTGGGGTCGCGAGTCACACCGGACAGGCGCAACTGGCCCGGTGTCACAGTCGCTCGCGTCAGCAAGCCGTTCGTGAAAGCTGTCAATTCGGCCTCACTCAGATGCAGTCGCCGGGCGATGCGCGGGTAGGAAAGTACGTGCAACGCTTCTTCGATCTGATACAGTGAGGTGACCAACCTGAATCGCTCGTCCAACCAGGCGTCGAGCAACCGCGCGGCATGGCCTTCGGCCACCAGCAGGCCGCTGATGAGTACATTCGTATCGAGAACGACGCTAATGGGCATCGGCCGGCCGATTCTGGCTACGATGGAAATCCGTCCGCGCCTCATCGATCAGGGTGCTCAACTCGGCCTCATCCATCTGCAGGCGTCGAGCGCGCACTTGCTCGATCATCTCGCGGAGTGCGCTCGTTGTTTGCTGCTGTCGCACTTCTTGCAGAATGCCGTAATCTGCGATGCTGATCATAGCGACCGTCGGCTCCCCGAATTTTTCGACCAGATAGTCCACATGGCCGTAGGCAATTTGGTTAAGCACGTCTTTGATGTTGGTCCGCAAATCTGAAGCAGAGATAGTCTTGAGCATAGCACTATTCCTAACCCGGACGAGCCGGAACCAAACGAATCGTGAACCACGAAGACACGAAGACACCAAGCTGTTCAGTTTCTTCTCCTTCGTGTCTTTGTGCCTTGGTGGTAAGTTTTCTTGCTCATTGTGCAAGAATTTAGCTAGCAAGATACTATAGTATTAATGATAACTTTGTACAAATTATACATCGAGAAGGGCGAGGTGGGCAACTCAACACAGGTGAGCGGCTTCGTCAGGTTTCTGTCAACGCCTTCGCCCGCATCTTTGTCTCCACCCAATATGCCCTACAATGCCCTCCATCTACAGCCGCTCGGTCGGGGGACCGGGCCAAACGAAAAAAAATTGAGATGACCAGAGTCACTACTCTATCGGATCACCATGCACATCTTCCATATCAGGGAGAACGGGAATCTGACTGGCGAGGGTGCGGAGCTTCCCGATCTCGGCTTCGAAGACGGCGCGGTCGAAGGTAAAGGGGCCAAAACCGGAGTAGTCCCAAAGGGGTTGGTAGGAGGACTGTCCCCGGCGGTGCGGCTGCATGAATTGCTGCCAGATGACATGCTCAGGCTCCACCATGAGATCGACCATCAGCGGCCAGCAACCCGGTGACAGGCAAACACACTCGAAGAGGGCGATCCAGAGACCGCCGCTCTCGGAAGGATACCCACCCTTGCCCTGGAGATCATCGGCGAAAGCGTTGAAAAAGTCCCGCCAGAACAGAACCGGGGTGTAGCTGCCGGCAATGTTCGGATGTCCTTCGGCGTCGGCGAAGGGCTGCTCGAAATCACGCACCTGTTCCAGGAAAGGGCGGCCATTCACTAAGATGTCGGCGGACCAGAAGACTTCGTCTTCATCCGGCACAGGGGTCATTCTGATCTCGAAGGTGTCCATAAGCGCCAATTCTAACATACCGCCAACAAGTTTGCCGCTGCCCGGCGCCTGGCCTACAATGCCCGTTCGCGCCCGGTTGAGAGACTGCGCCTGAACCAAGACCGCCTGCGCCACCTGCCCCAAGTACTTCGCGTTTCTTCGCGACCTTAGCGGATCACTTTCCGCCGGCGTTGCAGCCGCCAAACCCATTCTGAGGAACCCACCCCATGACCCCCCAACAAGCCTACGACGAACTTTTCGCCATTTCCAAAGAAATCACCACGCTCCACAGCATCGGCAGCATCATCTCCTGGGATCGTGAGACGTATATGCCCAGCAAAGGCGCCAACCTGCGAGCCGAGCAGAGCGCCTACATCAGCGGGCGCAGCCATCGCCTGCTCATCGACCCGCGCGTGGGCGAGTTGCTGGCTGAGGCCGAAGCAGGAGACTTCGCGCGGGATCCGGAAAGCACCGAGGCCGTGAATCTGCGCGAGTGGCGTCACGATTACGACCGCGCCACCAAAGTCCCGGCCGAGTTGGTCGAGGAGATCAGCCGCACCTCTGTGTTGGCCCAAAGCGCCTGGACAGAGGCCCGCCGCAAGTCAGAATTCGCCCTGTTCCAGCCCTGGTTGAGCAAACACATCGAGCTGGCGAGACAGGTGGCGGGCTACATCGGCTACACCGACAGCCCCTACGACGCCCTGCTCGACGAATACGAGCCGGGCATGACCACCGCCGAGGTCAAGCGGCTGTTTTCGGCCCTGCGCGATGAACTGACCCCCTTCGTCCATGCCATCCTCGGCTCATCGCGGCGCCCCAACACCGCCATCCTCCACCGCGAGTTTCCGCTCGACCGCCAGAAGCTGTTCGGCGAAGCCGCCGCCGCCGCCTTCGGCTACGATCTGCTGGGCGGGCGGCTGGACACCGTCACCCACCCGTTTTGCATCGGCATCGGCCCCGGCGACGTGCGCATCACCACCCGCTACACGCTCGATTTCTTCAACGAATCCTTCTTCGGCGTCCTGCACGAAGCCGGGCATGGCCTCTACGAGCAGAACCTGCCGGCCTCTGCCTTTGGTGGGCCTTTGGGCGACGCCTGCAGCATGGGCATCCACGAATCGCAATCGCGGCTGTGGGAGAACTTCGTGGGCCGCAGCCGCCCCTACTGGCGCTATTTCTTCCCCCGCGCCCAGCAGACCTACCCCGCCGCGCTTGGTGATGTCTCGCTCGACGATTTCTACTTCGCGGTCAACGCGGTCAGCCCATCCTACATCCGCGTCGAAGCCGACGAAGTGACCTACAACCTGCACATCATGCTGCGCTTCGAGATCGAGCAGGCCATCATCAGCGGCGATTTGCCCGTGGCCGACATCCCCGGCGTCTGGAACGAGACCTTCGAGCGTTACCTGGGCATCCCCGTGCCCGACGACGCCCAGGGCTGTTTGCAGGATGTCCACTGGTCGTTCGGCGGTTTCGGCTATTTCCCCACCTACGCCCTCGGCAATCTCTACGCAGCCCAGATCGACGCCGCCGCCCGCGCCGCCCTGCCCGATCTGGACGCCCAACTTAGCTCCGGCGATTTCCTGCCCCTGCTCGAGTGGCTGAAGACCAACATCTACCAGCACGGCAAGCGTTATCGTTCACCCGACCTGCTGCGCCGCGTGACCGGCCAAGCTCCCAGCCATGAGCCGCTGATGGCTTATCTCAGGACCAAGTTCGGAGAGTTGTACGGGGTGTGAGGTGTGTGTTCCGGGCTCCGTGGTGCGTGAGGGTGGATGCGGATGGGAAGCTTATCCCATCCGCATCCATGGACGAGGCGTCAACGCTGATTGGGGACGATGGCGTCGGGAAGCGATTCCGGTTTGGGTAGGCTGAGTGGCTCGACGAGGTACGCGCCATCTTCTGGCGCGGAGACTTCAGTAGCGGCGTCGGCAGTGCATGTGCTGCTATTGCTGAGCGAGACGTCATCCACGAACAGGTTGCTCACATTGGATGAATCGGTGTTAGCCTGGAAGGCAAGGGTGATGGTCTTGCCAGCGTAACTGCTCAGATCGATCGTCTGCTTCACCCAACCAGCCGTGACGGTGGAACTGCAAAGGCTGTAGGTCTTGACCGTCTTGGTTGTCCTACCCACCGTAACGCGCACATAGCCATAGTCATAGCCGCAGACATCGCCGGACTCGATGCGATGCCAGTAACCGAGGATGGCGGGCTGTCTAGCCGGCAAGACGATACTCTGCGTGATTTTGGCGCTTTCACTGTTGGCGCCGCCCAACCAGGTGGCGTAGCTGCCGCCATGCGGATTCAGGCCAGCGCCGCAGGTGGCGGACGTGCAGATCAGGGCGTAGCCCCGGCTGGAGCTTTGCGTCCAATTCGCTGCACCGCTCTCGAAACCGCCATTGACGATACGGTTCACGCAAGTTCCCGGCGTGGGGGTGGGTGTTGGGGTTGTGGCGGGTCGGGTGGGTGTAGGCGTAGGGGTGGGGGTTGCGGCAGGTCGAGTGGGCGTAGAGGTAGGTGTGCCTGCTGGGGCGCCGATGAAGCCGGAATACAAAAGCAGGTTGGGCGAGCCAGTGCCAATGCTGGTCAACCTACCCGCAGTAGCGTTGCTAGTGATGGCGCTGGCCGCCGTAGCCGGTGACGCGCCCGGGTTTACAGCCAGGTAGAGCGCGGCGACGCCAGCAACATGCGGCGAGGCCATCGAGGTGCCGCTGTAGATGGCTGTGGCGGTGTCGCTGCTATTGACAGAAGAGGTGATATTCTGTCCCGGTGCAAAGAGGTCCAGGCACGTCCCATAATTTGAGAATGAGGCGCGGGCGTCGGTGTTGGTGCTGGCGCCCACCGTGAGGGCTTCTGCCACCCGCGAGGGTGAGCCGTTACAGGCGAGCGCATTTTCGTTGCCCGCCGCCACAGCGTAGGTTATGCCGGCGGAGATGGAATTGCGCAAAGCCGTATCCAACGATGTCGAAGCGCCGCAGCCCAGGCTCATGTTCGCTACGGCCGGTTTGACGTGATTCGCCGTCACCCAATCGATGCCGGCAATGACGCCAGAAGTGCTGCCAGAGCCATTGCAATCCAGGACGCGCACGGGATGTAAGGTGACGGACTTGGCAACGCCATAAGTCGTCCCACCCACTGTCCCGGCCACATGGGTGCCGTGCCCATTGCAGTCATTGCTTCCCTGGCCATCATTGATAGCTGTATAGCCATTGCCCACACGGCCTGTGAACTCGGTGTGCGTGGCGCGTATCCCAGTATCGATGATATAGGCGTGGACGCCAGCGCCATCCGTGCTGTAATCGTAGCGATTATTGAGCGGCAATGTGCGCTGGTCGATACGATCCAACCCCCATGTGGCCGGCGATTGCGACCCGATGGCCGTCATCACCGCATCCGGCTCTACATAAGCGACATAGGGATTGGCCGCAATCTGCGCCGCGGCTTCTGGCGACAGCCTGGCGGCAAACCCATGCAATGCCTGCTCGTAAATATAGTACAATTCTCCGCCGGCCTCGGTCACCATCTGCTGCGATAACGTACTGACGGTCACACCCTCGGCCTGGGCGCTGGGCGCAGCCAGAGCTGCATCGTTGAAAACGACGATATAGCGGTCGGCGAGCGGTTGCACCCCTTCGACCGTCCACAGCGGGCCTGTAGCCGCCGGATTGGCGGGATCGGTGGTGGGATCATCTGCCCAAACCGCCAATCCGCCGCCAAGCGCAAAAGTCGCCAACAGTAAAAGGAAGAGCAACCTGACAGTTCGAGTTTGGAAGAACGAGGGGGAGTTGTGATGCATGGGGCCTCCGGAGGAAGAAGAAAGAATGGAGAAAAGCGAACGACTATGCGGCATTTACTGACATATTTGTGATGACGATGTCTCGCCGAAATAGCTACGGCTGGCCGGCAGGCGCTCTTCTGACGCCTTCCCCACGTACAGCCAACGCCGTTCGGCGGCATGTTGCCAATGTCTATCCCTTATAGCTATAATCTTTCTCTGAAGCAGTGATTGACGACACAATGCTGGTTTTTTCTTTTCGGCAATCCTCCACAACCAGAGAGGTGATCTATGCCAGCTTCAACCGGCGTTCCACCACACTTCATCGTGATCGTGCCTGGTTATATGGGCAGCAAGCTGCGCGATCCTGCCACTGGCAAGCTCGTGTGGGTCGATTTCAACTCCATCCCCGCCAACCCTCTGCAATGGGACGACTGGATCGACAATCTGTTCCAGAAGCTGACCTATCCCAATCCTCTGGAACCGGCCGGCATCGTCGAGGAAGTCATGTTCGTCCTGCCCTGGGTCAAGCAGGAGCATTACGGGCGTCTGCTGGCTTTCCTGGAAAAAATCGGCTACCGCGTGGACCCGAATCGATACAGCGAAGCCGAGCTTGATGTCTACACCTTCAGCTATGACTGGCGACAAGATAACCGCATCTCCGCCCGCCAACTGGGAGAAGCCATCGAGCGTTGGCGCGCTGATCACCCCGGCGCCAAAGCCTGGCTGATCGGCCACAGCAATGGCGGCATCGTCTCACGCTGGTACATCGAAAAAGAGGGGGGGAAGGATTGGGTGGGGCGCAATTTCCTCATGGCCTCCCCGCTAGACGGCGCGCCCAAGGCCATCGGCATGCTCACCAAAGGGCTGGACATGATGTTCCGCCGCGGCTTCAATGCCTTTGGCCTGCAAGAACGCAGCATCGAACTCATCCGCTCCTTTCCGTCGATCTACAACCTGGTGCCACAGCGGCACTCGTTCTTGCAGGACGCAAGCGGGTGGCCCATCGACCCTTACAGCAATCTCGATTGGTTGGATGCAGGCCATCATCATTTGCTTCATGCAGGCCAGCAGTTCAACGAGGAGCTAGGCGCCACCTATAGCGTCGAGACGCTCTGTTTCTTCGGGCGCAAGGTGGAAACCTCGACCGGCGGCGTCGTGCGTTTGGGGCCGGGCGGCAAGTGGGAGGACATCGAATGGGTGCGCACCGAGGCCGGGGACGGCACAGTGCCCGAATTCAGCGCCATCCACGCCGGCGCCCACGAAAAATTACCCTTCATCGCCACCCACGGCGACATCTACGTCGCCCCGCCCGTGCTCGAATTCCTGCAATGGGAACTGCGCGACCGCTACTTTGGCGAAAGTCGCGACGCTGTCACCACGCCCAACCTGCGCGTCATCTTCGAGCCGGAGGAAGACGTTTATGCCCCTGGCGAACCCATCCGCCTGTGGGCGACCATCCATCGCAATCGACCCGACCTGCCGGCCGTATCCCAGGCCGTCATCCGCGTCCAACTGGCCTGGCGGGAGCCTCTACCCGGCCTGAGCACCCCACCGACCACGCCCGCCGTGGCCGAAACCCGCCTCTTCGAACGCCCCGACCAGCCTGGTCGTTACGAAGGCGCTCTGCCTGCTCCCCCCCAGGAAGGCTACTACCAACTCCGCGCCAAAGTCGGCGCGCCGGGACAGAAACTGATCGAGTTGGAGGAGTTGATCGCGGTAGAGGCAACGGCGCCTCACTCCTCCGCAAACGCCCCCTCATAGCCCTGCGCCCGCAGCCATGCTCGCTCCTTCGCCGTCAGCGACGCCGTCGCCAGCAGGTCGGGTCGCCGCGCCAGCGTACGCAACAGCGCCTGCTGGCGCCGCCATTTCATCACATTGGCGTGATGCCCAGAGAGCAAAATATCCGGCACAGCCCACTCTCGGAACTGCGGCGGACGCGTGTAATGTGGGCCTTCCAACAGACCGGTGGCATGTGAATCCTCGGTCGCCGACAACTCGTAGCCCAACGCGCCCGGCAACAGCCGCACGACCGCATCCACCACCACCATCGCCGCCACCTCTCCGCCCGACAGCACATAATCACCGATCGAAATCTCGTCCGTCGCCAAATACGCGCGGATGCGTTCGTCGAAACCCTCGTAGCGCCCGCAAACCAGGATGAAGCGCGGCAGCGCCGCCAACTCCTGCGCCACCGCCTGGGTGAACACCCGGCCCTGCGGGGTGAGCAACACGATCGGGCAAGCATCCTCACCCCGAATCGCCTCCACCGCCCCGAAGATCGGCTCCGGCTTCATCACCATGCCCCCGCCGCCGCCATAAGGTGCATCATCCGTCAGGTGATGCTTGTCACTTGCATACTCCCGGATATTGTGCGCTCGAATCTCCACCAGCCCGCGCTCCTGCGCCCGCTTGATGATGGAACTGGCAAACGGGCTGACGAACATTTCGGGGAAAATGGAAAGGATGTCGATGCGCATGGGGGGCCTATTGCGTAGTGCCGACTGCGTATTGCGTAAAATGAGACAGTGAGAAAGAGTGGGAAAATGGGAAATCTGCATCATCCGTGTTTCCCTATCCGCGTCCACAAGAACAAACACACTGGATCATAGCGGCGTCACCATCGCACCACCAAATCGTGCTACAATACTCCGCTATGACCACACCATCGTCCTCCTCGCCTCTTCAGCGCCCCATCGTCGTCCTCGGCTTTGGCCGCTCCGGCACCACCTGGATCTCCGACATCATCTCCAAAACACTCGGCGGCCTCCTTCTATTCGAGCCGCTGCACCCCCAGGTGTGTGACTTCGCCACAGCAGCCTGTTACACCGACGCCAGCGACCCCGTCCTTGCCAGTCACCTGGAGGAGCACCTCTGCGCGATATTCAGCGGACGCGAACGACACAAATGGCTCTTGCGCAACCACCTGTTCACACCCTTGCAAGACGTAAGCGACGCCTTCGTGGACGCGATCTGGCGCGAGTGCCAGGTCATCGGCTTCAAAGAAATTCGCGCCAACTTCCTGATCGATTGGCTCGTTCGTCGCTACGACGCCCGCATTGTCTACATCGCCCGCCACCCCTGCGCCGTCATCGCCTCCCTCCGTCGTCGCCCCAACTTCTGGAAAGAATTGGGCTGGGATACACACCGCCGCCTTTTCAGCGAGCGCGTCCTCCCTCTGTCACCCGAAGGAGGACGCTGGGCCACCCTCCTCGACAACGCGCGCCCCGACCTGGAACAGCAAACAGCCATGTGGGCCGCCACCCACGCCCTGGCCACGCGCCAACTCCAACAACGCGGCCTCCCCATCTTCTACTACGAAGACTTCTACGAACAGCCATTCGCCGCCACCCGCAACCTGCTCCACTACCTGGGCCACCCCACCCACGCCATCCACCCCGCCCACCTCTTCGTACCCTCCATGACCACCCTGCGCACCGTCCACGGCCTCACCGCCACCGAAACCACCTACGCCGAGCACGGCGAAAGCCTGTTCTGGGACGACGTACTCAGCCAGGCCGAGGTGACCAACATCATGGACATCGTCGCTGCCTTTGGCGTCACTGATTATCGGACCTAGCAGATGCTCCGCCCTCGCCTCCTCCCCCTTCTCCTTCTCATCCTCCTCCTCTCTGCCTGCGCCGCCAGTGTCGAGCCGACCCTGCCGCCGCCCACCCTGGCGCCGGCAGCAACGCCGACCACAGCGATCGCGCCTGCCCCCACTTCCACTCCCGCCCCCCCACCCACCCCCGCCTTCGTCCGCCTCGTCCTCAGCGCCAACGTCCCCACCGACCTGCGCGACCAACTGCACGCCGCCCTCGATCAACCCGGCGTCCTGCCCGGCAACCGTTCCGCCCTCTGGGAAGAAACAGTGGATGACGCCGCCAACTTCATCTCCTTCGCCCCCCTCGCCCCCACCCACGACGAAAAACTGGCCGAACGCGTCTACGCCGTCGTCGCCCCCTTCGCCACCGTCCGGGACGAGATCACACTGGACGAGTTGAAGATACGCTGGTCGGGCGCTGGAGACGGCCCTCTCTTCGCCAGCGAAGACGCCGCCCTCGCCCTCGGCCCCATCTTTGAAAATCTCCCTGCCCACATCGCCCCCGCCGCCGAACTCCCCACCCGCCTGGCCGCCGAACCTGGCCGCCTCGGCCTCCTCCCCTTCGACCAACTCGACCCCACCTACAAGGTCTTGGCCGTCGACGGCGTCAACCCACTCGACAACCACCTATCGCTCGAAACCTACCCTCTGGCTGTCGCCCTTACCATCACTGGCCCCAGCGCTGCCGAACTCGCCCCCCTGCTCCGAACTGCCATCGCCCCCTCGACGAACCGCGACCCCAGCCGCCTCACGGCCCTGATCATGACCGGCGTCACCGCCATGTCGCGCGGAACCGCCGAAAAGATGGAAGAAAAAGGCTACACCTATCCCGCCGCCGTCATCTCCGCCACCCTCGCCGCCGCCGACATCACCCATGTCAGCAACGAAGTCCCCTTCATCGACGGCTGCAAAGTTGACAACACCTACATGAACCTGACGCTCTGCTCCGACTACCCCTATTGGGCGGCGCTGGAAGCCATCGGCACCGATATCGTCGGACTCAGCGGCAACCATGTCAACGACTTCGGGCGCGACGGCGCCCGCGAATCACTCCAATTCTACCGCCAGCGGCGCATCCCCATCTACGGCAGCGGATTGGACGAAAAGGAAGCCTGCCAGCCCCTGCTTTGGGAAGACCACGGCAACACCTTCGCCTTCCTGGCCGCCCTGGCCTGGTGGCCCGACACCGCCTGGGCCACAGCAGATCAACCCGGCGCCTGCTATTTTTATGACAATTACGCCGCCATCATCGCCGCCATCCACGACCTCAGCCAACAAGTAGATGTGGTCGCCGTCGAACTACAATACCATGAGACTTACAACCCCTGGCCCATCCCCGAACAGGTCGAAGACTTTCGGACCTTACGTGCGGCCGGCGCCGACATCGTCACCGGCGTCCAAAGCCACGTCCCCCAAGCCATGGAACCATACGGGATCGCCGATCCCGGCGGCTCCGGCGTAATTACCTACGGCCTCGGCAACCTCTTCTTCGACCAAATGCAAGACTGGGACACCCGCACCGGCCTCATCGCCCGCCACACTCTGTACAAGGGCCGCGTGCTCAGCACCGAAATCCTCACCACCGTGCTCGAAGACTTCGCCCAACCGCGCTGGGCCACGCCCAAAGAGCGGGCCGAAATCCTCCAGCGCATCTTCGACGCCGCGCCTCAACGCCCCGCCGGCGGCAAGATCGAGACCCCCACCGCCCACCCCACCCTCGCCCCCCTGGCCGAGCCAGAAATAGCAACACCCACGCCCGCAAGCACCCCGATCACGACCACCGTCCCCGCCACCACCACCGCCTACCTCGATCACCCCGCCGCCATCCTCCCCTGGCCCACACCCTCCCCCACCCCTGCCGACCACTACTGGCTTGCCCGTCCCGTCAGCCCCGCCGCCAACCAACTCCCTGGCCCCATCTACACCTTCGGCGACACCCAAAACGGGCGGCGTCGCACCCACCACGGCATCGACATCCCCAACCCCCTCGCCACACCCGTCCTGGCCCCCGCCGACGCCGCCATCTTCTACGCCGGCCCGGATCGCCCCCCTCACATTTTCGGCCCCAAACCCAATTTTTTTGGCAAAACCATCGTCTTCCGCCTCGACCGCACCTGGCGCGACCAACCCGTCTATGTTCTCTACGGCCATCTCAACACCATTGGCGTGAAGACCAACGAACGAGTGAGCCGCGGTCAGCCAGTGGGCACGGTAGGCATGACCGGCATCGCCATCGGCCCGCACACCCACGTCGAAATCCGTCTGGGCAGCCCTGACTTTGGCCATTCCTACCACCCCGGCCTCTGGCTGGAACCCTTGCCGGGGCTGGGCACGGTGGCCGGGCAGCTGGTGACGCCCGACGGACGCGCCTGGACCGGCCTCAACATCCTCCTCTACCGCCTGGATGCCGCCGGCAACCACCTGGTGCGCGTCTTGCCCACCTACGCCAACGACCCCGCCCTGCGCCCCGACCCCGCCTGGGCCGAAAACTTCGTCGCCGCCGACCTACCCGTTGGCAACTACGAACTCACCTTCAAACTCCTGGGCAAAGTCTATCGCAGCCCCGTGCGCGTCGAAGCGGGAAAAACAAGCTTCCGGCAATTCGTGGTGGCGTCATAGCAAGTCCTCCACCGCCGTTGCCGCCCGCTCCACCCCGCCCAATTCCTGCATCTCGGCTGCCAACCACGCCGCGCTGACCCGAAAATCCCGATTATCGAGCAACTGCGCCGCCAGGACGGGCGCCGTGGCCGGCGTGAAATCCTGCGGCCGGACGCCGTAACCCACCCCTGCCTGGGTCACGCGCGCGGCCTGAGGCCACTGATCGCCGGCGTGGGGTGCGACGATCTGAGGAACTCCATGCACCAGCGCTGCGTGCGTGGTGGCGACGCCGCCGTGGTGAATGATCCCCGCCAGGTGGGGAAAAATAGCATCGTAAGCGACCCACTCACGCACAATGCTGGCCGCAGGTAGCGCCGCCGGCCTGTCTCGCCCCCCTCGGGCTGAGCCTCGGGACGAAGCCTGCCCGGTCGCGACCAGCCCCTGCGCTCCCGCCCCTTCCACTGCCTCCGCCGCCAGCCAGAAGAAGGCAGCGTCCTCGTTGAATGTCGAGCCGAGCGTGATCAGAACCAGCGGTCGGGCGACGGGCAGATCAGGCGGCAGCGGGGCGACCGAAGCGTCGCCGCCGCAGAAGACCGTCTGGGGTGCGATCTCCGGCAGGTCGCTGTACCACGTCCGGCAGAAGAAATCGACATGCAGATAGGGCGAGCGCGGCGTCCCCCGCGCCACATCCCAGAAAGCGCCCTCCACCCCAACAGCCTGACACAGCCGCGTGATAGCCTGACTGTGCAGCGCCGTCGCCGAGCCTTCCGCGCCCAGCGCCGGCAGCGCTGGGCGCCCAAAGATAACCAGCGGCAGCCCCCATTTTTCGGCCAGGAGAACGCCCGCCGCCGCAAACGGCTCGGCCAGGATGATGTCGGGGCGAAACTCGGCAGCCAGGGCTTCCATCTCGCGCAACGCCGCGCCGATGGCGTCCGGGTTCAACCACACATCGAGGCCGCGCGCGCGGCGGGCAATCTCCCGCGCCGACGGATCAAGGCCGAGCGGGAGCGGCGGCATCCGATGTCGCCAGCCGGTTGTCCCCAACGCCTGGAAGCGCACTCCCGCCTCCTGCACGCGCGCTCGCACCCCGGCGCCGCTGGCCCAGAGGACCTCATGATCGCGCCTTTGCAGGGCGGCCGCGGTCGCCAGATAGCCGCCCCAGTCCAGATGACCGGGAAGATCGATAGCAAAACAGAGAATACGCATCCAACCTTTGGCCCTAACTCATCCGCGAATCACGCGAATAGCATGAATGAAGACCAGAAATTCTTCGCTCCATTCGCGTGCTTCGCGGAGAAATGATTACTTAGTGCTGGGATAGAAAAGCGGCTGTCCGAACTTGTCCACGCCGTATGCGCCGATCATTTTCTGTGTCGGCGCTGAAAGCAGCCAATTGACGAATTTCGTGGCCAGGTCGGCGTTGACGTTGGGGTGCATCTCGGCATCGACAGCCATGACGCCATAGGGATTCAGCAGCGCCTTATCCTTGTTGTCTGCCAGCTTGCTTCCCCCCACCAGAACGGCCAAATCGGGCAGCTTGTCCTGCATCGCCAGATACGTGCCGCGGTCGGTCAGGGTGTAACCCCTCTGTTCGTTGGCGAAGAGCAGGGTGTCGCCCATGCCCTGGCCGATAGCGTTGTACCACTTCATTTCGGCGGTCGGGGTGAAGGGGATGCTGGCCCAGATGCCCAGTTCCTTGTTATTCGTGCCCGATTTGTCCCCGCGGCTGACGAAGACGGCCCCCGCATCGGCAATTGCCTTGAGGGCTTCCTGGGCCGTTGCCATGCTGGCGATCTTAGCAGGATCGTCTATGGGGCCGACGATGATGAAATCGTTGTACATCACGTCGAAACGCTCTTTGGCGTGACCATCGGCTATGAACTTGTCTTCCGCTTTGCGGCTGTGAACGAGGACGACATCGGCGTCGCCCTTGCTGCCGATCTCCAGCGCCTGACCGGTGCCAACGGCGACGACATCGACTTGAGCGTTGTATTGCTGCTCGAAGTCCGGCAGAATGAAGTCCAACAAGCCAGAATCAGCAGTGCTGGTGGTGGTGGCCAGGCGCAGCGTCACCAGGGCCGGCTCGGGTGCTGTGGTCGCGGTTGGTTCAGGCGCTGGCGCGGCGCAACTGGTCAACAAGGACAACGTGAGCATGAGAATGCTCAGCCACAGCAGAGTACGTCGGGGCATCGTGTTTTCTCGCTGGTTCTCAAGTGAAAGGGTGGAGCGATGTCAGTAGATCATTTCCCCGCGCACAAAAGCGTTCGTGCGGGGATCTTGTGGGGATGCGAAAAATATCGGCGTGTCGGCGATCTCGACGATCCTGCCGTCGAGGAGTAAAGCCACCCGCTGCGCCACGCGCTTGGCCTGAAAGACGTTGTGGGTCACCAGCACCACCGTAACGCCTTGTTGGGCGTTGAGAGCGCGCACCGTCTGTTCGATCACGCCCACGTTGTAGGGGTCCAGATTGGCGGTGGGTTCATCCAAGAGCAGCACTTCGGGCCGGATCACCAGCGCCCGCGCCAACGCCACCCGTTGGGCCTCGCCGCCCGACAACGTGCGCGCAGATGCTTGCGCCAATTCTGACAGGCCAACTTGAGCCAGGGCGGCCTCGATGGCGACGGTGGCATCGCGCTGCCCGCGCAGCCGCAACGGGAAGCGCACATTGGCCTGCACGCTGCGATCCAGCAGGATGGGTCGCTGCGCCACCGTCGTCACCTGGCGACTCAAGGCCAGCGGCATACTTTGGGTCGGGCTGAACTCGGCGTCTTGAAAACGAATACGCCCAGACGTTGGCGGTTCCAGAAAATTCAGGAGCCGCAAGAGCGTGCTTTTGCCCGACCCGCTCGGCCCCACCACCGCCAGGATTTCGCCCCGCCTGATCTCGAGGTTGATCGCATCCACCACGCGCCGATTGTTGTAGACCTTGCTCACCTCTTCCAGGCGATAGACCACATCACTCATCGTTCCAGCGTTCTCCCTTGCAGGCGCAACATGGCGGCGTTGATGACAAAAGTGATGCCGAGCAGAATGACGCCCAGGGCGATGGCCAGATCGAACTCGCCCTGGCGCGTGTTCAGCACGATGGCGGTGGTGAGCACCCGCGTGCGGCCTTCGATATTTCCCCCCACCAACATCACGGCCCCGACCTCGGAGATGATCCCGCCGAATCCGGCGATGATGGCGGCGATCACGCCCAGTCGGGCCTCTGCCAGCAGGGTGACGGTCGTCTGCCAGTGCGTGGCGCCCAGGGCGCGCACCTGCAATCGCAATTGTGGATCGACCCCCAACACGGACGTCATTGTGAAACCGGCCACCAGGGGCAGAGCGATGATCGTCTGCGCCACGATCATGGCGCCGGGTGTGAAAAGCGACGGGATGAACGGCCAATCGATCTGTCCCAATGGCCCACTGCGCGAAAGCAAGAGATAAACGAACAGCCCCACCACCACCGGTGGGAAACCCATGCCGGTGTACATCAAGGCGATCAACAAGCGCCGGCCCACAAAGCGACTCAGGCCGAGGGCGGCGCCCAATGGAATCCCGATCAAGGCGCTAATCAACAGCGCTATCCCCGAGACGCGCAGCGAAAGCCCAACGATGGCGAGCAGCGCCGGGTCTCGATGAACGATCAAGCTGAAGGCTTGCTGGAAGCCGTTCCACAGTTCTTCGATAGGTCGTCTTCCTGCACTGGGGCGCAAGCGATGTGTCGAAAAAACATAGCGACAGCCAAAAAAAACAGTCTGAGCCGACCATAAAAGTGGTCAAATCAGCGTCAGGATGACTACGCGGGGGATTGGCCTCCCTCGCGCCTCAAATAGCGGCCGCATTGTTCGTCTGCGTAAAGATCGACAGCTTCGGCCATGGCCAGGAAGCGAACGATGAGGTCGCGGGCGGCAGGAGTAAGGGCGCTGCCGCCGCCGCCGTGGCCACCGGTGGTGGTGTGGATGAGGGCAACGCCCAGGCGCTCCTCCATCTCGTGGATGCGCTGCCAGGCCAGCCGATATTGGATGTTCATGGCTTCGGCGGCGGCGCTGATAGAGCCAGTGTGATCGACAGCTTGCAACAAATCGACGCGCCAGCGGCTGAGGGCGACTTCGCCATCAACCTCCAGCCAAACATTGGTGTGAGGGACAAGATTCGAGAACAGCACGCGGGCAGAGTTTGGATTACGCGGCATCCGCCAGCGCTTCGTTGCCCCAGCTCACCGGGCGTCCTTGCGCGTTGAGGAGCAGAGGGCGGACGCCATGGCGGATGTTGTCGCCGCTGACGATGCATTTGACCACATCGTTTCGCCCAGGTATCTCGTACATGACATCGAGGAGGACGCGCTCGACGATGGTGCGCAGGCCGCGGGCGCCGGTGTTGTGCCGCATGGCTTCGATGGCGACGGCGTCGAGAGCGTCGGGCGTGAAGTGGACATCGACGCCATCCAGGGCGAGGAGACGCTGGAATTGGCGGATGATGGCGTTCTTTGGCTCGGTCAGGATGCGGATGAGGGCGGGTTTGTCCAGCGGGTCGACGCTGACAAGGACGGGCAGGCGACCAATGAATTCCGGGATCAGGCCGTACTGTAGGAGGTCGTCGGAGGTGACCTGCGCGAACATCTCGGCTTTGCGCTTTTCGATCGCAGGTATGGCGACGCCGGTGGAGACGAAACCGAGCCGGCCTTTGGCCCCGATGCGTCGCGCCACATCCTCCTCGATGCCGCCAAAGGCGCCACCGCAGATGAAGAGGATGTTGGAGGTGTCGAGGGCGATGAATTCTTGTTGCGGGTGTTTGCGGCCGAGCGTGGGGGGAACGTTGGCGACAGTGCCTTCGATGAGTTTCAGCAAGGCTTGTTGCACGCCCTCACCCGAGACATCGCGGGTGATCGAGGGGTTGTCGCCGGCTTTGCGGGCGATTTTGTCGATCTCGTCGATGTAGATGATGCCCATTTCCGCGCGCTTGACATCCCAATCCGCCACTTGCAGGAGCCGGGTGAGGATGGTCTCCACGTCTTCGCCAACATAGCCGGCTTCGGTGAGGCTGGTGGCGTCGGCGATGGTGAAGGGGACATGAAGGATTTTGGCCAGGGTTTGAGCGAGGAGGGTTTTGCCGCAACCGGTGGGGCCGAGCAGGAGGATGTTGCTCTTCTGCAATTCCACCTCGTCGCCCTGGTTCGAGGTGATGCGTTTATAGTGGTTGTAAACGGCGACCGAGAGCACCTTTTTGGCTCGATCCTGACCAATGACGTATTCATCCAGTCGGGCGACGATCTCACGTGGGGAGGGAATGCGGTCGAAGATGAGTGGCTGCGGGGGCGTTTCGCCTTCCTGTCCAACGCCCTCCTCCTGCAAGATTTCGAGGCAGAGGTGGATGCACTCGTCACAGATGTTGACGTCGTCGGGGCCAGCGATGAGCCGCTGTACTTCTTCTTGTGAGCGGTGACAGAAGGAGCAGTACTGGGTGCTCATGGTTGGCTTGAGGCTTCTTTATCAACCAGAGTAGGGTCGGGCTGGCCGAAGATTTTGTCCACGATGCCGTACTCCACCGCCTCCTGCGCGTACATCCAGCGGTCGCGGTCGAAATCGTGCTCGATTTGTTCGACCGGCTGGCCGGTGTGTTGTGAGAGGATGTGGAAGATGCTGTTTTGCACGCGTTCCAGTTCTTTGAATTGGATGCGCACGTCAGGGGTGTAGCCCTGGGCGCCGCCGCCGGCCGGGTGCATGTGCACAGTGGCGTGAGGCAGGGCGTAGCGTTTGCCTTTAGCGCCGGCTGCCAGCAGGACCGTGGCCATGCTGGCGGTGACGCCCACCGCCCAGGTCGCCACCGGTGCTGTGATCATTTGCATGGTGTCATAGATGGCCAGACCAGCATACACGCTGCCCCCGGGCGAGTTGACGTAGAGTTGGATATCGCGTTCCGGGTCTTCTTGTTGCAAGAAGAGGAGTTGGGCGACGATCAGGTTGGCGATCTGGTCGTTGATGGGGGTGCCGAGGAAGACAATCCGCTCCTTGAGGAGGAGGGAGTAGATGTCCATAGCGCGCTCACCCCGGCCGGTCTGTTCGATGACCATGGGGATGAGGGAGGTGGGAGTGGGAAGATGGGTCATAGGGTTTTACTCTGTAGTGGTTTCCACAAGTGTAGCTTCGGTCGGGGCGGCGAGCTGTACGGGGGTTTCGGATTCAAGGTCGGTGGGTTCAGGGGCTGGGGACGGGGCTTCCTCGGCGGTGGTTTCAGAGGCGGTTTCAGAGACGGTTTCAGAGACGGTTTCAGAGACGGTTTCGGGCGGCGCGGTGACGACCGGATGCTCTCCTGGCGCGGGGACGCTCTCACCGCGGGCGATGGCAACGATCAGGTCGCTGGCCTTGCGGCGCAAGACCAGGGTTGTGATCCACTGGCGATAGATTTCGTTGGCCCGCAAAGCACGCTGCACTTCTTCCAGTTGCCTGGCGTTCTGTCCTACGGCTTCGGTCAGATGTTGGTTGCGTTCGTAGTCGCTGACGGCTAATTGCTCGCGTTCGGCGACCGCATCCAGGAGAGTCTCACGGCGCAGGCGTTGCTCTGCGAGCGGGCGCAGTTCCTCTCGATGTTGCTCTTCCGTTTTGCCCTGTAGCCGTAGCAGCTCTTCTGTGGATTCGATGCCATACATTTTGTAGAATTCTTGCTGCTCTTCGGCGATGATGTCGATCATGCGATCCAGCGTGGCCGGTGCGTAGACGACCTGCGCCTGAGCCAGCCAGGTATCGAGTGCAATGTCCTTGTAGGCGCTTTCGGCTTGTTCGCGCAGGTGCGAAGCCGAATGCTCGTAGAGTTTCTGGCGCATGTCAGCATCGTTTTCATAGCCGGCTTCTTGCGCCAGCTGATCGTCCGACTCCAGCAACTCTTTGCCTTTGACGCCTTTGATCTCGACCTCGAACTGTCCTTCTTTCCCCGGCCAGGTGCTGTCATCGGGAAAAGTGGCGGTGAAAGATTTGGTTTCGCCCACGCTCATGCCGATGAAGGAGGCGTCGAAACTGGGCGCCAGGGTGTACTCGACTTCATCGGGGACGAAATCCCAATCATCGTTGTCCAGCACGATTTCGTCATCCACCCGTACTTTGAGCGCGGTGCTTACCATGTCGCCATATTGGATGGGACGCTCGATGGGCGCCCAGATAGTGTGTTGTTGGCGTAGCTCGTCTATATGCTGTTGCACGTGGGTTTCGATGTCGGCCTCGTCCACCGGCGGCTCAGCCACGCGCAGGCTCCGGTAATCGCCCGGATCGACTTCGGGAGACAGTGGGATATCGAACTGGTAGGTCAAGGGGTCGAGCGAGATATCGACGAGATTGCCGATATCATAGGGCTTCAGATCGATGTTCTCCAGCGCTTCTTGGTACACCTTTTGGCCCATATCCTCGACGACGTCTTCTAAGAGAGCCGCACGGCCCAGACGTTGGAGGACAATATGATAAGGAGCTTTGCCTGGCCGAAAGCCAGGGAATCGGTATTTTTTTTGCAACTGCTGGGCCGCCTGGCGCAACGCTTTCTGTACGCGCTCTTCGGGCACTTCGATGGTGAGTCGTAGCTGGCGGTTATCAAGGGTTTGTTGAGTAATTCTCAGGTCGGTCATGGATGTGGCGTCTTTTGGTAGTTTCGAGAGAATCGTTGGAATAGGAGGATGGGTGAGTCGCCCTCTTCGTGCAAGAATAACGACTGAAGTCGTTACTACGAGGTTTCCTATCTTGGGTTCGTTGCAAGAATAACGACTGAAGTCGTTACTACGAGGTTTCCTATATCTGGGTCAGCGACTACGCAACCTTTCTATTTTAGCATACGATTTGGGATGATATGTAAACTGGGCCCTCGTTCTCTTACACTCGTCCAAATTGCCGTTCGAGTTGGGCGGCGCTGAAGTGGAGAACGGTGGGGCGACCATGCGGGCAGGTGCGCGGGTTGGCGCAGGTTTCAAGTTGGCGCAGAAGCTCGCGTTGCTCGGCCAACGATAGCACCTGTCCGGCCTTGATGGCCAGGCGTTTACAGATGATCTTGACCAACTCGCCCTCGCGCCCTTGCCCCACCAGGTCATCATGGCTGCCCAGGCTCTCTGCCATTTCCTCGAGCAGGCGTTGCGGATCCTGACGTCCCAGGAAGCCGGGAACGGCTCGCAACAGGAAGCTGCCAGCGCCGAACGATTCGAGATCGAAGCCGCTCTGTTGCAGGATGCTGAGGTGGTCGGCGATGAGGCCGGCCAGATGGCTGCCCAATTCGATGGGAATGGGTTGCAAGAGTTGTTGACGAGGGATGGGCTGTTTGTCGGCTTGAGCGATCAGTTCGTAGAGGATGCGCTCGTGTGCAGCGTGTTGATCGACCAGGTAGAGTCCGCCCGGACCTTCGGCGACCAGATAGCTGGCAGCAATTTGGCCGACCGGGCGGAGGGGCGGGAGGGCGTGGGCGTCATCGGCAGGGGGGGCGAGAGCGGCGGCGGGGGTCGAGACGTCCTGTCCGCTGAGCTGGGGAGGGATGTCGGGCGCGAGGGATTGGCGATAGAGGTCCATCGCCAGTTGGCCGGGCTGGTCTTCAGGTTGCCCGGCCCGCAGGAGGGCATCGCGGCGCTCGGCCCAGCCAGGTTGGATCACAGGCTTCAGGCTGGCCAGGGGGGCCTGATCGACGAGGGTGCGATGTACGGCGCGTTGCACCGCCCGGAAGACCAACGCCGCATCGCGAAAGCGGACTTCGGCTTTGGCGGGATGGACGTTGACGTCGACTTGTTCGGGCGGGAGGGTGACGAAAATCAGGGCGAGGGGGAAACGGTCGCCGGGCAACAGGGTGTGGTAGGCCTGGATGACGGCGAAGGTGAGGTTGCGGTCCTGGATGGCGCGACGGTTGATGAAAAGCTCGATGGCGCTGCGATTGGCCCGATGCAGGCTGGGTTCGCTAACGAAGCCGCCGACCAGAATGCCGGGGGCAACTGGATCTTCGTTGGGTTGGATGGTGAGCATCTGGCGGGCGGTGTCGGCGTCGTGGATTTTGAGCAAGACTTGCGCCGGGTCGCCATTGCCAGGCGACTGGAAGGTCAGGCGGCCCTCGACCAGATAGGTAAAGCGAACATGAGGATGGGCCAGGGCGCAGCGAGTGAGAACGCGGGCGATGTGGCCGGACTCGGTGGCGTCGGAGCGGAGGAATTTGAGCCGGGCGGGGACGTTCCAGAAGAGGTTCTCGATGGTGATGCTGACGCCTGGGGGCGAGCCGATGGCGCGCTGGCCGACGATCTGGCTGCCCTCGAGCCGCAACTCGATCCCAACTGGCTCGGCTGCTGTGCGTGTGACGAGCGTCATCCTGCTGACGGCGCTGATCGCGGCCAGAGCCTCGCCCCGAAAGCCCAGAGTGGTGATGTGTTCGAGGTCGTCGGCGTTCTGCAATTTGCTGGTGGCGTGGCGCTGGATCGCCAGGGGCGCTTCGCTGGCGGGGATGCCGCTGCCGTTGTCGATCACGCGCACCATTCCTCGCCCGCCCTCGCGCACTTCCACGCGGATGTCGGTGGCTCCGGCGTCCAGACTGTTCTCGATCAGCTCTTTGACCACCGAGGCGGGGCGCTCGACGACCTCGCCAGCGGCAATCTTGTCGGCAACGTCGGGAGAGAGGAGATGAATGGGCATGATGGTTATTTGTGCTCGGTTATTGGGGAGCAGCATCGGGGGAGAGGGGGCGGATGGGCATGAAGGGAATTATAGCAGAATTTGTAGGGAGCCAACGGCCAAAGCGATAATGACGGCATGGAATTCAAACTAGCGCTCTCCGATATCGACCTGCTCTTGTTCGATTTGGACAACACGATGTACCCACGCGACCTCGGTCTCTGGCAAGAGATCGACAAGCGCATTCTCGATTATGTTTGCGAATTGCTCGATCTGCCCGCGCAGGAAGCGAGCGCGGTGCAGAAACGTTACTGGAAAGCATACGGCACCACAATCATGGGCTTGATGGACGAACACGGCGTGGATCCAGCGCCTTATCTGGCTTATGTCCATGATTTCGACGCCCGGCGCTATTTGCAGCCCAATCCTCGCCTGGCGCACATGCTGGCATTGTTGCCACAACGCAAAGCTATCTTCACCAACGCCACATCGGATCACGCCCGCAATGTGTTGGGCGCGCTGGGGGTGCTGCCGTATTTCAATCAGATGGTGGGGATGGGCGAGATCGGTTTCGTTTCCAAGCCGCATCCGCTGGCCTACGAGCGCTGTCTGGCCCTTCTCGGCGTTGCCGCCGAACGCTGCTTGTTCATTGAAGACAGCGCCGTCAACTTGACCCCAGCGCGGGCCATGGGGATGCGCACGGTCTTGCTGGGCCAACCCGATCAGGGCGAAGCGGATTTCTATCTGGCCTACATCGAAGAGTTGGGGGCGCTCTTTGAGCTTGACGGCGACACCAGGGGAACGCTATAGTTTGCAGGCTATTTCTGTCTCGATCTCTGCCTGACTCATGACAACTCGCGCCCGCACCATCCTAACCAACATGGGGTTCAATCTGGTGGGGATGATTCTCACCTCGCTGATCGCGCTGGTGGTCACGCCGGCGCTCATCAAAGGTCTGGGCAGCGAGATGTTCGGTGTTTGGGCATTGTGCGGGGTCGTGATACTTCTCAGCCAGATGTTGGATTTTGGCCTGGGGCGGGCGTTAGTCCGCCAGATCGCCCAGGGTCGCGCATTGGGGCGCTGGTCGCACATTGCTGCGCATCTGAATAGCGCCATCTGGCCGTTGCTGGGGCTGGGGCTGGCGCTCACCCTGGTAGGGATTGGGTTGGCGCCCTGGTTGGCGAGGCTATTGGGGATTCCTGAGCCTCTGCTCGCTGTGAGCGCTACCGCTCTGCGCATTCTGGCGCTGAGTTTCGTTCCCACCGTATGTGCGACGCTCTTGGGCGCTTCGTTGGAAGGCGCGCAACAGATGGCCTACACCAGCGCCGGAGTGACGGTGAACCGTTTGGTCTTCGCCGTGGGCGCTCTGCTTGCGGTTTGGCAAGACAAGGGGCTGGTCGGGGTTGCGCGGGCGCAGCTGCTGGCAGCATTTTTGCAGATGGCGGTGCTATTTCTGGCCGCGATCAGGGTGACGCCGGGTTTGCGCGTCTCGCCGCGGCTGGTACAGAGTGATTGCCTGGCCGCGGATTGGCGTTTCGGGCGCTATGTCTTCGCTTCCAGTGTCGTCGCCCTTTGCTTCACCGCCACGAACAAAATCGTCCTGGCGCGCTGGAGTGGGTTGACCAGTGTGGCCTTTTATGAGTTGGCTGCGCTCGTGGCCGGGCAGATCTTCCTGCTGGCATTGGCGCTGGCTCAGGCAGTGTACCCGGCTTTTGCGGCGGCCTATGTGGAAGCTGGCATGATAGGAGTACGCCGGCTCTACCTCGGTTCTCTGCGTTTGGCCGTGCTTGTCATCGTCCCCCTGGCAGGCGTGGTGATAGCTCTGGCCGCTCCATTCGTGACGGCCTGGTTTGGCCGGCGCCTGGCCGAGCCGGTGATGGCATTGCAAGTGCTTGGTTTCGCCTGGGCGGTGGTCAGCCTGGCGGCTTCTGCTTCGGTGGCATTACAGGCTATGGCCCGCCCCGGCCTGGCCTGGCTGCTGACGCTGTACAACATGGTGTTCAACCTCCTCTTGGCGCTGGCGCTGGCGCCGCGCTGGGGCTATTGGGGCTTGATCGTCGCCAATGCCATAGCGATCAGCAGCAGTGGTTTCCTGACACTGACAGCCTTCGGACGCGTGGGCGATGTGGACAGACGAACCTTTGTAGCGGCCCTGTCGCCCGGCGTGATGATTTGGGCGATGTTACTGGCGGTGGGGTTGGCATGGGTCGGGGGCCGGATCGTCCAACCCGACTTGCTACATCTTCTGATCCTGGGCGGCGTCTATACGCTGATCTATGGCGCCGGCCTCTTCGCGCTCGGACTCCTGCGTCCCGAAGAGGGCGCCTGGCTGCGTCGCTGGTTACGACCTTCCTCTATCTTCCAGGGCATGGCGCCATGACCAAGCCCGACCTCAGCATCGTCATCGTCAGTTGGAACGTGCGCGACTCCTTGCTGCGCTGCCTGGCAGCGTTGCCAGCAGCAATCGAGCCTTGCGACTGGGAAGCGATCATCATCGACAATGCCTCGAGCGATGGCAGCGCCGAAGAAGTGCAGCGATGTTTTCCAGAGATGCGCGTCATTGCCAATGCTCACAATCGCCTGTATACTGCGGCTGCAAATCAGGGCTTGGCCGCTGCGAGCGGCCGGCACCTGCTCTTGCTCAACCCTGACACCCTCCCCCGCCCTTCTAGCCTTGCCCATCTGGTGCGCTATGCCGATCACCACGTCGAGGCAGGCTTGCTAGGCCCGCGCATCCTCGATCTTCAAAATCATGATGATTTGCGCACTGCCCGCCATTACCCCACCGCCTGGTCCGAGATGTTGATCTGGTCGGGCCTTACCATGCGTTTTCCGCACCATCCCTTGTTGGCCGCCAATTTGCGCCCTACCTACGACCGTAGCCAAACCGGCCCCGTCCCCCTCCTCTCTGGCGCCTGCCTGCTTCTTTCCGAGCATCTCACACCCGACCTACGGCGGTTACAGCCAACCTTTCCCATGTACGGAGAAGACGTCGATCTCAGTCGCCGCATCCAGGACGCCGGTTATCAGACCATCCTCGTAGCCAAAGCCATCGTCATTCACGCCGGGGCGGAGAGTAGCCGCCAGGCCCCCATGCGCACGGCCTTGCTGGCTGTAGATGGCGCTAATCGCTATCTGCGGGTGTGGCAGGGGCGTGGGGCGGCGCGTAGACATCGGTTGGGTATGGCAATGGTGGCCGTGGGCAAATGGCTGGGCTTCAGCCTGTTGGGGCTGATGGGTCGCGAAGCGCACCCCGCCCGCCAGCGTCAACTGCACTCCGCACTGCTGCGCTGGGCCTGGTGTGGACGATTGGAAGTTTATCCTGACCCACTCTCCGGCGCTCCCCCTCGCTTCTCGATGTCCGCACCGACTAAGAAGTTATGAGATCGCTCCGTATTCTGCATTGTCGTCAGGGTGATCGCGTCTGGGGACCAGAACGCCAAATTCTACAATTGGCGCAACACTTGCCAAACCGTGGGATCGACATCGAAATCGTGCTGTTGCGTCGCTGGGGTCTGGATGCCGAGCCGCACCCGCTGGCCGTGCAGGCTCAGGATTTGGGTTGCACCGTTCACGAAATCCCTGCCCGCCCGCAAGATCTGCCTCATGTCATCCGGCTCTTACAATCACGTTTGGCAGATTGCGATCTTCTGCACACACACGAGTTCAAGAGTGACTTGCTGGGGTGGACTGCAGCCCGGCTGAGCGGCCGCCCCTGGGTGGCAACCGATCACCACCTGGCGACGGATGACGAGCCTTTGTTGCGACTTTTTGGCATTGCCGATCATTGGGCCTTGAAGCATGCAGACATTGTACTTGTGCCCTCTCACAGCCAGGCGCAGCGATTGGCGCGGCATGTAGCGAAACAGCGCATTCGCGTCATCCATCATGGCATCGATGCGGCTGCTTTTGCGCGCTCCGCCGGTGGTGATCGCATGGTCATGCGCCAACGCTATGGCGTGGATCCAACGCAGCCACTCATCTCGGTCTTTGGCCGGCTGGAACCAGTGAAAGGACATAGTGACTTCCTGCGCGCCGCCCAGATCATGTTGCAACAACGGCCCGATTTGCGCTTCTGGATCGTGGGCGATGGTCGCCTGGAACGCCAACTGCAGGGGCAAGCCAGGGCATTGGCCATCGCCGACAAGGTGCAGTTTCTGGGCTACCAACGCGAGGTGGCGCCACTGATGGCTGCCAGCGATGTGATCATGCTGCCTTCGCGGCACGAATCATTTGGCATCGTCCTCATCGAAGCCATGTCTCTGGGCAAGCCCATCGTAGCCAGCGCTTCTGGCGGCATCCCCGAGGTCGTGCTTGACGGCATTCAGGGCTATTTGGTGGCGCCTGGCAATGCTGCCGAATTGAGTGAACGCGTCTTGCAACTCGTGGCGAATCCTGCGCACGCGCTGCAACTCGGTCGGGCCGGGCGCGAACGGGTGAACGAAACCTTCGATGTGCAGTTGATGGTCGAACGCATGGCGCTGCTCTATCGACAGATGGTTTCACGGGGTGGGGCCATCGTCCACGAACCCGGCGTCGAACCTGCACGACTCTATCCTTTGTCGAACCCCTGAATTGTGGTCCAGAATTCTGTTCCCCTGCAACTGCGCGCCAGTGTGATCATCGCCGCTTACAACGCCGCGCGCGATCTACCAGCCTGCCTGTCTGCCCTCGATCAGCAGACTTTGCCGCGCGACGAATACGAAGTCATCGTGGTAGACGATGGCAGCAGTGATAACACAGCAGCCGTGGCAGAAGCAGCAGGAGCACGGGTCTTGCGGCTGCCGCATGGCGGACCGGCCGCGGCGCGCAACGCTGGGGCGGCCATAGCGCGCGCACCCATCGTCGTATTTACGGATGCAGATTGCGAACCCGTCATCGATTTCCTGGAACACATGCTCGAAGTCTTCGCGGCGCCTGTCGTCAGTGGCGTCCGTGGTGTCTACCGCACCCAACAGAAAGGACTGGTGGCGCGCTTCGTGCAACTCGAATACGAAGAAAGGTATCAGCGCATCGCCCGCTACGAAACAACGCATGGCGGCATCAATGCCTTGGACACCTCGTACTGCGCTTACCGCCGTCAGGTCTTTCTCGATGCGGGAGGGTTCGATGCGCGCTTCCTCGGCGCTGCGGGCGAGGATCACGAATTGTCGTTCCGGCTCGCCCAGGCAGGTTACATTTTCCGGCTCAATCAGCAAGCCGCGGTCTATCACCATCATGTCGCTTCCTGGTGGGCTTATGCCCGTCGCAAATTTCGGATCGGCTATTGGAAAGCGTTTCTGACGCGACAGCACCCCGATTACGCCCTGGCTGACTCGCACACGACCCAAAGCCTGAAAGTGCAGATTGGGTTGGTAGGGCTATTGCTCATGGCCTTGCCGATATGGCTATTCTGGCCTGTGGCTGGCTGGGCGGCACTGGGTCTGACCCTGACTTTCTTACTTAGCACCCTACCGTTTTTGATCATGGTAGCCCGGCGAGACCCTGCGGTGCTTAGCGTCGCCCTGCCGCTCCTGGTCGTACGCGCTCTCGCTTCAGGTATTGGCTTTGGTTGGGGCCTGGCTTTTTCCCAGTCACGACGCATCCCGCGTAGCGACGCAGCGCTTAGCGCCGAGAAAAGCTGAGCTGCGCGAGCCAGCAACTTTCTTTACACTGTTCAACGGTCGCCAACTTGCTTCCATATATTAAGTATGGCAAGATAAAAACTGTTGAAGAAGAAAGGGTATTTGGCAGTTGGCGGGCCTCAGAGCGGGGCCTGGCGTCTGATTCTGCTGTATTCACCCTGAAGCATTGCTCCGGGGTGGTCGATTTTTGGCCTTGGCTCATCCCAGGGCATGACGTTTGTTTGGCAACAGCAACGTGGTAGCGATAGCTCCGTTCTTTGCCCAATCATACGAAGACAAGCACAAGCTGAAAAATCGCTTGTGTGGCGGAGCTTGGGCGCTTTTTGTCGCCGCCTGTGAACATTCACCTTCACTCACTTTATGGAAAAAATTCATGACCTTGACGGATAAGCAAAGCGCAACGACAAACTTGTGGCCTGACAGCGCCGCCTTCTGGCGTGACAAGGTGGCCATTGTCACCGGGGGCGCTGGCTTTCTGGGTTCCTTTGTGGTGGAAAAATTGCAAGAGCGCGGTGTGGCGGGGCTGGTTATTCCACGCAGCCGCGTCTATGATTTGACCCAAGCCGATGCAGTTCGTCAACTCTATACCGATACGCTGTCCCGCTTCAGCATCGACCCTGCCAAAGTGATCGTCATTCACTTGGCGGCGCGTGTGGGCGGCATCGGCGCCAATCGTCTCCATCCTGCGGATTTCTTTTATGACAACTTGATGATGGGGGCGCAGTTATTGCACGAAGCCTGGAGCGCTGGCATCGGCAAATTCGTGGCGATTGGCACGATTTGCGCCTATCCCAAGCATACACCTGTTCCCTTCCATGAAGAATCGTTATGGAACGGCTATCCCGAAGAAACGAATGCTCCCTATGGTCTGGCCAAGAAAATGCTGCTGGTGCAGTCCCAGGCTTATCGCCAACAATACGGCTTCAACTCGACCTTTCTGCTGCCTGTCAATCTCTATGGACCACGCGACAACTTCGATTTGGAAACATCGCACGTGATCCCAGCCCTTATCCACAAATGCACCGAGGCGCGCGACAACAACGCCGATCACATTGTCGCTTGGGGAGATGGCTCGCCCACGCGTGAATTCCTTTACGTCGAAGACGCCGCTGAAGGCATCATCCTCTCTGCAGAACGCTTGAACAGCAGCGAGCCGGTCAATCTCGGTTCCGCCATGGAAATCAGTATCCGCGATCTGGTCACGACGATTGCACGATTGACCGGTTTTCAGGGCCAGATCATCTGGGATGTCACCAAGCCCAACGGTCAGCCCCGTCGGCGTCTGGATACGAGCCGCGCTTGGGAACTTTTTGGATTTCAGGCGCAGACCGATTTCGATGAGGGTCTCAAACGCACGATTGCCTGGTATCGCCAACAAAATGGCGAAAATGTATCGCACCTGAACTTGTAATTCCATTGCACCTGAACCCCCACACCATTCGATGTCTACTGTACAAATAAGTCAGAATATCGACAAACCTCACGTCAAACCCAAAACGCCTCATCTGGTCATTCGCGCCAACAAAGGATGGGCAAACGTTGGTCTGGCCGATGTATGGCGGTTCCGTGATCTGCTTTGGTTTCTGACATTGCGCGAGATTAGGGCGCGCCATCGCCAAACCGCCCTGGGATCCTTGTGGTTCATCCTGCGACCGCTCATCACCATGGTGGTGTTTAGCGCCGTCTTTGGCGGGTTAGCAAAGCTGCCTTCTGAAGGTGTGCCTTACCCCCTTTTCACCTATGCCGCTTTATTGCCGTGGACCTATTTTGCTGGCGCGACGCCCATGGCTGTAGGCAGCTTGACAAGCCGGATGGACATCATCTCCAAGGTATACTTTCCCCGACTAATTATACCTATATCGGCTGTGCTTACTAATCTCGTAGAACTCGCGGCATCTTTCGTGGTGTTGATCGGAATGATGCTTTATTATGGTTATGGTTTCCATTTGGCGATGTTATGGCTATTGTTTTACATTCTTTTCACTATGATAACAGCATTGGCAATTGGGCTATGGGGAGCAACATTGGCAGTCAAGTATCGTGATATTGTTTTGGGTATCACATTCATCATGCAGACGTGGATGTTTGTCACGCCAGTGGCCTATTCTGCGAGTCTAATCCCCGAGCGCTGGCGATTTCTGTATGAGCTCAACCCCCTGTTTTGGGTCGTGGAAGGATTTCGTTGGGCGCTGCTTGGCGTCGGCCAGGCGCCACAACCCATGATGTTGATTCCCCTGGCGGCAACAGTGATCTTGCTGATTTCGGGCGCCTACGTCTTTCGGCGCACTGAGCGTACAATCGTGGACTTGCTTTAGACGATGAATGATCTGGCAATTCGCGCCCAAGGTTTGGGCAAACGTTACCGCATCGGCGTCCGCCAAGCCGCCACCGCCAAAACCGGCGCCTGGTTGAAGGACATCATACTATCGCCCTTTGCCTACCTGCGCGCCAGCCTGCGCGAACCCACCGAGGAGGAGACCCTGTGGGCGGTGCGCGATGTGTCGTTCGAGGTCCGGCAGGGTGAAGTGCTGGGCATTGTCGGGCGCAATGGCGCCGGTAAATCGACGTTGCTCAAGATTCTGAGCCAGGTGACAGAGCCAAGCACAGGGCAGGCAGAGATTTTCGGCCGTGTGGGCAGTTTGTTGGAGGTCGGCACCGGGTTTCATCCCGATCTGACGGGCCGCGAAAACGTGTTTATGAATGGCGCCATCCTTGGCATGACGAAGACGGAGATCGACCGCAAATTCGATGAAATCCTGGAGTTTGCTGACATCGAGCGTTTCATCGATACGCCGGTGAAACGCTATTCGAGTGGGATGGCGGTGCGTTTGGCGTTTGCGGTGGCAGCCCACCTCGAACCGGAAATACTGATTGTGGACGAGGTGTTGGCGGTGGGAGATGCGGCCTTCCAGAAGAAGTGCCTGGGCAAGATGGAAAGCATCGCCGGCGAGGGGCGCACTGTCTTGTTCGTCTCACACAATATGCCGGCAGTCACGCGGCTTTGCACGCGGGCGATCCTGTTGGAGCGGGGTAGACTCAGCGTTGATGGTTTACCGGCGGACGTGGTAGCGACCTATTTGGATGCCGCCAAGAACGGCGGAGCCGGTCAAGTTTGGAGCATGGACACAGCGCCTGGGACTGAAGAGTTCAAGTTGCTGTCGATCAACGTGCTCTCCAACGACGGGCATCCTGTGGTGGTGGCAGATATAGCCGAACCTTTTCGCCTCGAACTGCAATATCAGGTGCTCAAGCCAGGCCTGTCCTTCCGCTGCGCGGCGAAATTCTTCACGCAAGGTGTGTGTGCCTTCGTCACAATCGAGCCGACGGAAATACAGCACCCACGCGCAGGAGTTTATTGTTCCTCCGTGATTATCCCCGCTCATCTCCTCAGTGAAGGTGAGTATACTATCGGTATTTCAATTTTTGCTTCCAGAGGCAGGAAGATTCATTTTGTCAACAAGAACGATTTGATCGCGTTTCAGGTCGTCGATCATATGACTAGTACATCGGCGCGAGGAGATTATATGGAGGCGATGGCTGGCGTAATGCGACCTTTATTGCAATGGAAGTTGGATTATGCGGAGAATTGATTTGCTCTTGCACCTTTCTTCGCTTCATAGTGACAAAGTGAATTATTACGTTTTTTGTTCATGAATAGTATATGTGGAAAAAGATCAAGATACTGATTAACCTGATGATTGTGACCATCAGAAGAATTTTTCAGGTAATTAGATCTCCGCATGTCTTCATTGACGAGAGCGTTACTAATTATCTAAACACTCTTGGATTTCTGAATATAAACAGATATATCGTCTACGGTCCGAGAGAGAGACTTTCGCTTGGAAATACTCACCCAAAGAATAATACCTTTTTCAATACTCGCTCGGGCTATATCACAATCGGAGATGATACTGTTTTTGGCTATCACTGTCTGTTTCTGACAGGCGTTCATCTCTTTGAGAATGGCAAACTAAAACAGCCTAAGTCAGAACAGGTGCCCCAACAAGGTTACGACATCAAGATTGGCAGAGGCTGTTGGATTGCATCAGGCGCTATTATTATCGGTGGCGTCACTTTGGGCGACGACTGCATCGTTGCAGCGGGAGCCGTAGTGACGCATAGTTTTCCCGCTGGAAGTATTATCGGTGGCATTCCCGCCAAGTTGATCGGGCAGACGGCTGATTTGCCCCGCCGTAAGTATGGAAAGAGTGTCAGCGAAGGTTTAGAAAGTGAGCTTTTACCTTCCGAGTCCGAAATGATGATGGAGAATGTCTAATGCCAACATCTGACATGTCGGTTGCAACTCCTCAAAATCGGCTGGCAGGCCGTCGTGTCTGTGTGGTCGGTTTGGGATTGCAGGGGTTGAGTCAAATTGAACGCTTGGTTCGGAGTGACTTTGGTTGGGAATTGGTAGCTGTGGTCGATCGATCCACTTCTGCTTATGCCCGGTTTCAAGCGCGTTTTCACGCTTATGGTGTACCCTTCTTCCGAACGGTTGCGCAGGCCCTGGGAGCGAGGAAGATTGATGCCATCGTTATTGCTACAACAGCGCCCTCGCATATTGCCATTGCGGAAGAGGCAATCCAAGCAGGATTTACCGGTGCACTGATGATTGAGAAGCCTATTTCCAATAGTTTGCCGCGTGCATATGAATTTGCCAGGCTGATCGAGGAGAAAGGCTGGCCAGGGCAAGTGGGAGTTGGGTTCTATCGCAGATGCTCGGACATCTATACACCAGTGCGGGCTGGTATCACGGAAGGGTGGCTAGGCGAGCTGCATCGTATCGAGTTCAGTCGACCGGGCAAGCTGAGCATGAAAGGTTCGCATTATATCGACCTTGCCAACTGGTTTATGAGGTCAAAACCAGTGGAAGTAAGTTGCCAACTTGAAGCCATATCGCATCCCGATCACCGCGGAGTATCTTTTTATGACCCTGCCGGACATGTGTCGTTGACGTACTCAAGTGGCGCTGTTTTTCTGATGGATACAACGAGCGCGAACCCGCGCTATCAACCAGGAATGACGTGTTTTTTCGATAATGGTGAGATATTCGTTGATGCTGATGAAGTGTCCCTGTGTATCAAAGGCAGTGTAAAAGATCGTGTGTATCACTCACCAGAGGCGGATTGGCATGCGCGGCACTACGCTTGGTTCGACAACGCGCTGCAATCGCTGGTATCGGAAACAGATTATCGATCTTGCACATTAGCTGAGGCGATTACATGCCTCGAGGTCGTGGTCGCTGCTTTTCTTTCGAATCGACGCAATGGTGAGGCTATTCATTTGCCTCTTCAACCCGATCAGACGTTGGAACCTTTGCGCGTAGCTTAGTATTTCAATCGTAGAAAGCACAAAAATTTTCTATCCTGGCGAAATGCGCAAGAGATGGCGTTATGAACTCAAAACAATCCATTAAACTTAGAACAAAGATAAGAATATATCAACTCATGCCCGATCTTTTTACGGATGCATGGGAACGTCTTACGGCGCCGAACAAACAGAAAAAAATTCTTGAAAAGAAAATCGCCTCTTTACCGCAGTGGTCAAGAGGCGAAATGCCCGGGGAAAAATCGATGGTTCGCATTGGTTTTATTGGTGCGGGTAATTATGCTAGAAATCACCTAAATGTTCTATCACATCTTCATAACGTGAAGATTGCATCTATTCTCACAACAGGCAACCAAAGAGTTCAAGAGGTTGCACAAAAATATGACATTGATCGAGTTTTTAGTGATGAAAATGCATTTTTCGACTATAATGATGTAGATTGCTATTTTATTGTTGCTTCTGCTTATAAAGTCAAAGATATTGCCTTAAATTGTTTATCCACCAAAAAACCTGTACTTTTAGAAAAGCCAGCCGGCATGTCGGCTGCAGAAACCGCTGAACTGGTTGAGAAAGCAGATAATAATGCCACATATGGCATGGTATGTATGAATAGAAGGTTTTATTCGGTCATTGAGCATGGTCTGGCGGCGCTGGCAGAATACGGTCCTATTCGAGGTGTACTTTTGGAGATTCCCGAAGCAATAACACAAGATAGGAAATCTGGGCGACTTACCGAAATAGAATATGACAGATTTATGTTTCGTAATTCCGTACACGGAATCGATTTGTTGAGGTATATCCTTGGAGACGTTGTAGATGTTAAGTCCATCTCTAAATCAAACAAAGAGATGAAATTTGCTGGCGCTTCTTTTGGTGCGATTTTGGAACATGAAGGAGGGGCGCTGAGCACCGTACTTGCTTTGTGGGATACACCCCGTATTTGGCGATTGCGCGTCATTGCCGAGCATGCTTGGCTGGAATTTGGAGATTTGGAACAGGGTTGGTTTGTGCATGAGAGCGAGCCAGAATCAAGGATACCACTGCCTTGTGACCCGGTCGATGTGCAATTTCGGCCAGGTGTCTATGCTCAAGATTTGCACTTTTTGGAGGCAGTGCGCCGTCATGAACAACCTTTTTTGCCTGCGTGTTTGCTTCCTGACGCTCATAAAACAAATCAACTCATCGAGCAAATATATGAGTCATTTGTACCTGCTCAATAATCCTGGCACCTTGACTCACACGGTTTCGGGAACTTTTTGGATCCAGGCTGTCGCCCCAACTGTAGAAGTTCACGTTGCCCACAAATTGACTCACGCAAAGCCGCTAAGACGCAAGGTTTTTATGTTTTCTTCGTATCTTTGCGCCTTTGCGTGAGATAAAAAAGTACAGGTGAACAGTTACATATTAAGATATTCTCAATGTGAGGACCATATGACAAGAAAACTAATGATCGATTCAATCGTGATCGATGATGACAGCGATTGCTACGTGATCGCTGAAATCGGTCATAACCATCAAGGCGAGCTGCAAAAGGCCAAAGAGCTTTTTCGCGTCGCCAAAGAGTGCGGCGTCGATGCCGTAAAGTTGCAGAAACGAGATAATCGCACGCTGTTTACGCGCGAGATGTACAACAAGTCTTATGATCATCGCAACAGCTTCGGGAACACGTATGGCGAACATAGGGAGTTCCTGGAATTTGGCCGCGATGAGTACAAAGAGCTACAACTCTATGCGCGCGAGCTGGGCGTCACTTTCTTCGCTACTGCCTTCGACATCCCTAGCGCCGATTTTTTGGCCGAGATGGATATGCCGGCCATCAAAATCGCTTCGGCGGATCTGGTGAACACGCCTTTGCTGAAACACGTGGCGCAGAAACAGAAGCCGATCCTGTTGAGCACCGGCGGCGGGACGCTCGACGACATCCAGCGCGCGTGCGATGCCATTCTGCCCATCAACACCCAATTATGCATCTTGCAGTGCACGGCGACGTACCCCACCCCACCCGAAGAAATGAACCTGCGCGTCATCAGCACCTTGCGCCAGCATTTCCCCGAGGCGGTGGTGGGTCTGTCCGATCACTACAACGGCATTGCTATGGCGGTGGCAGCCTATGTGCTGGGCGCGCGCGTGATCGAGAAACACTTCACGCTCAATCACACCTGGAAAGGTTCGGATCATGCCATGTCATTGGAGCCGGTCGGCATGAGCAAATTAGTGCGCGATCTTCGGCGGACTCGCCCTGCTTTGGGTGACGGCGTCAAACGTGTGGCGCCCAGCGAGCGCGATGCTCTGCACAAAATGGCGAAATCGTTGGTGGCCGCGCAGGATCTGACGCCAGGGCATGTGCTCACGGCGAGCGATGTAGCGATCAAGTCGCCTGGCGGTGGGTTGCCTCCCTATGAAATCGACCGCGTGATCGGCAAAAAGCTGCTGCGCCCCCTGGCTTTGGACGAGAAAATCCTGTGGGATGGCTTGGAGATGTGAGCGCCAGCATTGACGCCCCGGCCATCGAGCCGGGATTGTCGAGCGTCGTGCGCGGCATCCGCCTGGTCGCCTTCGATTTCGATGGCGTCTTCACCGACAACATGGTGTACGTGTTCGAAGACGGGCGCGAGGCGGTGCGATGTTCGCGTGGCGATGGCATCGGGCTACGCAAGCTCGAAAAACTTGGCATCGAGCCGGTCATCGTCTCGAGCGAAACCAATGCCGTCGTCGCCGCGCGCAGCGCGAAATTGAAAATTCGCTGCTTTCAGGGTTGTCATGATAAAGGCGCCGCCATCGAGTCGCTCGCGCAGGAAAAAGGTTTTTCGGTGGCCGAAGTTGCCTTCGTCGGCAACGACATCAACGATCTACCCGCCTTGGGCATCGTTGGCCTCCCGATCGTCGTTCAAGACGCCCACCCGGATGTATGGCCCATCGCCCGCTATCGCACGCGTCTTCCGGGCGGGCGAGGCGCGGTGCGCGAGATCTGCGATCTGTTCGAGCGCTTGCTCATCGACGGCGCCGAGGAGACCAAGATAGAATGAACTCCGATATCTTCAGCGTTGCCGATAGGGTTGTCGTGGTGACTGGCGGCATGGGCCAGCTGGGTCGCCAGTTCACATTGGCATTGCTCGCCGGTGGGGCGAAGGTTGCTGTCTTCGATCAGGCGGCAGCCATCAGCGCCGAACGGATTGCGCAACGTTTCGGCGCCAGCGCGGAACAGGATCATCTGTGGTTTGGCGCAGTCGATGTGACGGATCGGGCTTCGATCGCAGCCGGTTTGCGCGCGGTGGAGGAACGCTGGGGGACGCCGCATGCGTTGGTGAACAACGCCGCGCTCGATTCCCCCCCCAATGCGTCGGCTGCCGAAAACGGGCCGTTCGAGACCTATCCCGAGGCATCGCTGGACAGGGTGCTGGAGGTCAATCTCAAGGGCGTGGTATTGTGTTGTCAGGTCATTGGCGGCGCCATGGCGGAAGCAGGAAGAGGATCGATCATCAATATCTCTTCCATCTACGGTCTGGTTTCGCCCGATCAGCGCCTGTACACTTATCGCGTCCAAAGCGGCGCGCCTTTCTACAAACCGGTCGCCTATTCTATCTCCAAATCGGGCCTGCTCAACTTGACGCGCTATCTTGCCACCTATTGGGCGCCGCGGGGTGTACGGGTGAACACACTGACGTTTGGCGGCGTGTTCAATCATCAGGATGAGACGTTCCTGCGCAATTACAGCGCCCGCGTGCCGCTGGGGCGCATGGCGCGCGAGGACGAGTACAACGGCGCTGTCATCTTCCTGGCGTCCGAAGCTTCCTCTTACATGACCGGCTCGAATCTGGTGATCGATGGCGGCTGGACAGCCTGGTAGAGACGAACATCGAGGGATGAGTTTGTGTTAGCAACAAGACCGACAATCGTTGCTTTGATTCCCGCGCGTGCCGGCTCGAAGCGCGTGGTTGGCAAGAATATTCGACCTCTGGCCGGACATCCGTTGCTGGCCTACACGATCACGGCAGCTCGGCAAAGCGGCGTCTTCGACGCAGTGATCGTGTCTACCGATTCCGAGCAGTATGCAGCCATTGCCCGCCATTATGGCGCCGAAGTCCCCTTTCTGCGCCCGCCCGAATACGCTGGCGACCTTTCGCCTGACATCGAATGGGTGGAATACACACTCAGGCGGCTGCACGAAGACGGCCGCTCCTTCGATTGCTTCAGCATCCTGCGCCCCACCAGCCCCTTTCGCCAGCCCGAAACCATTCGCCGCGCCTGGGAGCAGTTCCTCCAGGCAGAGAGTGTAGATTCCTTACGGGCGGTCGAGAAGTGCAAACAACACCCAGGCAAAATGTGGGTGGTGCGCGGCGGCCGTCTGCTGCCCCTCTTGCCCTTCGGCCCCGCCGCACAACCCTGGCACAGCACTCCCTACCAGGCGTTGCCCGAAGTGTGGGCGCAGAACGCCAGCCTGGAAATCGCCCGCACGCGGGTGGCGCTCGTAGAACACACGATTGCGGGAAACACACTCATCCCTTTCTTCACGCGCGGTTACGAAGGGGTGGATGTCAACGATGAGAAGGACTGGTGGTACGCCGAGTACCTGCTCGACCGCGGCGAAGCTCGTCTGCCCGAGCCGGCTGAGCCGCCGTATGTTACTCGATGATTGATGTTCGACTACCTGTTACATTTACTGGGAGACCTGTTGTGAAACGATCTGCACCTGGAACGCGCCACATCCTGATAATCTTGTTGCTGACGTTGGCCTTGTTGGGGTTGGCGATCGCGCCTGCGCTGGCCGTTGCTCTGCCGCGCAACGCTGCCGCTACCCCACTTGCTCCCGCGGCTTCCTGCCCGCTCCGGGTCATGCCCATGGGCGATTCGACCACCAGAGGCAGTGGCAGTGCAGCGGGGCCGGGTTATCGCTTTTTCATGTATAACCGGGTGTTGGCCGATGGCCTGCAGATGGGTTACGTGGGACGCCAGGGTAGGACGCCCTATCTACATGAGGGCTACAGCAGCTTTACGCTCCAGTCCCTCAGTCTGTTAGCGGATGATCCCGGCCTGGCCGCCAACAATCCCGATATCATCTTACTCATGGCTGGCACAGCCAGCGTCGAGCTTGAGTATCCCAATGTGACGGCCAGCGGCCTGGCGGGGCAGTTGAATGCGCTCATCGACAAAATCTTGCGCAAATGGCCCAATGTCTATCTGGTGGTCGGCTCGATAGCGCCTGTGTCCGCTCCTCGTAGCAATGCCGCGGCCAAGGATGCCATCGCCATGGCCTACAGCCAGCAAGTCAAAAGTATCGCCTCCAGCAAGGGCAATCGCGTGCGCTACGCTGAAGTCTATTTCAGCCTGAACAAAGCCACCGACCTGGCCGACGGCCTCCATCCCAACGACAACGGCTACCGCAAGATCGCCAACGCCTTCTATCCCCAGGTCAAGGGACTGGTCGAAAACCTCTGCACTATTTGGCGCTTCCGCGGTTACACCTATCGGGGAATGACTGTAGGGGATAAATCACAGCCTTTGGGCCCGGTGACGCTACGACTCTACGGTTGGAATCAGAACGAAACGCCCCCCGGCTCGCTCATTGACATCCGCACCAGTGATGCTGCTGGGTTCTACAACTTCTTTGTGACCAAAGACAACTTCCATGACACCTTCCGTTTGGTGGCCGAAGCACCGCCAGGACTCATGCCGATGGCAACCTGGAGCGAGACAGGTCAGATTGTCGAACCCGGCGCCTTGCAGTGGGTGCAAGCGCCGCCTCAAGTCCATCTCAGCGATTTCTACTTCGACGCTGTAACGCCGACCCCAACCCCCACCTCGACTCCAACCGCCACGCCTACGCCGACCAACACACCGACCCTCACCGCTACGCCCACCCCTTCACCCACCCCAACCGACACAGCGACGCCTAGCCCTACCCCCCTTCCAACCGACACTCCCACTGTCACGCCCAGCCCAACCTTCACTGACACACCTACGCCAACAGCGACACCCACGTTGACGCCAACGCCAACAGAGACGCCCACTGCGACCGCTACGAACACGCCCACGAATACGCCAACATCCCCCCCCTCGCCCACAGCCACGCCTACACCTTCGCCCACGACGACGCCAATCCCTCCCTCGAACCTTTATCTGCCACTGCTCATGCAAATGTAACGCTTCGTTGAGGCGCCTTACGCAGCACGCAATAAATACATGACCCGATGACCCGTAAAGCTGTTCCCTTCTTAGCCACACTCGCTCTGTTGTTGGCGCTCATCCTGGCCACATGGGCAAAGACGATAAGCGCCACCAGCCCGGCTGCGCCCGCGGCCACGTGCCCGTTACGAATGATGCCCGTGGGCGATTCAGTCACGAGGGGAAGCGGCAGCATGGTCGGACCCGGCTATCGTTATTTTCTATACAGCCGCATGGTCACAGATCACCTCAACGTGCAATACGTTGGACGACAAGGCAGTTCGCCCTACTTCCACGAAGCCTACAGCGGCTACACCATCCAATCGTTGAGCCTGGTGGTGAACGATCCGGGCATAGCAGCCAACAAGCCCGATGTCATCCTGCTCATCGCCGGCACCGCCAACATCGAGCTTGAGTATCCCGGCATCACAGCGAATGGCCTCGCCAACCAATTGAACGCGCTGGTGGACAAAATTCTGAACAAATGGCCGAGCGCCCTTCTAGTCCTTGGCTCTGTACCACCCGTCTCCACTCCACGCACCAACGCTGCCGCCAAAGATGCCATCGCCCAAGCTTATAGCATTCAGGTCAAGAGCATCGCCGCTAGTAAAGGCAGCCGCGTCCGCTACGCCGAAGTCTACTCCAACCTCAACAAAGCCACTGATCTGGCTGACGGCTTGCACCCCAACGACAGCGGCTACCAGAAAATCGCCAACGCCATCTATCCGTCTGTGCAAGGCTGGGCGCAAACCCTGTGCGCAGCAACAGCCACGCCCACTTCCACACCCCAGCCTACCTCCACACCCACCCCTGTTCATACATCGACCTTCACGCCTACACCCACTCTTACACTGACGCCCACCTTCACACGCACCCCCACTCTCACCCCCACCCCAACGTTCACCCCCACCCCCACCTTTACCCCCACCCCCACTTTTACGCCCACCCCAACCTTTACCCCCACTCCCACTTTTACGCCCACCCCAACGTTCACGCCTACTCCCACACCTACACCCACGCCAGTCTGGAGATTTCGCGGCTACACCTACCAAGGCTTGGCTGTGGGTGACAAATCACAACCACAAAAACAGGTGACACTGCGCTTGTATGGTTGGAACCAAACTGGATCGCCGCCTGGCGTCCTCATCGACACACGCACAAGCGATACAGCAGGTTTCTACAATTTCTTTGTCGTCCGGCCCCAGATCTACGACTATTTCCGTCTGGTCGCGGAAGCACCTTCAGGACTGGTCGTGACTGCTGTGTGGAGCGAAACGGGCGCCGTGATCGATGGCGACGCCCTGCAATGGTATCGCGCACGACCCGAAGTGCATCTGAGCGATTTCTACTTCGCCTCGCCCACTCCCACTCCAACGCCCACTCTGATCTCAACAGATACGCCCACAGCAACGCCCACAGCGACCCCTTCTCCTACTGCAAGCCCCACCGCCTCGCCGACCCCGACCTCATCGCCCCCCCCGTCGGCGACGCCATCCCCGACCGACACATCGACGCCCACATCATCGGCGACCCCGACGTCCACGGCCACCCCAACCGCCACAGAAGCGCCTACACCGACATCCACACCCACCGCTGCGCCATCTCCCACCGAGACGCCAACCGCGCTCCCATCAGCGACCGCCACCCCCTCGCTCACCCCCTTCGCCACCCGCCTCTATCTCCCCCTCCTCGTGCAGATGTAAGCACCTCCTGAGATTCTGGAAAGACAAAAACACCGTGGTAGAGATCCAGCTGATCCCCTTCTCCGAATTCGAGCGTCTGCGGCAGACACCCCTCGCAAAACACACCCGTCTCGAGATCATCGCCGACATGTGCCGCGCCAACGCCCTGGCCGCAGTCAAACGCGCAGGCTCCGGGCATCTTGGCTCCAGCTTCAGCGCCATGGACATCGTCGTCTGGTTGTACTACGCCGAGATGAACACCCTGGCGGAAGGTTACGACAGCCCTGATCGGGACATCTACTTTTCTTCCAAAGGCCATGACGTGCCAGGACTCTACTCAGTGCTCTTCTCGCTGGGCGTGCTGCCCGAAGAAAAGCTCCTCAAACTCCGGCGATTTGGCGGGCTGGACGGCCATCCCGACATCGGTGTGCCTGGGATCGAAGCCAATTCGGGGTCTCTGGGCATGGGCATCTCCAAAGGCCGCGGGATGGCCTGGGCCAAGCGCATGCGTGGCAACGGCGGCCGGGTGTTCGTGATGCTGGGCGATGGCGAATTACAGGAAGGTCAGAACTACGAAGCTCTGCAATCCACGATCCACCAAGGCGTAAGCAATCTCACCATCATTGTCGATCACAATAAGGTGCAATCGGACAAGTTGGTGCACGAAATCGTTAATTTGGGCGATTTGGGACAGAAACTATCCGCTTTCGGCTGGCATGTCCAGCGCTGCAACGGTCACGATATGCGCCAATTTGCGCAGGTGTTGCAAGAGTGTCGGGCGATCACAGATCGGCCGCAGGCCATCATTGCCGACACCATCAAAGGCCGGGGCGTCTCCTTTATGGAGCACCCGCGGGCGCTGGCTTCCACAGGCGGCTACTATCGCTGGCACGCCGGCGCGCCGGCTGATGAGCCTTTCCTGGCTGGCCATCGCGAGATCATCGACCGTATCGATGACCGCCTGCGCTCGCTCGGACTCGCGCCTGTGACCCTCAAGCCAATCGCCGAAGAGTCGAAACAAGAAGCACCCATTGCGCGCAATGCCTTGGGCGAGCCAGTGAGCAAGGGAGCCGAAGTGCATAAGCCGCTCAAAGCCACGAGCGAGTATGTGGTCGAGGCTTATGGCAAAGCTTTGATCGAGATGGCTGGGCGTCGTCCCGACCTGGTCGTTCTCGACGCCGATCTGGCGGCGGATTGCCGGGTGCGCGAGTTCGAACTGACTTATCCCGATCGGTTCATCCAGAACGGCATCGCTGAACAAGATATGGTAAGCATGGCGGGTGGATTGGCCAGGATGGGCTTGCTGCCGGTGGTCAATTCATTTGCCAGCTTCCTGGCCTCGCGCGCCAACGAGCAAATCTACAACAACGCCTCGGAACACACGAAGATTATCTACGCCTTGCATTACGCTGGCCTGATCCCGGCCGGCCCTGGAAAGTCACACCAAAGCCTGCGCGATGTCGCCAACCTGGTGGCGTTGCCCAACATGATCGTCATCCAGCCGTGCAACCCTGCCGAGACGCACCAAGTTGTAGAATATTGCGTAGAACAAGCAATCGACAATTGCGCCATTCGCCTGGCCATTGGCCCGTCGCCACGCGTGATCGAGCTACCACCTGATTACGCATTGCAGGTGGGGCGGGGGGTGGCCCTGACCGATGGCGATGACGCCGTGTTGTTCGCCTACGGCCCCGTCATGCTGCATGAGGCGCTGACAGCCGCCGAGATACTGGAGGAACAGGGCTTTGGGCTGCGAGTCGTCAACATGCCCTGGCTGAATCGCGTCGATACCCATTGGCTCCTGGCAACTATCGCTGATTATCCGGACGTTTATGTACTCGACGATCACGCGCCGGTGGGCGGCCTGGGAGATACGTTGCTGAACGCGTTGGCCGGCACTGGCAGACTGGCGAGCTTGAACTTCCACAAGTTGGCGGTGGAAGGATACCCGGCCTGTGGGACGCCGGCCGAAGCGCTCAAGTATCATGGCTTGGATGGTGTTTCGCTCGCAAACAGCTTGAGATCAACCGGACTGAAATAAGGAAGGGTCTATGTCAGTAAGAGGATTCATGTTAGTAATTCTGGCGACCGTGATACAGGTAAGTGGGAACTTGATGTTACGGGATGGCGTGGTGCGCGCAGGTGGATTGTCTTTGTCACTTGCGACGCTGTTTTCCGAACTCAAGCATCTGGCGCTGCAACCGGTGTTTGATGTTGGTGTGGTGTTATACGGTGTGTCTTCCTTGATATGGTTCGGCGTGGTCTCGAGTGAAAACCTAAATGCGGCCTATCCGATTGTTGTAAGCTTATCTTTTCTGCTTGTAACGCTGGGGAGTACTTTATTTTTCCATGAATCTATATCAATGCAAAAAGGAGTTGGAATTTTCGTGTTGTTAGTGGGGATCACCTTGGTCGCAACAGCTAAATAGGTAAGGGCAGTGCTATGGCGGCAGAGATTCTTGGTTTTTTCGTTGGATTAGTCTTATTGCTCGCAGCGGGATTGGGGCCTAGTTTGTGGCTGGTGAGATGTGGACGACGCCGTGTGCTTTATGCACTGGGCCTGGCTCCGACGGTAGCGTTTGCGCTGATGGGCATCCTCGCCTTTCCATTGGTGCGGTTTGTTGGCCCAGTGAGCTTGTGGGCGATGTCTGTTACCGCTGGTCTCTTGTTGGTTAGTGTGTTCTTGAGCGCTTGGGATGTGTGGCGCCATCTTGCTGAGTATCGCAGCCTGGCGGCAAAGCCAAAAGCATGGTCGTCATGGCTAGCGAGTACCACTTTTGTTGCTGCCCTGTTTATCCTGTTGGTTCTGCCGGTGCTGGCTGGCGGAATCAGCTATGCTGTGTATCGAACGAATGCCAGCGACACATTTTGGTACATCTCGCTCGCTGAAACTCTGCGTGTGTCATCGTGGAAGGCGCTTATCTCGGCAGCGGCGCTGACTCAGAACAATTGGGAGAACTTGACCCAGTTGGCCAACATCTCGCCGACAGCGCTTTTTACATCGCGCTTTGTGACCGATCTCAGCGTACTGAAGGACCAGCCGACCCAATGGTATGGCGTGCAACTCAATAACATCGCCCTCCTGGGCTGGTTGGCAGCGCTTGGCAGGGCAGAGACCTACCGATTCTTTCATCTATTCAGCCTTTTGTGCTATGCGATCTCGGCGCCGGTGATGCTCGTCGTGGGTGACTGGTTGGGCTGGCGTAAGCTCGTGATCTGGCTGGCGATTCTTGCCAATACAGTCGGATTTTGGGCCTGGTACATCCTCAATAGCGATGCCAGCGCCAGTATTTGCACCGTTCCTATCCTGTGGCTGGCGGTCTTTAGCTGGGCGCAGTTGGATGCAAACAATGGCGTTTCTGAGCCGCGATGGCGGTGGCGCGCGCGGCTGCTTTGTGCCCTCGCGTTGGTCGCCGCTGCCCTACTTTATTCTCCTGTCATCTTCGTACTTGGATTTGCGCTCGTCATCTATTATGGCGCCGAGCTGCTGTTGCGGCGGTTCGACAGGGAAAAGGTAGTTGATATCATTAGTATTGGTGCACTATCCCTGATCATCGTTGTGCTTACCCGACAAGCCGACTATCATCTAGCGACCTTGCTATTTTTCGATGATTCGGTGCGTGTGAACAACCGATTCTCGGCGACGGCGCTAGGGCTATTTGCGAGCATGGGCTACACGATATTGCTGGGCATTCCAACATCGGTAGTCAAAGGCGTCATACCGGGCGTACCTGGAAATCTGATCTTTAGCGTCCTGGGATGGACGGCCTGCGTTGGTCTCGCCATCCTCTTTCTGTTCCTGTTCTACTTGTTGGTGCGCGTCCGCTTGCACTCGCTCGTCAGAGCCATCTTAGCAGTTACGCTATCTGGTCTGATCATCGCGCTGGTTTTCGTGCTTGATGACAACATAAGAGTGGCTTTTCGCTCGTTCAATTACGTTTATCCCTTCCTTCTTTTTTCCGTGGTAGCGCTGCTGGTTTTTGTCCAGCAAAGAGTGCGACCTGCCTGGTCGCAGGTGTGGGGGAGTGTGCTCGTACTCTGGCTGGCGGCGCAGAGTATTTGGGGACTTTACGGTCTATACGAGAACGTAATGTTGTCTCGATCTCGATCCTACTATGAGCTAACACCCATCCTGCGCTACCTGGATGATCACCCCCCCCACAACCTCTTGGTTTTCGTGCCACGAGATGACGATTGGCCCTTTGCCCTCTACAGCATGTTCGCCCTCTCGCCCTACCCATCATACTTCCAAAGCGGCATTATCGTCGACAACAGTGTTGACTTCCAGAATCTTTGGTTCGATCGACTCCCCTCTACACCTGACTATGCCGTGATCCATCGCGACTTCGATTACATCGACGCCCAGAACTTGGGGGAGCCGGTGGCCGCCAGCCCACGTCTCGTACTCTACAAGTTGAAAAATGTGGGAGTAGAGACGTTCATCCAGCAGGAAAACGCGTATCGTGCAAGTGAAGCCAGTAAACCACGGTTTCCGACACTGGACCGCTGAAGCACCCTCAAGCGCGCGATGTGAAGTCCAGTGCGTTGGTTTTCATGTTTCACGTTTCATGTCTCACATTCCCCCACGAAAAAAGGAGCAACAGTGATAGGCATTGGTGTCATCGGTTATGGCTACTGGGGCCCAAATCTGGTGCGCAATTTTGCCGAGACCCCCGGCGCACGCGTGGCAGCAGTAAGCGATCTGCGCACTGCTCAACTTAGTAAAGTGCAAGCGCGTCATCCCGCGCTTCAGGTTACGACCGACTATCGCGACGTGCTTGCGCATAGCGCTGTCGATGCTGTAGCCATTGCCACCCCTGTTTCATCCCATTTCGATCTTGCCCTGGCTGCGCTGCAGGCAGGCAAACATGTGCTGGTGGAAAAACCGCTGGCTACCAATCCCGCCCAAGTGCTGCAGTTGATCGAAGAGGCCGAACGACGTAGTCTGATCTTGATGGTCGATCACACCTTCGTCTACACCGGCGCCGTGCGCAAGATCAAGGAATTGTTGAACGAAGAACGCCTGGGACGGCTTTACTACTACGACTCGGTGCGCATCAACCTTGGTCTATTCCAACACGATGTCAATGTTCTTTGGGATCTGGCCGTGCACGATTTGGCGATCATGGATTACTTGCTGACTGCGAAACCGGTCGCCGTGGCGGCAACAGGCATTGCCCATGTCCCCGGCCAACCAGAGAACATCGCTTTTTTGACCCTCTTCTTCGCAGACACGCTCATCGCCCATCTGCATGTCAACTGGTTAGCGCCAGTGAAAATCCGCCGTACACTCATCGGCGGCGACCGCCAAATGATTGTCTACGATGACCTCGAACCAAGCGAAAAGATCAAGATCTACGATCGGGGCATCACCCTCAACAACGAACCAGAGGGGGTGTACCAAATGTTGATCGGTTATCGTACAGGCGACATATGGGCTCCACAACTCAGCACAACCGAAGCCTTGCGCACTGAAGCCCAGCATTTCCTGGAATGCATCGAACAGGGTCGGCGCCCCATCACCGATGGTCAGGCCGGTTGGCGAGTGGTGCGCATTTTGGAAGCGGCGACACAATCGTTGGCACAGCGCGGTCGGCCGGTGGAATTGGCCTGGGAAGAGAGTTGACGTGAGTTCACTACACGTTGAAGTTCTCGAACGCACTGAGGCTGATCCCTACGAGGCCCTCTTCGCGGCGACGCCGAATGCGTTCATCCAACAATCCTTGCGGTGGGCGGATGTCATCGCCCACCTTGGCCCGGATCATCCCTACTTTCTCCTGGCGCGTGACGCTACCTCTGGCAAGGCGCTGGCAGGCATACCTCTCTACAAATTTAGCGGCGCCTTTGGCTCCATTCTCACCTCGGTACCGCAAGCGGGGCCACTTGGCGGCATCTTCTTCTCCCCAAGCAGCCTGTCGGAGGCGCCACAACAAGACATCTATCGCCAGCTCTACCTGGCAGCCTGCTCTCTGGCCGAGCGAGAAGGATGCCTCGCGCTTACGATCATCACCGATCCGATGCGAGAGGACGCCTTGGCCTACGAACAAATCAGTCCTCCGGCCTTCGCCTTGCGAAATTTCACCCAGATCACCGATTTGGACAAGCTCCTGCCAACGCCAGATGCCATCAATGCAGGCAAGGCCCGCTTCAACAACGATATTCGCCGCAACCTTGCCAAGGCCAGTGAGACGGGCATCGAGGTCGACTGGGCAGAGCGCCCCTCATCAGCGCCAGAGTTATTCGACCAATGGTATAGTTTGCACCAAAAAAGGCATGGCGAACTGAATGCTCCCCCTTTACCCAAAACCCTACTCCAACATCTTCTCGATCACTTGGGCGAGCAACAAGTGTCAGGCTCTGCCGCGGCAGGCCTTGCCATTGCGCGGATTGGCTCGCGGTTGCTCGGCGGCGCTATCTTCATCTGGCACCGATGGGTGGCTGATGCCTTCATCATGAGTTCGGATAGCGAGTACTTGAGCCAAGGCGTCAACTATGCCCTCACCGCTTTTGCTGCTCGAGACCTCCACGCACGTGGCGCTCGCTGGCTGAACTGGCAATCCTCGGCCAGTCGCAGCTCCGGCGTCTACGCCTTCAAGGAGCGGTGGCACAGTTCTGAGCATCGTTATTCTTTTTTGACCTGGACCTTTCCTGGTTTCGAGACCCTCTTAGCGCAGCCCTTGCCCGCCCTGCGCGCGGCCTATCCCTGGCACTATGTGGCGCCCTTCCCTGCCTTGCAATCTCGAGCCACGTCAGGAGTTTACGAAAAGGGATGACCTTCGACAGCCCGCGCTCTATCATCACCCATAGCTGCCCCGACATCGGCGAGCAGGAGATCGAGGCGATGGCCGCCTGTATGCGCTCGCTGCAACTAATTGGTGGACAGCAAGTGCAGGAGTTGGAGACAATGGTCGCGCGCGATCTGGGCTACCAGGGTGCAATCGCCACCACAACAGGGGCGCACGCCATCCACCTGGCCTTATGTGCGCACTGGCGGCGGCGCCCCGCTCATGTGGGACTGCCCAGCTACCTCTGTCGCTCAGTCTACGACGCTATTCTCATGGCTGGTTGTCAGCCCCATCTCCTGGACATCGACTTCGACACCCTTAGTCTCGATGTCAACCAGGCGATGCAAGCGGGGATGCAAACCATCATTGTCCCACACATGTTCGGCATCCGCGCTCCAATCGAAGCGTTCATGGCAACCGGCGTGTTCGTCATCGAAGACTGCGCCCAACGCCTGGCCCCTCTCGGCGCCGGACAGACCGAGCCTCGGCCACAGGTTCGGATGCTTTCGATGGAAGCAACCAAGCTCTTCACCTGCGGGCATGGCGGCCTTCTTTTGGCGCATGATGCCAATCTGCTTGCGGACGCCCGCCATCTGCGCGATGGCTCCTACAAGACAGCCGAGGCTGCCTTCGAACTGCCCCTTACCGATCTGCAAGCCGCCATGGCCATGGTGCAGTGGCGTCGCCTTTCCACCTTTCTCACCAGACGACGCGAACTGGCCGCGTTCTATCTCGATACATTGGGCCGCGACTTCCCGGATCGCATCCACCCGGCGATGTGGGCTGCCGACACCTACCATTTCCGCTTCTTGCTCGTCGTTGAGGACCCCGCTACCTTTGCGCAACGAACCGCTGAGCTTGGCATTCTCTGTCGACGGCCGATAGCACCCGTCCCTTTGCACATGCTCTTCGGCGGCGACGGCAGTTTTCCCACTACAGACAAGGCATTTGCCAGCCTGATCTCATTGCCCATCTACCCCAAACTGACGGACGCTGAAGCAGAGCAGGTGGTGAAAGTCGTTGGCAAAGTTTTGGGGGAGGGATGAAGCAACAATTGCGCATCTTTGGCGCTGGTGTACGCGCCCAGGTTGTGGTCGATCTCATCGCCTGGTGCTTTGCCGACCAACTGGAAATTGAGGGGTTTTACGACGATCGCCTTGCGGTTGGGTCGAGCGGACCAAGTGGCTATCCTATTCTGGGCAATGTTCCTTATGGGCTTGAGCAGATGCCCGCCAGCAACAGCACCGCCTTCATCGCTTTGGGCACGCGCGCCTCGGCCACAGGCTGCGAGATATTCCTGGCGCTGCAGGAACGGCATGTGTCCGTTCAGAGTCTGATTGCCCCCACCGCGCACATTTCTCCCTCGGCCCGCATCGGACAAAATGCTCTGGTCATGCCCGGTGTTTTCATCGGTTGTGACGCCCGCATCGGGCACCTCTTCTGCGCGCATGGCGGGGCAGTGATCGAGCACCATTGCCGGATCGGTCATAACGTCTTACTGGGGCCGGGCGTGGCCCTGGCCAGTAAGGTAAGTATTGGCAGCCACGCGTTTTTAGGCGCGGGTGCCACCATCATCCCGGAGAAAACGGTAGGCCATGGCACATTTTTGGGGGCTGGTTCGCTGATCATTCACGATATTCCCTCCGGCGTCATTGCTTTTGGTCGACCTGCCGCACCTGTGCGCACACCACGGCCAGGCGACGAAATCCCCCTCGTTGCGGAAGTCGAGCGACTGATCGGTCTGGGATTGGCATAGGGCTGGGCTTCCGAGTCTGGTATAGGATCGATCTACTTTGAAAATTTCTGTGATTGTACCCGTCTACAACGAAGGAGAAGGCGTCGAAGAGGCTTATGAAGCCATCGTCGACGTCTTGCGTACGCGCCTTCCCCAACACGACCATGAGATCCTGTTCGTGGATGATGGCAGCCGCGATGATTCCTTCGTGCATCTGGCCCAACTGGCTGCGCTCCACCCCAACGTGCGCGTCCTCAAACTGGCCAGCAATTGTGGCGCACACATGGCGATCCGCGCCGGCTTGGAGCATGCGCAAGGTGATGTGGCTTGTTTCCTGGCCTGCGATCTGCAAGATCCACCCGAAACCATCGTTGCCCTGCTTGATGCGCTCAAGGAACCCGTACAAATTGTCTGGGCCGTGCGCAACTCACGCGACGACAGCTGGTCAGCGCGCCTGCTTGCTCGTTTGTTCTACTTTTTGGCCCGGCTATTCGCGACCAAAAGCATGGCGCCGAGCGGAGCGAGCATGTTCTTGCTTGGCCCACTGGCCTTGAGCGCTGTACCCCAGTATCGCGAGCGCAATCTGACCCTGGAAGGATTGTTTGCCACCATGGGTTTTCCGCAAGCTTATGTCAAGTACGAACGTCACGCGCGTCGACGCGGCAAGAGTAAGTGGACGTGGGGGAAACGCCTCAAGCTTTTCGCCGATTTTTTCGTGGCCTATTCCTACGCGCCCATTCGTATCATGTCCTATCTCGGCATTCTCATCGCTACCCTCGGATTCCTGTATGCGTTCTTCGTGTTTGGTAGATGGGTGCTGGTGCGTGGTGTCGTACCAGGTTGGACATCGCTGATCATTGCTGTTTTCGTCATTGGCGGCTTTCAAATGTTGATGATGGGCGTTCTGGGTGAATATCTTTGGCGCACTCTTGATGAAGTACGAGCACGCCCAAAATACTTGATCGAGACCATGCTCAATCCCCAAAGTTCAGACAATGGAGATAAGTTGTGAACGTGAAAAACAAAGTGCTCGTTACTGGCGGCGCCGGCTTCATCGGCTCAGAATTAGTTCACCAGCTTGTCCAGGAAGATTTCGAGGTTTTTGTGATCGACAATCTGAGAAATGGACGCCGAGAGAACCTATCCGAACTTCCTGCGGCTTCCGCCCATTTGCTTGTTGCCGATATCAGAGACACAGCCCTTCTCGCCGAATTGATGCAAGAGGTGGATATCATCTATCACTTGGCGTGTCTTGGTGTACGTCACTCTATTCATTCTCCACAGGAAAACCACGAGGTCAACGCGACAGCTACACTGAACTTGTTGATGCTGGCCCGCAAGTCAAATGTACGCCGTTTCGTCTACGTTTCCAGTTCCGAAGTGTACGGCACGGCCAGACAGGCGCCGATGAGCGAAGAACACCCCACTTACCCTATGACCGTTTACGGCGCCTCCAAACTGGCGGGCGAGTGCTATGCCCGCGCATTCTACACTACTTACGGCTATCCCACGGTGATTGTACGGCCTTTCAACACTTTTGGTCCGCGCTGCCATCACGAAGGCGATAGCGGCGAGGTGATTCCCAAATTCCTGTTGCGCTGCCTGGCAGGACGTCCGATGGTCATTTTCGGTGATGGTACGCAGACCCGCGATTTTACCTTCGTCGAAGACACCGCTCGAGGCATTCTGCTGGCGGGTCTGACCGAGGCCGCTGTAGGTGAAACAATCAATCTGGGGAGCGGAGCAGAGATCGCTATCAACGACGTGGCGCATGAGGTGGCAGCAGTGGTGGGACGGCCGCATGCAGAAGTAGTACACGAAACATCACGACCGGGCGATGTCCTCCGCCTCTACGCCGACGCCGACAAGGCCCGTCGGCTGCTCGGCTTTCAACTCCATGTTTCTTTTCGTGAGGGGCTGCTGCGACTACGCGACTGGTATCTCGATCAAAATACATCTCCAGAGGCATTGCTCGCGCAGGAGACTGTACGCAACTGGGAAGGTTAGGAGAACTGATGGAATCAGCACCGAATCCACTCATCCCAATTGCTCGTCCCTGGCTGGATACCGAAGAGGTTGCAGCCGCTGGGCGCGCTATCTTGTCCGGCTGGATCACCCAAGGACCAGAAGTTGCGGCGTTCGAGCGCGAATTTGCCGCCTATGTGGGTGCTGACCACGCTTGTGCAGTATCGAATTGCACCGTTGCCCTTCACCTCGCTTTGCTGGCCGTTGGCGTGCGGTCCGGCGACGAGGTGATCACCGTGAGTCATTCCTTCATTGCTACGGCCAATGCTGTGCGGTATTGCGGAGCTATCCCAGTTTTCGTAGACATCCAACCTGACACCTACAATATCGACCCAGCCTTGATCGAAGGAGTTCTGAGTGAACGCACGAAGGCGATTCTCTGTGTGCATCAAATCGGGATGCCTTGTGACCTCCGTGCTATTCTGGAGATTGCCCAACGTCATGACTTGCCGGTAGTTGAAGATGCTGCTTGCGCCACCGGCAGCGAAATCCTGTGGGATGGTCACTGGGAGCGCATTGGTAAGCCACATGGCGATATTGCTTGTTTCTCGTTTCACCCGCGCAAGTTATTGACAACAGGCGACGGAGGAATGATTACCACCGCCAATATTGCTTGGGATGCCAAATTCCGACTGTGGCGCCAGCATAGTATGGGCGTTTCCGACGCGGTAAGGCATCGAGCCAATGAGGTCGTTTTCGAGTCGTACGAGGAGTTGGGCTATAACTATCGCATGACCGACATCCAGGCAGCAGTAGGCCGCGAGCAGATCAAGCGTCTGCCGACCATGGTTGCCCGGCGACAAGCTCTCGTCCAGCGCTATCGCGAGTTGCTGGCCGATGCACCTGGAGTGGGCCTACCGTTTGAGCCTGCATGGGCGCGCAGCAATTGGCAGAGCTTTTGTGTGCGCCTGCCAGAGGGCTGCGATCAACGCGCGATCATGCAGGCGATGTTGAACGATGGCGTTTCCACGCGTCGGGCGGTGATGTGTGCACACCGCGAACCAGCCTATGCCAAAGAGCCGTGGTCGTGCGGTAGTGGGCCAGAGGGCTGTGGCTGTACGGCGGGCGTATGTCGGCGCCTGGCCGCCAGCGAAGCCGCGCAAGATCAAGCCATCCTTCTCCCACTCTTTCACCAGATGACCACTGACGACCAAGAGCGTGTTGTCAACTCCCTGCAAGCAGCGTGCCGCCAATGACCGAAACAAGCAAAGCGATGGAAGTGGTTAGGCGAATCCTAAAGAACTCGGCGCAACGCTTGGAAAGACGCCGGGCAGAAGCGCCGAAACCGCACACCAACTGGGCTGGTCTGCTGCAGAATGATGCTGATGCCTGGCAGCAAGCGCGCGAGGCAGCTCGGGGCGGCCCCAAAGTCCTCATCGCCACCAGTGTGGGCGGACACGAAGCCATCGCTCCTGTCGAGGCATTGCTCGGCGTGGCGCTGACTCTGCGCGGGGCTGAGGTGCACTTTCTCCTATGCGACCAATTTCTGCCTGGCTGTATGCAACCAACGCTCGACTCAGTCGAGAATCATCGCGAATTCATACGCCATGGCTCGAGTCGTACACTTTGCCGCTCATGTTTTCCCACTGGGCGGATGGAGTTCGAGCCATTGGGCTTGACCATCCATCGTTATGGCGATTTGGTCACGCAGGAGCAAAAGAACGAAGCGGCTACAAACGCGCGCACACTGCCACCCGCTGAAATACCGGGCTTTCGCCTTGATGGCCTGGCTGTGGGTGAACATGCCTACGCTGGCGCTCTGCGCTATTTTGCGCGCGGCGGTCTGGACGGCGAGCCTGATGGCGAGGCCATCTTGCGGCGCTATTTCCAGGCCGCCTTGCTAACCGTTTACGCCGTACAGAACTTGCTCAGCCGCCAACACTTTGACGCGACCTGTTTTCATCACGGCATCTACGTCCCCCAGGGACTCATCGGCGAAGTCGCGCGTAGTCGTGGTCTGCGCGTTGTCAACTGGAACCCCGCTTATCGCAAACACTGCTTCATCTTCAGCCACAGCGACACTTACCATCACACCCTCATGCAAGAACCAACATCTGCGTGGGAGACCATGACCTGGTCGCCTCAGCTTGAAGAGGAAGTGATGAGCTACCTGCGCAGTCGCTGGTACGGCACCCGCGATTGGGTGTGGTTTCACGAAAAACCGCAGGAGGATTTGGCCAAGATCGCGGCGGAGGTCGGCATCGACTTAACCAAACCCAGCATCGGCTTACTCACGAACGTCATGTGGGACGCACAATTGCACTATCCGGCCAACGCCTTCCCCAACATGCTGGATTGGGTGTTGCGCACCATCGCCTATTTTGCTGCACGCCCCGACCTGCAACTGGTGATTCGCATCCACCCCGCTGAAATTCGTGGCACGGTGCCATCCCGGCAGAAGATCGCCGATGAGATCGCCCGCGCCTACCCACAGCTTCCGCCCAACGTCTTTGTCATCCCGCCAGAAAGCAACGTCAGCACATATGCGGTCATGCTGCAATGTGACAGCGTCATCATCTACGGGACGAAGACTGGGGTGGAACTGAGTAGCTTCGGCATCCCGGTCATCGTCGCCGGCGAAGCCTGGATCCGCAACAAAGGTGTGACCATGGATGCCGAGGACGCCGTCGGCTATTTTCGTCTGCTCGACCAGCTGCCCTTGGGGCGAAAGATGGACGAAGCGACGATACAGCGGGCGCGCCAATATGCCTACCATTTCTTCTTCCGGCGCATGGTGCCGTTGGCTATGATGGAACCGCAGCAAGGATGGCCTCCTTACCACGTGAAGCTTGATGGTCTCGACGATCTCCAACCGGGGCGTAGTCCGGGCCTGGATGTCATCTGCCAGGGCATTCTGGAAGGAACGCCCTTCATCTATCCCGCCGAATCGTTGGGAAACACAGATATCTCCTGAAGTGATGCCTCTCAACATCGTAATCGACGGCGAAATCTACACCAGGCAGGCCCGCGGCGGCATTTCCCGGCTTTTCAACGAGACGTTGCCCCGCTTGTGCGATCTCGAAACAGACATTCGCCTCCTTCTGTTCACCGATGGCCTTCTCCGTCAGCCCCTCCCTACGCACCCACACATCCACCATCGTCACATGCCGCGCTACGAGCTGGCATTGCGACCGGGGCGTCTGTGGCAACCAATTACAAATGAGATCAAGACGCTCCACCGTTCCTGGTGGACCCGCCGCGCCCAAGCCCAAATCTGGCAGACCACCTACTACACCTTGCCCAAACGTTGGCATGGCCCTCTCGTCGTTCTCGTTTACGATCTGATCGAAGAAAGGTTTGCCGATCTATTCAATCGCCCCAAAGACGACCGTCTGCGCCAGGCCAAGCGCCAGTGCATTCTAGCTGCTGAGCGCGTTGTCTGCATCTCACAAACCACGCAACGCTACGTCTGCGACATTTACGGCCTGGACAACCACAAGACCAGGGTGATCACGCTGGCGCCGGCCAGTGTCTTTCGCATCCTCACCGACGCCGAAACACCGGCTGATCCCACCCTCCCGGCTGCACCCTACCTGCTCTATGTCGGCGACCGCTCGCACTACAAGAATTTCGATCTCCTGCTCTCAGCCTATGCTCGCTGGCCCCGCCGCCACGATATCGACCTGGTGGTGGTGGGAGATGTGTGGTCTGCGGACGAAACGGCTCGCCTCGCCCAGCTTGGGATCACCCAGCGCGTCTCCCTCCGGCGAGGGGTGGATGACCTCGCCTTGCGCCGGCTCTACAACGACGCTGTTGCCTTCGTCTATCCTTCGTTGGATGAAGGCTTTGGCATCCCCCTCCTCGAAGCGATGATGTGTGGCTGCCCCATAGTAGCCTCGCGCATCCCCGCCGCCGTGGAAGTGGCCGCCGACTGCCCCATCTACTTCGACCCAACCGATGAAGCCGGGTTGAGCGCCGCGCTCGATGTCGCCGTCGCGCGCGGGCGCACCGAAGCCATCCGCGTCGCCGGTCTGCAACGCGCAAACGCCTACTCGTGGGATACAACGGCGCAACAAATGCTGTCGATCTACCGCGAGCTACTCTCGTGAGATTTCAATCATGCCCTTGACGAGCAAGCCACTCCCCCCACCTCCAACGAACAAGACAGACTGGCCCTGGGAAAGAGATAGCACCACCGCCGGCTTCGATCTGCCGCCTGCAAGTTGGCCCAAAATCAGCATCATCACCCCTTCCTACAATCAAGGTAGATTCCTGGAGCGGACGATCCGCTCAGTTTTGCTGCAGAACTATCCCAATCTCGAATACATCGTCATGGATGGTGGATCGCGCGATGAATCCGTTCAAATCATCGAAAAATACGTCGATCACATCGACTATTGGGTGAGCGAAAAAGACAGAGGTCAGGCCCACGCTCTGAACAAAGGGTTGGAACACTGCACGGGCGATGTCATCGCTTTTGTCAACAGCGACGATTACTACCTCCCTAACACGCTACATCGCGTGGGACGACTTTTCAGCGAGCATCCCGATGTAACCTGGCTTAGCGGCGTCTGTCGCTATTATGACGAAAAACTAGGCTTTGTCGAAGGCGACAAACAATATATTTATCAGATGCCGCCGCTGCCGCAAGACCGCTCTGAATGGGTCGATAACTGGCCAACCAATCAGCCGGCAAGCTTTTGGCGCAGTTCCTGCTTTACTAAAACGAGCAACTTTCGCGAAGACCTCGATTTGGTTTTTGATACCGAATTCATCCTGCGCGTGCTATTTACAAGCGGAGCGCCCTTGATCGTAAACGAAACCTTCGCTGTGTACTCCCTGCATGATAGCTCCAAAACGATTTCCCAACGCGGGAACTATGCCGGCGAGGCTGATCGCTTTCGCCCCAATTTCTACAAGTATCTCGATAACCAGGAAAGCCAGCGCCTCTTCTGGCGCCGCACACTGCGCGGGTACAGAAGCCGAATGAGCGCCGAAAAACAGCTCCGGGCCTACGCTTTTGTGTTAGGAGAGATGGCCACCCACCCCGTGTGGTTCGCCAAAGGCCTGTTGGCTCGCTGGCAAGGATCTCCCCAGTGAAAAGAGTAACTCATGATCTGCCGACCGGCTTATTTCGCCCTTCATCTGTGGTGCAGGTAATGTAGCATATGACCTATCGCTGGCTTATCACGGTGCTGCCGTCGCCCGAATCCCTGCACTTCCTCTATGCGAGCCAACCTCATCTACGAAAGGCCTCCTACGAGGAGCACCGAGCCGCCCTGCTTTATGAAAGCTTTGGCGGGACGTCCGATGCTTACGAAATCAATTTATCCCAGCTCGGTCAGGAAGCGACCACCGTCGCGCCGAACGCCGTTCTTCTGCAAGCCCAGTGGGCGCTTGAAAACGGATTGAGGAGTGCAGGGCAGCAGTTGATAGCATTTCAGCGCGACGCTCTCAAAGTTGGTATGCTTAGCAAGCTGAGGCTATTCACTAATATTCAGCAAATCCGGCTACTCAATCAAATCTTTCTGGCGCAGGTGCAAAAATACCGACCAGATGTACTGGTCATAGCCCTTCGCACCACCTTGCCAGCAGAGATAATCAGAGAGGCGCGCAAATATGTACGCTGTGTGATTGGAACACTAGATACACCATTTCCGGGGCACAGCGATCTTTTCAATGCTTACGATGTCATATTGACGCCCTTTCCTCATTATGTCGATTTCTTCAACACCTGCGGCCTTAGAAGTGACTATATGCCCCTGGCTTTCGAACCGACTTTCCTCCAGCGATGCGCGCAGCGTTTTGGTGAGGTTCCCCAACGCCAGTACGGCGCTGTATTCGTTGGCTCGGTCTCACCCAGCCATGAAGAGCGTATGCGCTTACTCGCAGCGCTGGCGGCAACACGACAAGTCGATTTTTGGGTGTCTCTTGACAACATCAGCCCGACATCTGTACCCCCGGCGCTTCGTGAAGCCAGCCACCAGCCGGTCTATGGACTGACCATGTATGATGTCCTTCGTCGCGCCAAGATTGCCTTGAACGCTCATCCAGAGATTTCAGGCCCTTACGCCGCTGTCTTTCGCATTTTCGAGATCACGGGCGCCGGGGCGTTGCTCCTGACTGATGCGCGCCGCAACCAGCCTCCCCTGTTCGAGCCAGACCGGGAGATCATCACTTATGGCAGCGCCAACGAGTGCGTCGAAAAGTTGCTCTACTATTTGGAGCACGAAGAGGAACGGGCAGCCATCGCCCAACGCGGCCAAGAACGGACGTACAGCGAACATCTATTCATACACCGATCGGCTCGCATGATCGATTTGGTCAAAAACTTGCTGTAGCCGCTCTCACACCCACTTTCCCACGTGCATATCGTCCACATCTCTTTCTCCGATCATGTTGGCGGCGCTGGCATCGCTGCCCGGAGATTGCACAACGCCCTACGAAAAGCCGGGCACGATTCGCGTATGTTGGTCTGGATGAAGGGCGTGGACGATCCCACCATCGATTTTCTCGAAGCGCGCAAGTTGCCGCGGGCGTTGAGCCGCACGGTGGGAGAAAGCCTGGACGCGATAGGGCTGCAATACCTCTTCCACCCTGCTTCCATGCGTTTACCGCAACACCCGTGGATTCGACAGGCGGACATCATCCACTTACACATCATCCACAGCGGCTACTTCTCTCCCGCCATCCTTCCCAAGCTGAGCCGACAGGCGCCCCTTGTCTGGACGATGCACGACATGTGGGCCGCCACCGGCCACTGCGCCGTCGCCGCCTACAGCGAATGCGAACGCTGGCGCAACGGTTGTGGCCACTGCCCGCAGCTAGATGACTACCCGGCCCTGCGTCACGATATAACGAGCTACCTCTGGAAATATAAAGATGAGCGCTACAAACGTTCGGATATCACGGTCATCACACCCTCGCGCTGGATGGCGGACCGCCTCGGCCAAAGCCCTTTGCTCAACCGCTTTCCCATTCATGCCATCCCCAATGGTCTCGACCCCGCCATTTTCCGTCCGATACCCAAACACATAGCGCGCGCGGCCCTGAATATCACTTGGCCAGGCAGAATCCTGATGTTCGGCGCTGCAGTCTTGTCAGAAGAACGTAAAGGCGGCCATCTCTTGAGCGCGGCGCTGAACAAGCTAGACGCTGACCTGCGCGCTGATGTTTTGCTGTTGTTGGTTGGCGACGCCGCCAGCGACCTGCGTTCCGCGCTGGCGGGCTTCCGAATCCTCGAAATGGGAAATGTTCAGAACGAGTTGTTGATGGCCCTCTGCTATGCCGCCTCCGACTTGTTCGTGTTCCCCTCCCTGGCTGAAAATCTGCCCAATAGCCTCGTTGAGAGTCTGGCTTGTGGCACGCCCTGTGTGTGTTTTGACGTTGGCGGCTGTCCCGAGATCATCGAGTCGTTGCAAACGGGCTATTTGGCCACAGCCGGAGACGCCGATGATCTGGCCGCTGGCATCACCTTGCTCTTGCGCGACGACAGGCTCCGTCAGGATATATCTCAGCAAGCCCGCGCCAAAGCACAACAGACCTACGACATTACAACACAAGCCGAGCATTATGTGGCGCTCTATGCCGAAGCGAGCGAGCGAAGGCGGCAACTGTGCTAATACGACGACTTCAGGCCTACCAAGCCCCCACCAAGCCTTTGCGTTTTCGCGTCAACGCCAGTCTGAAACCGGTGATTGCCCTCAAAATCTACCTCGCGCTTCTTGTCGCGCAGGGCTTGTTCGAATACTTCTTCATGTGGACGCTGGGTCTGTCGTTCTTGGGTTTGCAAACTCGCCTGTTACTTCTTGGGGTGGTGCTATTAGTAAGTTTCACGTGCCTTCATTTCATCATCACTAGAAAGCGATATATAACGGCAAAAAAAGAAAATGACATCTTGATTCTGTTTTTAATCTACATCGGCTTGATTATCTCCGTAATTATCAGTATATATTTCGGAATAGGCAATGAAAATAATGGTGCATGGGATTACAGCAGGTCAATGATAATTTTGCTTATAGTTGCGCTATTTTCTTATCTGGTTACAGATAATAACCAATCTGCAAACAGCGCCATAAAACCCTTCATATTAGCTTGTACGATGATGGCCGTCCTGGGAGTAGTTTCGCAATTCATAAGTTGGCGCATTGTTAATTGGCCATTCTTATTCAGCAATTTTAGATGGGTTTTTGCATTTGCAAGCAGTTATTTTCTGGCGCGTTATTTTATGATGGACTCGGAAATATGGCGTAACTTGTTGATATTCATTATCGTATCGGCAAGCTTGACACTTGATTTGGATAAGCCACTCATTGTTTCATATGTTGTAGCGATGATATTTGTCACAATCGCTAGTTGGTTCGTAATTATGCGCATTAATAGTAATAAGAGAAAACAATTTTTAATTCGTATTTTTATACTGATTGTATTCATAATTGCCGCTATTGCTATGTTAGAAATTATTGTACCAGGAAACGTCTTGAGAGAGTATTGGATGATAATCATGAGGCGTTTTCTAAAAAGGAATCCGGTTTCAGGGGCGTCAATCGGCACGGTTGATGGCGGCAGATTTTATATCTATCAAAAAGCCTATGAAATGTTGCAGAGCAAACCCATATGGGGATATGGCCTGGGCGTAGAAATCCGAACAAATAGTGGAATTGGCGTACCACCACACAATATAATCGCAGATTTCATTCTTGGAACTGGGATATTCGGCTTCATTATGTTTAGCCTTATCTGTATTATTGTTGCTTACATGATATTAAGAAAATTAAATTATCGTAGTTATGGCGAATTGAAACTTGGATTGCTGGGATATATAGTCTTTGTGTCTTTTTTCAGTTTAGTGGGTGTATTATGGACGCACGTTATCATGGTGCACATGTTTGCCATCACGTTGGGCGTAAGCCTGAAATTGGCTGTCCTGGACGGGAGGACTTCGGCCACGAGCGGGCTGATCAAGGTTGATCATGTCCTCAAGAATCCTGGCGCGTAGTCTTCTGTGGTTGGCCCTGGGCGTCGCCAGCTTGAGCATGATCGGGCGCATATGGACCGATTGGCGTCTCAACTTGCTGGCGGCGGCGGCGGCGCGCCAAATAAGCGCCACTGCTCCAAGTGCGGATTGGTGGCTGCGCCCTTTGCCCGCACAGAGCTGCACACCGATTCCAGCCTCCACGCCGGATGAGCAAGCCCGCCTCAGGGGTATCCAGATGCTGAACTGTGGCGATCACGCTAGCGCCTTGAAGTTGTTGAAGCAGGCGCAGCGGGCCGCCCCGCACAAACCGACGCTTGCTTTGCTGTTGGCGTCCGCTACGTGGAACGATGGCGCTTCGGCGCCATCACCTGCAACCTGGCAGGGCGTGATTGGCTGGCGCATCGCTCTCGACCAAGCCGAACGGGCCTTGGGCGCAGGGCAGAAGGAAGAGGCCAAGCGCTGGCTAGATTTAACGCAGCCATGGCTTGCACAACCCGTGCAGCACGATCTGCAATTGTTCTATTTCTTTGCCTGTTATCTCTACCGTGAGTTGGGACAACCAGACATATCGCTGGTTGCCTGCAACCAACACATCGCCATCGACGCCAACGACAAAGAGGCCTGGAACAGCCTGGGCCTGACATTGCGCCGGCTGGACAAGCCGGCCGAAGCAGAAGCTGCATTCCGACGCGCCACCACACTGGCAGGCGCTTGGCCGGAGCCGTATCTGAATTTAGGTGATTTGTTGCAAGCCGCAGGCCGGATGGACGAGGCGCAACACTCTTACGAAGCCGGCTTAGCCCTCGCTCCCAATCATCCTTTTCTACACCATCGCCTAGCGCTCCTTGCTCTCGATTCCGGTCTGTGTGAACTCGCCAGAGAACACGCCCGCGCCGGACTTGAGATCGGTTCCCCAGACCAGCAAGCCACAGCATCCCATTTACTTGTCGATATCGATGCAAATTGTAAGCCCTGAGCTTCCTAGAATCAGCATTGTCACGCCGTCCTATAACAGCGCTGTTTACTTGGACACAACCATGCGCTCGATCCTGGATCAGGGCTACCCCAACCTGGAATATATCGTGGTCGATGGCGGCTCGACCGATGGTTCTATCGAGATCATCCGGCGCTACGAACATCGTTTGGCTTGGTGGGTGAGTGAACCGGACAGCGGTCCTTATGATGCCATCAACAAAGGCTTTAGCCACGCTACCGGTGAGATCATGGCCTGGCTGAACGCCGACGACATCTATCTGCCGACCACCTTGGCGCTGGTGACGAGCCTGTTCAAGCAATTTCCTCAGGCTCGTTGGCTTGCCGGCAACGTAGGTTTCATCAATAGTGCCGACCAATTCATTTCCACAGCCATGATGACAGGCGGTGTTGCGCGCGACTTGGCAGCACGCGGCTACTATCGTCACGACATGGCCGGATACCTGACTCAGGAGGGGATGTTCTGGCGCCGCGACCTGTGGGAGGAGAGCGGCGGACGCCTCGATACAAACTTACGTCTGGCCGCCGACTTCGAGTTGTGGACGCGTTTTGCGCGTTACGCTGCTCCTGTCGCGGTCAAGTGCCTGGTGGCTGGATTCCGCAGACATCCGAAGGTGCAGCGATCGGGTGCCTATGAAGCCATGTATCGTGAGGAAGTCGGCAAAGTGTGCCAGGGCTTGCCCAAAGCGCCTTTGCTCTGGAAATGGTTTGGCCGCACCACCGCTGCCAACCAGCTTTACCTCCTCTTCTTCGTGCGCGGACGATCGGAGTCCATCGGCTACGATCTGAACGAAGAAAGGTGGGTCTACAAATACCAGGACGGTGGAAGACTCTATCGTCCCTTCGTGATTGGCCGCAAAATCTGATCCCATGCATTGTCCTACACTGACCCAACTCCCCGCCCCGCCCCCAAACAAGACCGGCTGGCCCTGGACAGTCGAGTCCGATGATTTGGGAAAGTCATCAGACTCGCTCGCGTGGCCTAAGTTCACGATCGTGACGCCATCCTTCAACCAGGCCGCTTATCTCGAAGAGACCATCCGCTCGATCTTGTTGCAGAATTATCCAAACGTCGAATTGATCATCATCGATGGCGGCAGCACCGACGGCTCCGTAGAGATCCTTCGCAACTATGAGCCATGGCTGGCGTTCTGGGTGAGCGAGCGAGATCGGGGACAGTCGGACGCCCTCAACAAGGGCTTCGCCCGCGCCACAGGCGACATTGTGGCCTGGCAGAACTCCGATGACATCTTCACGCCCAATGCGTTCTGGACGGCGGCAGTCGAGTTTGTCAATCATCCCACCGTCGATCTTGTCTTTGGCAACAGCGCCACGATCGATGAACAAAGCCATGTTCTGGTCGAAGCGCGCTATACCGCTTTCTCGCTCAGTTGTTTGCTGCACGAGGGCTGGAATCTAACGAACCAGGCCGCATTTTGGCGCAAGACGCTGCACGATCGCGTGGGTAGTTTCGATGTGGGCTTGCACTACGCTATGGACAAGGATTTTTTCGTGCGTGCGTCACAAAGAGGTCGGTTTCAGCACATCCGGCGTATCCTGGGCTATTTTCGGCTGCACGAGTGGGCCAAAACCAGCATGATTCGAAAGACACAAGGAGAGGACGAGTACACATTGCTGCGTCGACGCTATCTTAGCTCCTGGCAACTGCATCCGTTGGTTTCCCGCACCCTGAAAGCCCTTTGCCTCTTGCGGCGTACAATCCTCTACGCCGGGCAAGGCGATTGGGATTACATCTGGCGCGGATCGCGGCGGCGCCTGCGAGCGTCTTGAAAAGAGAAAGACGTGTCCGATTCTTTGCGCTTCGTTTTTTGGCTCGATTTTCTTAATTATCTCCATCTTGCCCTATTGCGCTCGCTGGCAGAGAAAGAAGGCCGCGATGTTACGCTGGTATGTGACACCGCCTTGCCTGCGATACGGCGGGGGACAGGCTGGAAAGAAGCCGATTTTGGGAAGATCCAGCCTATTGTGGCGCCTGATCGCGCCACCATGGATCGCCTGTTGAGAGACGATAGCCCAGAGGTAGTTCACGTATTTTTCGGTACGAGCGCATACCCGACCGTCTGGCAAGCCCTTCGCCGCAGCCTGGCAGGTCAAGCATTGCTTGGCATCTATTCCGAGCCGGCCCAGTCGCTAGGAATCAAAGGGATGTTGCGGCAAATGCGTGGCCGTTTGGAAGCTCGCCGCTTGGATCGCCGTATCGATTTCATTCTTCCCACCGGACGATTGGGCGCTCGTTGGTTTCGAGAGTGCGGCTACACCGACGCCAAGCTCTACCGATTCGCCTACTTCCTGCCCGACCCACCCGCTGTAGCTGCCAGCATCGCCAGTCACACCGACGCCTCCTTCTTCGATATCCTTTTTATCGGACAACTCATACGCCGTAAAGGCATCGATCTTTTGTTGCAAGCGCTGGCCACGATCCCAGGGCAACCCTGGCGACTCACCCTCATCGGCGATGGCGAGGAACGACAACGCTATCAGACTCTGAGCGAACAGCTTGGCCTCACGGATCGCGTGCGATTCATGGGGGCGTTGCCGAACGCCGAAGCCATGCAGCACATCGTTTCCCATGACCTGCTCGTCTTGCCCAGCCGCTTCGACGGTTGGGGACTGGTAGTGAACGAAGCCCTGGTGCGCGGGACGCCAGTCGTTGCCAGCGACATGTGTGGCGCAGCCGATTTGCTGCACAATCCGGATCGGGGGGCGGTCTTCCGCGCTGGCTCGGTTGCCGATCTGGCGACCGCCCTGGAGGTCGCTATTCGTCAGGGGAAGCGAACGCCGGAGCGGACCGAGCGCATCAGGCTGTGGTCACAACGGATTCGTGGCGAGGCGGGCGCGGCCTATCTCTTGGACATCATCGCCAGCTGTCAAGAGCGGGGATCGAAGCCCATCGCCCCCTGGGAGCAAGACGCACCCATTTGAGATCAAGACCAAGAGCAACATTGTCAATATGCTTGGTTCGCACTATGATGGATACTCTATTTTGTCACCAGCAAATCGAATGTAAGGAGATTCAACGTCATTCATGAGAGCACTTGTCACCGGAGGCGCCGGTTTCATCGGCTCGAACATCGTCAAACTATTGGTGGAGGAAAGGCACGAGGTGGTGGTACTGGACAATCTTCTCTCCGGCTACCGGTCGAACCTCGATCCTTATCCTCAGGTCCGATTCATCTTGGGCGATGTGCGCGACCCACAAACAGTAGCAGAGGCCGCCCACGGCGCCGAGGTCATCTTCCACTTGGCGGCGTCGGTTGGCAACACCCGCTCGATCGAGCATCCCATCGAGGATGCAGAGATCAATGTCCTAGGCACCCTGCGCGTGCTTGAAGCCGCGCGCCACGGCGGCGCCCGCAAAGTGGTCTTCTCATCGTCGGCGGGCATATTTGGCGAATTGAAGACGCTGCCCATTCGGGAAGATCATCCTGTCGAGCCAGACTCGCCCTACGGCGCCAGTAAGCTGGGGGCCGAGAAACTATGTCTGGCCTACGCCAAACTGTATCCCGCCCTGGACTGCGTTTGTCTGCGCTACTTCAATGTTTATGGCGTGAACCAACGCTACGACGCTTACGGCAACGTGATCCCAATCTTCGCGCATCGCCTTTTGCATGGCTCGACGCTGACCATCTATGGCGACGGTGAACAAACGCGCGACTTCGTCAACGTGCGCGATGTGGCTCAGGCCAACTATCGAGCAGCAATGGCTGCTGGCGTATCGGGCGCCTTCAACATTGCCAGCGGCGCCCGTATCACCATCAACCGCCTGGCTGTCCTGATGGGTGAGGTGAGTGACATCGAGCCGGCTATTCAATATGGCCCTCCCCGCAAAGGCGATGTCCGCCACAGCCTGGCCGACATTTCGGCTGCGCGCGCTGCGTTCGGTTATGACCCAATCGTAGGTTTACAGGAAGGACTGACTGAATACATGGCCTGGGCCAAGCAGGAGATGATCTGAATATGCGTGTTCTCATCCTGGGGGGCGCCGGTATGCTGGGGCACAAACTTTGGCAAGCATACCGCCAGCGCTTCGATACATGGGTGACGGTGCGTGGGAATCCGCGCGACTATGCAGCCTATCAGCTATTCGATCCTGAGCGCATGGTGGGCGGCGTCGATGCTTTTGATTTCGATGCCGTGGTGCGCGCCCTGGCCGCGGTGCGCCCCGATGCCGTCGTCAACTGCATCGGCATTATCAAGCAGCTTCCCACCGCCAAGGACCCCATCATCAGCCTCACCGTCAACTCGCTCTTCCCTCATCGGCTGGCCAACCTGTGCACAGCTGCGGGCGTTCGGCTCATTCACATCAGCACAGATTGCGTCTTCTCTGGGCGCAAGGGCATGTACACCGAGGCGGATATCTCCGACGCTGAAGATCTCTATGGGCGCAGCAAATTTTTGGGAGAGGTGGCGACGCCTGGTTGCCTGACTTTGCGCACCTCGATTATCGGGCGTGAGCTGGCCTCGACCAGCGGCCTGGTGGAGTGGTTTCTCAGCAACCGAGGGAGCAAGGTGCGCGGCTTCACGCGGGCGATCTACAGCGGCTTCACGACCCAAGCTCTGGCGACGGTCATTGCCGATGTGCTGGAGCGCCATGCCGACCTATCCGGCGTCTACCAGGTTTCATCCGATCCGATCAACAAGTACGATCTACTTTGCCTCTTGCGCGATATCATGCATATTCCCATCGCAGTCGAGCCATATGATGGCGTCGTCCTCGATCGCAGTTTGGATAGTCGGCGCTTTCGTGAAGCGACAGACTTCACGCCGCCTTCATGGCCCGACATGCTCCAGGTCATGGCCGCGGACCCGATCCCTTATGAACAGTGGAGAATGCAACATGGTTCTTGAAGGCAAACGCGTCCTCGTTACCGGCGGCACTGGTTCGCTTGGTCAGGTGGTGGTGCGTCGTCTGCTCTCCGGCGAGATGGGCCGGCCAGCCAGAGTGACCGTGTTCTCGCGCGATGAAGCCAAACAGCACTACATGCGCCTGTCTTATCTGCATCGCGAGGCCGCCACCGACGAAGTGATCTACCGCAACTTCCAGCAGCTGCTCAGCTTTCGCATCGGCGATATCCGGGATTATTCCTCGGTCTTGCAAGCCGCACGCGAAGCCGATGTGATCATCCACGCCGCCGCCTTGAAACAGGTGCCAACCTGCGAATATTTCCCCTTCCAGGCCGTGCAAACGAATATCCACGGCGCCCACAACCTGGTGCGGGCCGTGCGTGAGAGCAACACCTCCGTAGAGATGGTGGTGGGCATCTCCACCGATAAAGCCTGCAAACCCATCAATGTCATGGGCATGACCAAAGCCATGATGGAGCGCATTTTGATCGAGGCGAACATTGACTGCCCCGCCACGCGATTCGTTTGTGTGCGCTACGGCAATGTCATCGCTTCGCGCGGCTCGGTCGTCCCTTTGTTCCTCGATCAGATTGCCAAAGGCGGCCCTGTCACCATCACCATGAAGGAGATGACGCGCTTTCTACTCAGCCTGGATCAAGCTGTAGATACTGTGTTTGCGGCCATCCGCTGCGCCTTGCCTGGCGAAACCTACATTCCCAAAGTGCCCGCCGCACTGGTGTTGGATTTGGCGAAAGTGCTCATCGCCGACAAGGATATTATCATCACCTATACAGGCATCCGCCCCGGTGAAAAAATCCATGAGATCATGGTCTCGGAGGAAGAGTGCCATCGCACTATCGAGCGCGACGGTTACTACGTGATCTGTCCGATGCTGCCCGAAATCCCGCGCGCCAACAACCAACCAGCGGCCCTGACCGAAGAATACTCGTCCTCACGCATCACGCTGGATCAACAAGGACTACGTCGCTTGCTGGCGCCCATTCTGGCTGATCCAAGTTTGGCAGGAGGCGCGGCGTGAAGATTCTGACGATATTCGGCACGCGGCCAGAGATCATCCGCCTGAGCCAGATCATCAAGCGCCTCGATGAGTTCTGCGAACAAATTTTGGTGCATACAGGCCAAAACTATGATCCCAACCTGAGTGACATCTTCTTCCAAGAGCTTGAGCTGCGCCCGCCCGACATTCACCTCGGCGTACAGGCGGGCGGATTTGCCGAGCAGGTGGGGCAGATCGTGGCGCGCGCCGGCGCTGTTCTGGAACGCGAACGGCCCGACCGTCTTCTGATCCTGGGCGACACCAATAGCGCCCTGGCGGCGATCGTGGGCGCCCGCATGGGCATCCCCGTCTATCACATGGAGGCCGGCAACCGTTGTTACGACGACCGTGTTCCTGAGGAGATCAACCGGCGTATCGTCGATCATTGCAGTAATGTGCTCATGCCTTACACACATCGCAGCAAAGAAAACTTGCTGCGGGAAGGGATTGAGCGCCAAAGGATCTTTGTCATCGGCAACCCCATTTACGAAGTCCTCACAGCCTACGCCGCACAGATCGAGGCCAGCAACGCTTTGGAACGGCTCAACGTCGAACCCAATCGCTATTTTCTGGTGACACTGCATCGCGCCGAAAACGTTGACGACCCGGCGCGGCTCGAACGCTTGTTGCGCGGTCTGGCGCTTGTAGCGGATACCTACGCCGCGCCGATGCTGGTCAGCGTACATCCGCGCACAGCCGATAAACTGGCGCGCTATGACTTGACGCCAGGCTCCACGCGCGTGCATCTGCTCAAACCCATGGGCTTCTTCGATTTCGTTAAGCTGGAGCGACATGCCCATTGCGTCCTCAGCGATAGCGGCACCGTGCAAGAGGAATGCGCCATCTTTCGTGTGCCCAATGTCACCGTGCGCGATGTCACCGAACGCGCTGAAACCATCGAGATCGGCGGCAATATCTTGACCGGCGCTGACCCTGCGAGCATATTGAACGCCGTCCGAGTGGCGCTCGGAACCAACCACGAATGGACACCCCCCGCCGAATATCTGGAGCCGCGCGTCTCGACGGCGGTCGTCAAAATCGTACTGGGCTACCGCGATGGTTACCGCCAGCCGGCGCCGAGTTCCCCGCCCAACCCTTGAGGATGCTATAGAACAATGACCGATTCTCTTGTTCTGCCCATGTCATCTCCTGATCTCACCGAGGCCGAAAGCGCAGCGGTGCTGGAAGTACTGCATTCTCGCTTTCTCAGCATCGGCCCCAAGATCGAAGCTTTCGAGCAAGCCATGGCTGACTTCATCGGCGTTCGCCATGCGGTGGGGGTGAGTTCTGGCACAACAGGGTTGCACCTGACTGTCATCGCTGCTGGCGTGCAACAGGGCGATCTGGTGATCACCACGCCGTTCTCGTTCGTCGCTTCGGCCAATGTCATTCTCTATGAAAATGCCGTCCCTATCTTCGTCGATGTCGATCCGGTCACCGGCAATATCGATCCGACGCAAGTAGCTGCGGCTGTTGCGGATTTGCAGCAGGGTGGAGGCCGGGCAGAGCATTGGCTGCCGCCGACTCTGCGCGGCCAACCCAACAACCATAGGGAAATCAAGGCCATTTTGCCAGTCCACACCTTCGGTCAACCGGCGGCGATGGACGCCATCACATCAGTAGCACAATCACATGATTTGGCCGTGATCGAAGACGCCTGTGAAGCCATCGGCGCTGAATATCGCGGCCGCAAAGCCGGCGTCTTTGGCAATGCCGCGGTGTTCGCCTTCTATCCGAACAAGCAAATGACCACCGGCGAAGGCGGCATTATCATCACGGATGATGACGAGTGGGCGGCGCTCTTCCGGTCGTTGCGCAACCAGGGTCGCGATGTGTTCGATGCCTGGTTGAACCACTCGCGCCTGGGCTACAACTACCGACTGAACGAGATGAGCGCGGCATTGGGCGTCGTGCAGCTGGCGCGCCTGCCCGAACTGCTGGCGAAACGTGCACGCGTGGCGTCGTGGTACAGTGAACGATTGATCGATCTCGAACTCATCCAGACGCCCACCATCGTCGACGACACTACCATGATGTCTTGGTTTGTCTATGTGGTGCGAGTGCGCCCCCCCCTCCATCGCGATGGGATCGTGGAACGACTGAAGGCTTCCGGCATCCCCGGTCGCCCTTATTTCAGCCCTATCCACCTCCAGCCCTTCTATCGGCAGCGTTTTGGCTACCAACGCGGCGACTTTCCAATCACAGAAAGTCTAGGCGACGTCTCCCTCGCTCTGCCCTTTTCCAGCGTGATGACCGAGTCCCAGGTCGATCGGGTATGTGAACACTTGCGCCAGCTTGTGCGCTAGGGAAAACAGAGCACAGCCTATCTGAATTTGTCCGGTCTTGACCACCATTGTAATTGTGGTGCGATTCCTGAATTCACACGGCGATGATTTCTGCACCGCTAAGGAGAACCTTGTATGATCTTTCGTGAAGTACTAACCATCATGCGTCGATGGCTTTGGTTGATAGCCCTGGGCACGGTCTTGGGCGGTTTGCTGGCCTACGCTGCTTATCTGCGTGCTCCTGAATTATTCCGAACCAGCGCCGGCGTCATCCTCGTCAAACGTGATTTTCAGGTCAACCTGGAGCCACGCTTTCAAACCACGACGGATAATTCCTTGATCAGTTTGAAAGAAGGCGATGCTGGTCTTCGCCCCCTGGCTTCCGTCGTGAGCAGCGAGGCCATCGCTGGATCCGTTTTTAACGATCTCGAAGGCCAAAAACCTGCCTCTGTCGAGCAGCCGACGGATTTACTCAACATGATTTCATCAGAAGTCAAAGATGGCATCATCCGCGTCATTGCTACTGCACACGATCCGGCCTTTGCCGCCAAGCTGGCCAATGCCTGGGCCAACCGTTATGCCACCTATGTCAACCGCATCTATTCGGGGAAGAGCTTGGAAATGAACCTGGAGCCAGCGGTGACGGAGGCGCAAAAGAACTATCAAGAAGCCGTGGCACAGCTGGCTGACTTCACACGCCTGCATGATACATCGCAAACAGACCTGGAAATCGCTGAAAAAGAAGCGATCCTGGATGAGATTCTGCGCTCGCGACGCGAGACCCTGACTGGAAAACTGGGAAAGCTGAATCAAAGACGGACGCGCACCGAAACCATTCTGGCTGACGCCCAGGCGCTGAAGAACCTTGTGGAGAAAGGCGAATCAACGACAACCAATACTGCCAATACACTGTCGCTCCTTTTTCTACAATTCTCGGTGTCCGACACCATGGGCACGGCGCTGGACACATCGACCACAACGGCCGGTGGCAACGAACTCCAATTCGTTTTCAATCCCCAGCGTCTAGAGGAAATCGCCAGCACCCCTGATGAGCTAGAACGTGATCTGGATCGCTTGATCCTCACGCTTACAAAACGATTGCAGGATTATGACCAGCAGATCGCGGAAATATCCAAAGTAATTGCTGGCGCCAACAAGCTCGAACAAGATCCTTTGTTGAACAGCCTGCTGAGCCAACTGCGCACCTTGCGCGCTGATAATCAAATTCTTGTAAGCCAACAGCAAGACTTGACACGACAGCGCGATCTGATGTGGGATAGCTACACGCTTGTGGCCAACGAAGCCAAGGAATTACAGATCTCATCCGGGGCTTCAGATGGCGCCCTGGTTCGTTTTGCTATCCCCGCTTCTCTGCAGAGAACGCCCGTCAAAGGAAACGGTGTGCGGACTCTCGTCTTGGGCGTCATTATGGGCGCCGTCTTGAGCACGGCCCTGGCTTTTGTGCTTGAGATGCTGGATGACAAAGTGCGCCGTCGCGAAGATGTCGAGATGGTGCTGCAACTGCCTGTGTTGGGCTTAGCCCCGCGCTCTGCTGCGACCAAAGGCAACGACTTGGCGATTTTCAACCAGTCCACGGTGCCCATGGTCGAAACCGCGCGCGCCCTGCGCTCTCGCCTCGAACCAGTCTCGACGACTCCCATCACCCTGCTCTTTACGGCGGCATCTCCCCAGGCCGGCACCAGCACCCTTGTGGCAAACCTGGCGGCTGTGACGGCGCAAAGTGGCCGTTCGGTCATCCTGATCGACGCCAACTTGCGTTCACCCCAGCAGCATACTCTATTCAAGATATCGAACAGTATTGGCCTGACCGACCTCTTGGCCGATCCCGCTCGGACCATTGACAACGCCCTGCAGACGACATCCGTGAGCGGGCTTCGTCTCCTCACCTCGGGGCCTCTGGGCGCGCTCTCGCCGGACCTGCTCTCCTCGCAAAGGATGCTGGATATCCTGGCGCAGATCCATGGCATGGCCGACATCGTCCTGATCGATACAGCCGCCGCTGGCGCCGTGACCGACGCCGTCGCCCTCGTCGGCGCCACGAACGGCGTGATCCTCGTGCTGCGATCTGGTGTATCCGCCGTCGGTGATGTGCAACACCTACGCGGGGCTATCGAAGCAGCCCAGGGTCACATCCTCGGCGTCGTCCTGAACCACGCGCCTGATGTAAAAGCGAGTGGCCAGGGAGCGCCGGCCGCCGTTGGCAGCGTCGTCATGGCCGCGCGTTCGGGCGAATAAGCGACGAGCGAACCCCACCAGAACAATACCCTCCCGCCGAAAACCTTGCGCACACACCTGCGGCAGATCGTAGTCGCGCTCGACGCGCTCGAACCCGTCATCTTGATCGGCCTCCTACCGATCTTTGTGCTTGCCGACCAGTACCTCTGGTGGGGCGCGGCCATACTCGCTGTGGTATGGTTGGCGCGTTGGTTAGCGACCGGACGCCTCACACGCCCCTTCCCCACCCTTTGGCCGCTGGTGATCTTCGCCGCCCTCATCCCCACCACTCTGCTGATCACCGCCCTACCCGCCGTCACCCACGCCCAGGTTGGCTATCTCATCGCCGGGCTGGCTTTCTACCTGGGCGTGATCAACTGGACCACGAGCGAAACCCGCCTCGTCTGGCTGCTGGGCGGCGTGCTGATCGCCGTTGGCCTGCTGGCAGTGACCAGCCCGATCTTGGTCGAAGCGCTGGCAAGCGAGCTGGGGCGCTCTTTTGGAGCAGTGGCGGCGCTGAACCGGCGTATGCCCGAACATGTCAATCCCAATGTCATGTCCGGCGCGTTGGCGCTATGGACGCCAATCGCCTTCTTCCTGGCCTGGCGGCCGCTTGGCGCCAGCAAACAGCAACGCTGGCTCCTCCGTATCCTGGCGGCGGCAAGCGCCATCGCCCTCACCCTCGCCCTCTACCTCCTGCGCACGCGCGGCGTCTGGCTGGCGCTGATCGTGGCTTTGGTGCTGGTCAGTCTGGTGCGCTGGCCCCGACTTTGGCGCTTGCTGCCTTTACTCGTAACCGGTTTGTGGCTGGCCGTGATGCAAGGCTGGTATGCTAATTGGGTGGCAGCGATCTTCCGCGACGACCCCGTTGGCGGGCTTGATGTGCGCTATGACATTTGGGCCAGGGCCTTGTTGGCCTTGCGCGAGTTTTCCATCACCGGTTTGGGCATGGGCGGTTGGGCACAGCTGGGGCCTTTGCTCTACCCTTCCTCGATGACCAGCCCGCTATCCACCATCGAGCACGCCCACAACTTGATCATTCAGATCGGCGTCGATCTCGGCATCCCCGGGTTGATCGCCTATCTCGCCCTGCTAGGACTCAGCTTCGGCATGGCCGCGCGGGCGCGGCGACGCTTCCTGGCAGCGGCAAACTATCCTGCTGCCAACCTGGCGCTGGCAGCGTGGGCAGCCCTGGCCGCCATGCTCATCCATGGCCTGGTTGATGCCGTCACCTGGGGCACGAAGCCGGCTGTTTTGGCGTGGATGTTGCTCGCCCTGTGCGTCGTGCTCTACGTACGCGCGGAAGAAACGGCGACAGGCATCACTGTGGCCCCCTCGCAAGTGCCCTAACACTCTCCTGCTTCTGATTCCTCCTGACGCGCCAATGACCACAGCAAACGACCTTCCGCAGCCCCGCCCACGCTTGACGCGCCGCTGGATCATCCGCTTGGGCGCCGGCATGTTGCTTGCTGGCCTGGCCATCTACCTACTCGACCGCGAAGTGCAATGGCAGGACGCCTTCGCCGCCGCTAAACAGGTTCTACCCTTCTGGCTCTGCCTCAGCTTCTTGGGCATCGTCGCCAATAGCATCGCCCGCGCCCTGCGCTGGCGACTGCTCTTTCCTGCTGACCAAGAGCCTCCACCCCGGCGCGCCATATTTGGCGTCCTCATGGCGGGGCAACTCCTCAATTTCGTGCTGCCCCTGCGCGCGGGCGATCTCACGCGCGCCTATTTCATGGGCCGTCGCCGCCAGGCCAGCACCGCCGCCGCCGTGGGCACCATCGGCGCCGAAAAAGTACTCGACCTGACCATCGTGGGCCTGCTCGTCGCCTTCGTCCTGCCTTCGCTCGTTCTCCCCTCGTGGTTAGGCTCACCGGGACGAGACGCCTTTGTCGGAACCGTGGTGGGGGCAATCATTTGGTCGGGCATCCTCCTCGCCCTACCCTGGTTCCAACGCTCACTGGCCACTTGGGGCGCGCGCATCGAGCTACTGGCGCCTCTCAGTCGCTTCCTCTCGCGTTTTCTAGATGGCCTGGCAGCGCTGCGACACATCCAGCGTTTGCCGGCGCTGCTTAGCTGGTCGGCCATCGTCTGGCTCGGCGGCATCCTTGCCAATCTGTTCCTCATGCGGGCGCTGAACCTGCCAGCGACCTTTCTCAGCGCCACGCTAGTCATGCTCGTCATCCAGGGCGGCGTCAGCGTCCCCCTAACGCCCGGGCAGATCGGCATTTTCGAGGCCCTGGCCGTCCTCGCCCTGTCATTGGTCAGCATCTCTGCCACGTCGGGCCTGGCCTTTGGCATTCTGTTACATTTCTTGGTCTTGGTGTTGCCATTGGGCGTGGGGTTGCCCTGGCTGTTGCGACATTTCTAGTAACGCCGAAAAAGTACGGACGACTGCCTGACACACGTCTTATCACATGTCTGATGTGGTGAGACGTCTTCTTGCGCGCCCCTATACATTCTTTCTCCCCCCTGTCCCTTTTGCATGAAAATACGATTTCCCTCCACACAAGCTCGACCCGCTTCACTCCGCCGAACCTGGTCAATCCTCTTCTTCCTCCTTACCCTGACCTTGCCAGGATGGAAGATGGGACGCACCCAAGCGATGGCCGTGATCACGGCGTCGCCTGCCGTGAATAATTCCTTGCCCACCGACCCCTTCGGTGTCTACATCCACGAAAATCATACCCTACGCGGCGGGCAGCAAATGGCAGCGGTGGGCGCACGCTGGCTCTCCATGAACCTCATCTGGGCGGAAGTAGAGCCGGTCAAAGGAGCCTACGACTGGTCGGCGTATGATCAAGCCTTCCCTTTGGCGGCCTCGCAAGGGTTCCAGGTCTTGGTGACAGTTACCGGCAACCCCCCGTGGGCCGCGAACACAAGTTGTGGCCCCGTCCGCGACCTGCACAGCCTGACCGAATTCATGCGCCGCGCCGTCGAACGCTACAGCTTCCCGCCCTACAACGTGCTACATTGGGCCATGTACAACGAGCCAGACAATGCCGATCAAACTTATGATGTTGGCGGATGCTGGGGACATCGCAACCTTCTCGACCCTCGCCCCGCGCCCGAGCCTTTGGCCTACGCTAATATGCTCAAACAAGTTTATCCGGCCGTCAAAGCCATCAATCCCCAAGCCAAGCTGGTGCTCGGCGCCCTGGCCTACGACAACTTCATCACCGACCCCGGCAACGGCCCCTTCGATCCCTACTTCCTGGACGACGTGCTCAAACCGGATCGAGGCAACGCCGGCAACTTCTTCGATCTCCTGAACTTCCACTACTACTACGCCTTCGCCTGGCGCTGGGACGATGTCTATAACGACCTCGGAGTCTACGACAACGGCGTCATCGGCAAGGCGCGTTATCTCCGCGAAGAATACTCCAACCTGACCGGCAAGCCGGCCAAACCCATCATCTGCTCCGAACTCGGCAGTCCTTCGGCCGGCCCCCCCGAAGACCAACAAGATTATAGTGAAGAGAGGCAGGCGCGCGATGTGATCAAAGAAACGACGCGTGCCATGTACGCCAACCTATCCATCATCATTTGGTTCATGGCCGTCGACCAACCCGATTGGACGCGCCGATACGGCCTCATGCACGAAGACTTGAACGCTAAACCCGGCCTCACCAGTTACGGCGTCCTCACCGCCGAACTATCCGACGCCAAATCGCCCACCCCCCGCACCGACTTTGGCCCCACCGTCGAAGGCTATGACTTTCTTGTGCGCGGGCGTCGCAAGACGGCCGTCTGGCAAGTGCAAGGCAACGGCGGCGCCCTCATGATGAACGTGTCCGTTCGCGGCGGAACCTTGCGTGTGGTGGACAAATTCGGTGGCGAGGTATTCGTCACCGACGGCAGCCCTGGTGATCCAGATGGCACAGCCAATCGCTACGTGGGAGTCTACATCGACACCAGCCCTCGCATCGTCGAAGACCTGTCGATGCCCACCTACACACCCACCCCGACTCCCACCTTCACCCCTTTTCCCACCGACACCCCCACCCTCTCGCCGACCGCGACCCCCACGGTCACGCCAAGCCTCACACTCACCCCCACCCTCACCGCAACACCCACCTTATCGCCCACACCCACAACGACGCCTTCCGCGACCTGGACCCACACCCCAACGGTTACACCCACTGGCAGCCTGACGGCGACGCCCACACGCACCCCCTCGCCCACCCCCTCATTCACGCCCACCCGCTCGTCCACCCTTGCACGTCTTTATCTCCCCATGCTGCTGATGGTTAAACACACCCCTTAGACGCCTTGCTGAACAACTCACTTCCAACAAAAACCGGCGGGAAGGGATCCTGCCGGTTTTTTTGTTTCCTCCATCGGATCTTGCACCAACCACCCCCGCTTGGCCCTCACCCCCGCAGACGGCTAAACCGCGCGTAGGCGTCATCCCAAGCGGCGCCAGCCTGCGGCTCGAACACCTGGCGTGGAAAAGAGACAGCGATAGCCTGGCGCCCGGCGGCCACGTCGTCCACATGGCCGGCAGCAATGGCTTGCATCATCACATTGCCCAGAGCCGTGGCTTCGATAGGGCCAGCCACCACAGGTCGGGCGCAGGCATTGGCCGTGAACTGATTCAGCATCTGGTTCTGGCTGCCGCCTCCGACAATGTGAATAACCTCCATCCGCCGACCGATGACGCTTTCCAACGACGTCAACACCCAACGATATTTCAGCGCCAGACTCTCCAAGATGCTGCGCACCACCTGCCCCACACTCTCTGGCGGCGGTTCACCCACACGCTGGCAATAAGCGCGAATGGTGGCGGGCATGTCGCCGGGGTGGAGAAAAACGGAGTCGTCGGGGTCGAGCAAGGCGCCAAAGGGTTCAGCTTGATCGGCCAGGGCCAGAAGCTCCTCCCAGCCGTAGGAGCGCCCCTCGCGTTTCCATTGATTGCGGCATTCTTGCAGCAGCCACAGCCCGGCCACGTTCTTCAGGAAACGGATGGTGGGCCGCTCACCGCTGCGCGCCGCTACGCCGCCCTCGTTGGTAAAGTCGAAGGTCAGGGCCTGGTCGCTCACGACAGGTTCCGGAATCTCGGCCCCCATCAGGCTCCAGGTGCCACTGCTGATATAGATGTCGTTCGGCCCCAGGTCGGGCACAGCGGCAACGGCGTTGGCGGTGTCATGGCTGCCGGTGGCGATGACGGGCACAGCGTGTTTGAATCCGACTTCTTTTTGCACTTCGGGCAGTAGATCACCCCAAACGAGACCGGGGTCGATCAGTGGCGGCAAGAAATGGGCGGGGATGTCCAGGCGGCCGAGCAGGTCGGTGGCCCAGGCGCGACTGTATGGGTCGAGCATCTGGCTGGTAGAGGCGATGGTGTACTCAGCCGCCTTGCGCCCGGTGAGCCAGTAGTGGAAAAGATCGGGGGTGAAGAGGAGGGTGTCGGCCCACTCCAGATGGGGGTCGCCAGCGAGTACGCGGGCGAACAACTGGTAGAGGGTGTTCAACTGCATGAACTGGATGCCAGTGGCGGCGTAGATCTCCCGCCGAGAGACGCGGGCGAAGGCTTGCTCCATCATGCCATCGGTGGCGTGGTCGCGATAGTGATAGGGGTTGCCCAAGAGCCTGCCGGTGCGGTCGAGCAAGGCATAATCGACGCCCCACGTATCGACGCCGATGCCGGCGGGCAGATCGTTGAAGCGGGCGGTGTAAGCGCGCAGGCCGGTCAGGATCTCTTCCCACAAGCGCAGATGGTTCCAGTGCAACCGCCCATGGATCGACACAGGGCCATTGCCGAAGCGATGGAGTTCTGTCAACTCGAAACGGGCGCCATCCCAGCGACCCAGCATGACGCGGCCGCCAGAAGCGCCCAGATCGACGGCAAGGAAATTAGCTGTCATTGTCTATTGAAAACCGCCGCTGGTTGCAGCCACGCCGCGCTCCTGGCGGATTCTTTGCTCGTAACCGCTGGCCCAGTAGGCAGCGATGGGGTCAGGGGGCAAGCCCATTTCGATGCGCACTTGCGCCAACAATGGGGTCACATCGGTGCGAAAAGCTTCATTGAGGATGAGATGGGCCGCCAACACATCGCCGTTCGCCTGCGCCGCGGCCAGTTGTTGTCGGTTGACAACCAGCGACTTCGCATACGCTTCCTGGCAGTTGAGCACTGAGAGGATCGTGGCGGTCATCTTGCCTTCGATGTTGTGCGATTGATCGATCATATAGGCCACGTTATGGGCCGTCGCACTCGCCGGTTCATCGCCAGACAAGTCGGCGCCGGTCAATTCGTTGTAGATCAGGAACAACTCGTAGGGATTCGTGCTGCCCACGATGAGATCGTCGTCCGCATACTTGCGATTGTTGAAGTGGAAACCACCGAGACGGCCTTCGTCCAGCAAGAACGCCACGATCTGTTCGATGTTCGTGCCTTGGGCATGGTGACCGAGATCGACCAGCACCTGGGCCTGGGGGCCAAGCTTCAGGCACCAGGCATAGGCCGTGCCCCAATCGGGAATATCGGTGGTGTAGAAAGTTGGCTCGAAGAACTTGTACTCGATGAGCATCCGGCTATCCACTGGCAAATGGCTGTAGATGACGCGCAATCCTGCCTCGAAGCGATGTTTGCGTCCGCGCACAGAATCCTGGCCCGCGTAGTTGGTGCCATCGGCAAACCACAGGCTGAGGGCGTTGCTCTTGACTTTCGTCATGATCTCGCAGCATTCCAGGATGTGATCGAGTGCCTGTTCGCGTATGCCGGCGTCGGGGTTGCCCAGCGACCCCAGTTTATAGTTGTCATCCTGGAATACGTTGGGATTGACGGCGCCGATAGCGATACCCTGGGCTTCGGCATATTGGCACATCGCCACGTAATCGTCGCCGGCGGGCTTGTCCCAGGGAATATGGATGGCGACAGTGGGGGCGATGCCGGTCATCTTGTGCACCATGGCGGCATCGTCCAGTTTCTGCTGGGTGGTGGTGGCGGCGCCAGGCCAGGCAAAGGCCTTGAAGCGAGTGCCGCTGTTGGCATAGCCCCAACTGGGCGTTTCGATGTGCTGGCGCTTGAGGGCGGCTTTCACCGCATCCAAATCAATGCTTTTAGCCTGCAAGTTTTCGGCCAGGATTTCGTATGCAGCGCGATGATGGCTCATAGTCGTCAGTTCCTCGGTCGGATTGACCTGGGTCGGATAGCCATCACCCTGGCGAGGCGGGTCAGGGTGATGGGGATGTGAAGTGAAGGGTGGGGATTACTTGTTACTTTTCTTGAAGTAGACATCCGCCAGGACAGCCACTACCAACACAATGCCCTTTACGATGGGTTGCAACGCCGGCGGGGTGTCCAACATCTGCAAGCCCGTGCTGAGACTGGTCATGATCAACGAGCCAATCAACGCGCCGGGGATGGTGCCGACACCGCCGAGTGTAGAGGTGCCGCCTAAGATGGCGCTAGCGATGGCGTCGAGTTCGTAGCCCTGACCAGCGGCAATCGTGCCATAACCGACATACGAGGCCAGCACGATACCCGCCACGCCCGCCAAAAAGCCCATCAGTACGAAGATCAGGAAAATGCTGCGCCGGATGTTGATACCAGAGAGGCGCGCCGCCTCGCGATTGCCGCCGATGGCATAGGCATAGCGACCAAAGCGCGTGTTGTTCGACACGTACGTCATGATCATCGCCGTCACGGCCAAGAGCAGCACCGGAATCTGCATGCCCTTGTATTGATTGACGATAAACACGTAGAGCACAACCAGGACAGAAAAGAAAGCGGCCGTCGCCAGATCGAGTGTCAGGCTCGGCAGCTCGAATCCGTGTTGGCGTTTACGTTGACGGCTGCGAAGCGTGTTCCAAAACAGAAAAACTACGACGATGACAGCAAGTACCCAGCCCGCGATGGGGGGCAGATAGCCCTGGGCAATAGTCGAGAAACCGGGCTGATTGGCCGGGATGGTCTTGCCCTGGGTCACTAACAGAATCGCCCCAGTGAGAACGAACATGCCGCCGAGCGTAACGATGAATGCGGGCACGCGCAAATACGAGATGATGTAGCCCTGAACCACGCCAAAGAGAATGCCCACCGCCAAGCCAAGTAGCACCGATAGAACCGCCGCCAAAATAGGTTGGTTGGGGATGAGCCGATACCACGTGTTGGCCTGCAAGTACGCGGCTACCACCGAAACGAACCCGGCCAGCTTACCCACCGAAAGGTCGATGTTGCCAGTGACGATGACGAACACCATACCAATCGCCAAGAATGATGTGACCGTCATTTGGCGGAACAGATTGGAGATGTTCTGGGCCTCGAGGTAGGCGCCGCCCGTCAGCGCGCCGAACAGCAACCAAATGGCCACCAGTGCCAGGATGATCGTATAAGTCTGAATATTGCTGCGGAAGCGCCGAGTCAGTTCGCCAACCAGACCAACTGCGGGCTTCTTCGAATCGGTGTCAGAGACTGCGGCCATAATGAGCTCCTTGTGCCTATGCGGATATGACGCTTGCAAACAACAAACTTGGGACTGGCGTGGCGGGCGGGATCAGGCGATGCCGGTGGCCAGCGCCATGATTCTTTCCTGCGACGCTTCGGCAATGTTCAGCGTGCCATTCGAACGACCCTCGTGCATCACCATCACGCGATCGCTCATGCCCAACACCTCTTCCAATTCGCTGGAAATCATGATGATCGAAACGCCTTGCTCGGCCAGCTCATTCATCAATTTGTAGATCTCGTATTTGGCGCCCACATCGATGCCGCGCGTAGGGTCATCCATAATCAGGATCTTCGGATTCGAGAGCAGCCATTTGGCGATAACCACTTTCTGCTGATTGCCGCCAGAAAGTGTTTCCACCGCCACCTGCAAATTAGGCGCTTTGACAGCCAGATTCTTGGCCTGCTTGAGAGAGGCAGCCAGTTCGGCGTCGCTGTCGATGCGGAAGAAAGCGGAAAACTGATCGAGGTTCGGCAAAGAAATGTTCTTGAGAATGGATTGCATCAGCACCAAGCCTTGCCCCTTGCGGTCCTCTGGCACCAGGCTGACCCCGTAGTGCAAGGCCTGACGAGCACTATGCACACTGATCTCTTTGCCTTCTAATCTCACCTTCCCGCTGATGACCTTCCCATACTCGCCAAACAAAGTGGTGACAAGCTCAGTGCGGCCCGATCCCATCAGCCCAGCGATGCCCAAAATCTCGCCGCGCCGCAGATTGAAGCTGACGCCGTTCAGGACCCTACGCCCAGCCTCATTCGGGTCTTCAGCCATCAGGCCATCGACCTCAAAAATGACCTCGCCAGGATGCCGGTTGCCTTTGGGGAAACGCTCTTTCATCTCGCGACCGACCATGTAGCTCACCAACTTTTCAAGACTCAGATCTTTGGTCGGTTGCGTGGTCACTGCCTTGCCATCGCGCAACACCGTGACCTTATCCGTAATCCTGAAAAATTCTTCCAACTTGTGCGTGATGTAGATACACGTGACGCCATGACTACGCAGCGTCTCCAAAATCTCCATCAATTTGTCAATTTCGGCCTCGGTCAGAGCGCTGGTCGGCTCGTCCAAAATCAGGATCTTGGCATTCTCCGAGAGCGCTTTAGCAATCTCGACCATCTGCATCTTCCCCACCCCCAAATGTCGCACCAACGCCTGAGGCGCCACATCCAGTCGATATTTGTTCAAAACATCGCGCGTTTCGGCATACAATCTGTCCCAATTGATAGAGCCATTCTCCACTGGCTCCTTGCCCAGAAAAACATTCTCGCCCACCGTCATGTGCGGAACCAACGTTAATTCCTGATAGACGATGGCAATACCTTCTTCAATCGCCTGGCGGATCGAACGATCTTCCAGTTTTAGCTCCTGACCATCATACACGATTGAGCCTTCGTATGTCCCGTGCGGATACACGCCGGACAGAATCTTCATCAGAGTCGATTTCCCCGCCCCATTCTCACCACACAACCCGTGGATTTCGCCCCGCCGAACCTGCATCGAAACATCATTCAGCGCGACGACGCCCGGAAAGCGCTTAGTGACATTACGAACATCGAGGATAATTTCTTCGTTCATTGACTGCTCCTCTTGACAACGGCGCCGTGCTCCCTTCGGGCGTTTGATGCACACAAGTTGTCCCGGCTCCCCCAGAAAATTCCGGGGAGCCGGGACAACGACTAGACTTGAGTCGAACTTACGGCTTGGGTGGACGCTGGTCCTCGGGAATATCCCGATAGACGTCGTCGTACTTCTGGAAACCGTTCTTCACGCACAGGTCATACACGTTGGACTTGTCGACCTGCTGCACCGGCAGGAAGAGGGCCATGACATTGCCCGTCTTGCTGGGGTCATTGGTCAATTCGGCCATCGTGTACTGCTTCAGATCGGTGATCTGCTGGCCCTTGAGCAATTTGTCGGTCATGTCCACAGCCAAAGGCGTCAGGTTGCGGATGTCCTTCAAAATGGTGACGGTGAGCTCGCCCTTGACGATGCTATTGCAGCCATCGGCCGTGGCGTCCTGGCCCGAAATGGGCACCTTGCCAGCCAGACCCTGGGCCTTCAGCGCTTGCAGCGCTCCCAGGCCAGTGCCATCATTCGACGCCACCACGGCGTCCACCTGATTTTGCTGGGCGGTCAGGATGTTCTCCATCAGCTTCAAGGCGTTGGCAGCATCCCAGTTGTCTACCCACTGGTCGGCTACAATTTCCACCTTGCCATCGGCCACGAACTTGTCCACAACTTCATCCTGGCCCTTACGGAACAGAATAGCGTTGTTGTCGGTGGGGCTGCCGCCCAACTTCACGACCTTGGCCGGACCCTTGCTGGCGTCGTAGCTGGCAAACAGCGCCTTCATGACGCCGTCGCCCTGCTGCCGACCCACTTCCACATTGTTGAACGAGATGTAGCCGGCGATCTTCGCAGACTTAATCAGGCGATCATAGGCGATGACCTTCACGCCCGCATCGGCAGCTTTGTCGACGGCGGTGGCAGCAGCGTCGCCATCTTCAGCAATGACGATGATCGCCTTGGCGCCCTGGCTGACCATGTTATCAATCTGGTCATTTTGCAACTTGACGTCGTGGTTGGCTTCCTGGGTCAGAACTTCGTAACCCTTCTCTTCCAACATCTTGCGCATGAGCTGCTCTTCGTTCTTCCAACGCTCGGTGGCAAAGTCAGAGAATGATAGACCTACCTTGGTCTTGCCGCCACCACCGCCAGCGGCACAGCCAACGAGGGCCACGGCGATGACAACAAGAACAGCGACGAAAAGAATACCACGGATACTACTGATTTTCATGCTTCTTCTCCTTGAAATAGTGAACTACTGCATCAGGCGTACAGGCGCACTGGCAACAAACAATCATCACAAGTGCGTATACGATAGAAAACGAAAAGACATGGGTGACACACCTTGTCAGAGATCTTGCCTCTAGCTTCTCGATGCCTCCTTCGATTTGACGAAGTTTACTGCCAGTGCGGCCCATAACACAGAAGCCCGACTTAACACACATCCGCCGGGTTCCAACGACTGCGTTAGAACCAACTCGGTAAAGTATGTAGCGCTGCACTCAAAATGTCAAGACTGATGATAGGGCGCTTTTAGAAGTGGCTGATTCGATTGAGCACGACTTTTGAATCGCCCTGGTTCTATCCCAAAACCTCTTGACGGCAGCGCACACCATACTCTATACTTGAGATAATCGTCAGGAACACTACGAAACAAACGATCTTACACATGCCAGGTCTTGGAGACTTGACATCTGCACCAACGGAGCATCTTATGAACCATGTCGCATTCGAGCAAGGCGAAGGCATCCTCCGACTGGCCCCCACGTGGGTGCCTCGCGCCTTCTGCATCCCTGGCCGGCGGATCAAACTGCATCCGGCTGATTACTACGCCTTCGGCGCCAACCGTGGCGGCATCGACGAGCGTTGGTTTTCGTCCACCACCAGAGCCGACAACGGCCCCCTTACCACTCCCGACGAAGGCTTGAGCTACGTCGTCTATGGCGACGAAGCCAGCCCGCAGAAGATTCTCTTCAAGGACCTGGTTGCCGAGCTTGGCGCTGCACTCTTGGGGCATGACCTGTGGGACAAATACCACGCCTGGCCCATCTACTCGAAATTCTTCGACAACAAAGGGCCTTTGCCACACCACATGCATCAAATGGCTGAACATGCAGCCCGCGTTGGCGCGCAACCCAAGCCCGAAGCCTACTTCTTCCCGCCTCAGCTGAACAACTACGGCGCCGACTTCCCCCACACCTTCTTCGGCCTCGAACCAGGCACCAGCAAAGAACAGGTGCGCCATTGCCTGGAAATCTGGAACCAGGGCGACAACCACATCACCGACCTCTCCAAAGCCTACCGGCTGGAGGCGGGCACGGGCTGGTATGTGCCCCCCGGCGTGCTGCATGCGCCCGGCAGCCTCTGCACCTACGAGCCGCAATGGGCCAGCGATGTCTTCGCCATGTTCCAGTCGCTCGTCAACGACGTCCCCATCGACTGGTCGCTGTTGGTCAAAGATGTGCCCGAAGACCACAAACACGACCTCGACTACATCATCTCCATGCTGGATTGGGAAGCCAACGTCAATCCCGACTTCAAAGCCACCTATTTTCGCCCCCCGCTTCCTGTCAAGCCGGTTGCGGACATGATGGCTGAAGGTTATGTCGAGAAGTGGATCGTGTACGGCAACGAGTACTTCGCCGGCAAAGAGCTGACGGTGCTGCCGGGCCGTGCGGTGACGATCAGCGACGATGGCCCGTATGGCCTGATCGTGCTCCAGGGACACGGCGACATGGGCAACTGGCCCATCGAAGCTCCAGCTTTGATTCGCTTCGGCCAGCTTACTCACGACGAGTACTTCGTCGCTGGCCCCGTCGCCCAGAGGGGCGTGACGATCCACAACCCCAGTCGCAGCGACCCCATCGTCATGCTCAAACACTTTGGCCCGCACCCCGGCGCGCCCAAAGCCTGAACAACACACAGCGTTTTAGTAAATGAATACGGCGACTTCGTGAGGCTGGCGGCCTCCGAAGTCGCCGTATTTTTTAGTCGCTTCAAGGAAGCGCCCTACTTCATCTCCTGACCGCCCGTCACATTGATGGCTTGGCCGGTCATATAGCTGGATTGGTCGGAGGCCAGAAAGACGAGCACATTCGCCACATCTTCATACGTGCAGCCGCGCTTCATCGGCACCTGATCGATGTAACGCTGGCGCACCTGCTCCTCGGTGATGCCCCATTTCTTGGCATACTGCTTGTACAGCGAGTTCACCCACAGGGGCGAGTCCAGCAGGTTGCCGGGGCAGATGGCATTGCAGCGGATGCCGTGTTCGGCCAATTCCAGAGCCAGACTCTGGGTCAGGCCAATGCCGCCGAATTTGCTGGCAGCGTAGGCCGAGCTTTTGTAGCTACCCTTCTTGCCCGACTTCGAATTGATCTGGATGATGACGCCGCTGTGCTGGGGAATCATCACTCGCGCCGCGTGTTTGGCGCAGAGGAAGTAGCCGAAGAGATTGACGTTCATCACGAAGCGCCACTTCTCCGCCGGGAAGTCTTGGATGGCTTCAGCCACCAAGACGCCCGCATTCGAGACGAAAATGTCGAGCCGGCCAAACTCGGCCACGGTGCGATCGACCATGGCCGCCACCTCATCCTCATTGGTCACGTCCACCTTCAGGCCCATCGTCCTGCGCCCGGACTTCTCGGCAATTTCGGCGGCAGTCTGCACAGCGCCTTCGCCATTGAGATCAGCTACGGCCACATGGCAGCCTTCTTGGGCCAGCCGCTCGCAGAGGGCCTGGCCCAAGCCCTGCGCTCCCCCGGTGACGAGGGCGATGCGATCAAGTAAAGAAGTTGACATTTTCTTCAATTCCCCTCATGGCAGCATCAGCCGCAGGAACTCCTCCTCGGCCTCGTTCGTCCACTCGCGCCCATCCTTCAGCCTGGCATAGACCGTGGGCATGGTTTCCTTCAGATCGGGCAAGGCTGTGAGCGGCATTTCCTTGATCTGCGGATAGATGACGACCTTGCCGGGGTACACGGTGTCGCGCGCTGCGATCAACCCATCTTTGGCCGCGCTGAGCGAGCCGACAGCCGCCACCGAACGATTGGGCGAAAGCTCGCCCGACTCGGTTTGGTGCAGCATCAGCTTGAGATCGTCGATGGTGGAGGCGGAGTGGCCGATCACGCGCGTATCGCGCAAGTAGGCGTCGCTCAAATCTAGCTTGGCCATGGTTCCGCGCGCCACACCCGCAAACACATTCATCACCCCGTGCGGGGCGAGATAGGTGGCGGCATCGGAGATCAGGAAGGGCACCGGGGCCAGCACGATGATGTCGTCGAAGCCGGCCGGCTTATACGTGGCCAGCTTCTCGGCCTGCTCTTTTTCCATCGGGTTCAGGCAGATGAACTCGATGCCTTTCTCCGCCGCTTCCTGGCCATAGGATTCTTCGAGATCATTCAGGCGCAGGGCGCTGACATCGGTGCAGACGATGAGGCTGGGACTGCCCATCTGAATGGCGCGCTGCACGTGCATCCGCCCCATCGGCCCACCCGCGCCGACAAACCAGGCCCGACCGCCCGGCCGCAACGACGCTCGCACCGGCACATCGGCATAAGCGCGGGCGATGTCGGCAGACCGGCCGCCTACATAGACCCAGCGATTGTAGTGCACCCGACCAATGTCTACATTGACGATGCGCGACAAAGGCTGATCGCCAATCAGAGCGACGATGCCGAAATCGGCCAAACGAGGGCTGACGGTCTCGATCAGCTCCGGTGTGGCGCCCAGCAAGACGATGTCATCGATTTTGTCGGCGGGCGGGTTGGCGACATCGGGCGCGTCGACAACTTCGACGCCCAGCGACTGCGCCCGCGATCGCAGCCTGGCTGCGAATTCCGCCGGCGCATCGGTGAGCAGTAGACGGGCGGGATGAGCATCGGCGTCGAAGCCGGCGCTGAGGGTGTAGGCGCGGCTGGGGTCGGCGTGGCTGCCGATGATCCAGGTCACGCCGCCGGCTTTCAAGCCGGTGCGATACTTCAGTTCGTAGGCGGCGGTCACGCAGGCCCACGGCTCGGTGAGGGCGCTCTCGGCATAACCGGTAGTGGGCCGCACCTTCAGCAGATAATTGCCATCATCGCCATTGAGAACGCGCTGGTCGATGACGTTGTATTCGGAGAGGCCGCCTTGAATCTCATAACCATAGGCGTAGCCGACCCCATTGACGTTCACATCGGCCTGGATGGTGAAGCGGTCGCCGACCTTGTATTGATCTTTCAGGTTCTCGCCCACGCCCACCACCGTCATAGCGATCTCGTGGCCCAAAACCACCGGATTGTCTTTCATGCTCCGGTAGATGCGCGGGTGATCTTCGCCCAGGCTGATGATCTTGATGTCCGAAAAGCAAATGCCGCAAGCGTCGTGGCGGACGAGCAATTCGTCCGGCCCATACGCCGGCAGCGGCGCTTCAAGCATACCGCCGTCTTGGCCCAGGTTTTCGAAGCCTGCCCCGTACAGCGGCCATTCCCAAATTTTTCCCGGCAAGGGTGCAGCCGCCAGTTTGAAAGTTTCCAGTTTGTCAGTCATGTGCAGAGCACTCCTTGAGGGGATGTTCAAAAGTGAGTGAGTTATACACCATGTTGGCGATATGATCGATACTTCTTGATCGTCTATTCTAGCATAGACGCCATTTACGCCCGCGTCGTCGGCTTGCGGACAACGCTGATCAGCACAGCAAAGAGCACGATCAAGCCGCGGGCCACCTCTTGCCAGTACGGGTCCACGCCCATCAGGGTCATGCCGTTGGCCAGCAGACCGATGAAAAGCACACCCAGGAAAGTGCCAAGCATCGAGCCAGAACCACCCGCCAGGCTGGTGCCGCCGATCACGACCGCAGCGATGACCTCGAACTCCAGCCCTTCGCCCACGTTGTAGGCCCCGGCCATGATGCGCGACGAGATGACGATGCCGCCGATGGCCGCCATCAAGCCAGAAATGGCGAAAACGAGGATGCGCGTGCGCCCCACCGGGATGCCCGACAAGCGCGATGCCTCCTCGTTCCCGCCCACGCTGTACACCGAGCGCCCAAACACCGTGCGCGTGGCGAGAAAATGAAAAATGAGAACTGTGATCACCATGAGCACAGCCGGCACCGGGATGATCTTGAGCAGATAGCCCTGACCCCAAAAACTGAATGAATCCGGGAACGGGGTGATGGGATAGGCCTGGGTGATCACTTTGGCCAAACCCTTGTAGCTCATGAACATGGTCAGGGTGACGACGAAGGCGGGGATGTTCCAGCGCACCCGGATGGCTCCCGCCAGGCTGTGGATGAGGATGCCGGAGGCGATCACGATCACGACCGCCAGCAGCAAAGGCAGGTCCTTCTTGATCGCCAGCACGCCCAGCAGCGACGACGACCAGGCTACCGCCGAGCCGACGCTGACATCGATGTCACCGGAGATGATGACAAACGTCATGGCGCAGGCGATCATGCCATTGATGGCCACCGCCCGCAACACATTAAACAAGTTGCGCTGCGAGAGGAAATTGGGCGCAAACTGGGTTAGCAAGAGAAACAGAATCACCAACGCCACCAACAGGCCGGAGCGAGATAGCAGGTCGCCAGTGCGGCTGAGCCAGGTCGGACGGGATTTGACTTCAGCGGTTTGAGCGGTCATACGACAATTTCCTCCATCACCATTGTAAGCAATTTTTCGAGATCGACATGATCAGGCTGAACTTCACCCGTGATGCGTCCCTGGTTCATGATCAAGATGCGGTCAGCCACATCCAACACTTCTTCGATTTCGGACGAAATGAACACCACGGCCAGGCCGCGGCGGGCCAGGTCGCGCACCAGGCTGAAGATCTGCTCTTTGGCCTGGATATCGATCCCGCGCGTCGGCTCGTCCATCAACAACACTTCGGGCAAGGTGTTCAGCCAATTACCGACGACAACTTTCTGTTGATTACCGCCGCTAAGGGTGCGGCTGGCGACATTCAGCCCGGGTGTTTTGATATCCAACGATTTGACCATCTCCCGCGCCAGCTCCGTTCCCCGACTCAACTGCAAAATACCCTGCACGCTGAAACGGTTGAGACTGGCCAGTGTCAGGTTATCCTGGACGCTAAAGCCCAACACCAGGCCCTGGCGTTTGCGGTCTTCGGGCGTCAGCGCCAGCCCGTGCGCTTTCATAGCGATGGGGGTGGGCTGCACGCGCTTGCCCTTGACATACACCTCGCCGCTATCCAGTTTGTCCAACCCGAAGATGGCTCGCAGCAGCTCGGTGCGGCCTGACCCCAGCAGCCCGGCGATGCCCAGCACCTCGCCCCCGCGCACTTCGAAGGAAACGTCTTTGAGCAGCCCCTTGCGATTGGCGTTCTTGACCGCCAGCTTGACTTCGCCCGGCTCGCCGCTCTCGCCCCATTCGGTGCGCTGCCAATCGGCGCCGATCATCATCTGCGCGATGCGCGCGGGCGTGGCCTCGGCCGCGGTGATGGTGCCGATCAGCCTGCCATCGCGCAGCACGGTCACATTGTCGGCCACATGCGGGATCTCTTGCAGCCGATGGGTGACATAGATGATGGCGTGGCCCTGTTCGGCTAACTTGCGTACGATCTTGTGCAGCACTTCCACCTCGCCCGATGCCAGGGCGCTGGTTGGCTCGTCGAGCACCAGGACGCGCGGGTCGAATGAGATGGCCTTGGCGATCTCGACCAATTGCTGCTGCGCCACGCTCAGTCGCGAGACCTGCTCGTCGAGGTCAATCGAGACTTCGAGTTGATCGAGCGCGGCTTTGGCGATGGGGCGGATGGCTTTGCGGTCGATCACCGACAGGGCCAGCAGATTGCGTCGGGGCCAACGTCCCAGCAGGATATTCTCGGCCACCGTCAGCCCCGGCACCAGGCTCATCTCCTGATAAACCGTGCAGATGCCGCGCTGGAAAGCGTCTTTGGGGTTGGCGATGGTCACAAGCTGGCCGTCGATGCGGATTTCGCCGCTATCGGGATGGACGGCGCCGCTCAGGATCTTGACGAGCGTTGATTTGCCCGCTCCATTCTTGCCCAGCAGCGCCCGCACTTCGCCCCTATTCAGGTTGAAGTCGACGTGGTCGAGAGCGACGACGCCGGGGTATTGTTTGCTGATTTGGTTCAGTTCGAGGATGTTTGTCATGGGCTATCGGCTATCGTTCGATGAATTCACCGGTCTCGTCGAACATAGGCATGATGTTGTCATTGCTGATATCCGTTTCGACTTCGGCGACAAGTGCGGCAAGCTTTTCGTCGTCTGTGGCGACGAAGTGCGCAGCCCACCATGCCTCGTCAGCTTCGATTTCAGCCAGGAGTTCGCTGTCTGGCATTATCCGTGTTTCTCTCATCTGTGTCTACACCTGTCCGGAGCCACACACCAGCGCGGGTATGTGGCTCCGGTGAGAGCGTGTGAGTCGCAGAGTTATTCGAAGATGGCGTTGCCTTCGCTATCCATGAACAGCTTGATCAAGGCATCGTTGCCACGGCCAAAGAAGATGGTGGGGGTGTTGGTCACCGCCTCCACCTCTTGACCGCCCAACACCTTGAGCAAGGTCATGAAGGAGTCATAGCCCATCTGGTAGGGGGCCTGACCAGTCACGCCTTGCAGGATGTCGTCCTTAGCCTGCAACATCTGACCCATCTGGTTGTTCATGTCGGTGCCGAACACGAACACCTTGCCGCCCAGACCCAACGTCTTCACGGCGTTGGCATGGGCTACGGTGCCGCCTTCGTTGGCCGCCCATAGCACGTTGATGCCAGGGTTCGCTTGCAGCATCGCTTCCGACACCGGCTGCGCCTTGTCCGCCAGCCAGCCCGCCTGATCCGCCACCACTTTCACGCCCGGCAGCGTGCTCACCTGCGCCAGGAAGCCTTCCTTGCGCGGCGGGCAGCCCTCGAACTGGTCGCAGTTGAGGATGCCGATGGTCGCTTTGCCGCCCAGCTTGTCGGTGATGAACTTGGCCGCGGCGGCGCCGCTCTTGTCGCCCAAGTCTGCATTCTTGGTGACGAGGTAGGCGCTGGCGATGCCTTCTTCGCTGACGCAGGTGTTGAAGCAAACGATGGTGATGCCCGCTTCTTTGGCCTTCTTCAGGGCCGCCAACGAGCCATCCGCCGAGATGGGGGTGATGACGATGGCCTTGACGCCACGGGTGATGTAGTCGTCGATCAGGCTGGCTTCTTTGTCCAGCTTGTTCTCGGTGTTGCCCATGATGATCTCAGCCCCGGTCTCATCCGCCGCCGCCTGCATGCCCGCTTGCACGGTCTGCATGAAGGTATCGGACTGGAAGACGACGCCAGCGACGAGCAAACCCTTGCCAGACAGCGGCGCGGCGGCCCCGGTCTCAGCTGGGACTTCGAAGATGGCGTTGCCCTCGGTGTCCATGAACAGCTTGATCAAGTCGTCCATGCCGCGACCAAAGAAGATCGTCGGCGTGTTGGTCACCGGCTCGACCGTCTTGCCGCCCAGCACTTCCAGGGTCGCCGCCAAAGCGTCGTAGCCCATTTGGTACGGCGCCTGACCAGTGACACCCTGGAGGATGTCGTCCTTGGCCTGGAGCATCTGCCCCATCTGGTTGTTCATGTCGGTGCCAAAGACGAACACCTTGCCCGCCAAGCCGAGCGTCTTCACGGCGTTGGCATGGGCCACGGTGCCGCCTTCGTTCGCCGCCCACAGCACGTTGATGTCGGGGTTGGCCTGGAGCATGGCTTCCGAAACCGGTTGGGCCTTGTCGGCCAGCCAGCCCGCCTGATCCGCCACCACTTCCACGCCCGGCAGCGCCTTGAGCTGCGCCAGGAAGCCTTCCTTGCGCGGCGGGCAGCCCTCGAACTGGTCGCAGTTCAGGATGCCAACCTTCGCCTTGCCGCCCAGCTTGTCGGTGATAAACTTCACCGCCGCGGCGCCGCTCTTGTCGCCCAGATCCGAGTTCTTCGTCACCAGGAAACCGGAGGGGATGGTCTTGTCGTTGACGCAGGTGTTGAAGCAGAAGATGATGATGCCGGCGTCTTTCGCCTTCTTCAAGGCGGCGATGGAGCCGTCCGCCGAGATGGGGGTGATGACGATGGCCTTGACGCCACGGGTGATGTAGTCGTCGATCAGGCTGGCTTCTTTGTCCAGCTTGTTCTCGGTGTTGCCCATGATCATCTCG
>JAYRVO010000150.1:0-1991 GCA_041918515.1 Chloroflexota bacterium | reverse complement strand
CCACCAGCAGGAGCTTGACCGCCAGCGCGGCGACGATGGGCGTGGACAGCGGCGTGAGGACGGCCGCGCCGTCGGCCGGCAGCCCGGCAAATAGCCGCGGCAGCGCGCCGCCGGCCACTGCGCCGAGACCCAGCGCCAACAGCGTTACGGTCCCGGCCCCGGCCAAGGCGGGCTGGAGATCAATGTCGGGGTCGGCCGCCTGGAGGGCGTCAACGAACCAGGCGTCGAGCGCGCCGGACGACAGGGCGCGGCTGACGCCGTAGAGGATCATTGCCAGCAGCAGGGCCGGGAAGGAGAAGGCCAACAGGAGGGCCAGATTGTAGAGCGCGGCTAGCGCGAAGGCCAGCAGCGCCACGCGCTTGCGGCCGACCGCGTCGGCCAGCCCGCCGGTCGGCACTTCCAGGAGGACGATGGTCAGCGAGTAGACCCCCAGGGCAACACCGACCTCGAACAGGCTCAAGCCGCGCGCCTGGGCCAGCAGTACTGTTAGCGTCAGCGGTAGGGCAGTGGCGAACCAGACGAGAAATGTGATCAGGTAATAGCGAACACGAACAGAGTATGCAGTCATTTCCATTTTCATCATGTCATCATATGATATGATGAGATGATAGTGAAAATAGGATCGGTTGTCAAGCTAGTATACTCGTATTAATCAGGGCAGAGGGGGATATGTGGGGAGTGAACAAACCCGTGTTCAAATGAATTGGATAACATGAGTAGGGTAATTGGGAAACAGGCGGCGATGCAGTTGACGCCTGTTCCAGGCATAGACAAACAACTTGACGTGGCGGCGCAAAGCCTCGATGGATCGCGAGAAACAGCGCGACCGTCGCACCAGCCGAGCTAGATAATGGCGAAGTTCGGCATTGCCGGCCTCTACGGCGTAGGTTTCGCTCTTGTCCCACATCGCCAGATAGTGGCTGATGCCGTAGTGTAGGTTGAAGTACATCCCCAAGCGGTCACTGTAGTAGCGTTGGGCCGGTGCTTCATAGACCATTGCCTGGGCAACTTCGGCTGTCCGCTCAGGGACAACCCGCCAACTGAGGAAACAGCGCGTAGCGCGGTCGACGATGGTCATGATGTAGACGTCGTTTTTTTGTGGCCGACAAAGGTGAACAACTCATCGATCTCGGCCACCTCGACCGTTTGCTCCGGTTGGGGTGTCTCATCGGGCAGACTGTCGGCGAAGTCACGGGCCCAGTTGGAGACCGAGCCTTGACTGACTCCTATCTGCCGGGCCACACGCCGCTGATTGTTGCCGTCCACGTAGAGACGGATCGCCTGCCGGCGGATGCTCGCTTCGTACCCTATTGGCTTTGGGTCGGGTGTGTAGCGACGCCGACATACCTTGCACAGATAGCGTTGGCTGCCCGCCTGCGTCATTCCACCTTTGACCTGGCCTTCGCTGCGTTGACAGTGGGGACATGTTATCATCGCGCCATTATCTCATGTCTTTTACTTTATTCACTCCCGAGTTAGCTGCGCCTAGGCTGACTGTTCACCTATAGAAATAAGGCTTTCAAGTATTCCTCTTGGGTGGTCGTACCAATAGACTTTATAGCCTTGCGAGGCTTGGTTACCATCCTTCGTATACATCGCCAAGGCAACACGAACATTCATTCCATTATGATGGAATGTGCGCATTTGACCCGTTGTACTGTCTACGAATAGCTCTCGGTAGCCGTCAACCTTATACTGATAACCCCCTTGGCTCATGCCCTTTGGGTCAACAAAGAGGATCGTATAGTCGGGCACACCATACTCATCCCGGCCCCGTTTGAGCCAGAAGATAAAGTCCGGGTGGAAGTTGCGGATGCGGTTCTGGGTGGGGTCATAATAAGGGATGGTGATCTGATCCACCCGTTCCACCGTCCGGCTGAACATCCACCAGTCGAATCGCCGGAACAAGTTGTCTGCTTCGCTCAAGTAGTTCTCAAGTTGACGGACGAACTGAACCTCGCCGGGAACTTTGATCACGTGGTTGATGTAAT
>JAYRVO010000149.1:0-9979 GCA_041918515.1 Chloroflexota bacterium | reverse complement strand
TCCGGCCGCCGGGTGCGCACGAAGCCGACCACGCTGTCCAGGGCGGGACAATCGCGCCGGCCCTGGGCCCGCTGGAAGGGGATGCCGAAGGTCTCGCGGATGGCGGCGAAGGTCTCGGCCTGCTTCACCGTGTCGATGCCGAGGTCGGCTTCGAGATCAAGCTCCAATTCCAGCATGTCTTCGGGGTAGCCGGTCTTGGCGGCGACGATGGCGAGGACTTGGGAGACAATTTCGGATTGTGGATTGCGAATTTCGGATTGGGTCGCCGGGGCAGCCGGTTCCGCAATTCGCAATTCGCCTTTCGCAATTCCCAGATCCGGCCGCATCGTCCGCACGAAGCCGACCACGCTGGCGAGGGTGGGGTAGTCGCGCAGGCTCAGGCCCTGCTGGAAGGGGATGCCGAAGGTCTCGCGGATGGCGGCGAAGGTCTCGGCCTGCTTCACCGTATCGATGCCGAGGTCGGCTTCGAGATCAAGGTCGAGGTCGAGCATGTCCTGCGGGTAGCCGGTCTTGGCGGCGACGATGGCGAGGACTTGGGGGACGATGGGATCGGAGATCGGAGGTCGGAGATCGGAGGTCGGAGGGGTTGGCGCCGGGGCAGCGCTGACCTCTGACCTCTGACCTCTGACCTCTGCCAGATCGGGCCGCATCGTCCGCACGAACCCGACCACACTGGCCAGGGTGGGATAATCGCGCAGGCTGATGCCTTCTTGCAGCGGGATGTTGAACGATTCGCGAATGGCAGCGAAGGTCTCGGCCTGTTTCACGGTGTCGATGCCCAGGTCGGCTTCGAGATCAAGATCGAGGTCGAGCATGTCCTGCGGGTAGCCAGTCTTGGCGGCGACGAGCGCTAGCACTTGTGTGACGACGGGATCGGAGGTCGGAGGGGTTGGCGCCGGGGCAGCGCTGAACTCTGGCTTCTGACCTCTGACCTCTGAAATGACCGGGATCGGAGCGGGGGCGGGCGGCACGGGCGCAGATGGCGGTGGGGCCACCTTGACCGGAGCAGCGGGTGGTGTCGGGGCAACGGGTGCGGGCGGCGGTAGAGGCGGGGTCGCCGAAGTAGAGACCGGAGATTGGACGGGCGCACTTGCCGCCTGCGACTTCTGATCTCCGTCCTCCGACCTCCGTACTCCGACCTCCGCCTTCTTCCCCAACAGCGCTGCCACCTCGGCCATGGGCGCGGGGCGATAGGCGGCGGCATAGCCACCGGCCACACCATCACCGGGGGCAGCGGCGCGCACGCTGGGGCCGATGCCATACTGCCAGTTGCTGCCGATCGGCGCCCGGCCCGGCCCGCCATTGCTTTTGATCCGAAGGATGCGCTTGACGATCTCGATCTCGGCGTTGTCGTTGCCGCTGACGTCGGCCAGCCAGCGCTGGTAACGAGGCTTGTTGTCGATGCGGTCCAGGCCGCCGGGGATGCGCCGGGTGAGAGTCATGGCGATCTGCGAGCCGAAGCCGGCGGCCAGATGCAGGGCGTATTGCACGGGGTAGCGCCCGCCGCGGCTGAGATTGAGCACGCCGAGGTCGGGATCGACTTCCTTGAAATTGGGCACGGGCGGCACGATGCCATACTCCAGCGACTTGATGGCGATGACATCCTCCACGCCCACGCCCATCGGATGGCCGGTGAAGCCCTTCGTGTTGGCGACGATGATGTCGTTGGCCGCCTCACTGAAAGTCTTGCGCAGGGCGATCACCTCGGCGCTGGCGCTGCCGCCGCGGGCCGGAGTGAAGGTTTCGTGCGACATGAACACCATCTGCGGGGCCACGGCGTAGCGGTTGAGACCGAAACGCCGCTCGGCGGCAGCCACCAGGTTTTCCATCACCAGGCTGATGTGCTCGACATCCAGCCGGGTGCCATGAAAGGCGCTGTTGCTGCTTTCGCTGCTGAGCAACTCGACAATGCCGCGCATCCCCCGCTCGCGCACGGCGTCCTCGCTCTCGACCACGAGCGCACAAGCGCCCATGCCGAGGATGGTGCCGTGACGGCGTTTGTCGAAGGGTAGCGCCGCATGATCCACGCGGTTGTCGGTGGCGGCGGCGCCGGTGGCCAGGAAGCCCGCGCCCACCCACTCGATCAAGTGGTCGCTGGTGACGTTATCGGCGCCGAGTACGATCACACGGCGGCAGCGGCCAGAGCGAATCCAATCTTCGGCGATGGCGACGGCCTGGGCGGTGCTGGCGCAGGCGGCGTTGACTTGGGTATTGGGGCCGCGAGCGCCGATGTATTCGGCGAACTGGCTGTGGCCCATCGCCAAAATGCGGAAGAGGAAGCGGCGGTCGAAGAAGTACGGCTGGCGTTCCATCTGCTCGCGCAGGTCGGCGATGCGGCGGGTAATCTCTTGCAGCGTGACCGGATCGCTCGTGTATTGCCGCAAATCCTCCAGCATGTTCAGTTGATCGATCCGGTTCTGCCAAATGAAGTAGTTGCTGATTTCCTCGGCGAAGCGGTCGCCGCCGGGGAAGGCGCTGGCGAAGATGACGCCGGTCTCGTCGCGCATCGACACGGGCAGCAGCCAGCGGTCGGGCAGGTAGGTGCCGATGCTGGTCGTCTTGTAGGTTTGGACGAGCGGGATGCCGGCCTCGCGCAGGGCGTCGAACCCGGCTGCCATCGCCAGTTGCGTAGTGGTGTCGAGGGCCTCGATCAGCTTGGCCGGCACGCCGTATTCGGCTTCGAGGTCGAATGACCCCGGTCGCCCGGCCAGCTTGATCACCTCGTCCGGGTCGGTGATGACCTGGAAGCTGCCGCCGCCATCTTCGGCTTTGACCACACGGGTGATGCGCTTGTCCTGGATGCGGTGGCGGAAGCGTTCGGGGATGAGGTCGATGAACTGTTCGCCGCGCAAGATGCGCAAGGCGTTGTCGGGGTCCATCACCGGCTTTTCGGCGCCGGGCAGCCCCAAGCCCGTACCGCTGACTACGACCGAGCCGAGAGGCGTCTCGTTGCGGTCGTAGGGGTGGGGTTGGGATTGGTTATTGGGGATTGGGGATTGGAGATTGGAGATTGCTTGGGCGAGGAGTGCCAGCGCGTCGTGGGAGGCAGGTTGGGGCATGGCAGGGATCGGTGCGGGTTGCGGGGCGGAGGCCGGAGGTCGGAGGTCAGAGGTCAGAGATCGGAGACTTGTCCTGAGCGAAGCCGAAGGATCAGAGGTTGGGGCCGCGGCAGCCGTCGTCGCAACCGAGGCCGGCTGCGATGCGTCACTTGCCACCTGCCACGTGCCACCTGCCACCTCCATCGCTCCATACCCCGCCGCATACAACCCACACAACGCCTGGTTGAACGTCGGCAGCTCGCCGAACTTGGGATGATTGGTGAAAAGCGAGATCACGTCAGGCTTGTCGCCGAGCACGTCATCGACGAAACCTTTCAGCGCCTTCTTCGGCCCGACTTCGACGAACATGCGGCAGCCCTGGGCATACAGCGTCTCCATGCCCTTGACCCACTGCACTGTGGCGGCCACCTGCTGTTCGAGGATGTCTTTGATGCCCTCGACCGTGGCCGGGTAGATGTCGCCGGTGACGTTGGCGACCAGTGGCAGCTTCGGCTCACGGATTTCCAGCTTGTCGAGCACCTTGCGCAGGGGCTTGCTGGCCGGGGCCACGATGCTGGTGTGGAAGGCGTGGCTGACGGGGATGCGCATGGCCTGCATCCCTTTCTGGTTGAACAGATTGATGGCCTGCTCCACCGCCCTGCTGGCCCCACCGATCACGACCTGATTGTAGGAATTGATGTTGGCCGGGATGACGTAGCCATCGACCTGCTTCAGCGTTTCCAGGATCACATCCAGCGGGCCGAGCACCGCGGCCATCCAGCCGTTGTCGGCCAGATTGTTGATCGCCGTCATCTCGCGTCCGCGGGCGGCGGAGGCCATCAGGGCGTCGTCGAAGTGCATGATGCCGGCGGCGATGAGGGCGCCGTACTCGCCCAGGCTGTGGCCCATGGCCATATCCGGGCGGATGCCGTACTCGGCCAGCAACTCGTAGATGGCGGTGTCCATCGTCAGCATCGCCGGCTGGGTGATCGCCGTCTGCATCAGACTGAACTCGGCCTGCTTCATCGCCGCCGGGTCGTTGGCATCGACAAAAATGTAATCGGTGAGCGGGCGGCCGAGGATGGGCGTCATCACCCGGTCGGCCTCGGCGAAGAGACGCTTGACCACCGGTTCGCGCGCGGCCAGTTCGCGGCCCATGTTGGCATATTGGCTGCCCTGGCCCGGGAAGAGAAAGGCGATCTTGCCCGGCGCTTTGCCGCTGCCGCGGAAAATACCCTGCGCCATCAGCGCTTTCCAGGCGGCAGGATTGTCGAAACCGAGGGCTTTGCGCGCTTTCTGGATGCGCTCCAGCAGCTCGTCGTGGTCGCCGAAATCGATGACCAAACGTTCGGGCGCCGACAGATCGGCGGGGTCCGGGACGGCGATGGGCGGGGTCCAGCCATCCTGCACGCGGCGGAACATGTCATCCAGCCGGTCTTTCAGAGCGACCGGCGACGCCGCACCGAGGGCGAGGATGCCGCGTAATGGAGACTTGGTGACAAGGTGATTGGGTGACAAGGTGACAGCCGCCCCCTTGTCTACTTGTCTACTTGTTTCCCTATTAACCTGCACGCCAGAGAAAATGGTGGCCTCGCTCGACAGCATCCCCGGCACATGCTCTTCGAGCACGACATGGAAATTCGTGCCCCCGAAGCCGTAGGCGCTGACCCCGGCGCGGCGCGGCAGCCCGTTTCGCTGGGGCCACTCTTGCAGGTCATGATTGATGAAGAAAGGCGAATGGGTGAAATCGGCGTTGGGATTGGGTCTCTGGGCGTTGAGGGTGGGCGGCAGCACTCTGTCGTGGATCGACATCACAGCCTTGAGCAAACCGGCGGCGCCGGCCCCGGCCTTGAGATGGCCGATATTGCTTTTGGCCGAACCCAGGGCGATACTGCCCCTGGCCGCGCCGCCAAAGACCTTGCCCAGGCTTTCCAACTCGACCACGTCGCCGACTTTAGTGCTGGTGCCGTGGGCTTCGAGCAGCGTCGCCGTGGCCGGGTCCAATCCGGCGTTTTCCCAAGCGCGCTGGGTGGCCAAAATCTGACCGATGGGGTTGGGAGCCGTGATGCCCTTGCCCTTGCCGTCGCTGGAGCCTCCCAGACCGCGCAGGACAGCGTAAATCTTGTCGCCATCGCGTTCGGCATCGGCCAGGCGCTTGAGCAGGAAGGCGGCGGAGCCTTCGCCCATAACGAAGCCATCGGCGCCATCGCCAAAAGGCCGGCTGCCGGTGGCGCTGAGAGCGCCGATCTTGCAGAACTTGACAAACACACTGGCGCCCATGTTGCGGTCCACCCCACCCGTGAGCACCGCGTCCACCTGACCGGCGGTCAGCAGTTCGACGGCGGCGTTGATGGCGGCGAAGCTGGAGGCGCAGGCGGCGTCGGTGATGAAGCTGGGGCCGCGCAGGTTGAGGACGTTGGCGATGCGACCGGCGACGATGTTGGGCAGTTCACCCGGCATCGTGTCCTCGCTGATCTCTGGGAAGCGATTCCCGAAGCGTTCGTGCCACTGCGACAGGATGGCGGCGCGTACGTGGGCCGGAAGTTGGCTGAATTCGCTGACCTGCTCGAGGGTGTTGCGATATTCGGGGAAGTTGATGCGCAAATTGGTGATGTAGTGCAATTCGCCGCCCATGGCCGTGCCCATGATCACGCCGGTGCGCTCGGTGTCGAGCGGGCGGTCGGGATAGCCGTAGTCGGCCAGGGCTTCGGCGGCGATGGTCACGGCCCACTGCTGGGCTTCATCCATGGCCGCAGCCACTTTGGGCGGGATGCGGTATTTCTTCCAATCGAACTCAAAGCCCCGCACCCAGGCGCCGATCTTGCTATAGGTTTTGTCGGGGGCGCTGGGGTCGGGGTCATAATAATTGGCGATACTCCAGCGCTCCGGTGGCGTCTCGATGATGGAGTAGCGTTTGTTCTTGATATTTTGCCAATACGCGGGCGCGTTGGGGGCATCGGGCAAAATGGCCCCAACGCCCACAATGGCAATGGCTCGGTTGACGATGTCGTTCATAGTTTGTTTACCCGTAATTGGATATGGGTTATTGGTTATTAGATATTGGTTATTGGCGCAAATGACCAATATCTAATAACCAATAACCATTCTTCATCCCGGAAACGCCTCATTCAGCTTTTTAGCGACGAAATCCAGGTCCTCGATCTGGCCTGCCTGCGCGGCATAGATGCCAGGGAGATTGAGCGACAGGCCGAGGTTCGGATCGGTCTGCCCGGCGCCAATGGCCCAGCGCAGGCCGTCGGCGGCCACCTTGAGGGCGGCGTCGCGGGCGTGGATGCGGGCCATCGCCTTGAGCGCGTCCGGGGCGAGGGGGATGGCATGGGTGGGTGGCTGCGCTCTGGCCGCGCGTTCGCTGAAGATGGCGGCGGTCTCGGCCCAGGCGATCAGCTCGCCCAGGCGGAAGAGCACGTGCTGGTTACGGGTCAGGCGGTCGATGCGGCAGCGTTCGAGGATCACGGCCAGCGCCTTCAGGGTCAGAGCAGCGGTTTGGGCGCCGGTATCGGGGTGGGCGGCGTGGGCTTGCAGCAATCGGTCGGCCCAGTCGTTGTAATAGGCCCCGCGCGTTTTCAGATGCAATTGCCAGCGGTCGCGGGCGATCGTCCATTCCATGATCTCGGACGTGCCTTCGTAGATGGTCGTGATCTTCACATCGCGTTTGACTTTCTCGACCATGTACTCTTTGGTGTAGCCATAGCCGCCCAGAGCCTGGATGCTGTCTTCGGCAGCCTTGTTGCCGGCCTCCGTGGCCATGTACTTCGCCACCGCGCCCTCGGTCTGCAAATCCGGTTCGCCGCCGTCGATGCGCTCGGCCGTCCATTCGATGTAAGCCCGCGCCGCTTCCAGCCGCACCGCGTTGGGCACGATCAGCTTGTGGGTGTAGCCCTGCTTCTGGCTCAGCGGCGCGCCACCCTGGATGCGCATTTGCGAGTAGGGGATGGCGCGCTTGAGCGCCGACCAGCCGCCGCCCAAGCCAAAGGCCGCCACCATCAACCGCGTGTAGCCGAAGACGGCCTGCGCCTGGATCAAACCCTGGCCTTCGACTCCGCCCACCAGCCGGTCCGCATCCACGTATACATCCTCGGCAAAAAGCGCCGCCGTGTTGCTGGCCCGGATGCCGTGCTTGTCTTCCGGCTTGCCCTGGCTGAAGCCCTCGGCGCCGCGTTCGAGGATGAACCACGAAGGGCCGCCCGGCGCCAGCGCCAAAAAGGTGTAGACATCGGCTACGCCGCCGTTGCTGATCCACTGCTTGCGGCCAGTGAGACGGTACCCCACCGTTTTGCCGTCCTCGACCACTGGCTCGGCCTTCGATTTCATCGCCGCCAGATCGGAGCCTGCCTGCGGCTCGGTGGCGCCGTAGGCCACCAGCAAGCCTTCTTCGGCGATGCGGCCCATCCAGTGCGCCTTCTGTTCTTCGGTGCCGCCCACGGTGATGGGGTCGGTGCCGAGGAAGGTGGCGAGCACGCCGGTGGCGATGCCCAGGTCGATCCCGGCCATCACTTCCGACACGCGGTAAATATCATAGGCGCCGCCGCCCATGCCGCCGTACTCTTCGGGGATGAAGAGCAGGTGCAGGCCGATGTTGCTGTATAGTTCGTCCAGCACTTCTTTGGGGAAGCGGTCTTCGTGATCGAGCTTGAGCAAGAAGTCGGGGGTCAGCTTCTTCTCGGCATATTTGTTGAGGGTGGTCAACACCTGGTTGAGGGTGTTGGCGTCGAGTCCGGCCATCGGACAGAAACCTCCTGGTGTGGTGTGGATAGAATGGGCGACTTAGTGTCGCAATGACATTATTATAGGGTGGGCACCATTGTGAAAACATGCGCAAGATCATACGCGGCGCGTCATATTTACAACTTTGTCTGTCATTTTCGCTGCATCGACGGGAGGCATGTAGACGAATTGGCGTCATTTGCCCTCGACCATCCCCCTTTGTCATATAATAGCGTCATGAAATCTCCTCGCCGCCTACGCCTGCTGGTTGTCCTGGCCCTATTCATCGCCTTTGCTTTGGCGATAGGCTTGTTTTGGAGATGGCAGCAAAATCAGTTGCGCGTGGGCCTGGGACCGCAGCAAATAGTTGCCACCTCCAATCTCAAGGCAGGCATTCACACGCGGCTGGATATCGAGGTCGAGCCGTGGAAGATCAAGCGGACGCTGGAGATGGTGCGCGAGATGGGGGCGCCGTGGGTGGTCGAGTATTTCCCATGGGCTTACATCGAACCGCGACGCGGACGCTATGAATGGGAGCGCGCCGATCTGATCATCGATCTCGCCAATCGCCAGGGACTCACCGTCATCGCCCGGCTGGGCTTCGTGCCCGAATGGGCCAAGCCGGCAGGCTCGGTCAGCACTTATCTGGACGATGACCATTTCCAGGACTTCGCCCGCCATGCCGCCGCCTTCGCCGAGCATTTTCGAGGGCGGGTGAAGTACATCATCGTCTGGAACGAGCCTAACCTGGCGCTGGAATGGGGGTATCGCAAGCCCGATCCGGATGGCTACACCCGATTACTGTGTCAGGCTGCCACAGCCATTCGTCAAGTCAATCCTGACGTAGTCATCCTGGGTGGCGCGCTCGCGCCCACCTTGGGAGACCCCACCGGCGAATTGGGGATGAACGACCTCGAATTCTTGCAGGCCATGTACGATGCCGGCGCTAAACCCTGCTTCGACGCCCTGGCGGTCCATGCCTATGGCCTCACCTTCGCGCCCGACGATCCACCTGACCCCGACGTGATCAACTTCCGCCGTGTCGAGCTTCTGCGCGAAATCATGTTCAGGAATGGTGATGACGCCAAATCCATCCACATCACCGAGGCAGGCTGGAACGACCACCCGCGCTGGACGCGGGCCGTGCGCCCGGCCCAGCGCATCCGTTACACCCTGCGTGCTTACGAGTTGGCGCAAGGCTGGCCCTGGCTGGCGTCGCTCTCGATGTGGGCTTTTCGTTATCCCTGGCTAGAGAAAAACGTCCGCGACTATTACACCTTTGTGACGCCGGATTTCGAACCGAAGGCGATCTACAGGGATGTGCAGGCGGTCTTGCGTGGGGCAGAATGAAGCTTATGTCTCGCGCACGTCCAGGATGTCGCTTACCACCGGTCGCAACGCTGCCACCAACTTATCCTGTGGCACGTCCTGCACTTTCAGCATAACCTCCCAGCGCAATCCACCAGTGTCGGCCACCTCGCTGATGCCGAGACCGACGATATCGCCGCTTGCGCCAAACACAGCGCTTGTGATCTGAGCCAGCATGCCCTTGGCGCCAGGTGCAGAAACAGTTACACGCACACCTGAGCGACGCCCACCGAGAAGCTCCAACAAGATTTTGAACAAGTCTGTCTCGGTGATGATGCCGACGAGCGTCTCGCCCCGCATCACAGGCAAGCCGCCAATGCGTTGATCGGCCATGATGCGCGCGGCCTCTTCCAACGGCGTCTCTTCGTGGACGGTGACGACTTCACGCGTCATCACTTTTTCGACCTTGAGTCGGGAAAGCAGCTCGGGAATCTCCCACACGGCCAGTGAAGTCGCGGGGGAGGGTGAGGCGTGGAGCAGGTCTTTGTCCGAGACGATGCCGACGAGTCGGCCGTGATGATCGACCACGGGTAGACGGCGAACTTTGCTTTCGCGCATGAGGCGCAGGGCAGCCGTCACCGAGGCATCGGGCGCGACGGTGATTGGGGAAGGGGTCATACGCTCGCGTACTAGCATGGAAGGCTCCTTCGAATCGAGGGATGGGATGTTGATCAACGCAGTATAAGCACGGGCGCGGAACTGGTCAATCTGGCGAGTTGCCTCATTGAAAATCTTACTTTGGGCGAATCGTTGCCTCAGGTAATAATCTAACCCTGACGTCTTTCATACGCAGAGAGGCGTCAGGGAGGAAGCGATGATGAGCCACAAAAGCAAACATGAGCTACTGG
>JAYRVO010000148.1:0-13193 GCA_041918515.1 Chloroflexota bacterium | reverse complement strand
TTTGGGGTGGTGGGGGGGGTGAACGTTGCCGTGGGGGAAGGCGTGGAGGTGGGGGTCACGGTGCTGGTGGGCGTTGTGGTGGGGGTGGGGGTCGCGGTGCTGGTGGGCGTTCCGGTGGGGGTGGCGGTGGCGACGGGTGTGGGGGTGGGGAGGGTTCCGCCGGGCAAGATGTATTCGATGTTCATCGTGGGCAGGGTGGCGGCGTCCGTCCAGTTGCTGCTCGCCAGTTTGTACAGCGCCGTGGTGGCGGCGGCGCCGTTGAGCAACCAGCCGTAGTTGGGAGCGCCGCCTGTAAAGGCTTGCACATCGTGCGTCACGTCCCAGCCCGTGTATGCTCCCGCGCGCCCCAACGTGGCCTGGGCGCTGGGCTGAGAGGCGCGGTCGCTGGCGCCGCTGGCGCCAGGCGTCTGCCAGGGGTTGCCATTCGCTGCCCGGTTCCAGGTGGCCTGGAATTCATCCCATGGGCGCAATAGACGATACAGGTTGGTTTCCAGCGGTGCGATCTCGCGCTCGACGACGTAGAGATAGAGGTCGGCTTTCTTGACCTGTACGTTGGCGGGAAGCGCCGAGAGGTCGAAGCGGATCAGGCTTTGCTGGGCGCCGGTGGGACGCACGAGCAGGTAGCCATAGGTTCCGTTGTTTTTGTCAGGGTTCCATTGGTCGAGCACGGTGTCGCGCACGGGGCCGCCGCCGGGAGCAGCCTTGATGTCCATCTCCAGTGGCTGGAAGGCCAGCGAGCCAAAATCGGCCTGGATGCCGGCTGCCGACGCGCCCTGCCAGTTCAAGCGCGTGTCCACCGTCGCCGGGTTGGCGTCGGCGTCGATGAGGCCGTAGTCGAAGTGCAAGGTCTGGTGCGGCTCGAAGGTGCTTGCGAGCAGGTTGGCGGGGATGGCGATCTCGATGTCATAGCCGGCGTTGCCAGGCTGGCCCACGGCCAACACGCCTTGCGCCGGCCCGCCGTCTTGCAGAACCCGTCCATCCGGCCAGATCATGAATTCGTGATCCCCGGCGCCAGGTTTGCCATCGCCAGCCGGGTCGAAGGCGATGTGGATGGCGTCGCCGGGCGTCAGCGTGGCGTCGCTCACGTGCAGGCCGAAGAAGAGGTAGTCGCTCCACCAGCGCAGTCGCAATTGGGCGCTGAGGTCGGCGGTGTCGGTCGGCGCTGCGCCCTGCACGCTGTCGGCAGAGGCGGCGGTGAGGAGGTGGGCGGCGGCGGTGCTCCAATCGGACAGGTTGCCGTCGAGGGTGAGATTTCCGGCGGGCAGAGCAGTGAGTTGGGGCTGCTGGCGGTCGAATTGGAAGAGGGTGAGTTCGCCGAAGCGGGCGGGGGCGCCGTCCAGGCTGTCGCCCGCCCAGATGAGAACGCTCTGGGGGTCGGCCTGGGCGACGACGTTGGCGGCGTCGGCGTCGTAGAGGGCGATGTTGGCGCCCATCTTGCGCAGATGAACGAAATCACCGCCAAAGGCCGCAGCCGGGATGCTGGCCTCGATGTCGTAGCCGCCGGGGACTACGCGGACAGCGTGCATCCAGCCGGCCGGGGCTGCGGCGCCGTCGACGCTGAGACTGCCATCAGCGCCAAAGCGCAGGGTGTGATCGTCCGGGCCTTTCTGACCATCCTGAGCGCCGTCAAAGGCGATGCCGAAGCGGTCGAGGTTGGCGGGGTCGGTCATGACCATGTCGTCGGCGACGTGGACGCCGATATAGAAATAACCGTCATCCCAGCGGACGCGCACGTCGGCGCTGAGGTCGGTGGGGGTTGGTTCGGCGCCGGTGATCGTATCCACATCGGCGTTGCTGATCGTGCGCTGGAAAACGTTGTTCCAGTCGCTCAGGTCGCCGTCGATGCTGACAACGCCTTGCGCGGCGGCGGTGAGACGGCGGTCGGGTTGAGCATAGCGGAAGACGACGCCATCCTCCCCGGCCACGTAGACACGATTGCGGTTGTACACATCGAGCGCGTTCAGCCAGCCATCGGCAGGAACCACCTGCCGCACCCATGTGGCGCCGCTGTCTTCGCTGAAGTAGATGCGGCCTTTCTCGCCGATGGCCCAACCGGTGGTTGTATCGAACATCTCGATGCGCTCCAACTGGATGGGTTCATCCACCAGGACTCTATCCTGCCAGCCGGTTGCATCGAGCAGGTTGGCGTTGTGCAGGATGGCGGGAGCTTGACAAGGTTGCTCGTCGATTTGACCCGCCGCTTTCACACACCCGGCCAGCCAGCCGTGGTCAAGCTCGCCGTTGCCATCGGCATCGTAGGCGTCGAAGCCATCCGTCTGCCAGGGGAAGTATTTGGTGGGCATGATATAGCTGCGCCAGTTCAGACCGCCGTTGAGCGTATAGGCGAAGAAATCGGTGCGCTTGCTGGCCCGTCCCCCCTGCGTCTCCGACACCATGTCGATGTCGAGGCCGGTGGCGCCACCCGTGCCTTGTTGCCACGAGCGGCCGTTGAGTGTGTAGAAGTGCGCTCCTCGGCCCAGGGCCACCCCGCGCGTCTTCGCGGTCATGTTGAGGTCGTAGATGCTGTTGCCGTAGCCGGGCGGGAACTCGCGCGTCCATGTTTCCCCGCCATCGATCGTATGAGCGATGATGCCCTCGCGGCCCGATATGTGGCAGTCATTGGGGTCGCCCGGCGCACAGGAGACGCCGTGCAAAGGATCGCCGCGATGATTGTAGACGGCGTCCGCGAGTTCGGGAGTCGCGCGCAGCTCATACGCCAGCTCACGCCAGGTCGTCCCACCGTCGCTGCTCTTGAGCACGGTCATATCGTGACCGGTGATGTAAGCGATGGCCTCGGTGGGCGCGGCGATGTTGTAGAACCAGGGGTAGAAGCCGCCGATCATGTGCGACCATTTGACGCCGTTGCTGGTGCGCCAGATGTACCACGAGGTGCGCGGGATCAGATCGTCGGGCGTGTCGTAGTAGTTGCCCAAATTCTTGAATTCGGCGCCACCGCCCACCCAGGCGTGTGTGGCGTCGCTGACGCCCAGCGCCGTGACTGCTGTCCCCGTCTGCACTTTGTTGGCGCGTTGCAGGGCGAAATCGCTATCTTCGACCGCGCCGATCAGCGACCACGTGGCGCCGCCGTCTGTCGTTTTCATCACGCGCTCTTCGGTCACGCCGCTGTTCACGCGCACGCCCGCGGCCCAGCCGATGCGGTCCTGACCGGGGGCGAATTCGATCTCGTGGATGTGGAAGTAGGGGATGTTCTTGGGGTTCCAGGTGGCGCCCATGTCGTTGCTGTAACGCAGGACGCCGGCATCGCCCACGAGCCAGGCCTGGCTGCCCTCGATATGGATATCGCGCAGCGGCGCGGCCGGGTTGCCCACGCCGGCCCGCGGCGTCCACGTGGCCCCACCATCGCTGGTGATGAGGACGACGCCGGCGTCGCCGACAACGAGGCCGTGCTGGCCATCCGCAAACATGCGCACCGCGTTCAGGGCCGTGCTGACCCCGCTGGTCTGCGGCGTCCAGCTGATCCCGCCATCACTGCTGTGCAGGATGGCGCCGCCAGCGCCCACGGCCCAACCGTTGGCCGCGTTGAGGAAATAGACGCCGTTGAGGCTGGAGGCCAGGCCAGTGGCCAGTTGACGCCAGGTGGCGCCGCTGTCGCCAGAGCCGAGCACCACGCCGCCTTGTCCCACCGCCCAGGCGCGGCTCCCGACCAGGTTGAGGTCGTTGAGGTCCTGGTCGGGCGTGGGCGACTGATAACGCCAGCTGGCGCCGCCGTCGCTGCTGGCGATGATCATGCCGTCGCTGCCGACGCCAAGAACGGTCTGGGCGTCGACGCCGGCAAGGGCATAGACGGCGCCCTCGCCTTTCCACACGCGCTGCCAGGAGCCAGTAGCCTGGGGGGAGGCAGGAGCAGCGGGCGCGGAAGAAAGCGGGGCGTTTGCCGTCACAGGCAAGGCTGCGGTCAAGACGGCGAGAATGAGAAGGAAAGGAAGAAGCGATTTCAAATGTTTCATGTAAAGATGATGTCCTTTGCGATGTTGATAGGATCTTATAGATGGCTAGCCAAAGAAATGATGCTTATATCTGAAACGTGATACGTGATGCGTGAAAATTGCCGACGTTTTCTCACGTTTCACGCTTCACGTTTTACGACCTTCATAACAAATCAACCTAGTGATCAATAGTAGCGACTTCAGTCGATTTGTGGGAACGAAGAACGGCTGAAGTTGTTATTACAAGTGTTCTATTCGTGTTGTCTTCGTGAGCTTTGCGCCTTTATGTTAAGTACAGTTGTGGCGCCAGCCAAAAAAGTAATACGGTGTGGGCGCGCATTTAGAAGACGCACGATGCAGGCAAAACAGGTCTTGCCCGGCAGTCGCCGTCGGCCAAGTTGGCGCCGCGACGCTCTAAAACGCCCCCTTCCCCTTGAGAACCACCCCAATCGTGCGCCAAAGGATTTGGAGATCGAGCAGTGGCGAGTAGTGGCTGATGTAGTACAGGTCGTCTTCGGTGTGCAGGTGCATCGGCTTGTCGCTGCGGCCACTGACCTGCCACCAGCCGGTGATGCCCGGCGGCACGGCGAAGCGTTTGTGTTGCCAGGATTCGTAGCGGGCCACGATCATGGGTAGCTCGGGGCGAGGGCCGACCATGCTCATCTCGCCCTTGAGCACGTTGAAGACCTGCGGTAGTTCATCGATGCTGGTGCGACGAATAAGGCGACCGACGCGGGTGATGCGCGGATCATCCGCGCGCTTGTGCACGATCTGGCCATTCTCGTCCTCGCGCATCACTTCGGCCAGCCGTTTGTCCGCATCCTGCACCATCGACCGGAATTTATACACGCTGAAGAGCCGCCCGTTCTCGCCCACGCGTTGTTGGCGGAGGATGATGGGGCCGGGGCTATCCAACTTGATGCAGACGGCGGCGATGAGCATGATCGGCCAGACGATGAGCAACGTGACCGAGGCGATGAGCAAATCGAAGATGCGTTTGATGATGCGATTGATGCCGCTGATGGCGGGGTCGCGCAAGCCGATGAGGGGGATGCCGTCCCAATCTTCCATACTGGCCCGGAAAAAGGCCAGATCGAGCACGTCGGGGACAACGCGCACGCGCACCGGCTGCTCTTGCAAGGCGATGATCAACTGGCGGAGGGTTTCGTGTGCGCGCAAGGGGAGGGCGAAGATGACTTCATCGACGCGTTTTTGCTTCACCATGATCAACGCCAGGGAAAGGGGGCCAAAGACAATGCCTTCGGCAAACGTCTGCCCCATTTTCTCAGGATCGTCATCGAGGTAGCCGACCAATTCCAACCCCGTCCAGGCCTCTTCCTGGATGCGTCGGCCCACTGTCTGCCCCACCGCGCCGGCGCCGATGACCAATATGCGGCGGGTGCTGAGTTGGCGTGCGCCCGCCCAGCGCAAGGCCAGGCGTAGCACCCAACGATAGCCGATGAGAAAGACAACGTTGAGCAGAACGAAGTAGATGAACAATAAACGCGAGAGATCGCGATAGGAGAGGTACAACAGCCCGGCAAACATGAATCCTGCCAGGCCTGTCGCCAACAGCAACGATTGCAACTCGTCCGCCGCGCGCAGTGTGTGGCGGGCATCGTAGACATTGAGGACGAAGAAAACCAGCGTCCAGATCGCAGCAACCGTCACGTACAGCGCCGGGATCACGACAGCGACCTGCGGCGACAGGGGTTTGCCGTAGGGCAAGGTTACGCGCCCTAGATAGGCGATGAAAAGCGCCAATAGGGTCAGGGCGATGTCGCTGGCGTAAGCGTAGATGACGAAATTGGCGTCTTCCTCATGGCGCAACATGGTGTTGTGCTCCTCGCGGCCCGCTGGTCGAACACCTTTCATTATACACAGGTTGTGGGTAAGGCCAAGCTTTTACGGCGTGTGCGAGTTGCTTGTCGCCTTTCGCCGCCCGCGGCCAGATCGATCCCGCCGCCTCTGTTGCCGAGATGAGCCTTGTCGGTGATAATTGCTTGTTTGCAGGAGACGAAACGATATGATCGAGGCACTTCCCGCCAAACCCGCTCACCAATCCTATGTCGAGATGACGGAGTTGGTGTTGCCGCCGCATACCAACGCTCTGGGCACAGCCTTCGGCGGCCAGATCATGGCCTGGATCGACATCTGCGCCGGCATTGCCGCCGCGCGGCACGCCCGCCGTGTGGCGGTCACAGCCAGTATGGATGACCTGCATTTTCGCGCGCCCATTCACCTGGGTGAAGTCGCCATCCTCAAGGCGCAAGTGAACCGTTCGTGGCACACGAGCATGGAGGTAGGCGTGCGGCTGGAGGCCGAGAACCCACTGACCGGCGAGCGCCGGCATTGCTCCAGCGCTTATCTCACATTCGTGGCGCTGGATGAGCATGGCCGCCGCGTGTCCATTCCCGAACTGATCCCCGAAACCGAGGACGAGAAACGGCGCTATGCCGAAGCCGAAACGCGGCGCAATATCCGACTGGAGCGTCGCCATTTGGTGCGTGAATAGGGCATCGCGGCCAGTGATCAGGCGGGGTGGTGGGAAACAATGATGGGGGTATGGGCGGCATCGGCCCAAAAGGCGATCTCGCCCAAGTGTTTGCGCAGGCGCGGTTTGGCTTCTTTGCCGCGGGCTTCTTCGTCCAGATGGGCCGGGTCGCCAGGGTGGCCGATGGCAATCATCAGTACGATTTCGTCGTCGGGCGGCAGGTGCAAGCTCTTGTGGATAATGTCCGCGTGGAATCCGCCCATCGGTCGCGTCACCAGGCCGTGTGCGGTGGCCTGGAGCAACAGGTTCTCGACGGCCAAGCCGATGTCCAGGTAGGCTTTGGGGCGGGCGAATTCGGCGGGGAGGACGACGGCGACGAGAAGATAGGCGCGCTTGGCCCAGGCATTGCCGGGGTTCAGGGCGTGCTCGAAGGCGGGGCGCAGGGAATCATCAGGGCGGGCGATGTGAAAGCGCCAGGATTGGCGGTTGTTGCCGGAGGGCGCCCAGCGCGCGGCTTCCAGCAGGCTGAGGATGAGGGGAAGCTCGACCGGTCGCTGCGGATCATAGGCGCGTTTGCTCATGCGTGCGGTGATGAGAGGATGGACGGGCGCCATGGTTTCGCCAGCGGCAGGAGGCAAAACGGATCGTTGGGGAAGATGGCTGGAATGAGACATGGTGGGGTGGCGATCAATGGGGGTTGTTGTTAGGCAATGTCAAGCGCATGATTTGACGTTTCATGTAGCCCATCAAGACGTGGAGGCCGCGCAAACGCAAGCTGGAGATGATCTCGTGCAGTCCCAAGAGGCGGTAGATTTCATCGGGCGTTGCCAGCACGGTGGCGGGGCTGACGCCGTCGAGTCCCTCAGCCAGGATGCTGGCGTAGCCACGCACGGTGGGCGATTCGCGGGGGATATCGAAGTAGAAATGGACGCGGTTATCCTCTATTTCGGTGTGGAGAAAGACGGGCGTCTGGCATTCGTGTACGTGCTCCAGGGCGTCGCGATGAGCCTGGAGGCGAGAGGGGAGGTCGGGCAGGTTTTCGGCGTAATCGACCATGTAGTCGATGCGTTCGCCGGGTGTGACTTCACGAAATTCGGCGATGATGGCCTGCAAAGCGGGCGAGCAGGCTTGGAATTGGGCTTGCTGGGTGGGGTCGTCGAACATGTCGGCAGGTTCTCACGTTTCAGATTCGAGTGTCGCTTCTTTGGCCAGGTCGCAAGGGATCAAGGTCGTCAGGCTTTATCGAGCACCTTACGACCGCCGTACATACGTTCGTAATACTCGCGAAACTCGCCCGATTTGATCGGCTGCCACCACCAGGCGTTGTCGCGATACCAGCGCACCGTCTTGCGGATGGCAGCTTCGCAATCATGCTGCGGCTCCCACCCCAGGGCGCGCATCTTGCTGATATTCAGTGAATAACGGCGATCGTGACCGGGGCGATCCTCGACATGCTGGATCAGGCTGGCAGGCGCGCCCAGTTCGTCCAGCAGGATCTCGACCATGCGTAAGTTTTCGATCTCCTGGCCGGTGCCGATGTTGTAGATTTCGCCCAACTGGCCGTGGTGCAGCACCCTATCGATGGCCTCGCAGTGGTCGCCCACCCACTGATAATCGCGCATCTGGCGGCCATCGCCATACACGGGCAGGGATTTACCCTCCATGGCATTGGTGACGAAAAGCGGCACGACCTTTTCGGGGTATTGATAGGGGCCGATGTTGTTCGAGCCGCGCGAGATAGTGACGGGCAAACCGTAGGTCACGCGATAAGCCAGGACCATGAGATCGCCGCTGGTCTTGCTGGCGGCATAGGGGCTGCGCGGGGCCACGGGGTCGGTCTCGACCGAGGAGTGGCCGGGGGGGATGTGGCCATAAACTTCGTCGGTGGAAATCTGGTGGTAGCGCTCCAGTCCGTGTTGGCGCGCGGCTTCCAACAGGATGTAAGTGCCATAGACATCGGTTTGGATGAAGGCGTCCGGGTCCAGGATGGAGCGATCGACGTGCGTCTCCGCGGCAAAATTGACCACAGTGTCGATAGCGTAGTCCTGCATCACGCGCGCGACCGCGGCGGCGTCGCAGATGTCGCCGCGCACGAACGCGTAGCGCGGGTCGTCGCTGACAGCGGCCAGGTTGTTCAGGTTGCCAGCATAGGTTAGCTTGTCATAGACGACCACGCGATAGTCAGGATGGTTCGCAAGCAGATGATGGACGAAGTTGGCGCCGATGAAGCCGGCGCCGCCGGTGATGAGGAAGTTGCGCATAGGTGGAAGGGCGAGCAACGAACAGGAGCGAGTGATCCGCAAAGCAGTTGTGCATGTCGGGTTTGGCGCCACGGCGCATGATAAATCAATAGCCGTATCCGCGTGCATCCGCGTGTATCCGCGTGCCATTTTCAGGGCAGGATGCGCGAAGGTTGCGTGCGCAGAAAAGCGTATCACAGCCCTGGGCGATGCCGCAACGCAGGGGAGGCTCTTGGGCCTGACCACATACGCTGGTACGCGTCATTGTTGCCGAAATCGAGCATTTGCTCTATGCTGGCGCCCCTATGACGACAGAAAGCGAGGCAAAGACGACGTTGACCAAACCGCTTGTCAGTCCACATGCCGGTGAAGCGGGCCGCCTCCCGCAGCGCGGCGTGCCTGTCGATCAACACGGTCTTTGGAAGTGGCTGCCGGGATTGTATACGTTGCGTCACTATCGATTGGCCTGGCTACGTCAGGATGCCGTGGCGGGCCTGGCTCTGACGGCGATCCTGATACCGGTGGGGATGGCTTATGCCCAGGCTGCGGGTTTGCCGGCCATCTATGGCCTCTATGCCACGATTGCGCCTTTGATCGCCTATGCCATTTTTGGCCCCAGCCGCGTTCTGGTGGTGGGGCCGGATTCCTCTTTGGCGGCGATGATCGCGGCTGCCATCCTCCCCCTGGCGGCTAGTGATCCCAACCGTGTGCTGGCGCTGGCCGGAGCGTTGGCCATTTTCGCCGGCGCCTTGAGCGCTGTGGCAGGGCTGACGCGATTGGGGTTCATCACCGACCTGCTTTCCAAGCCCATCCGTTATGGCTATCTCAATGGCATCGCTCTGATCGTGTTGATCGGCCAACTGCCCAAGCTCTTGGGCTTCTCGATTCAGGCCAGCAGCGTGCCGGCGGAAATCTGGGCGCTTGTCCAGGGCGTGTTGGCAGGGAAGACAAACGTGGTCACCCTGGCCGTGAGCGCTGGCGCGCTGGCGACCATCCTGCTGTTGAAGCGTTATAAGCGCGTCCCCGGCGTGTTGGTGGCGGTGGTGGGGGCCATCATCGTGGTGAGCGCCCTGGATCTGGCCAATCGGGCCGGCGTGAAAGTCCTGGGGACGTTGCCACAGGGCTTGCCGGCATTGACGCTGCCGCTGATCACACGCCAAGACCTCGCCCCCTTGCTGACCGCCGCTGTCACCATTGCTGTGGTTTCGATTGCCGACACCAGTGTGCTCTCGCGCACGCTGGCGGCCAAAAGCGGCCAACATGTCGATCCCAATCAGGAGATGATCGGGCTGGGCGCCACCAACATGATCGCAGGCTTGTTTCAGGGCTTCCCGATCAGCAGCAGTTCCTCCCGCACCCCTGTCGCCGTCGCTGCCGGAGCGAAGACGCAGATGACGGGTGTGGTGGGGGCGCTGGCCATTGCCCTCCTCCTCGTCTTTGCGCCCGGTCTACTGTACAACCTGCCCACGGCAGCGCTGGCAGCGGTGGTGATCTCCTCCGTCATCGGCTTGTTCGAGTTCGCCGACCTTCGTCGTTTGTTCCGTATTCAGCGCTGGGAATTCTGGCTTTCCATCGTCTGCTTCTTGGGCGTAGCCTTGTTGGGGCCGATTCCGGGCATTCTCATCGCCATCGCCATTGCCCTGGCTGAATTCATCTGGCGAGCCTGGCAACCTTATCATGCCGTTTTGGGGCGGGCGGATGGCGTCAAAGGCTATCACGATATCACACGTTATCCCCAAGCTCGGCGCATCCCCGGCCTGGTGCTTTTCCGCTGGGATGCGCCGTTGTTCTTTGCCAACGCCGAGCAATTCCGCGCGGATGTTCTCGAAGCTGTGGCCACGTCGCCAACGCCTGTGCGCTGGTTGGCCGTCGCGGCCGAACCCGTCACCAATATCGACGTCACCGCCGCTGACATGTTGATCGAATTGGAAGCGGAATTGGAGCAGGCTGAGATCGAGCTGGTATTCGCCGAGATGAAGGACCCGGTCAAAGACGATCTCAAACGCTTTGGCGTCTTCACGACGCTCGGCGAGCGCCAATTCTTCGCTACGATCGGCCAGGCAGTCAGGGTCTACGTAGAGACCTTCGGGGTGGACTGGGTGGATTGGGAAGAACGACAAGCGCTGTCGGCGTGATTTTCAACCTCACGAGTCCCTGCCGTAGAAATCCAGTTGTACACTGCCATAGCGGCGGGTGTCGATCCGCTGTAAATGGGTCAGCGCGGGTTCGCTGTATTCTTTGGGGAAGATCTGGACGATGACCTCGCCGGTCGGGGTCAGCAAATCGGGCCGGGAGTCGATCAGCAGGAGGGCTTTAAGCCACAAATTCTGGTACTGCGGCGGGGCCACGAAGATGTAGTCGAAGGGAACATGGAACGGTTGGGCCAGGTACTGGAACGCATCGCCGCGCACGACCAGGGCGCGCGCGGCCAGCCGCGTCTGTTGCAGATTGTGACCGAGCGTCTTCAGCGCTGGCGCTGCTCGTTCCACGAATACTGCCGTCTCTGCGCCCCGGCTCAGGGCTTCGATGCCAACGGCGCCGGTGCCTCCGAACAAATCCAAGACGCGCGCGCCGATCATGCGCGCGCCCAGGATGCTGAACAACGCCTCCTTCGCCCGATCAGTGATAGGCCGCGTGGTTTCGCCCGGAACCGCTTCCAGGCGCCGCCCTTTGGCTTCACCGGCAATCACGCGCACGTTGCCCGATCGCCTCAGTCGCCCTTGACGCCCGACGCCTGCAAACCACTGATCAGCGCCTCTTTCTCGGCAGTGGTCAGCTTCGCATTCGGGTGCAGGACGAGGAAGTACCACGGCGGCATCTCGCCGGAGCGAATCAAGCCGGCCACATCGTCGCTCTCTCCGCCTCTTTCACCGCCTTCGCCTTCGCCACCTTCACCGCCTTCGCCTTCGCCACCCTCGCCACCGGCGCCTTCGCTCGGCCCCGAGAAATTCAACTTGCTACGGCCCTCCTCCACATCACGGGCAATCAGCCACGACACCGGCGCCACGTTGCTGTACCAGGGCCACACCGTCTCGTTACTGTGGCAATCGAAGCAGGCGCGCGCTGCCAAGGTTCTCGTTTGCGGGCTATCCCACTTTGGTTCGGCCACCACCGGCGGGTTGGTGTGGTTGTGGCCATACGGGACGAGCTGGATGAGCAGGAGGAAAACGACCAGCACACCCAAAACTCTCAATAGGATCTTTTTCATTGTTGGGAGCCTCTTTGATAAATTGGAATGGACTGCCAATTGATTCTCGCGCAAGGAAAGGCATTCGGGCAAAGCCGGAGAGGCAAATGGAGATACGCTATGCTCTCGACTTTTCCTTCCACCCACCCGACCCTGGCCAACGCCAGGGATCAAACCCGCGCCCACGCCCCCAGGTTGTCATCGAATGAGCCAGGAAGGAATCGAACCTTCGACCCGCAGATTAAAAGTCTGCTGCTCTGCCTATTGAGCTACTGGCCCGCACGCGGGGATTATAGCCTTCGGCGCGGGGGCGTGTCAAAGTGAAGCTGTGCAGCCGCGCAGCCCGCGCCTTCGCCCGCGCCTTCAATCGCGCCTTCGCTCGCGCCTTCGCTGCGTGGCATCCGGCCGCCAGCCAGATGGGCAAAAGCGTCATCTGGCTGGGGAAAGCAAGCGCGCTTACTGCATATGACACAAGTTGGGCATACTTTCGACTAATCGAACTATTGCAGCGGGGCTGCTGTATCCGATCGTTGTGGGCAGACCACAATGGTCGGACTCTGGTTCGGGCGGCGCTCGCTCACATCCGGGGGAGAAGTCTCAGTTCGGCGCCAGCGGCGGGCGCTCCGTTCCTTTGCGTCCGCTGTATGGGGAGGGGAGAAGTTCATCTACCCGTCCCGTTTCCGCCTTTTTCAGGCTATTCTTGCACACCATTTCCGCCATCCATTTCCGCCATCGAAAGGAGTGCCTCATGTCTCGCACCTTGCATCTACTTCTCCGGCTGCTTGCGGTTTTAGGGATCGTCGCCAGCTTCATCGCAGCGCTTCCAGTTCCTCGCCTACGCGCCGAGACAGGGTCGCCCACTGACACACCCGCCCCGGTGGTCAGCGACAACGTCGAGGAATGGACGGTTGGCCAGGGCCTGATCTACTGGGCAAACAACTGCTTTGCCGACGAATTCAACCCTTTCGCCGAGTTGAAGCGCAAGCCGGCTAGTGGTGGACCGGAACGAACGCTGGAATCGATCAACGATTATAGCCGGTGCTCGACCTATCAGGTTATGCGCAGCGCCGGCGATGGCCTCTATTACTATAGCAGCGCTCAGAACCGCATCGAGCGCATACCGCTCGCCACGCCTTTCACACCTCAAGAAGTCAAGACGCTGACCAATAGCCAGACGCCCAATATATTGGACTTTTGACAAAGCACAAAAGTGCGGTGGCGAAAGTTGACAGAAACATGAGAACTGCGTCAGAAGTAGTGTATGGAAATCACTCTACACACTACCAAGCTCACGCAGTTCCGACAGACATTGTACCAGAACCTTG
>JAYRVO010000147.1:0-10804 GCA_041918515.1 Chloroflexota bacterium | reverse complement strand
GGCCGATCCAGCGGGGCCAGCGTGACTTTGCGCTGGAAGTGCGCCTCGGCGAAGGAGATGGGCGCTTCGATAAACCAGAGATGGTAGGGTCGGAAAAAAGTTGAGTACAGGCCATCGCCGACTTTGAGATATTTGAGGTCGGCGGCCAGGCGACGGTCGTGCACCCGGCAGGTGACGAACACCCCGCCCGCCATGGCCTTGCCCTGCACGAAATCCACCACCCCCGGATGGGGCGTCATGCCGCCATCTTTTTGCAGCCGAAACAGGCCGGTGATCGTGTCCAGGTTGGCTTCGGGGCCGACCATGCCGCGGCGCATGGGCACGCAGCCGGTGGCGTTGGCGGCGCAAGTCATCTCGAACATGGTCTTGGTGCCATCGACGTACGAAGCAGTTTGGAACGCGTCTTTGTCGGCTTTGGCTGCGGCCTCGGCCACCGTGTCGGAGGTGGCGGCCGGGTCGAGCGGGTTGTTTTTGCCTTTGCCGATGACCACCGGCTCGAAGCCGAGCAGCCGCACGTACTCCCACAATTCCATCAAGCAGCCCGGCTCATCGCCCGACGACACGCTGTACAGCACGCCCGCCTCCGCCGCCAGTTTTTTGAGGATGCGCCCGACCGTGACATCGGCCTCGATGTTGACCAGCACCACATCTTTGCCGCCGCGGATGCCGGCATAAGCCACTTCGGCGCCGCTGGCGGGCGAGGGTGTGACATCGGTGACGATGTGGATGGCGTCGATACGGGCGGCCAGGGTCGGGTCGGCGGTGACCACACGTTTGCCCGAACCGAGCGCGTCCATCGCCGGCCCCGCCGCCTCGCACTCGACGATTTGTGCAGCCGGGATGCCGGCGGCGAGGAAAGCCTGCCTGGCCGCGTCCACGTCTGCATCGGCCAACACTGAAACCTCCATGCCGGGCACATGCCCGACCGCCGCCACGAAGCCGCTGCCCATCCAGCCCGCGCCGTGGCTGCCGATGCGAATGGGGTGGTGGTTGTGGTGTAAGTGGAGTAGTTTTTCGTAGAGCATGGTGTTGTTGGAGATTGGAGATTGGAGATTGGAGATTGGAGATTGGAGATTGGAGATTGGAGATTGGAGATTGGTTATTGAGGATTGAGCAATCTCTAATCCCCAATCTCTAATCTCTTCTGAGCCAGCGCGTTTCGAGCTGCGACTGCAATATCATCGGCAGTGAGATGATACTTCCGCAGCAAATCGTCCGGGTCGGCGGATTCGCAATACGTGTCGGCCAGGCCGATGAAGCGCATGGGCACGGGATAATGTTGGGCGACGATGCGGGCGACGTTGCTGCCCATGCCGCCGGTCAGCAAGTGCTCTTCGGCGGTGACGATGGCGCCAGTCTCGCGGGCGGCGGCGACGATGGCCTCGACATCGAGCGGGCGCAGCGTGTGCAGGTCGAGCACGCGGACCTGAATGCCCTCGGCGGCCAACATGGCGGCGGCATCAAGGCTGGCCGCAACCATGATCCCGCAGGCGATGATGGTGAGATCGCCGCCCTGCCGCACAACGTTGGCTTTGCCAATGGTGAACGGGCAGTCATCGTCGGGATAGATGGCCGGGAGAGCGACGCGGCTGGAGCGCAGCCACACCGGGCCGACATATTCGGTGGCGGCCCTCACTGCCGCCCGCATCGAAGCCGGGTCGCTCGGAACCAGCATGACGACGGTGGGCAGGCCACCCACGAGCGCGAAATCTTCGATGCCCATCTGCGTTGGCCCATCTTTGCCCAGCGTGATGCCGCCGTGCGAGCCGAGAATCTTGGCGTTGACGTTGCCCATGGCCACGGCCAGCCGAATCTGATCGTAGGCGTTGCAGAGCAGAAAGGATGAGAAGCTGGTGATCCAGGGGATGAGGCCGCAGGCGGCCAGGCCCGCGCCCACGCCCACCAAATTACTCTCGGCGATGCCGATGTTGAAGAAACGGTTGGGGAAAGCCTGGCGCACGGTCTCGGCTTTGGTGGAGTTGCCCAGGTCGCCGTCGAGCACGACCACGCGCGGGTCATGCGTGGCGACTTCGAGCAGAGCTTCGCCGAACACATCGCGCAACGGTTTCTTGGCGGCCGCCAATCCCGCCGCCTCGCCCAACCGTTTACCGATCACTGGCCCCTGTTTACTGATTACTGTACTCATCTGCTCAACTCCTCCCGCGCCCGCGCCGCCTGTTCTGGCGTCAGCGCCCGGCCATGGAATGTGAAATCGGCTTCGACGAACGACACGCCCTTGCCTTTGATCGTGTGGGCGATAATGATGGTGGGGGTGGCGGGTAGCGGGATGCGAGTAGCGGCTTGGAGGGCGGAAAGCAGGTCGGGGAGGTCGTGGCCGTCGGCTTCGAAGACGCGCCAGCCGAAGCTTTGCCATTTGCTCACGAGCGGCTCGAGCGCCATTTCGCGGGCAATGGGGCCGGTCTCCTGGAATTTGTTGTAGTCGAGGATGGCGATGAGGTTGCCGGCCCCGAAGTGCGCCGCCGCCATCGCCGCCTCCCAGATTTGTCCGGCCTCGCACTCGCCATCGCCCAGCAGGACGAAGACCCGGTAATCGAGGCCGTTCAATCTGCCCCCCAGCACATGGCCCAGCCCTAGCGACAAGCCCTGCCCCAGCGAGCCGGCCGTGGCCTCGACGCCGGGCATGAGGCCGAGGATGGGATGCCCCTGCACCGGGCTATCGATCTGCCGCAGCCGCCAGAGCATGCCGCGTTCGAAGTAGCCAGCTTGCGCGAGCACGGCATAGAGCAGGGGCGCGGCGTGGCCCTTGCTCATGATGAAGCGGTCGCGCTCTGGCCAGTTCGGTTCGTCGGGCCGATAGCGCAGGATGCCGCCAAAGTACAGGGCGGTGAGGATTTCCACCGCCGACCACGAGCTGGATGGGTGGCCGGATGCGGCCTTCGTCGTCGAATCGAGGATGTCCAGGCGTAATTGCCGGGCGATTTCATTGAGCGAATTTGTGTTCATGAGTAGGTCTCTTTTTATCACGAATGACACGAATGGACGAATAGCACGAATTTTTCTATACTTTATTCGTGTCATTTGTCTATTCGTGCCATTCGTGATTTCTGTGATTTTCAAGCGCGTGCGGTTAGAAACGCCTCGACCTGAGCGGCGGTGGGCAGGGCGGGGATAACGCCTTTTTGGGTGGCGGTGATGGCGCCGACAGCGGCGGCGTAGCGCATCATCGCCGCCAGACGGTCGGGGGCGAGCTGGCTGCGCCAATCAGCGGTGCGCGTCAACTGCGTCAGCATCCCGGCCATGAAAGCATCGCCACAGCCCACGGCATCGACGGTCACGACCTCGAAAGCCGGGACGAAACCGCTGTGCTGGCGAGTCTGAAAATAGCTGCCCTGCGGCCCCAGCGTGACGATGACCAGCTCCGGCCCTTTGGCCAGAATCGCCCGCGCCGCGGCCTCGACCCCCGCCGACCCGCCCACCAGTTCCAACTCACCTTCGTTGACCTTGACCAACTGCGCCAGCGGGATCATGGCCTCGATTTGCGCCAGGGCCTGGCCGGGCGAGGCCCACAGCCGGGGGCGATAGTTCACGTCGAACGAGATCAAGGCCCCGGCGGCGGTGGCGAGACGCACGGCCTCGTAAGTGGCGCTGCGGGCGGGTTCATCCGTCAGGCTGAGCGAGCCGATGTGCAGGGCGCGCGTCGAAGCCAGCATGTCGGCGTCGAGTTCGTCGGGCCGCAGGCGGGTGTCGGCGCCGGGATTGCGATAGAACATGAATTCGGGCGTGTTCTCATCCACCATGGCGATGATGGCCATGGTCGTGCGGGCGTAATCGTCGAAGCGCACCCCGCGCGTGTCCACGCCTTGCGCCGCCAGCGCCTCGGCCAGGTAGCGCCCGAACAGATCGTCGCCGACTTTGCCGATGAATGCGGTCTGCGCACCCAGCCGCGTGGCGGCGACGGCCGTGTTAGCCGGAGCGCCGCCGGGGCTGGGCAAAAAGGCCGAGACCTCGACCAGCCGCCTGCCTACTTCGGCGGGGAACATATCGATGAGGAGTTCTCCGAGGGTGATGATGTGCATGGTTTTTCTCCTGAATGTACACAAGTAGACAAGTACACAGGTAGACAAGGGAAGATGCAGACTTGTGTCCTTGTCTACTTGTCTACTTGTTTCCTTGTCTACTTCCCTCCCAGCATCCTCCGCATCAACTGCGAAATCTTGATGGCGTCGTAGGTGCGCATGCATTCGCGCAGCTCGTCGCGGGGAACGCGGTCGAGCAGCTCGTAGCCGAATTCGAGATTGCGGATGCTCTCGGCCACGACTTGCGCCGGGTCTTCGCGATAGGGGAAGAGGTCAAGCCCGAACCAGCCCTCGTAGCCCCACTCTTCCAGCCAGAACAGCGCCTCGACCGTCTCCCAAAGATTGACCGTGCCGACGATGATGTCGTCATCGAACAGCTTCCAGTTGTCGTTCCAATGCGTGTGGAAAAGCTTGCCGTAGCGCGAGCACAGCGAGATCGACTCGGCCAGATTCTCTTTCATCATGAAGGCATGACCCATGTCGATGTTCACGCCCAGGTTGGGCCGATTGATCTCGTTGACGATGGTCATGCAATGGCCGATGGTAGGCAGAAGGATGCGGGCGCGCGGCTCCCAAGCCTTGTATTCGATCACGATTTTTTGCTGGGGATTGTGGTCACACCACGCCGCCAGATTCTCGACCAGCCCATCCAGCGCCCGGCGATGGTCGATCTGGAAAGGATAGTCGTAGCCATCTTGCGCCGGCCAATAGACCATGATGTGCGCCCGCATGTGCTCGGCGATGTCGGTCGTGCGCTTGGCCAGGTCCAGCGCCTGCCGCCGCAATTCCGGGTCGGAGTTGGTGAACTGGCCGAACTTGAACTTGGGATCGACCCAGAGATGCGGGCAGAACTGCACGATCTCCATGCCCAAGTCACTCGCCAACGCCTTCAGGTCTTTGTAATTGGCGTCGGTGACTTCGGTGGGATAGTGCATTTCCAGCCCGCCCACGCCGGCGATGGCTGCGGCCAGCCGAAAGCGGTCGGGGATGCTGACATCGGGCCGGTAGCCCTGCTTGACGAAGCGGTCGCTGGTGGCGCCGAGAAACCAAATGCCGCAGGAAACTTTGAGGTTACGCATGGGGTGGCTCCTTTTGTTGTGATTCGGAATAAGATTTAAGAATAGCGAACCCGCACGGCCTGCGGGCATGTTCTGCAATTAATGGGTTTGATCCGCAAATTCCCACCAGAGGAATGTACCGACCAGCCCGGTGATGCTGGTAAGAATGACTATCACATAGCTGACGGCGCCGAGGTATTCGCCTTGTGCATACAGAGCCGGCGCCGACCACGGGAAGTATTCGCCCCACCCAGTGATGACAACGACTTGCGCCAGAGCCATAGTAAGTATGGCAACGCCCATGGGCGGTAGATAGCCATGCCCGGCGCTGGCGAAGAAGAGGATCGGGGTGACGACGGCAATGGTTAGAAATGCTGTTATCGCCACCGTGATCCCACCTCGCAGAAGGACTTGCACCGATACGGGCGGCAGCCCCACCGCGGTTCCGATACCGAGAGCGATGAAATAGATCATGGCTACCAATGCGGCCGACCACAATGCGATCACGACAAATTTGGCGGCCACAATCGTGGAGCGTGAGGTGGGCAAGGCGAGAAGGTCTTTGGCCGTGTGGTCAGAAAACTCGCGGCCAAATACCCAGCTGCCGATGAGACTGAAAAGGATGAGTCCGCCCGCCGCCGTAGCCAGAGCAAGAAAACTCAGGTATGTGGGCCAATCAGCGACCCCCATCGTGATCTGCGCCTTGGCGCTGATCAAGCCCACACGACGCGCAAGTTCTGGATCCTTCAGAACAATCATGAAGAAACCGCCCACGATTGGAAGTAATGCAAATCCGAGCGCAGTGAACAAGGGCATTCGGGATCGACGCGCTTTGAGCAACTCCACCCATATCGCTTGAGCCATGTTGTTCATCTTGTGTTTCCGCCGTCCATCATGCCAACGAGTCTCAGAAAGTACTGCTCGAGGTCTTCTTGTTCAACGTCGAGCAGGGTCGGTGCATGGCCGGCATGAACGAGCCGAGTCGCGATATCGTCCGGTCGTTCGATGGCGGCAGCGTCCTTGATCGCGACTGCGCCATCTGCGGTCAGCTCAGCGGAAAACCCCGCGCTGAGTAGCCAGGCATGAGCAGCCTGACAATTGCGCGTCCGTACGAGAAGTCGTCGCCGGCGATTGCGTTCGAGTTCATCCACATCCACTTCTTGCAGCAACCGCCCTTGATGGATAATCCCGATTCGTCTGGCAAGCCGCGATACTTCCCCCAGGATGTGGCTCGACATGAAGACGGTGACGCCGCGTTCATGCGCCAGTTCGATCAGAAGGTTTCGTATTTCGACAATACCGGCCGGGTCCAACCCATTTGCTGGCTCATCGAGGATGAGCAGTTCGGGATTATGCAACAATGCTTTGGCAATGCCAAGACGTTGTGCATTCCCGAGCGACAACACGCCCGCACGCCGATCAGTATAAGGGATCAAGCCCAGGCGTTCGATGACGCGATCGACAGCTTTCGCCTCGGTTCCAGGACGAAGGCGACGCATTGCTTCCAGGTTCTCGCGTACGGAGAGTTCAGGATAGGCATTTGCGGTTTCAACCAGATACCCGACAGAATCCCATGGTTTCCTGTCACGCTCGTGTATTCTTGCCCCCAACACGCGTGCTTCCCCCGAGGTTGGTCTGAGCATTCCCAGCAGCAACCGAATGGTTGTCGTCTTGCCTGAGCCATTGAGACCAAGAAACGCATATATTTCACCGCGCATGACGCGCAAAGACAACCCATCGACGGCAGTTACATTGCCATATCGTTTCACCAGATTATCGGTCTCGATAGCTATATTCATTCAATTTTCGCCTTCAACCACGTAGTTCGTTGTACAACACATATCTATCACCCCGATGGAAGATTTGCAGAAATTCCACTGGGACGCCGACAGGCAAACGCGAGACGCGCTCGATGAACAGGATCGGAGCGGCGAGGGGGATGCCGAGTTGCGCAGCCAGCGTGGTTGTGGCGGCGATGGCGCGGATGGATTGGTGGGCGCTCTCGATGCGCAAGTCATACTGGCGTTGCAGGATTTCGCGCAGCGGCTCTTGGGCGAAATCGAAGCGCAAGACGCCGGGACAATGGGCGTGCACCAGGTGCGAGACTTCGATGCTCATCGGCTCGCCGTCGGCCAGGCGCAGACGCTCGATCCGGGCCAATTCCTCGCCCGGCCCGATGCCCAGGTTGGCGGCGACTTCAGCCGGGGCGGGCAGCAATCCGGCAGAGATCACTTTGGTGCCCGGCGTGAACCCGCGCTGGCGCATGTCATCGGTGAAACTGACCACGCGCACCAGCCCTTGCTCGACCGTGGGATGCGCCACGAATGTGCCCCGGCCCCGCTGCCGGTAGATCAGCCCCTCGCGCACCAACTCGTCCAGCGCCTGCCGCACCACTGCCCGGCTGACCTGGTGCTGGTCGAGCAGGTCGTTTTCGGTGGGGAGCAGGTCGCCGGGCCGCAAGTCCCCCGCGCGGATTTTGCCGCGCAGATGCTCGTAGAGTTGCTGATAGAGCGGCGTGTTGCTGTGGCGGTTGATGGGGTCGCGGGCATTCATGGCGGCGGAGGATCACAGGTCGTGTTGAGGTGATGATTTATTATAATATTAGGATGATATGAACGACAAAAAGGAGGTGCAATCGCATGACGGATGGCTATCGTCGTGCCGTTGCCGCGCCTCATCCCCGCCCCGGACTTGACTCTCCCCACCCCCTGTACCCCCAGAAGTGCTCCGACTGCTGCTAAACTGAAGTCATCTCGAAAAAATCAGTTCTGTGTTTAGCTCGACCACGGACGAAAGGCGGAGAGCTTGTCCTGAGCTTGTCGAAGGGACGAAGGTAATTCGTCCTTCATCTTTCGTCAACCCGCTGGGTGCACAAAAATCCCTACCCGTGCACCGAAGCCGCATCGTCCAAACGCAACAGGTGCACCTCGACGCGAGCTCCCAGCGCCGCAGCGACTTTGTTCAGGAAGGACAAATTGGGCGGCGTCAATCCGCGCTCGAGCCGGGCGATGCTTGACTGCCTGGTGCCGACTAGTTCAGCGAGTTGAGCTTGGGTAAGGCCACGCAGGATGCGCAGACGGGTGATTTGATAGGCCGGTTCGCGCACGGCCAGCGCAGCGACAAACTCAGGATCCTGCAATCGCTCGGTTTCCCATACTTCGAAGGGCAGGAATGGGTCATTATTATCCATCTTCAAATCCTCTTGTCATGACCTCAGCTAGCCGGCGCTCGGCGGTAGCCAACTCCTGAGGAGGCGTCTTTTGGCTCTGTTTGCGATAAGCATGGAGGATGACAAATCGACGACCAACGTAGGCAAAGTAGAAAAAGCGATGCGGACCTGGGCGTAGCTCCCAAAGCTTGCCATCGATGTGTTTGGCGTGTGGCATTCCCAACAAGGGACCGAACTCACGCAAAAGGCGAAAGGCTTCTGTTGCCGCTGCCTGTTCAGATACAGAAAGCGAGTTCAAGTATTCGGCAATGGGGCTATGGCCGCGGGCATTCTTGTAGAAGACAATGCGCCAGGCTGACGATAATTGTTCTGGCATAGAGTCATTATCATATTTCTGTTATATGGCGTCAAATCGGGCCCGGCAGATGGACAAGCCCAAACACACGGATGGCGCTGTCAAGGAGCGCTCCGACCGTTAGCAGCAATCGGAGCGCTTGGTTGGGCCTGCCGGAGAATTTCGATCTGCCGCATGCTCATATTATTGCGCTGGCTACAGCGGAGACACACCTGCGCTGGTGCGTGCTCGAGAGTCGATTGCTCTCAGGCAGGTACGGCAGTATCTGCAAAGGTCTGGCATGGTCATCTGACAATGCAGACGGAAAGTGTGAGAGCCAGAGAAGGGGCAAACTTACCTGTCTCTCATGATGAATGGCAAATGGACCATCTCGCGCTCCGGGGTTATCGGTTCTGCAAGTGCAGGAGGCGCAGGGTTGTCTGGGGCGCCAGGAGTCTGTTTCTCTACGTAGTCAACCAACAGCGCACCCCATCCTGGTCCATCGGCATTGGCGGCAAGGTCACGCGCATGCCCCCATGCAGCATCCGCGGCAAAGTCAAGGTTCTGACCAGAATAGAAGCTGCGCTTGAAATCTCCTTCTGGAAAGAAGATGGCCACGCCACGGCTATTATCCAGCCCGGCAAATTTCACACTTCCAGAACGGTGTATTTCTGCCCCATCGACAATGTAGGCATCTACCGCGTCCATTACAGCCTGTGCTAGCGCCTGTATTGCGGTGTCCGCTGTCATTTGCTTAATTTGACGAGCGAAATCATAGAGATCGATATACTCATCACCGACACCTATTTCCTCATCACCGGTGGAATCGAATTTCTGTGTAGCCGTACGCGCCGCCGCGATTGTTGCAGCATAACTGCCAATCTGTGCTCGTAGAGCAGATGCGAGGTTTCCGGTAGCCGTCGCTAACGGGCCAATTTTGGAAAGATCCGCAACTGACAACGTATACCCGTATTGACCGGGGTAGTCATGATCCAGCCAAGCCGCATAGCCAAGCACGATCTTTCGCGCGACCTCTTCGGGTGTAGTGGATGCCCCAACTCCAGCCAGGTAGCTAGGATACGGTTGAGATGCGCCGTTTGGCGTGATCCAAATAACGTTTTCGCTGGCAATGTAGAAGTTGGTATAGTTTCGAATCTGGTACGCATCTTCCAGCATGCCCATCAGACAGGAATCTGCAAACAAGACGTCGAGTTTGCTGCTGCCATTTGTGATCGCCGCTGAAAGTGCATCGCTCAGCTCGCGAAGCTTGATCCAGTCATCACCGCTTGTCACGTCCTGAGCGGTGCCGTTGAGCCCTGTGCCATGATCTGAGATGATTAGGGCGGTTCGCTCGCCAGGATACTGCCTTCTCGCCCACAACACGAAATCGCGCAACGTCGCGCCATCACCCATGTTTAGCTCACCCTTGCTCCAGACGTCCACCCCTTCCTGATAAGACGCCATCTGATTCAAATTGCCATCGTACTTGACGCGGTAATACCTGGTGTTTCCGGCGCCTGCACGATCCCAAAGCACGATGAGATTGATGCTGGTGTTGTTTGCCACCAGCTCAAGCTGATTGAACACGCCTTCGTAATTATCATCGAGACCTTTGCTGTCTCCGTCTAGGTAGAACATGAACGTCCATGAGCGCATCTCCGCTCCGTGTGTGCAAGCCGCCAGCGACCAGGGCGTGAAGTCGACACCGTCGGACACAGCATCACCTGTACCACCAGGATTCGAGGCATGCTTCGGCCCGGATGCGCTGTTCCACCACTGTCCTTCTGCAATGACGATGTTGGTAGGGCGGTTGTTGTAGATACCCATCGAGACACTGCTTTCGAAATTGTTGCACTGCAAAGTCGGATGTGCACCATCCAAGATATCTAGACCCCGGTAATTCTGCTTGAAGGTTACATACGAGATGGTCGGGGAGAGGTTGGAAACTCTGATAACTCCGACGGAGGAGAGACCACCATAGCGCAAGACGGCGTATTGCACACTACTCGTCGGGTCGCTGTCAGCATCAAAGAAGATGCCGCCCCATTGCCCCGGTGCAGGCGCCGAAACCGAGCCGTCGTTGTTGCTGTCGCAGACCGTCTCATTAGCCGCTCCGGTCCCGCACACTGTGTCATCTGCAAGCGAGGTGAAGACAATCGGCGTGGATTCAGCGCCGTTGGCGATGAGTTTGCTGTTGCCGTTGGAG
>JAYRVO010000146.1:0-3243 GCA_041918515.1 Chloroflexota bacterium | reverse complement strand
GTACCTCGACAATGTTAGATTAGGTGGGGTCACGTGCTCGGCGTTGAGTACGGAGCCGGCTCGCCGTCGAATGGGCCCGATTGACCAAATGTTGGATGACCAAGCGGGTGGCTTCTGCGGGCGACAGTTGCGGCAACGGCAAGACGGCTTGGAGCAACTCGCGCACGTTAGCCACTGACAGGGCCGGAAGTTGGTCCACCTGCAACTCCTGGAGCAACGCCGCATCCCGGGCGTAAGTCTGGGCCCATTCGTGTTTGGTTTGGGCGATGAACCACGTGGCCAGGATGGTCAGCGCCAGTTGGTGTTCCCAGGCCCGGAACTTCTGGGCTTGGAATTCATCCCAGCCGACTTCGGATTTGGCGTCCTGGTTGCTGCGCTCCACAAAATGGCGCACGCATTTCAGCCAGGCCAACCGCGCCGCGGGCGTGTCCGGGGCGGCGTTACTCAAGGCGTAGGAGTACCGCTGGTCATCTTCCTGGCGGATGACCAGCCACTCTTCCGCCAGTTCACCGTTGCGTAGGGTCCAGACGCGGCGCATGGCGAACGGATCCTGCAGGTCGCCGCGTTCGGTGCTGCGCACCTGGATGCGGCGAAAGCGGGTTTCGGCCGCAGTGAGCAGTTGGCGGACGGCGATGGCCGCCGGGGCCGTCACGTCACGTGGCCGGAGCAGCCGCTCGGGCGGCGGGTCGTCCTCGGGCGACGGGTTGCCCTCGGGCGACGGAAACGACCGCAGTTCGGGTTGGCGCAGATAGACCTGGGTGTTTTCGGGCACTTCGGCCATGTACAGGAGGCCGGCCGCCGCCATCTGCTGGCGCAACCAACCGCTGCGCCCATAGAGATCGTCACACGCCACCGCCTCGAAGGGCAACCCGTGGGCGATGACGCGCTGGAGCATCTGCCAACCCAGCGTGATTTTGGTGGCAAACTCGCGCTCGGCGGGAATGCCGAGGCGTTTGCGTTCCGCGGCCAGGGCCGGCGTGAACCAGTGTTCGGGTAAGAATAACTCGCCGTCGACCCAGGTCCACACGTGATCCTTGTAAAAGGCCAGAAAAACGCCGACCTGGCTCATTTCGATCTTGCCCAGCCGCCCATTGTGCTGCCGCCCCGCCCCGGCGCTCTTGGCGCCGGCTTTTTCGTCGGCACTTTCATCCAACAACACGACCCCCCCATGACGCAATGCGGGGGTGGCCGCCACCTCGGCCTGGACTTGTCGGATGACTGTCGCCGCCGACCAGGGGGAGTCAGACATGAATTGCTGCACATTCTGACCGTCATCCGCCAGGCCATTGACGCGCCGGGCGATGTTCGCAAAGTTGCGTTCGCCTTCTAAGCCAAGCAGCCCACGCAGATAGGTCCAGGCATGAACGCTGCTATCTCGCGTTTGCGTCTGGAAGCAGGGGCGAAAGCGCCCCCAAAACCGCCGCAAGCGGTCGCCCAGGTCGGCGATCACTTCAGCGGACAAGCCCCAACGCTGGGGGACATAGAGGTCATCGACCGGCTCGCTCATCGGTATCATCTCCTTGATGCGTGAGAGCGCATCAGGAAGATGATACACCGACTGGGTCTTCAAGTAAAGCCTGTGTCGTTCTTAATCTAACATTGTCGAGCTACTACGTTTACAAGTCTATCAGGCAAGTGTTGCTTGGTCCTGGACGTGCAGCGTTGCCTCCAGGATCGAGACCGCCTCTTCCACGACCTGCTCAAATGGGGACGCCCGGCCCTCTACCCAGACGACGTCGAAGCCCGCTGCGCCCAGGTGCATGCGGGCCGCGTCCGCGAGATGGTTGTACTCGTCGCGGTCGTCAGGCTTCAGACGATAGCCACTTGTGTCCACTGCTTCTATCGCGCCCAGCAATCGAGCAGTCAACTCGTGCTGGCCCATGGCCTCAGCCAGATCTGCCAGATGGAGCAGGTAATCGCTCCACAGATCTCCATTACCCTCTATTCCTGCTATTCCTGCCAGGCTCTCTTGATACAACCGGATTGCTTGTTTATGGTCGCCCTCTGCCTGGGCCAGGGCCGCCAAGGGTAAAAAACACCTGTACACCTGGACTTGGCTCATCCCCTTCGACAGCTCCAACGCCTCGCCCAGATAAGCGTGAGCGGTCGTGTAATCACCCTGGCGGGTAGCGATGTTGCCCAACATCGTAAGTGCGTACGCTAGGTTGGCCTTGCTCCCTCTTGGCCGCTCGATTGTCAGTTGCTGTTCATATATTGACCTCGCCTTGTTCAGATCGCCCTCGGCCCATGCGATACTACCCAGGATACCGAGCGGCCATGAAGATGAAAGGCCCGCTTGCTGTGCGACGTTGACACATTCTTCAGCTAATTCGCGCGCGTTTTTGCAGTCCCCCTGCATAAAGGCGATCTCGCTCAATACCACCAAGGCGTGCGCGATGCCACCTGAGTGGCCCAGGATTTTGAAGCTCACAACGGCTTTTTCGAGATAATGGCGGGCTGCGGCCTCATCATGCCAGCTAGAATGAGCGATTCGTCCCAGGCTAAGCAAGGCATCGGCGACTCCCTTGGCGTAATCTAGTTCCTGGCTGAGCGCCAAACATTCCTCTGCATGAGCCTGGGCTTTGTCTGCATCGTTATTGAAGAACAGCAGCATTGCTGCCATAAACAATGCCTTAGCGCGAGGGATCGTATGAGTCGAAGCGCCAGGCAAGTTCAAGACTTCGTCAATCAAAAGACTTCCTTCCGCAAACGGACCTCTCGATTTCAGCCAATCAAGCAGGGCCGTGGTGAACAACAGTGCGGCCTGAATGTCATGTTTCACTGCCCAGGCAAGCCCGGCTCGCACATTGTGAATGTCGTCATCCATCCGTCGCAGGAGTTGAATATGACTGGGATCAAGGTTTGCTTGTTCGGCGTTTTCGATAATCCACAGGAAGCAACATGCATGTCGCCCGCGCATCGTCGCTTCTTGACCACTCAAAGCCAATCGGTCCAACGCATACTCGCGCACCGTCTCCAGCATCGCGTAACGCGGCTCGCCGTACAAGCCGGCCTGCCGGTGCAGCAGGCTCTTGTCCAGCAGCGAGGCGATGCCGTCGAGAACCTGCGGGGGCGAGAGGGAGAACGGGAGCGACGGGGTGAGCGCGGCGTCAGCGCCGCACAGCAGCTCGGCCGCGGCCAGCGTGCAGCCGCCGACGAAGACGGCCAGGCGCGTGAAGAGAGTCTGCTCGGTCGGAGTGAGCAGGCCGTAGCTCCAGCCGATGGCGTTACGCAGCGTCTTCT
>JAYRVO010000145.1:0-28425 GCA_041918515.1 Chloroflexota bacterium | reverse complement strand
TCGACGGGCCCGCCCTGAGCGCAGTCGAAGGGCCCGCCCTGAGCGCAGTCGAAGGGCCTGCCCTGAGCGCAGTCGAAGGGCGTGCGCAGAGCGCTGTCGACGGTCCTGCCCTGAGCGCAGTCGAAGGGCCTGCCCTGAGCGCAGTCGAAGGGCCAGCCCTGAGCGCACTCGAAGGGCCTGCCCTGAGCGCAACCAAAGGCAAAGACAAAGAGCAAGAAGACAAATCCGTGTTTCTCTGTCAGTGTCCACAAGGCTGTATACTAACGCAATAGCCCGAATGAACCCTCACCATCGCCCCAGCAAGCTTTCAGCCACAGCTATCATGACCCCCCAGGCGCCCACGCGCAGCATCCGCTCTGGCGACCTCGAACAGATCGCCGCCTACCTCATTCCGGCCTCGCTGATCTTTCTCGCGCTCCCCGTCGTCATCTTCTTCTGCGGCTGGTTGAAATCGCCTTACACCATCCTCTGCTCGCTGGCGGCGCTCCTGCCCATCTTCCTCCAGATTCGCGCCGCCCGCCGGCTCTCCCTCGGGCTGAGCCGCTCGGCTGAGCCTTCGTCCCGAGCTCAGGCCGAGGGGCGCTCGCGACGAAGCCTCGGGACGAAGCCCGCGGCGCAATCCCACACCCCCATCCCCTTCTCGCCTGTTACCATCCTCCTCGTCGTCGCCCTCTGCATCTTCCTCGTCGCCATCTCCGGCATCGGCGGCTACGGCATGCAAGATATCGATTGGGAAAAACACAACGCCCTCCTCAAGGATCTGAGCGAACGCCCCTGGCCGGTCGTCTACCAGCTCGATGGACGCGCCGTTCCCATCGTCTACTATGTCGCCTACTATCTCCCCGCTGCCCTGCTCGGCAAACTGGTTGGCTGGCAAATGGCGAACTACGCCCTTCTGCTCTGGAGCTTCGCCGGCTTTGCCCTGTCCTTCCTCTGGTTCGCCGTCCTGGTGCGACGCCTGACCCCCACCGTTCTCCTCCTCTTCGTCTTCTTCTCCGGCCTCGATCTGATCGGACGGGCGACAGTCGTCCCCATCGTCAACCGACTCCTTCCCAACTGGCTCACGGCCAATCACCTCAGTTGGGAACACATCGAACATTGGTCCATCGGCTGGCAATACAGCTCGCACACGACCCTACTCTTCTGGGTGCCCCACCAGGCCCTCGCCGGATGGATTGGGATCGGCCTGCTTCTCTACGCCCTCCTCCACCAACATCAAGACCGCATTACGGGTCGTCGCCACGTCATCTTCTACCTCAGCCTGATCACGCTGTGGTCGCCCTTCATACTCATCGGCCTGGCGCCCTACGCCCTCTGGGATTTCCTGCGCCGCGATCAGAGCGAAACTGTAGCCAACAAGCTCAGGAGCTACATCTCGCTTCCGAACCTCTGCGGGCTTCTGCTCTTGTTGGTTCTTGGCCTCTATTTCAGCGCCAAACTCTACAACGTCGCCCCCTCTGTCCAGGCCGAATTGGGCCTCACCATCGGTTTCATCCCCAAGCTTAGCAAAACTCCCGCCACCAAAGCCATCGGCGCGGCTCTACTCCCCATTTTCTACCTTCTGGAATTCGGCCTTCTCGCCGCCCTACTTGCCACCAACGCCAACAACTGGGATAAATCCTCCCGCGGCCTCTTTCTCACCGCCATCCTCTGCCTCTGCCTCTTTCCCTTCGTGCGCATCGGCGTCGGCAAAGACTTCGTCATGCGCACCTCCATCCCCGCCCTTTTCGTCTTGGCGGTGTTTGCCGGCAAAGCCTTGTACGATGACTCCTTCGGGCGCACCAAGAAACTCCTCCTCATCGCCATCCTGATCATCGGCTCTGCCACTGCCTGCATCGAAATCAAACGCCACCTCCTCCACATCGCCAGCGCTGGCACACCCTTCCAACTCCCCGACACGGCGCATGTCGCCGGCATCCTTGACCTATTCCCCCCAGACGCCAAAGCCAACGTCCTGGTGCAATACATTGGCAGCGCCGACGCCCCCTTCTTTCGCTTCCTGGCCCCACCCTGACCCCCACCCCATGCTCGTCCCCTCTTCATCCCCCCCGGCCGTGACCATCCTCGGCGCTGGTCTGGCTGGCTCCGAAGCCGCCTGGCAACTCGCTCAGCGCGGCTGGCGCGTTTCACTCTACGAAATGCGGCCAGCTCGCCAGACCGAAGCGCATAAAACTACCGACTTCGCCGAACTCGTCTGCTCCAACTCCTTCGGCGCCCAAGCCAGCGACAAAGCCCTGGGCCTGCTCAAGGCCGAACTCCGCCGGCTCGGTTCCCTCATCATCGCCTGCGCCGACCGCAACGCCCTCCCCGCCGGCGGCGCCCTGGCCGTCGCCCGCGACCACTTCAGCGCCGACGTGACCGAGGCCATCTCCTCTCACCCTCACATCACAGTCACCCGCGCCGAAGCCACGGACATCCCCCCCGGCCCCACCCTCATCGCCACCGGCCCCCTCACCTCGCCAGCCCTGGCCGCGAGCATCGGCGCCCTTACTGACCAGTGCCCCGGCCACTACCTCTACTTCTACGACGCCCTGGCCCCCATCGTCACCCTCGAATCCATCCACATGCCCCCCGCCTGGCGTCAATCGCGCTACGACCGCGATTCCGGTCAAACAGAAGGCGACTACATCAACTGCCCGCTGGACAAAGAGCAATACGAAGCATTCGTGGCAGCCGTGCGAGCCGCCGAACGGATCGAACTACGCCAATTCGAAAAAGAAGACGAACGCTTCTTCGAAGGCTGCCTCCCCATCGAAGTCCTGGCCGACCGCGACCTCATGGCCCTCGCCTTCGGCCCCATGCGACCTGTCGGCCTGCGCGACCCCCGCAGCGGCCGCCGCCCCTACGCCGTCGTCCAACTCCGCCAAGACGACCTCGCCGGCACCCTCTACAACATCGTTGGCTTCCAGACCAACCTCAAATGGCCCGAACAGCAACGCGTCCTCCGCCTCATCCCCGGCCTCGAACAAGCCGACTTCGTGCGCCTCGGCCAAATGCACCGCAACACCTTCCTCAATAGCCCCACCCTTCTGCGTCCCACCCTGCAATGGCGCGACCGCGACGACCTCTTCTTCGCCGGCCAGATCATCGGCGCCGAAGGCTACGTCAGCTCCGTGGCTGGCGGCCTCCTCGCCGGCATCAACCTGGCCCGCCTCCTCTCTGGCCTGCCCCCCGCCGTCATGCCCCCCGAAACCATGATGGGCGCACTCTTTCACTACGTCACCCACGCCGAACCCCGCCACTTTCAACCCATGAAAGCCAACTTCGGCCTCCTCCCCGACCTCGACCCACCCATCCGCCACAAAGCCGACCGCTACCACGCCTACGCCGCCCGCGCCCTCGCCGCCCTGGAAACCTGGATCGCCGCTGGCAACGCAACATAGCCCACAACGGCCACCGGGAAACGAAACACGGAACACCCATGCCCCCCTGGGACCAACTTCACCACGACATCCTCACCTGCACCCGCTGCCCTCGCCTCCTCTCCTGGCGCCAGCAAATCGCCGCCACCAAACGCCGCGCCTACCAAAACGACGACTACTGGGCCAAACCCCTCCCCGGCTTCGGCGACCCCAACGCCCAGCTACTCATCCTCGGCCTGGCCCCTGCTGCCCACGGCGGCAACCGCACCGGTCGCATGTTCACCGGCGACAGCTCCGCCGACTTCCTCATCTCCGCCCTCCATCGCGCCGGCTTCGCCAGCCAACCCACCTCCCGCCATCGCTCCGACGGCCTGGAACTTCACAACGCCTTCATCACCGCCGCCGCCCGCTGCGCCCCGCCCGACAACCGGCCCATCCCCGTCGAACTCGCCAACTGCCTCCCCTTCCTCAACCGCGAACTAAGCCTCTTGCCAAACGTGCGCGTCATCCTCGCCCTGGGCCAGATCGCCTTCGACAGCTACCTCCGCCTCCTGCGCCCCTCCTCCATCTGGCCATACCTGCGCGGTCTGCACTTCACCCACGGCGCCCAGCGCCTCCTCCCCCCGCCCCACCCCGCCCTCATCGCCTCCTACCACCCCAGCCGCCAGAACACCCAGACGGGCCGCCTCACCCCCGCCATGCTCGACCACATCCTGACCCAGGCGCGCGCGCTCATCGCCTCCCCCTATGCCGACTGAAGCCACGATCGAACCCCTCATCACCGACTTTTTGGCCTCCTGGCAACGCCTGGGTGGAACCTGGGAACGCCACCAAACCATCGCCGCCGCCCGCCTCGGCCTCCTTCGCACCCTCCTCGATCTGAACGCGCGCACAGTCCTCGCCTGGCCGGCCGACCACCTCCCCCTGCCTGGCTTTGCCGACGCCGCCCACGACGCCGGCATCACCCTCATTCCGCCCGCCCTCGCCACCCTCGCCGCCTCCCCCACCCTGGGACTCACCAGCGCCGACGCCGCCCTGGCCGCCACCGGCTCCTTCATCCTCCTGCCTGCCCCCCACCGAACCTGGCTACCTGCCCTCCTTCCTGCCCGCCACATCCTTCTCCTCCCCACCGACCACATCTATCCCGACCTGGAAACCTGGCGCCGCGCATGGGAAACCAGCGGGCGCGCCTCTCAAGTCGCCTCCGCCCTCATCGTCACCGGCCCCAGCTTCAGCGCCGACATCGAATTCCATCCCCACCGCGGCATCTTCGGCCCCCGCCACCTGCACCTCTTCCTCATCCCCAGCGAACCCGACGACAGCACAGCCCTCCTGCACGCCGTCTCCTGAAGCCCCGACCAAACCTTTTAGCTCTTGCAACCATTTCGTTATAGCATAGACACTTATCCACCAATGCTACACCTCACCATTGCCTGCCTGCGCCAGCTCCTGCCATGACCCTCAACCGCTTTCCTCCCCACTTCCGCGCTGACGAAATCGCCCTCATCACCGACTTCGCCCGTCGCGGCCTCTCCAGCGCCTTCGTTGGCATCGCCGGCATCGGCAAATCCAACTTGCTCAACTGCCTGCGCACTCAGCACCGCTCCCTCCCTGCGCCTACAGGCGAACCCCTCGATCTGCACTACGTCGTCGTCATCGGCAACGAATGGGACGGCACACCGGGCGGATTCTGGCGCCTTCTGCGCGCGGAAGTCGAACAAACCGTGGGGATCAGCTCGAACGTCATCCCCTGGGGCAGCGAACAGGCCGAACGACACAGCCAGATGCTGCGCGGCCTCCTGCGCGACTTCAGCCGCCAACCTGACCGTCGCCTGGTCATCGTACTCGACGACGTCGACAAACTCCTCCAGCGCGGCCCCCTCGACCTCTTGGAGCAACTCCGCACCCTCCGCGACGAAAACCGCGATATCCTCAGCTACTTGCTCTTCAGCAAACGCCTGCCTCACCGGCTGGGCCAGGGCATGAACCTGCGCACCGACAGCAAATTCTACGAACTTTTCATGAACCGCATCTACGCCCTGCGCCCCTACAACCGCGAAGATGCGCGCGCCATGCTCACCTATCTCAACGCCCAAGTCGCCGTCCCCCTCACCAGCTCCACCCTCTCCAGCATCGTCTATCTGGCGGGCGGCCATGCCATGCTGCTCAAGCTCATCCACGAAATCTATCTGGCAGAAGCGCCAACTGGCGACGTTGTCGTCGCTTTGGCTCGCCACTCCGACATCCACGACGCCTGCCGTCGCATCCTCCAATCCCTTCACTACCACGAACAGATGGTCCTCCACCGCCTGGCGCGGCATCAACCCCACGACGCCACCGACGCGCCAGCGCTCACGTTACTGCGAACGCGCGGCCTCCTGATCGGCCCGCGCGACGAAATCTTCACCCCTGTCTTCGGCCAATATCTGGCCAACCTGCCTGCTCTCCCCGCCTGAGAGAAGGAGACCCGCCATGCCTTTCACCGAAATCGTTCCTGAAGGCCAGGAAATCATCATCTACCGTTGGGGCCGCTTCCATCGCATCGACGGCCCGGGTTTGGTTTTCCTCACCCCTGGCCTGGACGAAATCCACGAACACGTGGACGTCCGCGAACAACTCTTGACCCCCGTCATCAGCGTCACCACCGGCGGCGTCCCCCTCAAGCTCAAGCTGCACTACACTACCCGCTTGAATATCCGCCACTGCGGCGACAAAGCTAGGCAAGCGGAAATAACCAGTTGGGATGCCTGGCAGCGCGAACAAAAGCGCGACGACAGCGTCAACGAAGTTGTGCTCCAAGCCGTCAAAGGCTACGAACGCACCCATCCGCCCGCGCCGGGCGCCGACATCTTCGGCAAACTCATCCATGTCTTCCCGGGTTCGGAAGCCAACGCCGAAGTACTGGCCGCGATCCGACAGCAACTGCTACAGGCGTTGCGTCACATGGGTTACGAGCTTCGAGGCGACGCCCCCCTCTATCTCACCATCGACGGCTTGCCCGACAAGATGGGCGAGGCCCTGGACAGCGTTCGCGCCGACACGATTGCCTACGAGCAACGCAAGCGCGTCTGGCAAGACATGCTCACCTACATCAAAACCCTGCCGCCGCACCTGCAAGTACACATGCTGGCTATCGCCGAGCAGCTCCAGCCCCCGCCCATCAACCTCTCCGGCGCTGGCAGCAACATGACGCAAGTAAACGCCAAACTGGGGCCAGATGGCCAGCCGGAATACGAGGTGGAGGTGCACCCGCCCACCGCCCCTCGGGCTGAGCCTCGGGACGAAGCCGCTCCCCCGCCCGCCCAACAGCCCCCCGCCGCCCCTCGGGCTGAGCCTCGGGACGAAGCCGCCCAACCCCCTGCCGCGCCCCGTCCCCCCGTCGCCGCTCGGCTGAGCGCTCGCGACGAAGCCCCTGATTGGCCCGAACCCCCGCTCACCGAAGACGACGTAGCTCAATTGAAAGTCCCACCGCCAGCGCGGGGCCAAACGCAACAAACCGGCTAAGGATTGACATCGTCACGCTTCAGGAGGAATCTCTCGGCGCTGTCATCGCAAAGGTCAAACCTTCTGCGCCAGATCCCACCTGCACCACTGTTCCCGGCGTCGGATCTTGCGCCAGCAGATAATCCGCCAGCGGCTCGCGCAAATACTTCTGGATGATCCGGCGCAAAGGCCGCGCGCCCCATTCGGGGTGATCATTCTGCGCCAAAAGCCAGGCGCGGGCAGCCTCATCCACCGCCATCTTCAGGCCGCGCGGTTCTAGCAACGCCACTTCCTTCTTCAGCAACAAATTCAGGATCTGGCGCAAGTCATCGGGCGAGAGGGCGTGGAAGATGATGATCTCGTCCAGACGGTTCAAAAACTCCGGGCGGAAAAAGGTGCGCACACTCTCCATCACCAATTCTCGGTGGTGCTCGCTAACGATCGGTTCGTTCAGATATTCGGAGCCAAGATTGCTCGTCAGGATGATGACAGCTTCGTTGAAATAGGCCGTGCGACCCTGGCCATCGGTCAGGCGGCCTTCCTCCATCATCTGCAAGAGCAAATCGAGCACGCGGGGATGAGCCTTCTCTACCTCGTCGAAGAGCACGATGGTGTAGGGGTGAGCACGCACGTGATCGGTCAGCTGACCGCCGCCCTCGTAGCCCACATAGCCAGGCGGCGCGCCGATCAGCCGGGCCACGCTATGTTCCTGCTGGTATTCGCTCATGTCCAGCTCGAACAGCGCGGCTTCGTCGCCGAACATGAACTCGGCCAGAGCTTTCGAAAGCTCGGTCTTGCCGACGCCGGTGGGGCCCAGGAAGAGGAACGAGCCAATCGGCCGCTTGGGGTCCTTGAGACCCACCCGCGCCGTCTTGACCGCGCGCGAGATCGCAAGGACGGCCTCTTCCTGGCCGACGATGCGCGCCCGAATCGCTTCGACCATGCTGGCATACCTGGCGCGTTCGTCCACGCCCAGCCGGGTGACAGGGATGCCGGTCATCAAACTGAGCGCCAGGGCCACGTCTTCATCGTCCAAACGGGTGCCATCGCCGGTTTGCGGGGGGCGAAACGGATTTTGCGCCTGATTGCCGGCACGCACCAGCGCGCAACTGCGGTGCAGCAATTGCAGAGCCGAGGCTGGCAACGGCGTTTCCGTGAGATAACGACGAGCGTAATTGGCCACCGTCGCCATGCTGTTGGCATTGATCTGCAGGCCGTACTCTGCTTCCAAATGTGGCCGGTGCACGCCCAGGATGGCCGCCGCCTCTTCGACGCCGGGTTCGGGCACATCCAACCGTTGGCAATTTTCGATGACGGCCGGGATTTTGGCGACGAATTTTTCCAGATCCGTCTGACTGAGCGTGCCGATGACCACGGGATCGGCATTCAAGAAGGCTCTTTGCACCACCCGCTCGGCCTTGGGGAAGACGGCATCGAGCGGCCCGCCGAAGAAACGCTGGATGTTGGGGATGAAGAGAAGGCCGCCCTTTGCCTGCCGCAGGCCCGCTTCTACGGCCTGGGCGGCGTCGGTCAGCAACGAAGCTTCGCTCACCATCACCAGCGATTTCAGCCCTGCCGGACCTTTGCCCTCGGCCATCAACAGCGCCAAGGATTGCACCAGCGAGCGTTTGCCAACCCCGGCGGGGCCAACGAGGAGGACGTGGCGAGGGCCGGCCAGGGCGAGCAGGGTGCTGAGATCGCGCAGCAACGCCTGGCGATAGTAGACCGGTTTCAACTCGCCGGCCTGCGCCTGCCCCACCAGATCGCTGGCCGTCTGCTTTTTGATGGCAGCAGCGGTCATGAGTTGATCGGTCATGGCCGCGGGGGTGATGCCGTGACGTTGGAGAAAGGCGCTGGTGCTGACCCCGCGCTCTGACATGGCCCCCAGCGCATGGTGCGTGCCCACCTGCACCTCGTCCAACGCCCGCGCGATGCCCCGCCCCTCGTCCAACACCACGAGCATCTCGTCGGAAAGGGGGATCGTCTCGTTGCCGGCTGCGAAGCTGAGCTTGCCGTCACGTCCCTTGCGCAGCCTGGCCATCTGTTCGGCGGTCTTGGCGAATTGGGCCAGATCGAATCCGCGCTCGCGGCTAAGATGCTGGAGCAGGCGGCTGGCGTTGTAGGTCTCGCTGTGGCTGAAAGTGTAAAGCAGCAACTCTGGCGTCAGCACGGTTTGGCCGAACGCCTTCATGGCAGCGATGGCGTCGTTCAGGGCGTTGTTCAGCTCGGGCGAAGGGATGTCGGGATTGAGGGTGGTCATGGAGATGTTACTGTCTGCCAATCCAAAGGAAAGCCAATGCGGCGAAAATCAGGAAGACGCCCAGCCCTGCCAGCAGCGCCTGGTTGCGGTCGCGGCCATCGACCAGGGTCTGATCGTAGCCAAAACTCACCACCCGCAAGGTCGGGCCAGCGAACCAGGCAAAAGCCAATCCACCCAAAAGCCCGCCCAGGTGTCCCCAGTTGTCGATGCCGGGCGAAAGACCGATGATGAAATTAATCAACGCCACGGTCAGGATGTTGATGAGGGCGGGTCGAGCGCGATCACCAAAGAAGGCCCGATTTTGGTAGAGAAAGACGCCCTGCGCCGCCAACAGGCCGAAGATAGCGGTGGAGGAGCCAAGCGAAGGCGCGGGCGTCATGATCATCGAGAGGACATTCCCGCCAAAACCGGCCAACAGGTATAACGCCAGAAAACGAATATGGCCGTAGTAGCGTTCGAGCATCGGCCCCAAAACGTACAGCGCGTACATGTTGAAACCGAGATGCAGGAGCGAGCCGTGCAAGAAGACTGGCGTGAGTAAGCGCCACCATTGCCCGGCGATGATAAGCTCGTCCGCCTTGATGCCAAGCAGAGCCGGGAGATCGCGGCCCAGACCGACCTCGGTAAGCATTTGCAGCGCATAAATGACAATCGTCACGCCCAGCAAGACATAGCTCACAGACGCCCCGCGCTGGAAGCGGGGCATGGACAAGCGTCGCTCGGGTGGTCGAGGATAGGTCGTGGCCTCGGCGTCATCGGCATCGGAAGGAAAAGTCATCCTATCACCTCATCAAATGCGAAAAATCTGCACGAGCGGCGTCTCGGTCTCCCGCTCGATCGTTGCCAACACCTCGATGTAGGGTTCCAGCCCCGACCCTTTCAGTTTCTCTTTCAAAAGCTCGTCAAGCTGAAAGATGCCGGCGGAATTGCTCATGGCAATGCGCGCCCGGATGGGCTTCGTCTCCCCGGCCTCGATCTGAACCCGCTCGATGGCCATGGCCGAAACGGAATGGATGTTCAGCTCGCCGCGCTCGAAGGGGATGCGCGAGCGTCCACGCGCCATGTCCAGGGCGTCGGCCACACGCACCACCCCTGCCTCCAGCGTCAGCGGTTTGCCGTCGCTGCGGTGGGCGATGATAGCGTGCAACACCTCCGATTGGACGACTGTGCGCAAGATGGGGTCGGGATAGGCGGGCGCCAGGAGGATGGGCAATTTCTGATTGGCCAGGAAGAGGCTGTAATCCTCGTGGTTGGCGCGATGGATACTGATCCCCAAATCGTGCAGGAGAGATGCCAGCACCACCACAACTTCGGCGTCTTCGTTGCTCAGACCATGGTCGCTCACGATGCTGGGGATGGCGCCGCTCGCCAGCAGCAGCCGCAGCATGCGCAGACCGATATTGGCGACGATCTGCATGTGCACCGGGCCGTGGTCGCTCATACCCAGCCGGGTCACGGCGTTGACGTTCTGACAATACCAAAGCGTGTAAAGCTCGTCATCTGCACGCACTGTCTCCATCACCTTTTGCAGGGCAGGGTTGTGGCGATCGGGGACGTGGATAATGATACGCTGGGCAGCGGTGGGCGGGCCTGACGTGGCTGGTAGTTCAGGAATGGCGTCTAACAAAGAAATGTCTGGGTCGGTGCTCATGGGGTTATTGTCGTGTACACCGCGCGGCTTTGGCAAACCGGCGGGGTGAAGCTTCCTTAATGCGATTCTCTGCCGTATACTTGTACTCTAAACTCTCTTACGTTCTGCCTTCTCAGGCGTGAGCCCACCGATTCACAACTCATTTCGACCATGAATGCTGTTGACATCATCGCCAAAAAACGCGACGGCCTGCCCCTGACCGCTGACGAGATCGATTGCTTCGTTCAGGGCTATACGCGCGGAGATATCCCAGACTATCAAGCTGCGGCCTGGTGTATGGCCGTGTTCCTACGCGGGATGAGCACCGAGGAGACCACAAACCTGACGTTGAGCATGGCCCGCTCTGGTCACATGCTCGATCTTAGCGAAGTAGCTCCCCTGGTGGCCGACAAGCACTCGACAGGCGGCGTGGGTGATAAGGTGACGCTGGCGCTGGGGCCGGTGGTGGCTGCCGCCGGACAGCCGATGGGTAAGATGTCGGGGCGAGGTTTGGGCTTTTCGGGCGGGACGATCGACAAGCTGGAGTCCATCCCTGGTTGGTCGCCCTACCTCAGCCTGGAACAATTCAAGCGGCAATTGGCCACGATTGGGTTGGTGGTTGCCGGTCAGACCGCCGATCTGGCCCCGGCCGATGGCAAACTCTACGCCCTGCGCGACGTCACGGCTACTGTGCCCAGCCTGCCCCTCATCGCCTCGTCGATCATGTCGAAAAAACTGGCGGCCGGCGCTAACGTCATCCTGCTCGATGTCAAGGTTGGCGAAGGCGCATTCATGCAGACGATAACGGCGGCGGAAGCCCTGGCCGAGACGATGGTCGAGATCGCTGCGCTGACCGGGCGCAGAGCAGCGGCGCGCATCACCGACATGAGCCAGCCATTGGGATTCGCCGTCGGCAACGCCTTGGAGGTCAAGGAAGCCATTGCCACGCTGCAGGGCGGTGGGCCGCCAGATTTCAGCGCCCTCATCGTCGAAGAGGCCGCCCTGCTGCTGCGTCTCTGCGGTTGTTATCCTGACGAAAACATCGCCCGCGAGGCGGCCCTTCGTGTCCTGCAAGAAGGCAAGGCCCTGGCCAAATTCCGTGAGTTCGTGGCCGCGCAAGGCGGCGACCCGCGCGCAGTGGACGACCCGGAGGCCCTGTTGCCGCGCGCTCCAGTCGTCCACTCACTTCTCTCGCCCCACGACGGCTGGTTGGCAACGGCCAATGCTCGCATCTTTGGCGAGACAGTTGTTCAGCTTGGCGGCGGTCGCCTGCGTAAAAACGATTCTATCGACGCTGGCGTTGGCGTCGTGTTACGGGCAAAGGTCGGAGAGCGCGTGGAGATAGGCCAATCGCTATGCGAAATTCATGCTTGCGACACTCAAAGCGCACTGAAGGCGGGGGAACGACTGCTCTCGGCTTATACCTGGTCGACCGCGCCGGTGACGCCGCCCACATTGGTCAAGCGCACCATTGACAACTGAGCGGCAGTCGCTGCCCAACGACCGCCATCTCGTTCCTTTCCAGGAGGCTCACCTATGTCTGCGCCCACCCCTGTCATTCTTGCTGCCGCCCGCACCGCCATCGGCAAATTCGGCGGCAGCTTCAGCCATACGCCAGCCACAGCGCTGGGAGGTCACGCCATCCGCGCGGCTGTCGAGCGCGCCGGCGTCGATCTCGCCATGATCGACGAAGTGCTGATGGGCCAGGTCGTGCAGGCGGGCGCAGGCATGGCCCCCGCGCGCCAGGCTGCCATCGATGCCGGATTGCCCCCCAGCATCGGCGCCGTCACCGTAAACAAGGTGTGCGGCTCTGGCCTGCGCGCGGTCATGTCCGCTGCCAGCAATATCCGCGCTGGAGAAGGGCGCTGCTATGTGGCCGGCGGCATGGAAAACATGAATATGGCGCCCTACTTGATCCCGCAGGCCCGCTATGGCTACCGCTTGGGCAATGCCGAGTTGCTCGATGCTACGGTGTACGATGGTTTACGCAATCCTTTCGACGGCCAGCACATGGCCATGCTGGCGGAATGGTTGGCCTCGACTTTCGACATTTCCCGGCAAGCGCAAGACGAATTCGCCGTGGAAAGCCACCGCCGCGCGGCCGACGCGACCGACACCGGACGTTTCCGGGCTGAGATCGTCGGCGTCGCCCTAAGGGACAAACGCCAGATCATCGAAATCCTGGCCGACGAAGGCATTCGCCGCGACACCTCGCTCGAAAAGCTGGCTACTCTCCCACCCGCGTTCAAACCTGATGGCACGATCACGGCCGGCAATGCACCCTCCATCACCGATGGCGCCGCCGCCCTGGTCGTGGCCGACGCCAGCTTCGCCGCCGAGCAGGGTCTCAAACCCCTTGCTCGCATCGTTGCCTACGCTCACCACGCGCTCGAACCGCTCCGCCTTTTCACGTCGCCACCTTTTGCTATACGAAAAACGCTCGCGAAAGCAAGATGGGATCTGGACGATGTAGATCTGTTCGAGATCAACGAAGCCTTCGCCGCACAAGCCGTGCACAACATCCGGGAATTGGGCATCGACGGGAACAAGGTCAATGTCAACGGCGGCGCCATCGCCCTCGGCCATCCCATTGGCGCCAGCGGCGCTCGCGTCCTTACCACCTTGCTCTATGCTCTGCGCCACAGCGGCCTCCAACGCGGTGTTGCCGCCCTCTGTTTGGGCGGCGGCGAGGCGGTGGCGATGGCGGTGGAGCTGCTGCCTTAGCGTTTCACGCCTCACGTTTCACGTCAGAAGGTGTCATCATGAAAATCACGAAAGCTGTCATTACCGCCGCCGGGCGCGAGCAGCGCACGTTGCCTTTGCAGACTGTCGTCGACCGCGATGGCGCGCCCAAGTCAGTCTTGCGCGTCCTCGTCGAGGAAGCACGGCGCGCGGGTGTAGACGATATTTGCGTTGTCATTTGCCCTGGCGATGAACAGGTCTACGCCGACGCGGTGGGCGATCTGGCCAGCCGCCTCACCTTCGTCCTGCAAAAGGAGCCGCGCGGTTATGGAGATGCCATCTATTGCGCGCGGGATTATGTCGGCGGCCAGCCCTTCCTCCATCTGGTGGGCGATCACCTGTGGGTGGGAGAGGGGCCGAAGGGCTGTGCGCAGCAAGTGGTGGAGGTAGCCGAGGCCGAAGCCTGCGCCGTGTCGGCGGTGCAAGCCTCGCGCGAGACGCTGCTCCGTTACCACGGCGCCGTGGGCGGCAGGCGCGTTGCGGGTCGCCAAGACCTCTATCTCATCGAAGATGTGATAGAGAAACCAACCCCCACCGAGGCCGAACAACGTTTGCTGGTGCCAGGGTTGCGCGCGGGCCATTACCTGTGCTTTTTTGGCATGCACGTCCTGACGCCGGCGATCATGGAGCTATTGGCGCCACAGCATGAAGGGAGAGGCACAGCCGATGGCGCGGCTTTCTCGCAAGCTTTGGCGCGGTTGGCCTCGCGTGAACGCTATCTGGCGCTAGAGAGACCCTGGCAGCGTTACGATGTCGGCGTCAAGTACGGCCTGCTCATCGCCCAGCTTGCCCTGGCGCTCAGCGGCGCCGAACGCGACACGGTGTTGACGCAGATCCTGGAACTTTTGGCGACGCGGGAGTTACACGGTAGGGGGGGTTGAAGTATACCCCCCACCCCCCCCCCCGGGGCCTATACAGCCCCCCCCCCTACCGCTCTCCTGGGCGATTCGTGAATCGCCCCTACACCCTCCGGGCGATTCATGAATCACTACCACATCGCCCACGTTTTCCTGGGCAATTCATGAATCGCCCCTACACCCTCCGGGCGATTCATGAATTGCCCCAACGATCCTGGGCGATTCGTGAATCGCCCCTACCCCCTTTCAAGGAAGAATCGTGACTGGTCAACTCGTCGCTATCATCACCTCGCCCGATCCCGCCATCCGCGATCGTTCGGTGGACGCGTACTGCCAGGGGGCCACCCTGCGCCAACTTTTGGCTGATTGCGCCGAACTCGACGCCTTCCGTCGCGCCAGCAGCAACCTCTACGAGCGCGTGCGCGCCCTCTTCTTCCTCTACGACATCCATCGCTTCCACATCCCGCGCAAACAGGGCTTGCCCCCACTCGGCTTTGTGCCGTTCGACGGCTACACCTATCTACTCCACCGCCGTTTCGAGGAAGCCATCGACATCTTCCTGCGCGCACAGGAAGCGCAAGGTCCTAGCGAAGCCATTTCCAGCGCCCTGGCCGAAGCGTATCACCGTCTCGGCTTCCAAACATTGGCCGACCAGGTGCGGCGCAGCGTGCGCTCGGTGCGCGGCAACCAATGGATGTTCCGCATCGGCCACCCGGCGGACATGCCGCTGAGCGTGCGGCCCGAACTGCTGCACCGCCCCAGCGAAGACGCTCCCTACCCCATCTTGCATGAAGAGACGCCGGTGCGCATGGATTTATCGCATAGCGCCTGGAGCGACATCTTTTTCCTGGGGATGGACTTCCCCGAGGGCGCTCGCGTCCTCAATATCTCGATCGACCTGGGCGTGCACGGACGCGACGCCCGCCCGCGCCCACCCGTCGAGGCCTACTTCCGCGTCATCGATGAACCCCTGCTGCGCCTGGCCAGCGTGGATCTGGGCGCGATGGCCGAGATCACGAGCCTGGCCGAAGTCTTCGACTTTGCCAAGGATCACCTGGGATTGCTCAAGGCCGCGCTCATCGCCTCTGGTCTGACGCCGCCAGGCATGGAAGGTTCGGAACAAGACCTGGCCGATCTCCTGGCGCGGCTGGTGGGGCCGGGGCGCGGCATCGAGTTAGTCAGCAACGTCAACGGCATCCCCAAAGGCTCGCGTCTGGCCGTCTCCACCAACCTCCTGGCCTGTTTGATCGCCGTCTGTATGCGCGCCACCGGCCAGGCGCGCTCGCTCACAGGCCCATTGGCAGAGCACGAGCGCCGCTTGGCGGCCGCGCGCGCCATCTTGGGCGAATGGCTGGCCGGTTCGGGCGGCGGCTGGCAGGATTCTGGTGGCCTCTGGCCCGGCATCAAACTCATCCAGGGCGCCCAGACTAGCGAAGGCGACCCCGAATTCGGGATCAGCCGCGGGCGCCTTCTGCCCACGCATCGCATCTTCGGGCCGGACGAAGTCGCACTGGAGACGCGGCAGCGCCTGCAAGACAGCCTGGTGCTGGTGCATGGCGGCATGGCCCAAAATGTTGGCCCCATCCTGGAGATGGTGACAGAGAAATACCTGCTGCGTTCGGAGGCCGAATGGCAGGGCCGGCAAGGAGCTATGCAAATACTGGATCAGGTCGTGGCGGCGCTCCGGGCGGGTGATGTACACGAGATCGGAGCGGTGACGACGCGCAATTTCTTCGGCCCCATCCAAACCATCATCCCCTGGGCCAGCAATCTCTATACCGAGACCCTGATCGCACGCACCCGGCAGACTTTTGGCGACCAGTTTTGGGGGTTCTGGATGCTGGGCGGGATGTCGGGGGGCGGCATGGGCTTCATCTTCGACCCGGCCATCAAAACCGCAGCGCAAGAACGACTCCTCGATATCATGTCGAGCACGAAGCAACAACTCGAGGCGGCATTGCCTTTTGCCATGCAGCCGGTCGTTTACGATTTCGCCATCAACGAACGCGGCGCCTGGGCCACGATACTGGACGGCGCCGAAATGGGCGGAGGCAGCGACGCCGGGCGCCGTCTGCCGCTGATGCCGCCCGGCTACTATACGATGGTAGCACCGAAATTACTGCGGCGCGACCGCCGCGATCTGCCGCCCTCGCAACGGGCGGAACTCGACTATTTCGGGGCTGCATGCCGCACACAGCCAGAGTTGGCGGGGATGGTGCAGACGCTCTTCGACCGCATGTTGCCGCGCGCCGGGCAGAATCGAAGCGATCGGCAAGAGTTGGAGGTGCTCCTGGCCGAGTATGGCTTCGACCGCATCCAACATGAGCAGATCCGGGCCGATCTGCGCGCCGGGCGCATCGGCCTGGCCCAAAATCGCCTGCCCGCCGCCAGTGATATCCGCGATGTCCAGCCTGGCGACGTGTTCGATCTGACAGATGAACGTGATTTCACAGATTTTCAGACGAGCAACGACTATGCGAAGCTCGGTCGCGAAGCTATCGCCGCTGACGCGGTCGCCGTGGTCAGCTTTGCGGGCGGTGTGGGCAGCCGCTGGACGCAGGGCGCCGGTGTAGTCAAGGCGCTGCATCCCTTCTGCAAACTCGGCGGCAAACATCGCACTTTCATCGAAGTCCATCTGGCCAAGAGCCGACGCGTGGGCCGACTGTGTGGGCGCCCCCTGCCCCATATCATCACCACCAGCTACCTGACCCAGGCGCCGGTGCAAAACTTCCTGGCCGCCGAGGACAGCTATCGCTACCCAGGCCCGCTCTTGCTATCGCCGGGGCGCACGGTGGGATTGCGGCTGACGCCGATGGCGCGCGATCTGCGCTTCGCCTGGGAGGAGATGCCACAGCAATTGCTCGATGAGCAAGCGCAGAAGGTGCGCGACAGCCTGCACGCGGCGTTGATCGGCTGGGCGCAAGCAACGGGCGAAGGGGGTGACTACACCGACAACGCGCCTCTCCAGTGTCTACATCCCGTCGGCCATTGGTACGAGGTGGCGAATATGCTGAAGAACGGCGTCCTCCTGCGCCTGCTGTCCGAGCATCCGAACTTGCAATATTTGATGGCGCACAACATCGACGCAGTGGGGACGGATGTCAATCCGGCGGTGCTGGGCCGGGTCATCAGCGAGGGGGCGGTTTTCACGGCGGAAGTTATCGCCCGCGGGATCGAGGATCGGGGCGGAGGGTTGGCGCGCGTCGATGGCCGCTTGCGCTTGTTGGAGGGTCTGGCGATGCCGCGCGAGGAGGACGAGTTCCGCCTATCTTACTACAACACCAACACCAGTTGGCTGGCGATCGATCCCTTGTTGGCGATTTTTGGGCTGAGTCGCGCTGATCTGGCTAACGAGGACAAGGTGACGGCGGCCACGCGTGCGGTAGCGGCGCGTATGCCGACGTATGTGACGCTGAAGGACGTGAAGAAACGATGGGGATACGGCCAGGAAGATGTGTTTCCCGTGGCCCAGTTCGAGAAGTTATGGGGGGATATGACTTCGCTGCCCGAGATGGGGTGTAGCTTCGTGGCGGTGCCGCGCGTGCGCGGGCAGAATCTGAAAGATCAGGCTCAACTCGATGGTTGGCTGCGCGATGGTTCGGCGGCGTTCGTCGAATCGTTGTGCGCTTGGACGTGAAGGCCGGCCAGCAAAACGCCGATGACCGCCAACTCAGCGGACGTAGAGCCGATACCCCATCACCAGGATCGACACAATGACGGCAGCAGCAACGACGTGGAGAAAGGCGGTGACGGTGCTGGCCAGGAAGGTCTTACCGGGAACCGGGAGCAGGTAATCGGGGATGATGCTAATCAATAGCACGATCAGGGCGGTACCCAGGAAAGCCTGGTCTGGCCGTGCTTGGCGTCCCGACAGCCAGGCGAACAGCGCCGTCGCCAGCAGGGCCGGAATCAGGGTGAACACGGCTGCGCGAACCAGGCTATCGAGCGGCTTGAACGTGGCGATGTCTGGCCAGATGGCCAAAGCCAGCATCTCAACGACGAGCACAGCGACGATGGCGGTGATGGCCGCCGCCGCGCCGAGCGTGAGCCATTGACTACGAGTAAGAGGGCGAATGGGTTGAGAAGATTGAGCAGTCATCGGAAAATCCTCCATCAACTGGACTTAGCGGCAAGGAAGACGAGCGACGTCTCGGCGCGAATGCCGCGGGCGGCGCCAGCCAAGACGATTACGGTGCTGCCCGCGGCCACAGGAATCTCTTTGCCATCGACGGTCATTACCCCCGACCCAGACAGAAAGTGGTAGAGTGCCAGGGCCTTGGGGGTGAGGTGAGCGATATGCTGGCCAGGAGACAGCCCGGCGACGAGGGCCTTGAAGTGCTCGCTATCGATCAAGAACTGGGGCTGGGGGCCAGCGTCGCCAAATTGGGCCAGGGAGACGGTGTCGGGGAAGTGGGTCATCGGGGGAATGGTCGTTGGAGATATGGGCAGAGGATGGGGAGCGAAGCGTGAAGGGGACGACGGATTGGAGAGGTCAGGATGGGGAGGTGGGGACGCGGCGAAGCGCCCGCACCAGGCGCCAAAGATAGGGCAGCATGGCGACGAAGACGAAGAAGTAGGCAATGGCCACAACGGGGCGCGCCTGCTGCCACTGCATGACGATGCTGGCCAACCAGATGACGGCGACAGCGAGGTTGAGCACCACCAATGCGAACCAGCTACCCTCCTGCCGGGCGATGACTTGCTCCCAGCCGCCGCTGCTGAAACGTACCACCGCCAACGGCAGGAAGGCAAGCACGATCTGCATCAGCCAGCCGTAGATCAGGCCCTGGGTGACGCCTAGCTCTAACCGGGCCAAAGGTACGTTATCAGGCCCCAACAGGACGAAGAAGAGGGTGGCGATGGCGGGCGCAGCGATCCAAATATAGCTGAGCAGCAGATGGGCGCCATTGACGATGCGCACCGGGGTGGGGCGATGGGTGGTGATAAAGAAATTGACCAGCATCAGTACGAGGCCGCTGACGTAGATCAGCAGGCTGCCGCCGATGATGGGTAGGACGCCCAGGTAGGGGCCGAGCCACAGCCCCACCCCGCCCACCACCATCAGCCAGAACGTGGGTTTGATCCAACGCGGCCGGGCCAATGTGCGCCCAAACAGCGCCGGCAAGATGTCCAGCGTCACGCCCGCGACCAGGATGCCGGTGAAACCGAAGATGTTGGCGTGGATGTGCGATTCCTTGACCGCCTGGAAGCCTCGCGGCGACCACCAACCGTCGATCATGGTCAGGGCCATGAGGATGCCCAAAAGCAGATAGAAGGGGGCGGCCAGATAGAACCCGGCCAGCACGGGTCGCGGCTGCGGCGCCCGTCGCCACATTGTCGACAGCAAGGCGATCTCGGCCAGGGCCGCGACCAGCAGGATGCCCCCACCGGCCGAACGCTGCCACTGCACGCCGGCGACCTGACCCACCGCCAGCAACAGCACGCCAGCATTGAGAAAGACGAAGACCGACCACATCTGCCAGGAAGGGGGTGGGGTGGCGGACAGGCGCCGTGCGAGCAGCAACGGCAGGACGCCGAATGCTGCTTGCACCAGGACGCCGATGGTGAGCACATGCAGCCGAAACCAGTAGAGATTGTTGAGTTCCGGCAAGATGCCGAACTGCGCCAGGGTGAAATTGAGCAGGCTGAGCAGGGCAACGACGCCATAGACCAACGCTATGAGGAAGTGGGCGCGGGTGACCGGGGTGGGGTGGGGTTGCGGCATGGGGAGGGTCTCCGAGAGGGTTAGTTGGTTATTGGTTATTGGCGGATCGCAAGTGGCAAGTCGCCTTGTCTACCTTCCTTGCCTACTTCACCAATCAGCATACCACCTGCGCGCCTGCTTGTCTCCGACTTTTGTCGGGTCACGATAACACTTTTCCTTCCCCTACCTTTGACCTACGCCCGCCGCCCGTCAGCCGCCGAGCATGGCCCTAGCTTCCAGACCAGGGCGATCGAGGATACGGATGTGCTGGCGCTCGACCTCGATTAGCCCGGCCTCGGCCAGGCTGCGCATGGCCCGGCTGAACACATCAGGGACTGTGCCGAGGCGCGCGGCCAGCTCTGACTGCGTGGCCCAACGCTGCCGCACCACCACATCGCCCGCGCTTTGCTCCAGGATGAGTCGGGCCAGGCGCGCCTCTACCGTGCGCAACGACAGGTCGGCCACCAGCCCCACCAGATCGATCACGCGGTCGGCCATCCGTTCCACCACTTGCAGCGCCACGGCAGGATGCGTTTCCAGCAGGCGGCGGATGGCGGCGCGCTCGATCAGCCACAGGCTGGTGGGTTCGAGGGCGATGGCCGTGGCCGGGTTGGGGCGGTTGCCGAAGACGCCGATCTCGTTGAAGACCTCGCCCGGCCCCAGGAATCGCAACACTTGTTCCCGACCTTCCGGCGACATCTTCACGACCTTGACCCAACCCGTATGCACCAGATACAGCCCTGCCGCGGCCTCGCCCTCTAGGAAGAGGATGGCACCCGCCAGATAGGATCGCCAGAGGGCCGCCTTTGCCAACGATGCCAACACCTCAGCGTCTACACCGCGCAAGAAGGGGATGGCAGCCAGCTTTTGCAGGATGGTGGAGGGGTCGGGTCGCTGCACGGGTGCGTCGCTCCGGATCGGGGCCAGGTGTTACGGCAGGGAACGGCCAATCACTGCGGCTTGGCAGCCAGAAACACAAGCCGGGTTTCCGCCCGGATGCTGCGGGTGGCGCCCTCCTGGGCGATGATCGTGCTGCCGGGGGCCACCGCGAACGGATCGCCATCCACGATCATCACACCCGACCCGGCCAGGAAGTGGTACATGGCCTGGTCGCCGGGATGGGCGGGGATGACCTGGCCGGGGTTGAGGCCGACGACGAGGACTTTGAAATGGGCGCTATCGGCCAGGATTTGGGGCTGCGGCCCGGCCTCGCCGAATTTAGCCAGGGCCTGAGTGTCAGAAAAGTGCAGATTCGCAGCGGGCGTAAGTTGGATCATGGGGCTTGTTCCTGAGTGAGATGAAATGAAGGGAGACCGAGCTAAAACTGTGTTTTACGCTTCACGTTTCACGTTTCACGTCTTGAATCTATCGTTAAACGTCGCAATCTGCCCGCAATGCTCGCGCTTGTGACCATAAAACGTATAAACGACAAAATCTTCGAGATCGTATTCGGGACCATACCACGGCAAAATGCCCGGCTGTCGCCACAGGGTTGGGGGCAGCGCGGCAACGCCCCGGCGCACCCGCTCGTGCGCGGCCTGGTACTCATCGAACACCTGCACCATCGTCAACGGATGGCGCAGGCGATCCACCTGCACGTCATTGAACACCTGGCCGTTGGCGGCGAGTTGCTCGGTCAAAGGCATGGGGCGCGGATTCACGAGGTTCTCGATGATCTCGACCAAAACCTGCTCGAACGAGGCAAGGTGGCCTACTACATCCTTCACCGACCAATAGCCAACCGCGCCGGGTGTGTCAACTTCGGCGGTCGGGAAACGAGCAATTGTGTGCAACACGGTCGCGTGACCGTACTTGAGAATGTCTTGGGGATTCATGGTGCACCTCGCGCACTGTGTGGTGTATGGGCAATGAAAGCAGTGGTCAGTGTACAAGCCCACTGCCGAAAATGTCAATCACTTCGATTACAGACAGCTTTGGGAAGTAGCGCGACAATGGTAGCGGTCGCTCAATGGGGTACTTTTCGCATCATGCCTCATCGTTCTTTCTGGCCTTGCCCGCTCATCCAGGAGACTCCAATGTCTGCACAAACCGCTTTCCCATCTCAACCCGTGCATCTGGGCCACTGGCCGCGCCGTCTGGGCCTCACTATTCTCCTTTTCCTCGGCGCTTGTCTGGCCTACCTGCCCTACGCCTTCCATCCCCTCATCGCTGCCAACACGAAACCGTTTTTATGGAGCGCCACCACGTTAGGTTTGCTGGCGGCAGCGCTGCTGGCCCGGCGCAGCCCCCGTTTCGCCGCCTATTGGGTGGCGCTGTACGCCTTTTTCGTGGCTTCAGCCGCCAACCTGGCCGATTGGTACTTGAATGATTGGCTGCCGCGGCTGTTGGGCGTCGCGCCCAAGACGCCAGCTTTCTACGGCGTGGCCATGATCGACAGCACCGTCGTCGTCGTGATCACCATCATCGTGCTGATCAAACTGGCCGGGGGCGACCTGGCTTCGCTGCTGCTCAAGCGCGGCAAAGCGCGCTGGTGGTTGCCCATCGGTCTGATCGGCTTCACCTTCTTTGCTATCACCGTCATCTCCGCGGCCATGAACCTGTTCGGCGGCAAGGATGTCACCTGGGCGCGCATCTTGCCCTGGACGCCCTGGATCCTGATGTTCGTCCTCGGCAACGGTCTGCGCGAAGAGCTTTGGTTTCGCGGCTTGCTGCTGCCGCGGCTGACGCCGTTGGTCGGGGTGACGCCCACCATCGTCTCCACCAGCCTCGTCTTCGCCCTGGCCCATTCCAGTGTCACCTACACCCCGACCTTGATCCTGTTCATTGGCATCACCTTCGTCCTGGGCGTCATCTTCGCCCTCATCGCCCACAAAACCGACAGCGTGTGGGGAGCGGCGCTGGTTCATGCCGGCGCCGACATCCCCGTGATCGTGGGCATTCTCTCGACGTTGTGATCTCTGATTGATGGCGACATCTCACACACGGCAGATGTGAGATGCCGCCCAAAGCTTCGTTCACCGGCTCCACATGGGGAGAAATCTAGCCATCGGCCCACTTCTCACGAGTTGGAAAACAACCGGTGGGGGTCAGCGTATTAGCGGGAACCAGTAGCGGCGCTCGATAGGCGGCGTGGGCGAAATCGTGATGGACATCGGGGCGCAGGTGCGGGCGCCATCGTCGTCGCGCAGGCAGACGGCGGCTGTGTAGCTACCGGGCTGGGCAAAGGTGTGGCTGGCGAAGGTCACGGTTCCGGCCATGCCTGCGGGCGAGGAGGAAGCGTCATCCCGCTGCACGACGCCGTTAGCGAGCGGTGTGTTATCGCCCCAATCGATAGTGGCGGTGTGTGTGTCGAGATTGCCTTTGTCGGTGAAGGCGATGGGGGCCAGGGTGATGGCCTGGCCGGGCGAGCCGGTGGGAGTCTGATCGATCAAGACAATCGGTGGGGCGTTGCCGATCGTCGCCGTGGTCACGCCGCTGCCCAGGCGGCCATTGGCGTCTTCGACCAGGATGGTGGCGGGGAAAGCGCCGTTGTCTTGATAGCGATGGCTGGTTTGCAGCACATCGAGGGCTTCGATGCCGTCGCCGAAGTTCCACTGCGAGAAGATGATCTGGCCCAGGCCCGACCCGGACGTATCGACCGAGAGCGTGATCGGGTCGCCTTCCTGAGCGGCCTGCGGAGTGGCGATGGCGGCGATGGCGGCGACGCCGTAGAGATCGCCTTTGGCTGCGGTCACGCCCACGTTTCCGGCCTCATCCACTGCCTGCACCAAGAACAACACCGGCTGGGCGAGGTTTGGCAGCAGCCCGGTCCAGCGATTGCTGGCGGGGTTATAGCTGAGGTCGAGTGAATGCCAGACGCCATCGCCGGCGGTGTAGGTGGCGACGACGCGTTCGACGCCAGAGATGTCATCGACTTGCACTGAGAAACGCAGTTGTTGGGCTACGGGAGCGACTGAAGCTTGCAGTGAACGAAGTGAATCTGTCGTTACTACGCGACTGACGGCGTTTTCATAGGCGGCGTCGACAAAGACAATGAGCGGCGGTTGGAAATCGGAGGAAGCGGAGTGATAGACATCGTATACCAGGCGGTCGTAGCGGCGCTCGACGCCGATGACGTGGTTGACCCCGCCCTGGCTGACTACGCCCGTGTGCAGGAATTGGCCGGGGATGAGGATCAGCCGCTCCTGCACGCCCTGTGGCGTAGTGAAGTGGTTGATGCGCGCCAGCTGGTCGGGCTGCCAACCGTGGTAGATGAACTGCGGTTCGTAGCGGGCGGTCTCGGTGACGGGCATGGTGATGACCGGGTCGAAGCCGGGCAGGTCGGTGTAGTTGGCAGTGACGAGAAGGGCGCCATGAGCGACCTCTTGCGGTGCTCCCGACTGGCTGATATCCAGGGCCGCCCGCGGCTGCAAGGGATTGTACATCAGCGATTGGTGGCCGTTGTTGCTGCTGAGGTAAGCGCCGTCGGGCATCTGGATCAGTTGGAAACTCGGGTCGAAGCTGATGGTTGTCTTCGCCAACGTCTCTGTGGCCTGGCTGCGAGCCAGGACGGTGAAGGGAGCCGGTTCGGTGAGGCTGGCGGCGGTGGCGGCAGGCGTTTGTACGCGGTAGGTCGGCAGTCCGTAGAGGGTCGAGACAAGCATGGCTTTTTCGTCGTAGGGGCCATATGCGCCCAGACTGAGCAAGGCGTAATCTTGCTTGGCCCTCAGTAGGGCCTGGCCGATGGTGGTCGGGCCGCCCAGGTTGGCGGCGAAGTTGCTCATCAGTTCTTCCGAGAGGGCGACGGCGGTATCGTCACCATAGCCGTAGCCGGTGTTGCCGATCCAAACCGCCTTTTTCTGGCTAAAAGCCTGGGCGAAGTCGAGGTCGGCGGAGAATTGCCGACCGAAATCGCTGGTGCAGGCGTCGCAGACATTCAGCCCCGAATGGCAGCCGACCGAGAAATTCACCGTCCCGCCCAAATCGACCAGGGATTGTGAGATTTCGGTGGCGGTGAAGAGGCCGCCGGCGCCGATGAGGTTGTTGTCGGCGGGTTGCAAGAGGAAGTGCGAAAAGTGAGCGTTGAGCGAGTTGAGGTCGTGGCGGCTGCCCAGGAGTCCGGCCCGCAGGTCGTTGGCGCTCCAGAAATCGTTGTTGGCAACGGTGGCAGCCAAGCCGCGGGCGATGAACGTATCGGCGATGCGCTGTGTGCTATCTTTGAGGAAGTCGTAGCCGAAGGTCAGGCCAGTGGTGGCGTTCAGGATGCCGTCGCGGGCCAGGTAATCCTGCACCAGCGCCGCCATCTCGGATGGTTTTTCGACCAATCGGCCGAGGGCATAGTTGGGCACGTAAAGCGGCCGGCCCCGGTAGGGCGTCGGCTCGAAGTCGGCGTAGTAGTCGTCGGTGAGCATGTAGCCGCGCCGGAAAGCGGCATAGAGGGCGGTGTCGCTCTCGACCAGAAGTTGGCCGGTGTACTCGAATTCGTTCGAGGTGGCGACGATGTCTTTGCTCCGGCGGAAGGGGATGGCCTCATCGTTGCCCACGAAAACCAGGTTCTCGACGCCGGGATGGGAGGCGATCAGGCTGCCGATCAGCAATTTGATGTCGTAACCCACCTCGTTGGCGGCTTCGGGCACGCAGACACGACCGTTATCCCATTCATCGTAACTGTCTTGCAGCGCCTGGTAGCTTTCCAGCGGGACGACCACACCCTTGACCGTCGGATGCTCGGCCAGTTCTTTCAGGGCCGCAGTCAGGGGCGCCACTTCGCCCGGGCCGTACGTGCGCTCCAGCCGTTGCTTGGGGAACAGGATCAAGGTGCGGGTTTGGTCGGCAGGCCAGGGGGCATAGGTTTCGCCCGGCGTCCCTTCGAAGGCAAAGGTGCGGGAACAGCTGGCGGGTGGGGCCGAGGGCGACACCTCTACCCGCAACTTGTATGGTTCGGTGCTGAAAGCGCCGTTGTGCCCGACCACGGCTACATAGTAATGATCGATGGCATAGATGGCCACGTCCGTGATCTGCTCAGCGGCCGGGCCGGGCTGGACCGAGTAGCCCACCAGGGGGACGTTTTGCAAAGGCACGTTTTGCAGGGGTACGTTTTGCAGGGGCACATTCTGCAAAGGTACGTTTTGCAGGGGCACGTTCTGCAAAGGCACATTTTGCAAGGGCACATTTTGCAAGGGCACGTTTTGCAGGGGGACATTCTGCAAAGGCACATTTTGCAAGGGCAACGACTGCACCGGCACATCGTAGGCGCTCATCTGGGCCATGGGCAGGTCGTTGGCCAGGATGTCGCTGGGGATGTCGGTGGGGCGGAAGAGCACCAGGTCGAAATCGGCGGGCAGGCCATCCAACTTGAAGGTGACGGCGGAACCTCGCCGTATGCCAGCAACCGGCAGCTTGAAGAAATCGACATCGCCGGAGTCGCAGATGTAGCCAGTGTAGTCCAGGCCGGGGATCATACCGGCGGCCTGGGTCCAGGCGTCGTTGGTCTCGTAGGCATCCGGGCAAGGAAGATTGCGGGTGATCGTCGTCCCGAACTCGGATGTGTTCCCGGCCGCATCGGTGGCCGTGGCCGTGATCTGCTGGCCCTTGAGGCTGGCCGTGAGCACGAAGTGGCCGAAGCCGTCGGCCTGTGTGCGCCCCAGGAAGTAGCGACCCTGGCTGCCGTCGTCGCCAAAGACCTCGACCGTCGCCCCGACACCGGCCACGCCCGATACCTCCCGGCCGGCGGCCGCAGCGAGGGCGGGCGGGGCCAATTCCTGGTTGCCGCCCGCCTGGTTGTCGATGCCGCTGGCGCCATTGCCATAGATGAGGTTGCCGGCGATGGTGTTGCCGGTACTGGCTTCGACGCTGACCCCGGCGCGGTCGTTGAAGGCGATGGTGTTGCCCTCGCCCCTGGCCAGCCCACCCACCCGGTTGCCGTTCGACCCGGCCTCGATGCGCACGCCGTCCAACGGCTGGCCGAAATCAGCCCCCACCAGATTGGTCCCGATCAAGTTGGCCTGCAAGCGATTGCCGGTGGCGGCGTTGGTCAGTAAGATGCCGTGGGTGCTGTTGCCGGCAATGGTGTTGCCAGCGGCGGGTTGATTGCCGCCAATCAGGTTGTTCCGAGCGCCATCGATGACGACACCGATCTGATTGGGCAGCCGGGCGGTGGCGGAGCCATTCAAGCCGATGGTATTGCCAACGACAACGTTGCCGCTGCTGCTTGCGCCTGTGATCTCGACGCCATGACCATCATTGCCAGAGATGAGATTACGAGCGCCGCTGACCGCACCGCCGATGGTGTTATTGGCGCTGTTTTCGAGCCGGATGCCGCCGCCGTTGCCCAATGCAGCCAACCCACTGGCAGCAACGCCAATGAAGTTGCCCAGGATTTGGTTGTCGCCCCCGCCTACCAGGTGGATGCCCGGCCCGCCGTTGCCCGAAATCAAGTTGCTGCTGCCCAGCGTGAGGCCGCCGATGGCATTGTTGCTGGAGCTACGACCTACGATGCCAGCGCCGCCATTGCCCCGATCCGTCTGGCCGTCTGCCGACACACCGATGAAATTCCCGATCAAGGTATGGCCCCCGCCGCCCTGTAAAACGATGCCGTTGCCGCCGAAGCTGTGGATGACCAGGCCCTGGATGGTGCTGCCGTTGCCGCTGATCACCAGGCCGTCGCTATCCCCGGCCTGGCTGCCATCCAATTCGACCTTGCCGCTCGGCCCGGTGTCGCCCTCGATGCTGACCGATTTGACGATAGCGGGCAGGGGGCTGGTGAGGTGGATGGTCCCGGACGGCATCTGATCGAAGACGATGCGATTGACCGCGCCGCCTGCCTGGGCGCTGGCGGTATTGTTGGAGGCGTCGATGGCCTCGGACAACGAACAGTCCGAGACTGTGCAGGCGCCGTCGTTCAGCCCGCTGGTGGTGTTGACGCTGAAAACCGGGGGCGATTGCAGCGGATCGGGGGTGGGGGTGGATGTCGGGGTGGAGGTGGGTGTCCGAGTCGGAGTTGGCGTTGGCGTCGGGGTTGTCAGCCGCACGGTAAACAGGGCGCCGCTGTAGGTGCGGTCGCCCAGGTAGGGGTAGCGCACGGTGTGGTCGTCGATGACGATCCCGCTCGGCCCTGCCGCCGCCGCGACGAAGGCATAGTTCATCCATTCGTTCACCGGCCCCAGGTCGATCTCGTAAGCGGGGAAACGGTCGGGGTCGGTTTCCTGCCAGTCGAAGCCGCCGCCGGGGTTTGTCACCAGGTTGGCAAGGAACTGCTGCCGGTAGCCGAGGTTATTCAGTCCCCACAGTCGCACGTAATTGTAGCCATTCAGGGGGATGGAGGGCTGGCTGACAACCTGGCCGCTAAAGATGAAGAGGGGGGTAGGGGTGTGCGTGGGCGTCCGTGTTGGGGTGGGAGTGGGGGGGCGGGTGGGGGGGGGGGTGGGGGTAGAGGGGGGGGTGGGGGG
>JAYRVO010000144.1:0-101354 GCA_041918515.1 Chloroflexota bacterium | reverse complement strand
GACCCGTTCAGGGTGACACGATGAAGAGTTTCTTGCTCGGGCGACATGCCGCCACGAGGCATGGGTCACTCAGGGTGACACGATGAGGAGTTTCTCAAACGGGCGCATGCCGCCGCGTGGCATCGAACATTCAGGGTGACACAATGAGAGTTTCTCACACGGACGCATGCCGCCGCGTGGCATCGAACATTCAGGGTGACACAACAAATTTTGTCATTCTGAGCGGGTCGATCGCACAATTCTGTTGCAGCGAACTTTCAGCGAAGAATCTCTCTTTCCGTCCATTGATCATCGATAACAGAGACCCTTCACTGGCTGATCGGAATGACAGAATACCGGATCGACCCGTTCAGGGTGACACAATGAGAGTTTTTCACACGGAAGCATGCCGCCGCGTGGCATCGAACATTCAGGGTGACACAACAAATCTTGTCATTCAAAGCGGGTCAATCATACTTAACCGATCGATGCGCTGGATCAACTCCATGCAAGCGCGGCCATTGTGATACGGGCACTTCCACGGGTCGATCTTCCAGTCGTTGCGATAGTAGGGCGAAGGATCATCGGGCGGCTCGGTCAGGAAGGGCTGGCCCAGGCGGTTGACTTTCGTGAACCACTCGCCGCCGGCGTGGTCGATCACGCAGCGGTCGATGAAATCCCAGCTCAGCTTCACGTCCGCCCAGAAGCGGGGATTGCCGGTCAGCTCGAAGCCGTTCATGAACCCGACCAGGGTCTCGGCCTGCACCCACCAATGTTTGTTGGTGCGCACATGGCTGCCGAAGCGCGTCGATTCCAGGAACATGCCACCATCCTTGTCCAGCCCCACGCGCTCGACTGCCTCCAGCATCTTGACTGAAACCGGGCGCATGCGTGCCAGGATTTCCTGGTCGCCCAAAATTTCCGCCGCCTCCCACAGCAGCCACGACGCTTCGACATCGTGCCCGAACGAGCAGATGCCGCGCGAGGCTGCGGTCTCGCGGAAGTCGTCGTCGAAGAAAATGCCCAGATGCCCGGACTCGCGAATGATCTTGTCGAGGAAGATGAGCAGCAGCTCGCGCAATCGCTGGCGCACCAACGCATCCGGCCAGACTTTGTACAGCGCCGCATAGGCTTCGAGCACGTGCAAATGCGTGTTCATCGACTTCGGTTCGTTTTGGTCGGCCATGCGATTCTCGACCAGGGGCTGCCAGTCGCGGCTGAAGGCCTCGCGGTAGCCCAGGCGCTGGCGGTCTTTGGTCTTCTCCTCGAACACGGCGAAGCACTGACGAATCAGATCGAGCACCTCGGCGGTGGGATTGAACTCGTAGTATTTGCACAGGGCATAGATGGCAAAAGCCTGCGCATACGTATGTTTGATATCGTTGGCCACGTCGTTGTCGGGCGCAAGCTCCATGAAGAAGCCGCCATGTTCACGGTCGAGGAAGCGCGTGGTCAGCACGCGATAGGCCCGCTCGGCCACCGCCGCGTCATCGGGCTGGCCATACATACGGGCAGCGGCGGCGAACGTCCACAGGATGCGGGCGTTGAGCACGCAGGATTTGGGGGCGGCAAGCACGGGCCGATTCTGCATATCCACGGCGCCATAGAAACCATCGCCATCCTGCTCGACCGCATAAGCCATCCAGTACGCAAGGATATTCTGCAACTCATTCTCGAATATGGCCCGATAAGCCAAAAGCTGCTCGTCGTCAGTCATCGTCCATCGTCCTTCGTCTTTCGTCCGCATGTCAACCAGCTTCCGCCAACCGCCCGTCCGCCGTGTAGCGCCCGTAACGATGGGCGGTCTCGATCAGGGCGTGGACGTTTTCGGGCGGAGTGGTGGGCGGCAGGGCGCAGCCGGGGCCTAGGATCAGGCCGCCGCCGGGAGCCAGGATCGCCAACGCCTCGCGCGCCTTTTCCCGCACGAGATCCGCCGAACCCAGGGCCATGACCCCGCTCGGATCGAGCACGCCCAGAATGGTGGACTTGCCCCGCGTCGCCTCTTTGATCTTGGGCATGTCGCATTTGTAATCCAGCTCGAGCACAGCCGCGCCGGTGTCGGCCATGTCGCCAGCGATGCGCGTGGCGTTGCCGCAAATGTGGTAGGCCAGCGGGATGTTTTTCTGGCGCAGGCGGGCGACGAGGCGCTGCGCGTAAGGCCACTCGAACGCCTTGTAGATTTTGGGCGAGCACACATCCGGCCCGGCCAGCGATTCGCCGATGGAAGTCATGTGTGCGCCCTGCTCCATCTGCGCTACACAATAGCGATAGCTGGCTTCGAGCGAAAATTCGAGCAGGCGGTGGATGGCGTCGAGGTTTTTGCGCACGGCCAGCTCGTACAGGAATTTGTCCATGCCCAGGATCATGGCCGCCAGCGAGAACGGCCCTTGATCGGCCCGGCCCATGATGAAGGCCCGGTCGCCGATCTCTTGCACCACCAGCCGCGTAGTCTTCAGCAGTTCGGGCAGGCCGGCGTCGTGATACGGGTCGGGTATGCGCAGGGTGTCGATGTCGTCGAGGCTGGCGATGGCGGGCGTGAACGAGACCGGCGCGCTTTCGTCGAAATACTCGACGCCGCAGCCGCAGGCCAGGGCCAGCGCCGCCGTGCCATTTTCGAGCAGCAGCACGTCGTGCTCATACTCGCGCCAGGCCTGGATTTGCGCCTCGGCCATGGCCTCGCCATTCTTGAAAAATTCGGGAAACGGCATGCCGAAAGCCTGCGCCGTCATCATAAAATTGTGCAGGTCGACCGGCACGCGGTCGGGGATGCCGCCGCGCAGTACCGTTTCGACGCGTTCGATGGAGGTGAGGGTGTCGTTCATGGTGGGTTGGGGGAGACCAGTAGACCAGGAGACCGGTAAACCAGGAGACCGGGATAAACGAATGCCTGGTCTACGGGTCTACCGATCGGCTAGCGTTAGTGGCAGGTGGGTAGGACGAGACTCATCGTCGAAACAGAAAAAACTCAAAGCCAAGAAAAATGTCTGAAACAGCGCCGCGTACCCACCTGTCCACAGCATGCATTGTTGGTTGGCATTTGGACAGCAAGCTACTTTGGTTTTGTGAAGACTCCTAATTTGTATCCTGCCAGAAAGCCCGACAAGGTTTCACGAGTTTCGGTTTTTTCGCCATCGTGCATCCGACTGATTGTTACTCCTACTAGAATAGCCGTAAGCAATAATGAACCAATAATAAGAGAAATTCCCCATTCAAAGATATTCTGGTTGAGATACCACATTCCCCAACTTATCCCTGTTAATCCCCAAATAATAAGAGGAGAAATCAAGTTTCGCCTGAATAATGCTATGTTACGTTGTCGATCAATTCTTTGAGCAGTTAATGGCATTTTTTCTGTAATGAGCATGAGGCAAATTCGATAATGACTACGTGACCAGTTGATTTTTTCATCCTTTGCAAAGCCCATGATTTCTCGAAAACCTTTTGTGATTTCATCAGGGAAAAGATCTGAAGGAATAACATTTTGGCTACTCTTGAATTTACTCAATTTTTCAAAGAACCTGACAACCCTACTGGAAAATGGCGAAAGGATTACTCCGATGATGTAGCTAAAAATCAGAAAGACTAGACCTGTTGTTATATCAAAAGGAACATCGACTAAATATTCTTGCAGTGGGGACAAGAGCAACAACAAATACAATCCCACGACAGCAACCGCGCCCGGAAAAAAGTATGCAAGAAAATCAGTGAACGAGAATTGCTTACTTAAGTCCATATCTTTATACCTCTGCATTGGAGCGGAGCCAGCCAACTACCGGTTTACCGATTTACGCGAGACTGTCGAGATAGGCGCGCATCGAATCGTTCGAGTCGAGGCGGACGATGGGGATGCCGAGTTGACGGCAGGCATAGGTCACTTCTTGGGATACATCGCCATCGGTGGCCACGGGATGGTTCGAGGCGGCGATGCGGAAGAGCAGGTCGGGGTCCGTGCCCAGGCGGATGTACACATTCGGCCACATCTGCCCAAAGAATTGCATGACCTTGTCGCGCACCGGCCCTTCCACCGCCACCGATTCGCCCACGCCCAAATGCATGACGTATTTGCCCTTGACGCGACCCAGGCGGGCGGTGGTCACAGGCCCGGCCTGGCCCAGGAACCCGACCGCCGCCCCGGTGAAGCCGTCCACATTGGCGCGGATGGTGATGTTGGGCAGCGACTTGGCGGGGTCATTGCTCTTGCCCGCCCACCACACCGAGGCTGCACCGCAGTTCGAGATGGCGAAAAAGTCCTCGCCCACGTATTTGAGGTCGCCGAAGATGGGGCCGACATCCGGGCGCAATTGCTGCAAAAGCACCGAGGTCATCAGGCCCTTGATGTCGCCTTCGCAAACGGTGGAGAAAATGGGCTTGGGGCCGAGGTCGTCGGCGCCGAAGGGCAGGAACGCGGGCAGGGTGCAGCCGACGATGCCGTATTCGACCGAGAGCGCCGGCTGGCAGCGGATGGAGACGCCGACGATGTTCTCGCTTTCCAACTCTTTCAGCCGGTCGCGGGCAGCCAGATAATAGGCGACTTGCACGCGGAAATGTTGGGGCGTGGCGCTGATGTCGTCGTAGATCACGGTGGCGCCGTTGTGGCGCAGCCAGGCCAGGAAATGCTCGACCCGCTCCGGCTGATCCCGCAGGATGGCCTCGGCCCGGCGGATGAGGGCGTACTCGTCTTCGTTGAGGATGTCGCGGATCAGCAGCCGCTTGAGCGCGGGGATGTCGTCTTGCAAATGCTCCATGTGCAGGGCATAGGTGCCGCCCCACAACATGACGGCGCTTTTGCGCATGCGGGCCACCGCCGAGACGCCGCGAATCCATGGCAACATGCGTTCGGGCTGGCCGCGCCTGCGCTCGTGCTGGATGGCATACTGATTGACGCCCGATTCCAGCAGGCTGGCCCCCACAGCGCTGATGCTGACAGTGCCGGGCATCAGCGGATCGTCGTCGGTGTAGAGCATGATCGGCAGATTGGCCTCGCGCACCACGTCGATCACGACCATCGGCGGCGTCCAGAAATGTGAACACAACACCATGCATTCGGCTCCGTGCGCCAACAAAAAGCGGGCGCAGGCGGCGGCCTCGTGATAGCGGCGCACGCCGAACCAGCCTTCGGGGTCAGGGCGCAGATCGGCCATGGGATCGATGACCTCGCAGCCGTGCTCGGTCAGGAGGCGGGCCAGGCGGGCGTGCCGCGCCCGCAAATCCTTCTCGCGCGGCCCGTCGAAAAAGCTATCTCGACCATCGGTGAAGCTGACGATGCCTACTTTGGGGCGGATGGTTTGTGGGTTCATGGGTGTGGTTCCGTGGTGGGGGAGAGAAGTAGATAAGTAAACAAGTAGACAAGTAGACAAGTGGCTCGTCGTCCCGACATCCTTGTCTACTTATTTCCTTGTCTCCTTCTTCCTTGTTTCCTTGTCTACTTTTTCCTTGTCTACCTCTTCCCTCCATACTCTCGCGCCACCTCGAACAGCGCGATGATATTTTCGGGCTTGACGTCGATCATGTGGTTGCAGGAAGAGAGGACGAAGCCGCCGCCGGGGGCGAAGACATCGATGCGGCGCTTGACCTCGGCCACCACCTCGTCCACGCTCACATCGCCTTCGATGCCTTCGACCGTGCCGTGGAAAGTAAGTTGCGAGCCGAAAGCCGCCTTCAGGCGTTCGCCGTCCATACCCCGCGCCGAAGTTTGCGTGGGGTTGAGCACATCGACGCCGACTTCGATCAGGTCGGGGAGAAGGTCGAACACGGCGCCGTCGGTGTGGTGGAACAGCCGGGCGTGCGGCGCTTTTTCGTGGATGAGGCTATACAGCTTTTGTTGCGCCGGCTTGATGAACTGGCGATACATCTTGGGCGAAATCAGCGGGCTTTGCTGCGCGCCCAGGTCATCGCCGATCTCGACCATGTGTACATACGGCCCCACCGCATCGAGGAACAGGCCGTAAATGCCCTGATAAATCTCCAGCAAGTGGGCGATGATGGCCTCGGCCACCAATGGCCGCGTGACCATGTTCATCAGAAATTCCGGCATCTCCATGAGCTGGCAGCCGCGGTCGAGAAAGCCGTAGGTGATGGGGTTGCGGGCAACGAGGGCGTAATCGGTTTGCTCGTACAGCCGTTTGGCCTCCTCGGCCAACCCTTCCGCCGAGAACACATCCTCCGGCTTGGGCCAGGCGTGATGCTCCACCTCGGCCACGGTCGTCGCCCCGTGCAATGGGCTGAGCGTGGTGTGCACCCACAGCCCGGCTTTCTGATAGCCGATGCCCCAAAAATCGATGATCGTGCCGTCCTCGAGTTCGACGGTTTTGTTCTTCGGCCCCTTCTTCAAAAAGACGCGGCGGAAGTCGATGTCGAAATATTCGAGGATGCGCTCGTCGTAATAGTTGGCGGTCGTGCCAGAGCGCACCGGCGGGATGGGCGTCAGACCCAAGTAGTCGCGCAGCCGGAAATAGGTCTCGTCCAGCAGCATGGTGGCGTTGCCCATGAGGTCGATGGGGACGCGGTCGGGCTTTTGGTGGTTGAAGGCAGCAAGGACGCGTTCGCGATGGTTCATCGACATTGATTGACTCGAAGGGGTTGTGGACACGGATAGGGAAACACGGAAGGCCCTTGTCACTTGGCTATCCGTGTCTTTTATTTTTTGTGGACACGGATAGGGAAACACGGATTTCTTTCATCGTTTTTATCCGTGTTTCCGCATCAGCGTCCACAAAAAGGCTTGAACTACCTATCCATGTCTTGATTTTTGTGGACACGGATTGGGAAACACGGATTTCTTTCATCGTTTTTATCCGTGTTTCCGCATCCGCGTCCACAAAAAGGCTTGAACTACCTATCCATGTCTTGATTTTTGTGGACACGGATAGGGAAACACGGATTTCTTTCATCGTTTTTATCCGTGTTTCCGCATCCGCGTCCACAAAAAGGTTGAGCTACCTCATGATGACATCATCACCCCGCCGTCGGGCGCGATGGCCTGGCCGGTGATCAGGCGGGCGCTGTCGGAGACGAGGAACTCGGCGAGACCGGTCAGGTCGTCGATGCCGGTGAATTCGTGCATGGGGATTTGGGCGGTGCGCTCGGCCAGGTAATCGTCGAGCGATATGCCGCGTTCGCCAGCGGTGCGGGTGGCGTAGTCGATCTGCATGGGTGTGAGGGTGACGCCGGGGCAAATGGCGTTGACCGTGACGCCAAACGGGGCCAGCACCAACGCCAGGCAGCGGGTGTACATGAGCAGGGCGGCTTTGGTCACGCGGTAGGAGATGACGTGCGTCCCCGCCCGCACGCCGTTGTACGAAGCCGTGATCAGGATGCGTCCCTGCCGCCGCGTCATCATTTGCGGAACGACGGCCCGGCAGGTCAGGGCGACGCCTTTCACATTCACATCCAGGGACAGATCCCAGTCAGCGGGCGTGGTCTCGAAATAATCGGCGGGGCCGAGCACGCCGGCGTTGGCGAAGAGGATGTCGATCGGCCCCAGCTTTTGCTGCGTCTCCACGACGGCCGCCTCGATCTCGTCCGGGCGGCGCACGTCCACCCGAAAATAGATCGCTCGCCCGCCCAGCACCGCAATCTCGTTCGCGACCTCCGCCGCTGCCACCCCATCCACATCGCTCACGCCCACCGCCGCCCCGTCGCGCGCCATCTGCAGGGCCAGCCCCCGCCCGATGCCGCTGCCGCCGCCGGTGATGAAAGCGACTTTGTGATTGAGATCAACTCCGATTTTCGACATCGCTCAGTCTGCCGCTTTGCGCCATAACATACAAGTTTGATCGAAGCGCCAGCCGGGCGTGGCCATGAGCAAATCGTGCTTTGGCCAGCCCGCCGCCACCCGCGCCCGCGTCTCTTCCCAGGTGCGGATGCCGCTGAGGGCGTCGGCGGCTTCGACATTGCAAGCGCCCACGGCCGTGGCCATGATCGCCGTCTCGTCGGCGGGCAGGTCGCGCAGGAAGGCCGCCAGGAAGCCGGCGATGGACGAATCGCCCGAACCCGTGGCGCCCACCTCGTTCGCCCGGAAAGCCGGCGCCCAAAGCTCTTGGCTCGCCCAGGCGGATGCATCGCTCGGCCTGGCCTTGCCCAGATTGGCGATGGCCTCGGCGTCGCCCGTGCGCAAATACAAGCCCCGATGTCCCAGCTTGATCATCGCCGCCTTCACACCCATGCCCAGCAGTTCCTGGCCGAGTTCAGAAAGCAGGTCGGGCGTGAACCACATCAGAGGGTCGCCGCCCACATTTTCGTGCAGTTCATCGTATCGGGAACGGTGGAGCATAAACAGTAATTCTTCGCCGCTTGGCATGAAAATATCGACAAAAGGCAAGGTGCGTTCGAGGATGCCGCGCCACTCGGCCCGCCCACTGGCCGAATTTGGGTCGGGCAAGGACATGTCGAGCGAGGTGGTGACGCCCGTCGCTTTGGCCTGGCGAAAGATCTCGGTTAGTTCAGCCCCATCATGGCTGAACATAGAGCGCATGATCGGCGGATAGCCGAAGTGGAAATGCCGGGCCTGCGCCACCAGGTCGTAGCGCACATCGGCGGCGCAAAAGTCATCGTTGGCGCCAGGGTAATGAAAGAAGATGCGATCGATGCCGGGGGGATTGATGACGACGGTGTAGGATGTGTTGGCGGTGGGGTCGACCACCATGCCATCGGCCAGGTGCGGGTCGAAGGCGCTGATCTTGCCCCGAATGGTGTCGCCAAAGGCATCGGCCCCGACTTTGCCCATGAGCTGCGCCCGCACGCCCAACCGATTCAGGGCCAAGCCAGTGTTCGAGACCGGCCCGCCGCTGGAAAAGGCGACTGGCCCGACCTGCACCAATCGGCCAGGGCGGAAGATTTGCTCGGCGGTTTGACCGGCTGAGCCGCTGAGATCAGGAATGACATCCAGGCAAATGTGCCCGGCGACGACGACATCAAAGGAGGTGGACATGGGGTGGGAGGTAGATAAGTAGACAGGGAAATGGGGCGAAATTGTGGTCAGTGCAGGTTGCACGCTGCAAAAATCTGCTGCTTGCTACTCGCGGCTCTCCAGGGTGCGGATGCGTTGCGTGGCTTCGATCAGGGCCAGGTAGCCGGGGACGGGAACATAGTCGGGGATAGAGTTGCCAGAGCCGAGAGCATAGCCGCGGGCAGAGCGGCGGAAGCGCTGTCCTTTCTCTACGACTTCAGCCACGATCTCGGTAGGTTCTTTCTGGCAGAGTGTATCGACATCGATGCCGCCAAGCAGGCCGATACGGTCGGAATATAGCGCAATCCATTGGTCGAACGGGGCGATGGCGTCTTCGTTGGAATGCTTGGCGTCGATGCCGAGGGCGATCACATCATCCATGATGCTGAAAATGCGGCCGCACGAATGCCACAGAAAAGGTTTGCCAGCGGCGTGAATCAAATCGATCACCCGGCGATATTGTGGGATGACGTGCTCGCGGATCACGGATGGGGCGACCAACGTGTTGCTGCGGAAGCCAAGGTCGTCGCCAAAGCGGCAGATGCAGAAATGCTCGCCGTGCCGGGCCAGAAATTCGGCCCAAAGTTCGATCATGATCTCGCCCACCCGTCGGTAGATGTCAGTGAAGAGGTCGGGGTCATCGACCATCATGTAGGCCAGATATTGGTAGCCCACCAGGTCTTCGCTTATCTCAAAGACGCCATTGCCGATCCCGCCCACGGCTTTCATTCCCGGCGGCAGGCTGGCCCCCAATGCCTGGAATTTGCGGTCGGCGGCGGCCCAATAGCGGTCGCGAATCTCGTGCCAGGGGTAACGCTCGAAATCGGCGCGGGTTTGGATGGGGCCGGGTCGTCCGCCGTAAATAGCGCCGTGGTCGGGCAGCGTGCGCGTGATTGTCACTTCCCACGACACGGTGTCGTAGGTCATCTCTTGGAAGAAGTGGCAGAATTGGCGGAAGAACTCGCGCAAGTCGCCATCATCGCCACGCTCCAGCTCGGCGAAGGCGACGCCCAGCACCTGCTCCATAATCTTCGGATCAATTTTGTGTTCGTAGAGCGGCAGCCGCGCGGGCCGCCGGTTTGCGAGCACATCCAGCATGTGCCGATAGTCGGGCGAGAATGAATTCATGTGAAAAGAAGATGACGAAGGACGAGAGGCGACCGACGAAAAACGCCTTCGTCTTTCGTCCATCGTCTCTCGTCAAAAGAAACAGTGTCAATATCTGCCAGGCAACCTAGATTTATAGATCGGCGTGGTCGGCGAAGAGGGGTTCGGTTTGGGCCAGGAGGCGGGCGTAGAATCCGGCCAGGGGGCGATACTGCTCGTGTTGGGCGAAGTCGGGTTCGACGCGGGCCGTGCGGGTGACGAAGCGCTCGGCGGTGGCGGCCATATCGTCGTAAATGCCCAGGGCGTATCCAGCGAGGATGGCGTTGCCGATGGGGGCCAGGTCTTCGCGTCCGAGCAAAGCCAGCGGCAGGCCCATCACGTCCGCCCGGATTTGGTTCCACAGCGCGCTTTTGGCCCCGCCGCCGTAGGCCGTGATTTCCTCGACCTGCAAGTTGGGATTGCTGGAGCGAAAGGCCTGGAGTTGAAGGAATTGGTCGTAGGCGATGGATTCGAGAATGGCGCGATAGAAATGCTCTCGGCGGTGCGTCCAGGTAAAGCCAAACCAGGCGCCTTTGAGGTCGGTGTTGAGGGGGCAGGCGCGTCCGCCCAGGTGGGGTAGGAAGAAGAGTTTCTCCGATCCGGGTGACAGGGCGGCGGCTCGCTCATCCAAAATCTCGTAGACCGACTTGCCCTGAGCCTGCCCCTCCATTTCGTCGGCATGGGCAAAGGTTTCCTGAAACCAGTGGTGGCTGAGGCCGCCGCCGATGATGTACGAGGTGGGGTTCCACAGGCCGGGGATGACGGAGGGGATGACTTCGGACATGCGGTTTTGCATGTCGGGTCGGAATTGGTCGGTGCAGATGGCCAGGACGGGATAGGTGCCGGAGTTGGAGGCCATGCGGTTGGCTTTGATCACGCCGGCGGCGACGAATCCGGCCGATTGGTCTCCGGCCCCGGCCACGATCGGTGTGCCCTGCCGCAAACCGGTGACGGCGGCAGCTTCGCTTTCCACCCCACCGATGATGTCGAAAGAGCGCACAATGCGCGGGAGTTTGTCCGCGGGCAAGTCCATCATCCGGCAGAGATCGTCCGACCAAATGTAGTTTTGGGCGTCGGCGAGGCCGGTGGCCCAAAGGTAAGTCGTATCGACGAAGGCATCCTGCGCCGCCAGCCCGGCGATCTTGCCCAGCAAATAGCCGCTGATGGTGACAAACTTGGCGGTGCGATGATAGACATCGGGAAACTCTTCGCGAATCCACAGCATTTTGGGGGCGATGGTGGGTTGGCCAGAGCCGGTGAGCTCGCGGATGGAGTCGTGAAAGCGGTCGAGAACGCGGTTGAGGTGGGGTGTAAAGCGCTGATCGAGGGTGGTGGTGTAGGGAGTGGTGGCGTCGCCGGCGTCGTCGATGCCCATCGTGCCGCTGATCATGCCGTCCACGCAGACGGCCGCCACCGCCTCTGGCCTAATCCCGGATTTCTGCATCAGCTCGGCCACCGATTCGTACACCGCCCGCAGCAGGGTCGGCCCGTCATACTCGGCCACGCCCGCGCGCGGCTGGGCGGGATGCGTGTCGCGCTTGGCGTCGGCCAGGACGACGCCATCCGTGTCGATGACCGATGATTTGGTGAAGCTAGAGCCAATATCGATGCCGATGAAATAGTTTGGCGACACAGGCGTTCTCCGTGAAGCGTAAAACGTAAAGCGTGATGAAGGCGGGGAGGCTTTTGGATGCGACATGCCACCTGCCACTTGGGACTATTTATCCGTTGTGAATCCTTTCGATTTGGGCTTGCGCCTCGTCGAGGGCGGTCTGGGCGGATTGGCGGCCAGCGATGGCGGCGGCGATAGCCTGACCGAAGGCGTCGCCTATGGGCAGCCAGTTGTCTTCGATGTGGCGCTCGTTGCGAGCGAATGATTTGGTGATAATCACGGCGTCCACAAGATCGGCGGGGTAGCGCTGGCGGGCGCGGGGGTCGAGCAGGGCGGAAAAGCGCGCCTGCTCGATGTGGCCGCTGGCCAGGTCGATGGCGGCGGGTTCAGGACCGGCAGCCCAACGGATGAATTGCCAGGCGGCTTCGGGATGGCGCGAGGCGGCGGGGATGTTCCAGGCGGGCGCATAGAGGCCGGCGTGACGGTCGCCGCCGGGGCCAGCGGGGACGAGCGTCGCCCGCGTAACTTCGGCGATAGGCGATTTCAGGTCATACCATTTGCCGATCTCGGAGGCAGCCTCGATGAACATGGCCGCTTCGCCGCGGAAGTAGCGCTCGGAGCCGTTGTACCAATCGATCTCGGCGGAATCGGGCGGGGCGGCGGCTTGCAGCAAATCGGCATAGTATTCCAGGGCCTGCACCATGGCCGGGCTGTTGAAGGTCGGGTGACCAGCGTCATCGTACCAACGGGCGCCGAAGCAAGGGGCGATGGTCGAGCCTAAAATCCAGACATTGGCCCCGGCCCCCGGCTTGCCGCGCGCAATCAGGCCATACACGTCCTCTCGCCCGTCGTCCACCAGCGCCTGCCTGATCCCGACCGCCGCCTCCCGCAGCTCGGCCAGCGTGCGCGGCGGCGCGAATCCGTAACGCTCGAACAGGTCGGCCCGATAGACGAGGATGTTCGACATGTTCGAGTAGGGGATGCCGTAAAGAGCGAAGTACCCTTCGCCGTCGTCCACGGTGGCGCACTTGATCGCTTCCGGGCTGAAAGGCGAGAGGTCGAAGCCATCACGCTGCACGAACTCGTCGAGCGGCGTCACCGCCCCGCGGCGGGCATAGAGCGGCAGGATCATCTCGTCCGTGGCGATCACATCGAACTCGCCCGCCCGGTGTGTGTAGGCGGCCATGATCGCTTCCCAATAGTCATTCAGCCACAGGTATTCGAACTCCACGCGGATGCCCGTCTGCCGCGTGAATTCGTCCGCCGTCTGCCGCCAGTGGTGGAAATTGGGGATGTCTTCGTTGAGAACGCGGATGGTTGTGTTCATGTAAACCAGGAGACGAGTAAACCGGTAGACCAGGAAACCAGTAAACCAGTAAACCAGGTAGTAGAGAGACGGGTTTCCGGGTCTCCCGGTCTACCGGTTTACTGGTCTACCGGTCTCCCCGTCTACCGGCTACCGACTTCTCGGCGCCAGCTTATCCATATCCAGCGGATAGACGCCGTATTCGCGGATGGCATCCAGCATGGCGATGTAGAGGTCGGGGCGGACGCCGGAGTGGATGGAATTGCTGGAGGAGCAGGCGTAGCCGCCGCCCGGCCCGGCAATGCGGATGCAGTTTTTGACCGATTCGACCACGTCTTCGGCGGGGCCATCCATGAGCAAGAAAGCGCAGTCCACATTGCCCTTAATTGCCACACGGTTTCCCCAGCGTTCTTTCACCGTGGCCAGGTCCATCTTGGCCAGTGGGTCGACCGGGTCGATGCCGTCGATGCCGGCGTCGATCAGGCTGTCCATGACTTCCATGAGGTTGCCGTCGCTGTGCTTCCAATAATAGAGGCCGTGATCGTGGATGGCCTGCACCCAGCGCTGGAAATGAGGAAGGAAAATGCTGTCCCACATGTTCAGCGAGATCATGGTGCGGCGGTTGTCGGCGATGTCGTCGCCCGACATCACCACTTCGGCCCCCAGCTCGGCGGCGTGCTCCAGCAGACCGATGCTTTGATTGACGCATTTTTCGACCAGGGCTTCGACCAGATCGGGCTGTTTTTTGCAGAGCACAAAGAGTTGGGCATAGCCCAGCAGGTCGCGCGGGTTCGACCACACGTCGCGCAGTTGGGCAAAGATGGCGCGCTTGCCCTTGAAGCGTTTGGCCCGGCGGGCCATGGTCTCGAAGCGGTGGGGGGCATGAGGATCGGGCGGGCTCCATTTTTCCAGGTCGGCCCAGCTTTTGATGGGGGCAAGCTCGTCCACGGCCATGGCATAAGCTTCGTGCCCGCGCGTGCGCGTCACGCCCCACTCGTCGAGCAGGTTGCCGTCGGGCAGCGGCTTTTTGATGTAATCCGGCCCGCACATGACGGCATCCAAATCGAATTGTTCGATGAAGTCGTCGTAGCTGCCGCCGCCGGTCATGTTGGTGATCAGGTCGGGGTCAATGTCCCACTCGAAGGTGGGAATGCGGTCAGGTTCTTGGCGGCGAAGAACGGCGAGCACGCGCTCGGCGCTGGTCATTTGTGTGGGCATGGGGTTGTTGGAGATTGGAGATTGGTTATTGGAGATTGGTTATTGGAGATTGTAAAGCGTGACCCTTGTCTACTTGTTTACTTGTCTACCTGCTTACTTCCTACTCCCTACTTCTTACTCCCTACTCCCCACTTGTCGTGAGGGTCATGCCGCGGAGGAGGTAGCGGCCGAGGAGGATGAAGATGATGACGGTGGGGAGGGAGGCCATGAGGGCGCCGGCGAGGACGGCTGGCGTGTTGTCGGCGGAATAGGTGCCGCGCAGACTGGCGAGGCCAGCCATGATCGGGCGGACATTGGGCGATTTGGCCAGCGTGATACCGAAGAGCAGGTCGTTCCAAATCCAAGTAAATTGGAAAAGGAATAGGGCGGCGATGGCCGGGATCGACAGCGGCATGTACATGCGGAGGTAGATACCGAAATTCGACAAGCCATCCATTTTTGCCGCTTCGATGATTTCACCTGATATTGTCGTGAATTGGTTACGCAAGACAAAGAGGCAAAAAGGTATGGCGATAGCTGTATAGAAGCAGAGCATTCCTAGCTGTGTATCATAGAGGTTGGTTTTCTGATACATATAGAAGAGCGGCAGCAGATACATTTGAAATGGGAAAATTGTACCGCTGTAAATCAACAAAAACCAGAAGAAAGTATTCCAAATCTTGAGCTGAACCAACGCGAAACCCGCGAGTGAAGCCAACAAGATCGCCAGCGCCGCTCCTACACTGGCATATGTGAGGCTGCGTGTGAAACTGGAGCCGAGATGCCCCGTGTTCCAGGCAAAAACCAGGTTCTCTTTTAGGGCAATCTGCTTTGGTAATTCCCACCTGGCTGTCTGTGCGTATTCCTGGCTACTCTTGAGCGAAGTCATAAAGGAGATGCCCAAAGGAACGAGCCAAATTACGACCACGATAGTCAAACTGACGAGCAGAACGGTTCGGATCACGGTTCTTCGAGAAAGCATCACTTACTCCTCTCGCCGGAAAATGGAACGTAAGTAGAACACAGAGAAAATGATGACAATGAGTGAAAGGATGTTGGCTATGGCCGCGCCATAGCCAAGACGGAACGAGACGAAAGATTCACGGTACATAGTGATAGCTAGCGTCTCGGACGAGCGATAGGGTCCCCCCTGTGTCATCACCCAGATCAGGTCAAAGACTTTGAAGCCATTGACAACAGCGAGGGTGACGACAACCGTGGTGATTGGCCGCAACAAGGGAAAGATGACTCTCCAAAAGGCCTGCCAGCCACTGGCGCCATCGATCTTGGCCGCCTCCACCGGCTCAGTGGGAATATTTTGCAAGCCTACGAGGAACAAGACCATGTTTGTGCCGGTCGACAGCCAGGTGTAGGCGACGATCATGGCAATGTTGTGCCACGGAGGCGTGATCATCCAGGATCGAGCCAGTGACTCCAACCCTGCCAGACGTAAAACCTCGTTGAAGATGCCCACGGGTGAGAGCAGAAAGCTCCAAAGCACCGCCACACTTGTAGCCGAAATGGCATAGGGCAGGTAAAAGATGGCCTTGAAGAAACCTTGGAAGGGAATGCGATTGACAAGCACGGCCAACAAGAGCCCCAGTCCAACTGGCAGAGCCAGCGTTGCCACTACCCACAGCACCGAGTTGAGAAAGGCGGTGCGAAATATAGCTGCTTGAAAGACTTGGAAATAGTTCTGGAGGCCAATAAACTCTGGGGGCGTAAGCCCATCCCACTTAGTGAGACTGATGTAGATAGTGTAGGCTGCGGGGTAAAGCAAAAAGATGACGACGACGACAAGCGCTGGGGCAAGGTAGAGGTAGGGCTCGATGCGGTCCCAAGATTTTTGCCCTGCCGTACGCGTGGAGGGGTGTCGGCTAGCTGCAAGGTCTGTTGCCACGGCTTGTATCCTCACACAAAGGGCGATGCATCATTCCTTCGCTTCTAGGAATGACACGGTAGAGATTGGGTGCGACGCAACTCGGAGTTGCGTCGCACCCAGAATGCGGCCTTGTGATTACTGTCGCGCGGCCCAGACCTCATCAGCCTTGGCCTGGATAGTTTTGAGCACCTGGTCCATGGTGCTGGGGTCAGTCATGAAGCGGCCCAGCTCGTCCACAGCCAACTCGACGATGTCGGGCGGCGTCGCTTCCCAATAGCGTTGCACCTTAACAGCCTTGTTGTCGGCGATCCACTTCTGGATGCCCGCGCCCACGACATTGGCCGGGTTGGCCTTGGCGTTGGCCGAAGTGAAGCCAGCCAGCTCGCTCCACTTGTTCTGCGCCGACACCGACATAAACCAATCCACAGCCTTGATGGCGTCGGCCTTGTTGGGGCTCTTCTCGCCCACCAGCAGAGGACCGGCCTCAAAGAAGAGAGCAGCCGGAAGATCGGGGTTCTGGTTGGGCATGATGAAGGCGTCATAGTCTTCACCCGGCTTCAGTCCTCCGCCCACCAATGTGGCCGAGTACCAGTCGCCGATGGGGATCATCGCCACTTTGCCTTGCTGGAACAGAGGCAGGATGGCGTTCTCGCCCGTGCCAAAGGGGATGCCAGGATCGGTGAAGTAACCCTTCTCGATCATGTCTTTCCAGACGGTCATGGCATTGACCACTTCGGGATCGGTGTATTTGGCTTGACCCGCAACTAGCTTGTTGTAGAAATCAGGACCAGCCGTGCGCAGCACCATTTCCTCGAACATGATGAAGGCTGGCCAGCGTCCATCGATGGTTACAGCCAGGGGCGTGACACCTTTAGCCTTGAGTTCGTCGTTCAGCTTCATGAATTCATCCCAGGTTGTGGGCGCTTTCCAACCATTCGCATCGAAGAACTTCTTGTTGTAGTAGACAACCCAGTTGGCGGTGAGCAGGGGTATGGCATAGACCTTGCCGTCGAAGGCGAAGGCATTGGCGACATCCTGGGTATACTCGCCGGAGTCGATGTATTTCTTCCAAACTTCGGTCAGATCGGCGGCGGCGCCGGCCTTGACCGTATCCTCCATGCGGTAGCCGGACCAATAGGTATACAGATCAGGCGCCTTGTCGGTGCCGAGAGCAGCGCGCACGGTGGTCTGATAGTTCGTGGTGTCAGCAAACGGAACGCCCGTCCAGCCCACGCCCATGTCTCCAGCGGCCATCTTGCCCATGGTGCTGATGTTGGCGTCCCAGCTTGCCTTGTCATGGTACAGCTCGATCATCTTGGCAGCGGGCGGGGCTTCGGTGGCGGCTGGCGCTTCGGTGGGCTTGGGGGCCTCAGTGGCGGCTGGGGCTTGAGTCGGGGCCGGGGCCTGAGTGGCAGCGCCGGCGCAGGCCGACAGCAACATGCTCAAGACAGCCAGGACGGCGATGATCGCGTAGATACGGCGATTGTGTTTCATGGATCTCCTCCTTCGATGGAGAGTGGTGGCGGCTGTACTGCTGTTGGCAGTGACAAAACCGCTTGAGAGCGAGATGGTGTAACTTGATTGGAGTGACGAAGGAGACGAAATGCAGCGGGTTTGAACGATGGCGATCCTCCTTGTGTAATGGGTAGCGTGAGGGTTTTTGACTGGATTTAGGAACTGAAGACTATTCTGGCGCAGGCATGAGAACGTGGCGGCGCCTGCAGGCGAATGCCTTCCGAGGTGATCATCAGCGTATCATTATCTTCTTCGATTGGCGAACAGGCCCAAGCAGTCACTGGCAAGCCAGTCGGGAATGCCAATCGTAGTGACTGGGTTTCAAGAGTGAGATTGAAAGCATGCACGATCAGCCCACGGCCGTCGGTGGCGGGCTTGATTTGCACATCGGCCACGCCCTCTGGCTCGACCGACAAAAACTGACCCGCTCCTCCCGCTTCGGCGCCGGGCACACGTACAATGATGGGGGGAACAAGTTGTTCGGCGGCGAAGCGGCTGGCAGCGGCAGAATCATAGGCAGGCAACGAAGTCAATCGATAACGGAAAAGCAATTCACCATTCTGCGCCGCCTGGAAATTCGTCGTCCAATAGTTGTTCACGGGCCAGGAAACAAGCGTGGCGTCTTGGGCATCCAGGTGATCAAGCCAGCGTCCGGTCTGGATGCCGCCAACCTGCACCAACGGCGCGTCGATGGGCGCCAGCACGATGGACGCCTGGTCGCCCGAAACCTCAGCCCAACGCTGGATGCCATACCAATCGCGGCAGCTTCCCGGCAATTGTTCGGCTTCGGGCACGAGCGGGACGCCGTTCAGGTCAAGGTGGAAGGCCGGGTTTTGTAGGGCGGTGGGGAATAGGATGTAGATCGATTCCGGATCGGTGACGTGCTCCTTGTCGATCACCATGTCGATGTGCAGCGCCTTTTCGTGATGCGGCAACGTATACCGGGCGCGGATCGAACGAGCGCCCGGCGCCTGCATAAACACCTCGACCGTGACGCCCATGCCATCGACGCGGGCAGGCCCCACCGTGACCTGGCTGGGCCCATAACGGCGGAAGGGGGTGTCGCGGCGCGGGGTCCCAAACCATTCCTGCGTAAAATCGCCGGCAAATAACGCTCGGCGACCATCTGTGTTGGCTGTCAGCTCGTACACATACTGCCCAAAGCGCCAGGGGCCGCGCCCGGCCGCCAGCTCACGCCCCAGCTCCTTGTCGAACCAGCTTGACAGCCCGCCCGTGGCAGGGTCGATCTCGATGTGATACCAACGGTTGGCGATGACGCCCTCGCCAGTTTTGGCGTCGCCGGAGAGTGCAGCGAGCTTCGGGGCTACAACCTGATAGCCGAAGGCAGGCAAGGTCATGTCCAGCAGCGGCGTCTCTTCGGGCTTGAACGGTTTGGGATTGTCGCCAGAGATGTCGCGGGGATAGTTGTCGCGGTAGTTGTCGATCCAGAATGCATCGAGGATGTTGTCGGGAGCGCGACCGCCGCCATCGGGCGGCACAGGGCAGACCACTCTTCGGTTCCACGACAAGGGGTTGACGACCAGGAAACGCTCGTCCTCCTCGGCTGCAACAGCCTCGCCCTGGCCTTGCGTCCACGCCCGCCAGGTTTCGCCTTCGGGAGCGCGGCCAGTGAGTTTGCGCGCCAGTTTTCGGCCACCCTGCGTCAACAATTCCTGCGTCAGCCCGAAGCCATCGTAGGCGAAACCGGCTTTGGCATTCCATTGCGCTTTCGTCATTGGCGAATAGGGCTGGCCGATGCTGTTGAACGATCCCCAGGTGTGCTCGTCGTACAGCGAGATGTGGCGATAAGCCTCCTCGATCAGCGCCGGGTCGAGGTCGCCCACCTGCGTGGCCAGCAGATCGACTGCTGGCAGAAGGGCTTCGGTAGTGCGGCTGATGGCCGTCTCGTAGGCCGAGGAGCCTACACCGTCGGCCCACCAATCGGCCCAGTCCCCGCGCCAGATGGGGAGATCGTTGGCGTAGCGCTCGTTGAGCATGGCCAGGAAGCCGTCGATGGTGGTGAAGACCATGCGGGGATTGCGCCCAGAGTCGTTCCACTCCCGGATGATGTTCGAGAGAGCGGCGTAGGGCGGGCCGTTATCGACCAGGGCCGGATGAGTAACCTGGCCGTAGAGGAAATCGAGGGGATAGTCGTCGCGGGCTTCAAGGCGTTGGATCACGCCCGGCAGCAACTTCTCGGCGTGCTCCACGCTGCCCAGGCCGTAGAAAAACAATCCATAAGCATAGTGCGGGCCGTTGAAAGTCAGCAGCCGGCGTCCGCCCGGCCCTTCCCACCAAAACGGGATCAGTTCAGGGCGGGGGCGAGCGCCGCGATAGGTATTGATCGACATCGTCAGGCCCTGCACACCCATGGCCGAGAGTAGGTCAGCCCACAACCAACTCACGCCATCCACGTCGCACTGCATGGCCGAGAGGACGCGCATGCCGTATTCATGCCGCAAGCGCCGGGCAGTGTACAGCGAACGCACCATTCCTGCCGGTGACAACATCGGCGTCCAATGAAAGGCCATGGCGTTGACAGCGATACGGCCTTCGTGGTGCAGCTTGAGGAAACGGTCGATTTGGGCCGATTTGCGCGTGCGCAGAAAATACTCGACCGTCGAAGCCAGCTCGCATGTCCATTTGAACTGCGCCTCGGCCGGATAATCGGCTGTGGCTTCGCAAAGCTCCACTGCCCGATCGAGATAATCGGCGTGGCGGCGGAATAGCGTGGGCTGGTGGTCGGTGTAGCCGATGTCGGTGTGGGTGTGGCCGATGATGTAGACAGTATTGATCTTGGTCATGCGGTTTCCTCTCCGGTGATGATGCGGCGTTTTCCGCTCAGCCCGAAGTAATCTCGGATCACCCAGACGGTGCGGTCGTAGCAAGCGTCTTGGGCGGCGGCGACGCTGCTGGTCTCGCGCAGCTTTTGTTCGTAGGCCTGACGGATTTCGGTGCCGATGTTGATCTTGGCGATGCCCAGCTTCACGCCCGCCAGCACGTCGTCGCGGCGCACGCCCGACCCGCCATGCAACACCAACGGCACGCCCGTGGCCAGGCGCAATTTCGCCAGATGGTCAAGGCTGAGCCGAGCTTCCACTTTCCTTTGATCTTTGGCCACGCCAGAAATGGCGCCGTGGATGTTGCCAATGGCCACCGACAACCAGTCGCAGCCGGTCTCGCCGGCGAAGCGCCGCGCCTCTTCCACATCCGTGAAGCCCTTGCCCGAAGCGAAAAGCTCCTCGTAGGGCGGCAGCGGCCCGGCCTCGTGCCCCAGCACCGCGCCCAACTCGGCCTCACACGGAATCCCAGCAGCGTGTGCTAACTCGACCGCCTGTCGCGTGGCGGCGATGTTGTCTTCCAACGACAATCGCGAGCCATCGACCATGACCGAATGGTAGCCCAGGTCGATGGCGTTTTGTATCACGGCCACAAAATCCACGCGCAGATTGTCTTCGTCGATCACGGGCACGTGATCCTGGTGCAGCCGAACATGGTCCGGCTGTTGCCAGCGTTTGAATTCATCCATCAAGGCTGCCTGGCTCACGGCCTCGAATTTGATCCATTCCAGCCGGGCCACTTCGATCAGGGCAAACGCATCTTGATCGACCACAGCCTGGATCACGGGTTGCATCATCGGTAAATAAGGGATGTTGAAGGCCGGAATCATCAATCCGGCGTGCCACGCGTTTTGCATGGCGGTTTGGGAGGAGGGCATGGGATTGGGGATTGGGGATTGGGGATTGGGGATTGGAGATTGGAGATTGGGGATTGAGGGGTGGTCACGATTCACGCATTACGTTTTACGCAGCACGCAGCACGTCGCCATTCGTAGAAATCCCGGCGACGCGCTGGCCCCCGGCGTAGGCGACGGCCAACATGCGGGTGGTGATTTCCTGGCCGGGTTGGAGGAGGAGGGCGGTGCCGTTGGCGATGGCCTGGTTCAGGCCGCTGGTGGGGTAGCTCGTCCACGGTTCGAGGGCGGTGGTGTGAATCCGCCCCCACCACGGATAGCCCTGAGCGACGTTGCCAAGTTGCTGCCAATACCAAATGTAGCGATACAGGCTCTGATCAAAACGCACGCCAAAGCCAACCTGCCGCTGCGGGTTGGTGATGGCATACCAGCCGTCGCTCAGCTCGGCCAGATACGCCATCTCCTGCGCCTGCATCGCCCCGAAGGCCGGAACTCGGCTGGCATCCTCGACCCCGCCCGCTGGCGTGGGCACGAGCGGCCAATCGACCACAGCGTCGGGTCGGAAGCGCCGCGGCTCGTAGCCGGGCATGGCTTCGTGGACGATGAACTTGCAGGGAGGCGCATCGATGACGGCGCCTTCGTCGAGGAATGGGCGGCCGAGGGCGATGTGCTGGCCCCACATGGCGTGCAGGGGTTCGCCGCCTTCGTTCACCAACCGCTCGTCGATGATGAGAACCGCCCGGTCGGGTTCCAGCGAGAGCGTCTTCTCCAGGAAAAACGGCGTGCGTAGGGGCCGCACCCAGAGTCGAACGGAAACCCGATCGGGCGAATCCTCCAAAATGGCGTGCTCCCACGGGATCAGGCTGACCTCGCCGTGCTGGCCGAGTTCCGCCCCTTTGTAATTCACCAACGGACCACCGTTGGGCAAGACTTCGTTCCAGCCGCCGCTGAAATAATCGAGGAACGGGCCGCCTGACGGGGCCGAGACCAGACCACGATTGGGGTTGCGGATGCCGGGCGGGGCGAAGAACAGGAAGTCGAGGTCGAGCGGTTTGTAGCGGAATTCGACGATGTCGCTGCCTTTGTCGAGCAGGACGGTGACGCGCAGCAACTCATTTTCGAGGATGAGCGTGCGCAGACCTTGGAAAGTCCAGGCGTCGGAGATGCGGCAGCCGTGATTGCGGGGGGGGCCGAGGGACATGGGTGGCAGGTGGCAGGCGGCAAGTGGCAGGTTCTGCCGTTGATTGTTGATTGTTGATTGTTGGCGATTCGTTTCAGGCAAAGACGATGCGGGCGAAGGCGACGGAGCGAGCGGACAGGGCAAGTTTGACGGTCTCGCCAGCCGTGGGCAAGGCCTCGCCGTCGTCTTCGATGGCCGAGCATTGCCAGGCGCCGGCGAGTCGCACCGCCGGGAACGTCAGCGACAGCTCTTGGGCGTCCTCGCTCAGGTTGTAGGCATGGATGATCAGGCCGCGGCCATCGATGGCGCGCTTGATCTGCACTTCGGCCACGCCTTCCGGGCTGACCTGAAGGAATTGGCCCTTCAGGCTGGTGTCGGCGCCGGCAGCGCGCACGATCAGTGGCGGCACGGTCGTTTCCATGGCGAAGCGGCTGCTGGCGGCGGCGTCATAACCTGGCCGCGAGGTGAGCCGATAACGGAACAGCAAGTCCTCGCCCTGGCTGCCTTTGAAGTTGGTGTCCCAATGATTTTGCAGGGCCCACGAGACAAGCGTTGCTTCGCGCATGTCCAGTTGCCAGGCCCAGCGGCTGGTGGTGATGCCTCCAACCTGGATGAGCGGGGCGTCAATGGGAACAAGCACGACTGAAACTTCGCCATCGCCGACTTCGGCCCAACGATGGACGCCATACCAATCGCGGCAGCTTCCCGGCAACTGTTCGGCTTCCGGCTCCAGCGGCACGCCGTTGAGATCGAGATGGAACTTGGGGTTGGCGAACGCGAGCGGGAAGGGGATGTAGACGGCTTCGGCCAGGGTGCGGAACTCCTTGTCCAGCACAAAGTCGAGGTTGAGCGCCTTCTCGTGGCCAGGCAAAGAATAGCGCACTCGCCCCGACTTGATGCCCTGTCCCCCGATGCGCACCTCGACCACGCTCCGGCTTGGCTCGACCCGCGCCGGCATCACCTCGACCTTGCTTGGCCCTTGGCGGCGGAAGGGCGTGTCGGTGAAGCGGTCGCCGAAGTTCTCGTCGTAATAGTTGAACGAGAACATGGTCAACCGGTCGGCGGAGCTGTCGATCCATTCGTAAATATACTGGCCCAACCTCCACGGTGAATCCTGGTTGATCAGCTCGCGGCCCAGTTCTTTGTCGTACCAGCTCGCCAGGCCACCGGTTTGCGGATCGACGCGCACCCGATACCATCGGTTCTCGATTACGCCGTCGCCGGCCCACATATCCTGGCTGCCGGTCACTTCGCTGTAATCAACCACTTGATAGCCAAAGGGCGGCAGGGTCGTATCGACCATCATGCTGGCCGCGCCTTTGGTCGCCAGTGGCGAACCTTCGCGGTAGTTATCCACGAGGAACATTTCCAGCACGGCATACGGAGCGGCGCCGCCGATGTCGGGCGGTAGGGGATAGCGGACGTGCCGCGTCCACGAGAGCGGATTGACAACCAGGAAGCGATGAGCGCCGGGATCAGAGGATGGGTCGGAGGAGACGTACTGACCCCACCGCCGCCATTTCTCGCCCTCAGGCATGACGCCGGTCGTTTTTCGCACCAGCGCCCGCCCGCCTTCGGCCAGTAGCTCGTGGGTTAACCCATAACCGCGATAGGCATAGCCCGATTTGTGGTTGAAAATGGCGCGGGTGAAGGCCGAATGCGGTTGTCGAGTGCTGGCAAAGCCGCCCCAGGTGTGTTCATCGTACAAGGCGACGGCGTTGTAGGCTTCCTCGATCAGTTTCTCATCGACCGCGCCCACTTGGGTGGAAAGCAGATCGACGAGGGGAAGCAGCTCTTCGGTTGAGCGGTTGAGCGCGGTTTCGTAGGACGACGACGCCGGGCCATCCGCCCACCAATCCGCCCAGTCGCCTTTCCATGTGAAGAGCTTGTCGGCGTAGCGCGCATGCAGCATGTTCACGAAGTCATCCACCGTGACGAATTCCATGCGCGGGGTGCGGCCTTGTGCATTCCAATCACGCACAAAGTCGGACAGGTTATCGGTGGGCGGGCCGTTGTCCACGCGGGCAGCATGCGTCACCTGCGCATAAAGATAATCGAATGGATAGTCCTCGCGCTTCTCCAGCTTCTCGAGTTGGGGCGGCAGCAATTCCTCGACCTTGTCCCAATCGCCGATGCCATAGCGGAAGATGCCATAGAGATAGTGCGGGCCGTTGTAGCTGAGCAAGCGTCCACCGCCGGGACCTTGCCACCAGAACGGGTTGAGGTCGGGTTCGGGCCGGCGCCCGCGATACATGTTGATCGACATGGTGAAGCCCTTGATGCCCGCAGCCGGCAGGATGTCGGCCCACAGCCAACTGGCGCCATCCACATCGCATTGCATGGCCGATTTGATCTTCAGCCCATAATCCCGGCGTAGCCGCATCATCGGATACAGCGACCGGATCATGTTGGCGGTGGAAAGCAGCGGCGTCCAATGATACGCCATCCCGGCCACGGCCATCTGGCCGCGACGATGCAACTCGAGGAAGCGATCGACCTGGCGGGCGGGTCGTTCCTGAAAATAGCGCTCGACGAACGAGCTGACTTCACATGTCCATTTGTAACGGGCTTCGGGTGGATAATCCGCCGTGGCCTCACCCAACTCGACCGCTTTGTCGATGAACCCAAGCAACTGGCGAAACACCGTGTCTTGGTAATCGGTATAGCCGATATCCGTATGGGTGTGACTGATCAGATAAATGGTTTTGATTTTCGACATTGCGTCTCTCCAAAATGAATGGTGAGTTTGGGTATGTCATATACCAAGTGTGAAGGTGTCAGGATGAAGCGGCAAGCGCCTTGTCTACTTGTTTCCTTGTCTACCCCCTCAGACTTCTGCAATCGACACTTCAACTCCGCGCTGCGTAAAGGCCAGGCGGTCGTGGGCGCTGATATTGCTATCGGTGATGAGGCGGTGGACGGCGTCGATGGGAGCAACTTTGACCAACGATTCAACGCCGATCTTGCTGTAATCGGCCAGGACGATGACCTCGCGGGCCGCGGACAACATCTCTTGCTTGACCGTGGCCTCAGCGATATTGGTGTTGGATAGGCCGAAGCCGAGGCTGACGCCCGTGACGGCGAGAAAGACTTTGTCGGCGCGCAGATCGTGGAACGTCGCTTCCGCGTTCGGGCCGACGAGCGAACTCGTCTCGCGGCGCGCCACTCCGCCCGACAGCACCAACGTGATGCCCGGCTCCTCGCGCAGCTCGTCCACCACGGCCAAGGAATTGGTGATCACCGTGATGCCGGTGCGCCCGCGCAGGGCGCGGGCCAGATAGGCGGCTGTCTTGCCGGCGTCCAGGATGATGGTATCGCCTTCGTGCACGAAGCGCGCCGCCGACTGGCCGATCGTTTGTTTCAGCGTCTCGACCTCGTGCGCTAAATCCTGGCTCGTATCGATGACTTCGAGCACGATGCCCAGGCTGCGACTACGCTCTTCCATCGCCCGGCGCACGTTCTGATACCACTCGTGCGAACTGAAAACCTGGACGTAGCCAATGCGCCGCGGTTTGGGGCGCCCCTGGCATTGGCTCATCAGGGCAAATCCGGCGCTGGCTGAGGGGAGCTGCTCGGCCGCCACCCAATTCAGACGCCAATCACGCGTCTTGGGGTCGCGCTCGTAGAAGCGGCCCAGGCTGTCGGGCGTGACGATAGCGAAAGGTGTCAGGATGCGTTCGGGCAGTGGGCAGTGGTGGTAGGCGCAGATGGCGGCATCGATGCAGGTGCGCCCCACCAGTTCGGGGAACATAGCGACGCCGACGGTGTAGGGCCGTTCCTGTTCCAGCAATTCTCTGGCGCTGTTCCCCTCCAGACCAAAAGTAGCGACGAACAGCTTGTCGGTCGCCAGCCCCAGGTCATGCCAGGCATCCAGCGCGCCCAGTGTGGAATCATCGTTGATGCCGAAGATGACATTGATTTCGGGGTCGAGCTTGAGCGCATCGGCCGTGATCTGGCGCGACGCCTCGCGCAAGCCCTGCCCATCGACCCGCAAGACGCGCCGTTGGTGGGCAGGCAGTTGGCGCAGGCCATCTTCGAAGCCGCGCGTGCGGGCCTCGGTGTTGGGTTGCGGATAGCCAACCACCAGCACGGTGATCGTATTGCCCAGGCATTGTTGTGCATGAACGGCGACCCACTGGCCCAACTCAAATCCGGCCCGGTAGTTGTCCACCGCCACGATGCTTTTCGCCCCCGGATAGCCGGTCGCCTCGGCAATGATGGGCAGCCCTGCGCGGCGGCCTCGCTCCACCAACAGGTGGATGGCCTTACTTTCTTTGGCCGTGACGATCAGGGCATCGGCGCGGTCGACCAGGGCTGTGCGCGCTTCGGCGACGCCTGACCCGTTTCCTCGCACCTGCACCTGCGCCCCCGCTTTCGCCAGCACCGCGCCGCCGTGCGTCCGCACCACCTCGCCCCGATCCTCCAGCCGGCGCAAATCGCGCCGCGCCGTCTCTGCCGAGCAGTTACACTGCACACAAACTTCGGCGACGGTGATGACGCCGTTCTGCTTCAGAAGACCGAGGATGAACGCTTCGCGTTGGCTGGGTATCACGGTTCGTTTGCCGCACTGCAAGAACGCTATGACCGAATTCGCCTGCTTTTGTGGTCTTGTTACCGATGGTTGTGATCTTAGGTGCAGCACCCCTCGTTGTCAAGACTTTGACTTGACCGAATGTGACCGATTTCGTAATGCGCAGCACCCATGACATCGCCTACGGAATACGGAATACGCTTTACAACCCGGAATCAGGCAAAAAGGCCGCGAAGACCTGATTCCCCAACAGCCACCCCTGCTGCGTCAGTCGCACGCGCTCATCACTGATCTCGATCAGCCCTCGCGCCCGTAGTTCTGCCAGATCCCCGGCATAGACCTCGGCCACATCGCGCCCGAAACGCTGCCGAAAGTCCGCCCGCTCCACGCCCACGCCCAGCAATCGCAACCCCACCATCATCGTCTCGCCCATCGCCAGGGCGGGTGGGATGTCCTCTTCGTAATCGTGCGGTGGGGTTTGGGCGGCGGCGCGGATGTATTGCTCGACGCTGCGGCCCACCGACCAGCGTTTGCTTTCCCACCAGCTATGTGCGCCCGGCCCAAAGCCCAGATACGGCTGGTTGCGCCAATAGACCAGGTTGTGGCGGCAGGCATAGCGCGGCAATCCGTCCGCCAACAGTGGCCCCCGCGCCCAATTCGAGATCTCGTAGTGTTCGTAGCCCGCCGCGGCCAAGCGTTCGCAAGCCAGTTCGTAAAGGTCGGCGGCCAGGTCGGGGTCGGGGTCGGCCACCTGGCCGCGGGCCACCCAGTCGGCCAGCGGCGTATCTGGCTCGACGATGAGGCTGTAGAGAGAAAGGTGATCGGGACCGAGCTCGATGGCCTTGTCGAGCGTATGGCTCCAGGTTTCAGGACGCTGGCCGGGCAGCCCGAAGATAAAATCCAGGTTGATGTTATCGAACCCCGCCCGCCGCGCCAACTCGAACGCGTCTGCTGCTTCCCCGGCGTCGTGGATGCGCCCCAAGAAACGAAGCTCATCCCGGTCGAACGACTGCACCCCCATGCTCAGCCGGTTGACGCCCAAGCGCCGCAGCGTCTCGAAGCGGCTTTGATCCACCGTGCCGGGATTGGCCTCGCTGGTGATCTCGGCCTCCGCCAGCACCTGAAAGCCGGCGTGCAGCCCGGCGAAAATCGCCTCGAGCTGGCCCGGTTCCAACACCGTGGGCGTGCCCCCGCCCAGGAAAACGGTGGGGACGACCGGCCGCCCTCGTCCCAGCCCCTCCCGCTCCAGATCAGCCGCTAGCGCCGCGGCATAGACCGCATAGCGCGCCTCGCGCCCGGCATAGGTGTTGAAATCGCAGTACGGGCACTTGCGCTGGCAGAAGGGGATGTGGAGGTAGAGGGAGAGGGGTGACACGGTGAGGGGGTGACAAGGTGACACGGTGACAAGGTGACGGGGTGACAAGGTGAAACAATCAGCAATCAACGGCGAACGTGCGCCTTGTCTACTTGTTTCCTTGTTTCCTTGCCTACTTGCCTACTGGATTCTCGAAGCGGAAGCCGTGGCCACGGACGGTAACGATGTACTGGTGGTCGGGTTCCAGCTCGGCCAGGCGCTCGCGCAGGCGGCGGACGAGGGCGTCGATGGCCTGCTCGGTGACGCCAGCGCTTTCGGCGTCCGGCCAGACGATACGAGTGACCTCGTCGCGATCGATGACGGCGCCGTGGGCGGCTATAAGTGCGGCAAGGAGACGATATTGGGCTATCGAGAGCGGCGGGTCTAGTACGCGGCCGTGGATCTCCACAGCGCGGCGGGTGTCGTCCAGGCGCAAGCCGGGCGTTGGGGCGGGACGGGGTAGATCGAGCGTCAGGGGGGCGGTTGCGCCGGCGTCCACAAAAGTGAGACGGAAACGCAGGGCTATCTGGATTTCGTCGCCATCCTGGAGGAGGGAACCATCCGCGCCTATAGGTTCGCCGTTGACAAAGGTGCCGTTTTTGCTGCCGCTGTCGGCCAGGTAGTAGCCATCGGTGCGGCGGGTGACGATGGCGTGTTCGCGCGAGACGACGCGTTCTGGCAGGACGACATCGCAGTCGGGGTCGCGGCCAATGCGCAGGTGATCGCGGTCGAGGGGCCAGCGGCTGGCGCCGCCCTCGGCCCGCTGGAGGATGAGCATGGCGACTTCGGGTTGCATGGTGGGCGTGAGGCGTGAAACGTGAGGTCTATCCGCGTTCATCCGCGTATCAAACCGGCGCTGAGGCTGAGGATGAGGGCGGAAACTAGGAGGAGGAGGGCAAGGGCCAGGAGGATGGTGTTGGCGGCCAGGGCGTCGCGCCAGGTGGGGTCGGGGAGGGCGTAGATTTTGCCGGGGGTGACAATCTCGTGGGTGCTGAAGAGCAGGTCGGCGAAGTCCTCGACCGAGGCGGGACGGTCGTCGGGGTGCATGGCCATGGCCGCCATGATCGCCCGCTCGGTGTTGGCAGCCAGGGCGGGATTGATGGTGCGGGGGAGGGGGAGGCTGCCGGGGTGCAGAAAACGCTGGCGGGCGTCGGCGGGGGCGCGCAGCGTCAGCAGGTGATAGAGGGTGGCGCCCAGGGCGTAGATGTCGGCGCGGGCGTCAGTGTGGCCGGTGTCGCCGCCGTATTGCTCCAGGGGAGTGTAGGCCACGGTGCCCCGGCCCTGGACGACGGTCACAGTGCGGTTTTCGTCTCCGGCCAGGAGCTTGACCAGGCCGAAATCGACGAGTTTGATGTGGCCGCTGGGGGTGAGTTTGATGTTGGAGGGTTTGATGTCGCGGTGGAGGACGGCGGGTGTGCGGGTATGGAGATAGGCGAGGGCGTCGCAGAGTTGCTTGCCCCAGGCCAGGACCTGTTCTTCCGCCAAGAAGTCGCCCCGGCTGCGGGCTTCGTCCATCATTTCCTTGAGATCTTTGCCGGGTACGAAGTCCATGAGGAGGTACTCGCGGCCATCGTGGGAGAAGTAGTCGTTGACTTTGGGCAGGTTGGGATGGTCGAGACGGGCGAGAATGCTGGCTTCCTGGTAGAATTGTTCTTGATAGGATGCTAACTCGTCTTGGTTGGCGACCAGCCCTGGCAGGATTTCTTTGACCGCGCACAGACGACCCGGCAGACGGACATCGGCGGCCTTGTAGACGGCGCCCATACCACCCTGGCCGATCAGATCGATGATCTGGTAGCGATCGCGTAGGATAGCGCCGGGGGGAAGGGTGTGGATGGGCATGGAACAGGTCAGTACCAGCAATTACGCGGGGGTGGGTGTGCGCAGGCGATCCGCCAGGAAGGGTAGCAAACCACCGATGAAGGCGATCAGGGGTGCGCCCATGAGGTCGAGGCGCGCCGTGATTACTTCGGCGCCGGGAAGCCAGCCGAAGGCGTAGAGGAGATAGAGTGTTTGCGCGCCGATGATGGCGAGGAGGAGGTCGCGCAAGCGCGCGGGGCGAGGGCGATGGTCGCCGCCGTTCAGGAGGTAGTGGGCGGCGATGGCGAGCAGGGTGGCGAGGAGGGCAAGGAGAAAGGCGAGGGGGTTGACGCGAAGGGCGGCGCCAAAGAGTCCGGCGGGTGGGGGAGGCTCGACGGGGGCAGTGGGCGCGGGAGTGGGGGTGAGGGTGGCGGTGGGTTCGGGGGTGGGTGTAAAGGTGGGCTGAGGCGTGGGCGTGAAGGTGGGGGTGATGGTGGGGGTGGCCGTGGCCACGAGTGCTCCGGCTTCGCCGCCCACAGTGAGGAGCAGGACATCAGAGGCGGCGCCCTCGCCGGAGGTGGCCGAGAGTTGTAGGCTGCCGGCGCGCTCGATGGTCAGAGGGGCGACGGCCATGCCGTTCACTGTGGCGGTTTGGCGGCGGGGAAGTTCGATGCCGGCTTGCTGATCCTGGAAGCGGAACTCGACCAGGGTGCCATCGGGAGCGATGTGGCCGTTGCGGTCTTTGACGGGGCCGGCGCGCAGGATGATGCTGTCGCCGACGGCCAAGTCGATCGTGCCTTTGGTGGTGTCCACTTCGACAGGGGGGCTGTCGCCTTCGGGTTGGGTGAGGAGGACAAGGGGGAAGCGTTGGTTGGGGTCGGGTTCTAGTTGGCGGCTGAGTTCGTAGTTTACGCCCGTTACGCTGACCGGGAGCTTGCCGGTGGCGGGCAGCTCACGGAAAAGGGTGCGCACAGCCGTTTCCAGGAAGGGGCCAACCTTGCTGTACAAGCCGTAGTAGGCGGTTAGTTTGCCGATCTCGGTGTCGGAGAGAAAGTAGGGTGCGTTGAAGGCAAAGACGAGTAGCTTCTTGTCGCGCAGGCTGTCGGCGCGTTGATCCAGAAAGTGGCGGAGGGCGCCGGAGCTGGGCAGTGTTTCTTGATCGACATCCTGCATGACAAAAACGATCCAGTTGGCGCCGTTGATGAGGCCGTTCAGTTCGACGAAGCGGTCTTCGCCGAGTCTTTGTTCGCGAGGGACGCTGTTCGGGTCGGCGCCTTGGCGCAGGAGGGTGTCCAGTTCGTCGAAGCTGGCGCTGTCGATGAGGTCGGGCCGCACCTGATCGCTGGCTTGGGGGCCATAGAGTCGCAGGGCGATCTGTTCGAGGGCGTCGGTGGGGATGGAGGGTTGGGAAGGGCAGGCGGCGCAATCGCTGAGGGGGCGATCGTCGGTGAAGATGAGAATGCGGTCGCTGGCGAGAGGGGCGCTGGGCAGGCGGTCGGCCAGCTCGGTGGCGCCGGGGTAGATGAGGGTGATGGCGCTGCGCGCCACCTGGGCGACGAGGTCATTGCCCTGGTTCAGCGTGTTGGCGATGGCGTCGGCCGCGTGTTGTGTTTCCTGCCAACTGAGCTGGGGGTAAAGCCGAAGCTTGAGACGCAGGATGCGGGTGGTGGAGACGTCGACGCGAGCACGGAAGGCGGGATCTTCGTCGTATTTTTGACGGAAGAAGGCGATGGCGTCTTCCATGTTCGCCCGTTGTTGGTCCCAGTTGCCTTCGCGGTCGAATTGGGCCAGGAAGAGAAGGTCGTTGCCGGCGACAAAGGCTTCTTGGGCGACGCGGCGGCTGGGGAAGCGGTCGGCTTCGTAGGCCTGGTAGTAGCGTTTGAGTGCGCCCACGCCCAGGCTGTCGGAGACGAGCAGGCCACCACGGTCGCGCCAGTTCTTGAATCCGCCCATGATGGTTTGCAGTTCGGGTGCCAGCGAGATGGGGGGGGTGAGTTGGCGGGGGTTTTCCTGGAAGCCTTTGTAGCGCACGTGCGAGGTCATGAGGGCGTCGGTGGTGTCTGTGACCACGTTTGCAGCTTCGGTGACGGCGGCGAAAGGCACTAGCTCGACCTGTTGTAAGGAGGAAAGGGATTTTTGTACGGTGGCGACTTCGCGGTCGGGACGGCGATCGCTGGCGCCCTGGCCAGGGAAGTGTTTGGCGACGGTGGCGACGCGTCCGCTAGAGCCTTCGTGGACACCGGTGATGTAGGCCTTGCCCATCTGCGCCACCCAATAGGCATCGCCGCCAAAGGTACGGGAGCCAGGATAGCCTTTGAGCTCGGGGCGAGGGTTGTCGAGCACGTCCAGCGATGGCCCCAGCAGAAGGTTGACGCCTACCGTCTGCAATTCTCGGCCCACCACGGCCCCGACCTGGCGCGCTAGTTCCGGCTGCCAGGTGGCGCCGATGGCCAGGTTGTTGGGCAGGGGTGTGAAGCCGTCGATGAGGCTGGTGTACGGCATGCCATCGCCTTCCTGGTTGAGGGCGATCAGCAGCGGCAGACCGGGGATGGCGTTAGCTTGAACAATGGCGGGGTTGAGGGCGTCGTTGGGGCCGACGATGGGGGTGTTCAAGTCGCGAAAGGCGAAGGTTTGGAGGTCGTTGGTGAGACGCGTGACGACCTCGGCTGTGCCGTTTTCGTTGCGAAAGTTGTCGTTGAGGGGCGTGAGGACGACGCCGCCCACCTGCCAATCGCGAATGAGGCGAGCGATATCGCTGTTGGGGCCTACGTCGCTGCCGACGAAAGTGACGAGGAAGAGTTGGCCCACGCGCTGGGCGGGGGTCATGCGGGCGAGAATTTCCTGGCTGAGGGCGTCGATTTCGACGCTGCTGCGCACGACTGGATGTGTCGCTGCCGCCGGCGTAGGGGACGGGGTGGTGGCTGGCGCGGCTGGCGTGAGGGAGTCGCGACCTGTTTCTTCCTGCGCGGCGGCGGTGAACAGAAAGCCGCTGAGGCCGAAGAGGAGGGCCGGGAGGAGAAGAAGGGTGAAGATGATACGCAGATAAAAGCGCATGACGCGAGTATAGAAGGCGCTCAAGAGGGTGTCAAACAACGTGATCTCAGGTGTTGCGGAGCGCGCCAGGAGCGCCAGGATCTGTCGCATGTGGTATACTGACAGCAGAGTTTCGTGATGATATGCCGCCAAACGCCCGATCAAGACCTACGATGCCCACCCAAGTCCTCGTCCCACCCCTCGGCCAAACCGTCGACACCCTCACCTTCATCCGCTGGCTCAAACAGGAGGGCGAGGCCGTGCGCCAGGGCGAGCCGCTGTTCGAGGTCGAGACCGACAAGGCCAGCCTCGAAGTAGAAGCGCCCGCCAGCGGCATCCTGACCGGGGTGACGGTCCAGACAGGGGACGAAGTGAGCGTGCTCAGCGCGATTGCGAGCATTGAAGAGGCGGGGCAAGGGGCAAGTGGCAAGGGGCAAGTGGCAGGTCGCAAGTCGCAGGACTTGACACAGGTTGAGGAACCTGTCACCTTGTCACCCCTTCACCTTGTCACCGTGTCACCTGTCACCTTGTCACCTGTCACCGTGTCACCTCCCCGCCTCTTCGCCTCCCCCCGGGCGCGAGTTTTGGCTGCGCAGGAGAATGTTCCCCTTGCGGCTGTGGCGCCGACCGGGCCGGAAGGGGCGATTGTCGAGCGGGATGTGCGGGCGTATCTCCAGAGGTCGGAGGTCGGAAGTCAGAGGTCGGAGGTCGGAGAGCCTGCCCTGAGCTTGTCGAAGGGTCAGAGAACAGAAGCCGGTGAGGCGGTGATCACGCCGGTGGCGAGGCGGGTGGCGGAGGAAGCCGGGGTCGATTGGCGCAAGCTGGTCGGGACCGGCCCCGGCGGCCGCATCACCCGCGAGGATGTCGAATTGGCATTGGCCAAGTCTCAGCCCGAACTCATGGCTGAGCAATCTCCAATCCTTCGACTTCGCTCAGGACAAGCCTCTAATCTCCAATCTCCAATCCCCAATCTCCAATCACTAATTTCCACCCTCCCCTTCACCGGCATCCGCAGCCTCATCGCCGAGCGCATGACCCGCAGTCACACACAGACGGCGCCCGTCACGCTCACCGCCGAAGCCAACGCCACGGCCCTGGTGCAGCTGCGGCAAAACCTGGCCGCCGACGGCGTGGAAGCCTCATATAACGACCTGCTGCTGACCATCCTGGCGAAAGCTTTGCGCGAACATCCCCGGTTGAATGCCTCGCTCGAAGGCGATGCCATCAAGCTGTGGCAGCGCATCGACATCGGCCTGGCCGTTGACACCGACCGGGGCCTGCTGGCGCCGGTGTTGCGCGATGTGGTCGGGAAAGGATTGGCGCAAATCGCCGCTGAGACAAAGGCATTGGCCGAGCGCGCCCGCGCGGGCCGATGCACGCCCGACGAGCTGCGCGGCAGCACGTTCACCCTCACCAATCTGGGCATGTTCGGCATCGACGCCTTCACGCCCATCATCAACCTGCCCGAAACCGCCATCCTGGGCGTGGGCCGGATCAAGACGCAGCCGGTCTGGGTTGGTGACCACGTCGAGCCCCGGCAAATGGTCTGGCTCAGCCTCACCTTCGACCACCGGCTGGTGGACGGCGGCCCGGCCGCCCGCTTCCTGCAGCGTGTGGTGCAGTTGGTCGAGAGGCCGCATTTGTTGATGGCGTGATGGGCTTTCGCGGATCGATCTGAGCTAAGAGCTAAGCACTGTCACCGGATATCGAACGAATACCGGATCAACGCTCACTATCGAAAGACCTTCGACCAATGCTTGGGCAATGAGCAGGCGATCGAACGGATCCTTATGGTGAAATGGCAGTTCTGCCAATCCAAAAACGTGCGCTGCATCAACCGACAGGATCTGCATTCGATTGGTTTGTTGCTGATCACGAACGATGCTTTCCAGCGAACGGTTTAGATCAAGCTTACCGAGTTGCGCCTTGATCTGAATCTCCCACAAACTGATTACACTCAACACCAACGTATTCGCTTCATCCTCAATAAGATTCAACATCCGGGCGGGCAGCCTGGCCAAATCGCTATCCCACCAGATGAAGATTTGCGTATCAAGGAGCAGTTTCATTTCGATCCCAACCAAAATTCGTCCGGCAATGGGGCATCGAAATCATCATGCATGTACATTGCGCCTTCGTGCAGCCCCGCCACCCGGCGCTGGGACGATTGGACCGGTACGAGCCGAACAAGTGGCACGTTGTCTTTGGCGATGATAATGTCTACGCCTTTGATGGCCGATGTCAGCAGTTGGAGCAGTGAAGTCTGAGCTTCCTGGATGTCGATCGTCTTTGCGGTCATTGGCTAATCCTCCGATGCCATGATCATACCACTCTTCTTGCGAGGAGAACAACACAATGGCTGAGACACAGAACTATCTCGCCTTCGACCTCGGCGCCGAAAGCGGCCGGGCCATGCTGGGCCGCTTCGACGGCGAGCGTTTGAGTATCGAGGAAATCCACCGTTTCGCCAATGGCCCGGTGCGCATGCCCTCGGGCCTGCATTGGGATGCGCTGCGCCTGTGGAGCGAAATCAAGGTCGGGATCGGCAAGGCGGCGCGGGCAGCCGGGGGGCAATTGGCCGGGATTGGGCTGGACACCTGGGGCGTCGATTTCGCTCTGCTCGACCGCAACGGCGCCCTGGTGAGCAATCCTTACCATTATCGCGACAGCCGCACCGACGGCATGTTGGACGAAGCCTTCCGGCGCATGCCACGCCAGCAAATCTTCGAGCACACCGGCATCCAGTTCATGCAGATCAACTCGCTCTACCAGCTTTTGTCGATGGCGCTGAGCGATAGCCCGGTCCTGGCTGCGGCCCGCACCTTTCTGCCCATGCCGGATTTCTTCAATTACCTGCTCACCGGCCGCACCGTCAGCGAATTCAGCATCGCCACCACCACCCAATGCTACGACCCCCGCCGCCGCACCTGGGCCGACCCGGTGCTCGCCGCCCTGGGCATCCCCCGCACGATCTTCCCCGAAATCGTGGCATCGGGTGCGGTCATCGGCCCGCTGCTGCCCGATGTGGCGGCTGAAGCCGGAGCCAGCAGCGCGCCCGTGATCGCCCCGGCCTGCCACGACACCGGCTCGGCCATCGCCGCCGTCCCCGCCCAACGTGCGGGCTTCGTTTGGATCAGCTCGGGCACATGGTCGGTGCTGGGGGCCGAACTACCCGAACCCGTGATCACGCCCCAGAGTCTGGCCTACAATTTCACCAACGAGGGCGGCGCTGGCGGCTCGTTCCGCTTTTGCAAAAACATCATGGGCTTGTGGCTGGTGCAAGAATGCCGGCGGGCCTGGGCGGTGCAGGGCGACGAGATGTCGTACAGTCAACTGACCGAGATGGCCGCCGCCGCTCTGCCGCATTTGGCGTTCGTCGATCCCGATCATCCCGATTTCTTGAAGCCGGGCGACGCCCAAAATGGCTGGATGCCCGCCCGCATTCAAGCTTTTTGCGCCCGCACCGGCCAGCGCGTCCCCGTCACCAAAGGCGAGATCGTGCGCTGCGCCCTCGAAAGCATCGCCCTGAAGTATCGTCTTGTAATCGAGCAGGCCGAACAAGTCCTCGGCGTCCGGCTCGATCCGATTCACATTGTCGGTGGCGGCGCCCGCAACCAGCTTCTCTCGCGTTTCACCGCCGACGCCACCGGGCGAGTCGTGCTCACCGGCCCGGTTGAGGCCACGGCCATGGGCAACGTGCTTGTGCAGGCGGTGGCGCTGGGACACATCGGCAGCCTGGCCGAAGCGCGAGCCATCGTCCGGCAGGGCACGGAGGTCGATGTATTCGAGCCAGGTCGCCGCCAGGAGTGGGATGAGGCGTATGCAGCGGTCGGAGCGCTGCAAGCATTATGATTCGCCCTCCCCTCGCGCCAGGCCCCTACTTTTCTACGAAATCATCAACCGTCAGCCCAGCCTCACGTATGATAGCCCGCAATGTGCCTTTTGCAATGGCGCCGGGATGGTTGGGAATGGTAGTGCGTCGATGAGTTAGCGGGTTGTACCAAACCTCATGACTACCCTTTGCCTGGCGGTCGAAGACAAATCCCGCCGCACGTAATCGCTCCACCACCTGACGATACGTGAGTGCAGGCAGCCGGCTCATACGGGAGCAACCTCAGGTGTGACGCCCACGGGAATCTTCATCTTTGTTCGGCGCTGAGGCTGACGTAGCGCCGTAGCCACTTTTGGCGGTAGAGGATCCCCATGTTCGATATACGATTCAATCAACTTGCGCGCCACATCTTGTGCGATTTCAATAGTCTCGGCCATGGTGCGCCCCTGAGCGATCAACCCTTGTAGATCACTGCTCGTCGCCAAGTAACCGCCCTCTTCAAGAGGCTCGATATTCAAAGTGAGTATGAGTTCGCTCATTGTCGATCATCTCCATGTATGCCAGGCGCTTGCTTCGATGACCGAATTGTACCATGAAGCTCGTCCCACGTGATAGATGAGCAGTCGGAGCACTCCGACCGCTCTGACTCAGGAAAGGAGGTTAGCAAAATGCGCTTGCAAGGCAAGGTCGCCATCGTCACCGGCGGCGCTCGCGGGATTGGCCGGGCCATTGCCGTGCGTTTTGGGCAGGAGGGTGCGCGGGTGGCGGTGGTGGATTTGCGCGAGGCCGAAGGCTGGGAGACAGTGCGACAGATCGAGGAGGCGGGAAGCCCGACCATGTTCATCCGCACGGATGTGTCCGACAGCGGCCAGGTGCAGGCGATGGTGAAGGCCGTGGTCGAGCATTGGGGGGCCATCGACATCCTGGTCAACGATGCCGGCATCTGCCCATTCGAGGAGTTTCTCGACATGCCCGAGGCGCTTTGGGATGCCGTGCTCGATGTGAACTTGAAGGGTTATTTCTTGGTCTCGCAGACCGTGGCGCGAGTCATGGTTAGCCAGGGTGTGCGGGGCCGCATCATCGCCGTCAGCTCAATTTCCGCCGAGTTCGGAGGCAGTCAGCAAGCGCATTACTGCGCCTCGAAGGCCGGAATCAATCTGCTGGTCAAATCGATGGCCATCTCACTCGGCCCGCACGGCATCACCTGCAACGCCGTCCTGCCCGGCACAGTCGAAACCGATATCAATCGTGAGGCACTGACTGACCCCGCCACCCGTGCATATTGGTCGCAACGGGCGCCGCTCGGCCGTCTGGGCCAGCCCGAAGACATCGCCGGCCCCGTCCTCTTCTTCGCCACCGACGACTCGGCCTGGTGCACCGGCGCCATGCTGGTGGTCGATGGGGGGACGTCGGTGAATTTGCAGTGAGATCGTGAAACGTAAAACGTGAGGTCAACCGGGGTTCACGTTTCACGTCTTCACGTTTCATGCCTTCGCCAAATTGGAGTACAACCGTGACGACCTATACGATCAAAGCCATCAAATACTGCGAGCAGACTGTCCCTGGCCCGCAGATGTTCTTCATGTCGCGCTGGGACGAGTGGCTGGAGGCGGATTTCTTCTTCTTCGTGCTGCGTCGCGATGACGGGCAGATCATCCTGATCGATTGCGGCGTGCGGGACGTGGACGAGATTCAGCCGCTGGTGGTGGCAGGCGGCGGCTGGCGAGCGCGCTTCCGCATGGACATGGCCACGCAAAGTGTGCCATTGTTGCTGCGGCAGGAGGGCATCGACCCGTCCGATGTGGCCTATGTGCTGCTCTCGCACCTCCACTACGACCATTGCTCGAACGCCAGGCTGTTCCCCAATGCCAAATTCGTGGTCTCGCGCACCGGCTGGCAGATGACGCTGAACCCTCCCCACCCTGCTCTCGTCCCCGACATCCTGTTCCCGCGCGATGTCATCGACTATCTGGCCGGCGAGGCGCGCGACCGCCTGATCCTCGTGGACGACGAAGCGCCCGACATCTTGCCTGGCATCGGCGCTTTCTATGTCGGCGGCCACACCATGTGCTGCCAGGCCTTCACCGTGCAGACTGCCCAGGGCCTGGCCGTCTTTCCCTCTGATATGATTTTCTATTACGCCAACCTGGAGAACATGCATCCCATCGGCCTGGCCGTGGACATCAAACAATGTTGGGTGGCGATGGAGCGCATCCGCACGCTCATCGAGACCCAGAACGCCTTCCTCGTCCCGCCGCACGACCCCGAACTTCTGCGCCGGCATCCGGGCGGGATCGTGGCAGGGGAATGAGGCGCGCTCCAACTGATCCACCGTTTGACTGAGGGTGACGGAAAGGCGCATAATGTATAGGCAATGCCAATACATTGACAATACATCTGGAGACAAAAATGCCTAAGTCCGCCGTTATCTCTACCCGAATGGATGCCGAACTCAAACAGAACGTCGAGGTAATTTTCAGCAACCTCGGCCTCAACACCACTCAAGCCATCACGCTGTTTTTCAAGCAGGTCGAGCTGCAGCAGGGACTCCCCTTCCCGGTCAGGATTCCCAATGCCACGACCAGAGCGGCATTGGCCGAAGCCAGAGCGAAAAAAGACTTGGCCAGCTTCGATAGCGTCGATGACTTGTTTGCAGATTTGGAAGCCGAATGAGACTCATTCGTCGCACCTCGCAATTCAAAAAAGACTTCAAGCGTATGCAGAAGCGAGGCAAAGGCTTCGCCGAATTCAAGGCTGTGATCGAACAACTCGCAGACGGTCGGCAACTTGCGTCCAGATACCGAGATCATGAGCTCGTTGGCCAATATGCAGGCACACGAGAATGCCACATCGAAGCCGACTGGCTGTTGATTTATGAGCTCACTGACGCAGATCTGATACTCATTCGCACTGGAAGTCACGCTGACCTATTCGAGTGAGCGGGGTCAGGCTGGGAGTGGCGACACGCGCTCGATCCGAAAAAATCCATCCGAGGAATACGCATCATGCCCCAACTCGAATCCTCCCGTCTCTCCACCTGCCCGGTCTACCACCTCCCCGGCCGGGATTGGTTCTACCTGCTCGGCCCGCAGAACAGCGCCGCCCGCAATCTCGTCTTCGGTCTGGCCGAATTCCCCGCCCACACCCTGGCCGCCGCCCACGTCCACGCCGCCGAGGAAGAGATCATCTTCATCCTCTCCGGCGCCGGAGCGATCCTGGCCGAGGAACAGGAAATCGCACTCGATCCGGGCGTGGCCATCTTCATCCCGCCCGGCCTCATGCACCAAATCCGGGCCGACGGGCCGGAGCCGCTCAAATTGATCACGCTCTTTTCGCCGCCGGTCGTCCCTGGCGCCTACGACCCCCACTCGCCTGGAGCCAAACCATGACCTCGCCCGCCCAACCCACCATCCCGCCGGAAGAATATCCCCAACGCTGGGGCCGCGTCCAGGAAATGATGGTTCGCCAGCAGCTGGACCTGCTCGTGGCCCATGCCGATGACCGCGCCGTTTTCGGCCCCGCCCATGCTCGCTGGCTGGCGAACTTCCCCGTCCACTTCGAGCCGGCCTGCATCCTGATGCCACGCAGTGGCGACCCCGTCCTTCTCACCGGCCCCGAGAGTGTGGAGTACGCTTTGCTGGTCGGGCAGATGCGAGATGTACGCGCCGCCAGCGTGTTCGCTCACCCGGACGAAGACTATCCCTATGCCACCATCCACGACCTGGCGGCGATTCTGGCCGAGATGACCGGCGGCCCGGCCACAGTCCGACGGGTGGGGTTGGCCGGTCGGGGATTGATGAGCGTCGATTTTCTCAGAGCGTTCGAGCAGGCCCTGCCCCAGGCTGTCTTCGTCGATGTCGAAACGGCCATGTGTGAGCTGCGAGCGCGCAAATCTCCTGCCGAGATCGCCGTCATCCGCCACGCCTATACGATCGCCGAAAAAGGGCTGCAAGCCGCGGCGCAAGCCATCGCCGTTGGCGTCACCGAAAGGGAGGTGGCAGCCGAGGCTGAGACGGCCATGCGCCGGGCCGGCGCCGAGGGCACGGGCATCGACACCATCGTCGCTTCCGGCCCGAACACCCGACCCATCCTCGCCCGCTCCACCTTCCGGCGCATCCGGCCCGACGAATTGGTGCTGCTGACCGTCGCCCCGCGCTACGAGGGCTATCACGCCGCCATCGGCAGGCCCGTGCTGGTAGGCGACGTGGGCGACGACATCCGCCGCGCGGCCGAGGCCGCCGGCAGGGCGCAGGAGGCGTGTTATCACGCTTTGGCCGCGGGCGTAGAAGGTCGAGAGGTCGAAGCCATCGGGCGGCGCATCGTCGCCGAGGCGGGCCTGGCATCGTACTTCCTCTATTCCGGCGTCCACAGCGTCGGCGTCATCGAGTTCGAGCCGCCCATCTTCGGCCCCAGCAGCACCGCCGTCATCGAGCCGGACATGGTCATCTCGGTCGACATCCCCCTGTTCGACGCACCCTGGGGCGGCCTGCGGGTCGAGGACGGCTATCTGATCACCGCCGCTGGCGCCGAACGCCTCAATCAGGCGCCCTATCTGATCACGATCGAGTGACCACCCTACCTATCATCTCCACTCTGCCGGGCGCTGCAAAACAAAACCATCAGACCTCATAATCTGGTCGGGAAACACGCTTTTTGACAATACATTTCGTCCGATGTGCGTATAGGCAGTCGCAGAATCTTTTAGTGCACTCGAAAACCTGTTTGGCGGAAACGCAATCACGACGCGTTTTTGGCTGAATAACTGCTGTACTGTCTTGACCGGCCCCACAAGATCACTATCTGCTGAAACAAGCAAGGCAAGGTCAAACTTGTCAAGAAAGGCATCGGTCGTAGAAGTTCACGTTGTCCCCAAATTGGCTCACGCAAAGCCGCTAAGACGCAAAGTTCTTATGTTTTATTGGCGTCTTGGCGTCTTTGCGTGAGATAAAAAGGCGCAGGTGAGCAGTTACCATCGGTCATCAACTCGACGGCAATGTTAACATCAGTCATCTTTTCATGGTGAGTTTGATAAGCGAAGCCGCAATTATTGCATGTTATCGTATCTTCTAAAAAGTGTCCAAAGTACATTTCGATATCTGGGATTGTTCGTAGGGCATCTAAAACCATTTCCAACCGCGTGAACGCAGACCATAGTATAGGTTGAAACCGTCTACATAGGCAATGACTCGTTGCATCAGTAATCTTCCTCCCATAAAAGAGACGACCCACCCCTTTCGGGGTGGGCGTCGGGCCAGAGATGCTATCTCCGGCGGGGCATTCTTAATTGTAGCGAAATCCTGAAGGTAGTCAAAAATGTCACACCACCCGTTCACATCGCTACTCAACACGCCGCCTTCTGATCGCATCAACCTTACCAACATCGCCAACCGCCTGCGCCGCCACGTCATTCGCATGACCTACGCCGCCGCATCGGGGCACCCCGGCGGCTCGCTATCGGCGGCGGACATGATGGCGGCGCTGTACTTCCACGAGCTACGGCTCGACCCCGCCCGCCCCGACTGGCCCGACCGTGACCGCTTCATCCTGTCGAAGGGCCACGCCTGCCCGATCTGGTATGCGGCCCTGGCCGAACGCGGCTACTTTCCGGTGGACGATCTCTGGCGGCTGCGCCAGACCGATAGCCACCTGCAAGGCCACCCCGACATGCGCAAGACACCCGGTGTCGAGATGACCTCCGGGCCGCTGGGGAGCGGGCTGGCGGCGGGGGCGGGCATGGCGCTGGGAGCCAGAATCGCCGGCCGGGACTTCCGCACCTTTGTCATGCTCGGCGATGGCGACCTACAGGAAGGCGCCACCTGGGAAGCGGCGATGCTGGCCGGGCATCAGCGCTTGACCCATCTCATTGCTCTGGTCGATTACAACCGCTCGCAGGTCGATGGCAAGTCCGACGACATCCTCAGCCTCGACCCACTGCCTGAAAAATGGCGGGCCTGCAACTGGCGCGTGCGCGAGATCGATGGCCGGGACATGAGCCAAATCCTCGACGCCCTGGCCTGGGCCACAGCCGCCGAAAACACCCCCGCCTGCATCATCGCCCACACCATCAAAGGCTGGCCGATCAGCTTCATGCTCGACAAGCACGAATGGCACGGCAAGGCGCCGAATCGCGAACAGGCGGCGATGGCTCTGTCGGAATTGGGAGAAGAGATTTCGGATTTGGAATTTCGGATTGCGAAACCGGCTCCCACCAATTCGCAATCCGAAATTCGCAATTCGGAATCCCGCATTCTGCGCGATGCCTTCGGGTTCGAGATCGTCAAGTTGGGGGCTGAACTACCGAATCTGGTCGTGCTCGACGCCGACATCTCCAGCTCGCTCAAGACAGGCGCCTTCCGCAAGACCTTTCCCGACCGTCACATCAATTTCGGTGTGGCCGAGCAGGACATGTTCCTGGCGGCGGCCGGCCTGGCCACCACCGGTCTCGTTCCCCTGGCCTGCACTTATGCCACCTTCGCCACCCTGCGCGCCTGCGAAGCCATCCGCAGCTTCATCTGCTACCCCAGGCTGAACGTCAAAGTCATTTGCTCGCACGGCGGACTGGAAGTGGGTTGGGACGGGCCCACGCATCAGGGCATCGAAGACATCGCCATCATGCGGGCCTTGCCGAACATGACCGTCGTCGTCCCCGCCGACGCCGTGGCCGTGCCTGCACTCTTGCGCCAGGCCATCGCCCACGAAGGCCCCGTCTATTTCCGCATGGGCCGCAATCCCGTGCCCGTGATTTACGACCCGAGCCAGGAATTCCGCCTGGGCCGGGCCGTCGTCCTGCGCCAGGGCGAGGATGTGACCCTGATTGCTTGCGGGGTCATGGTGGCTCTGACGCTGGCGGCCGCCGACGAACTGGCCGGATTGGGCATCAGTGCGCGGGTGATCGACATGCACACGATCAAGCCGTTGGATGACGAGGCCATCGGGCGGGCCGCCGCAGAGACCGGGGCCATCGTCACTGCCGAAGACCACAGCATCATCGGCGGCCTGGGTGGGGCCGTGGCTGAATATTTGGCCGAGCATTGCCCTGTCCCCCTGGCGCGCATCGGCATCCCCGATGTTTTCTGTCGCTCCGGCGACCCGACCGAGCTTTTTCCGATGTACGGCATGGCTGTGAGCGACATCGTGCAGGCGGCGAAACGCGTGACACGGTGGCACGGTGGCAAGGTGACAAGGTGACACGATGACAAGGTGGTGCGGCGTCCGTTTATCACCTTGTCACCCCATCACCTTGTCACCTTGTCATCCACCCTCGAGAGTGACTCATGACCAACGATCTTTCTCCTCGCACTACTCTCATCACTGGCGCCACGCGCGGGATCGGCCTGGCGATTGCGCTGGCGTTGGCCAGGCAAGGTGCGAGCGTGGCGATGGTCGATGTGCAAGACCTGTCAGGTGTCGAAACACCTAACAGGTCTCTCTCGATCACCGCCGACGTCACCCGGCCGGAGGAAGTGCAGCGGGCGGTGGAAGCGACGGTGGCTCGTTTCGGTCGACTCGACATCCTCGTCAACAATGCCGGCATCTGTCCGCTCACGCCCTTCGCCGAGATCAGCCCCGAAGAGTGGGATCGGGTGCTGGCCGTCAATCTGAAGGGTGCGTTTTTGTGCTGCCAGGCCGCCTTGCCGCACTTGCGCCGGGCCGGAGCGGGCGGACGCATCATCAACATCACGTCGGTGGCTGGGCAGATGGGCGGGGTGCTGGTGGGCGCGCACTACGCCGCCGCCAAAGCCGGGCTGATCGGCCTCACCAAATCTCTGGCTCGCCTGCTGGTCCCGGATGGCGTCACCGTCAACTGCATTGCCCCGGCCACCACTGCCACCGACCTCACCGCCGCCTGGCCGGATGAGCTACAAGGCCGGGTGCAAGCCCAAATTCCCCTCGGCCGTTTCGCCCAGCCCGACGAAATCGCCGCCGCCGTCTGCTACCTGGCCAGCGATGCGGCCAGCTTCATCACCGGGGCGACGTTGGATGTGAATGGGGGGTTGTATTTGCGCTGAGGGGATCGCAATATTCGGTGCCGGGGCAACATGCGGCCGGGGTGGTGCGGCAGGCGCTGGGCCTGGGCAAGCATGTGTTTTTGTACAGCGACAATGTTTCGGTGGACGATGAAGTGGCGCTGAAACAATCCGCCGCCGAAAAAGGTCTGCTGGTCATGGGGCCGGATTGCGGCACGGCTATCGTCAGGGGCGTGGGGCTGGGCTTTGCCAACCGCATGCGGCGAATGGCGGCCGGCCGTGGTGCTGGGCTGGGGCAAGCGGGTGGGGGGCGTGGTCAAAAATCACGATCCCCAGCAGTTGAGGTGAGGGTGATAGGATGAGGCGGACGATTGTTTGGATGACCATAAATTGTAGCTTGGATTGACAAAAACGTCTTCCTGGATGGATAATCGAACTATCCAGATAGGAGGATGGCAAAATGACCAGTTATCTCGCACCCGGCAGGCGAAAAATCACGGTGGCGTTGCCAGGCGACTTGCTCAGCCGCCTGGATAGCATCGTGCCACAGCGCGCGCGCAGCCGATTCATCGCCGAAGCCATCGAAGAGCGAGTTGCGATCGCCGAACAAAGGGCCGCAATCGAGGAAGCGGCTGGGATATGGAAGGATGAGAACCATCCTGAAATGCTCACTGACAAAGATATTGATCTTTGGATTCGAGAACTTCGCAGCACTTGGGTGTTGACAGAAATCACAGACAATGAGTAGCTATCTCTTGGATACTGGTGTTTTGTTGCGACATGTACGCGGACAAAAATCCATCGTGCAGTTGGTGCGCGGCCTGGGCAGACAAGACCAGTTGGTAATTTCAGTTATCACGCGCCTAGAGGTGCGCGCTGGTATGCATCCGAGTGAGCGTTATGCGACGCAAAAACTCCTGTCACGTTTCACCACCTTCGCCGTGGATCGCGACATTGCCGACCGCGCGGGCGACTTGGTCCGCGAAGGCCGCAGCAGCGGGCGTGTGCGCAGTTTGCCCGATGCCATCATCGCTGCCACCGCGCTCGAACATCACCTGACACTGATCACGTTCAATGTGGCGGATTTCGCCAGCATTCCAGGGTTGAGCCTGTACACATTACCCGCAGGGTAGAGGATGACGTCGTGGCGGTGCAGAATGGGCGCGGTTGAGCGCCGAGTGTCTCTTCTGCGTGCGACGCTGCGACAAATGCAGACAATTTGCTTCAGGCTGACCCTGTGCTAGACTTGCGCCATTGTCGTTCCGCTCTCCAATTGAATCGTCCTTAGTATGCTATGGCAGCCATCCACGCAGAAATCCGTCGCGGAGCCTATTACGATTCGGTAGTCTTGATGCAATTGCAGCGCGGGTTAGCGGCGCTGCCGGGGGTGATGGACGCGGGGGTGGTGATGGGCACGGCAGCCAACAAAGACATTTTGGCGCAGAGCGATTTGCTGACCGCCGAGGCGCAAGCGGCGGCCCCGGATGATCTTTGCATCGTGATCAAGGCCAGCGATGAAGCCCTGGCGCGGGCGGCGCTGGCGCAGGTGGACGGCCTCCTGACCCGCAAGCGCGCAAGCGGCGAGCAGGACTATCGCCCGAAATCGCTCGACGCCGCCGCATCCATGCTGCTGGAGGCCGGTTGGGTGCTCGTCTCGGTGCCGGGGCAACATGCAGCCGGGGTGGCGCGGCAGGCGCTGGGGCTGGGCAAGCATGTGTTTTTGTACAGCGACAACGTGTCGGTGGACGATGAGGTGGCGCTGAAACAATCCGCCGCCGAAAAGGGCTTGTTGGTGATGGGGCCAGATTGTGGCACGGCCATCGTCAGCGGCGTGGGGCTGGGCTTTGCCAACCGCGTGCGGCGGGGACCGATCGGCGTGGTGGCGGCGGCAGGCACAGGCTTGCAGATGGTCACTTCGCGCATCCATCAACTGGGCAGCGGCGTGACGCAGGCGCTGGGCACGGGCGGGCGGGACCTGTCCGAGCGGGTGGGGGCGATCACGGCCCTGCAAGCGCTCGACCTGCTCAGCCGAGACCCCGACACGCGGGTTATCGTCCTCATCTCCAAGCCGCCGGCGGCGCAGGTGGCAAGCCGCGTGTTGCAGGCCGCTCGCGCTGCGGGCAAACCGGTCGTGATCGACTTCATCGGCTACACCCCGCCCGCGACTCAAATCGGCAACCTCCACTTCGCCCGCACCCTCGACCAAGCCGCCGAACTCGCCGTCGAACTCGTCCAATCCCCAATCTCCAATCCCCACTCCCCAATCTCTAATCTCCAATCTCCAATCTCCTCCTTTTCCCCCACCCAACGCTACCTGCGCGGCCTCTTCTCTGGTGGCACCCTGGCCTACGAAGCCCTGCTCATCCTGCAAGATTTCCTGCCCGCCGTCTACTCGAACACCCCGCTCGACAAAGCCTTCAAGCTGGAGAATCCGCTGCAAAGCCGGGGGCACACGCTGGTCGATTTGGGAGACGATGTGTTCACGGTGGGGCGGCTGCATCCGATGATGGACAACGATCTGCGCATCCGCCGCCTGCGCCAAGAAGCCGCCGACCCGGAAGTGGCCGTCATCCTGCTGGATGTGGTGCTGGGCTATGGCTCGCACCCCGACCCGGCCTCCGAGCTGGCTCCGGCCATTGCGCAGGCCATCGCCGCCGCCGAGCAAGAGGGCCGCAGGCTGGAGGTCGTGGCCGTGGTGGTGGGCACCGACGAGGATCCGCAAGGGATGTGGGGGCAGATCGAGCGTTTGCACGCGGCTGGGGCCAGGGTCTTCACCACGAACCAGGCCGGGGTGGAGCACGCCGGTGGGATCGTGCGTGGGCTGGTGGGCGTCTCCGGGCTGCCGCCGGTGGCGCTCGATGCCCTCACCCGTCCTTTGGCGGCACTCAACGCCGGACTGGAATCCTTCGCCGAAAGCCTGCAAGCGCAAGGCGCCCCGGTCGTGCAGTTGGATTGGCGCCCGCCCGCCGGCGGCAACGAGCGGCTGGCGGCGATCCTGGCGAAGATGCGGCAGAGCTAAATCATGTCAACGATCTGGCATCCGCAGTTCACGATCACCCCGCGCATGGCCCAACGCCTGATGGATATCGAGGCGGCCAAAGCCGTGGTGGAGCGGACGCCGCTGTCGGTTGCCGCCGAAGCCGAATTGCGCCGGCGGGCGCGCCTGCGTTCGACCCACTTTTCCACCCGCATCGAAGGCAATCGCTTGACGCTGGAAGAAGCAGAGCGGGCGATTACACAACCCCGGATGACTTTTTCGGGCCGCGAGCGCGATGTTCGTGAGGTGCGAAACTATTGGCAGGCATTGATCCAGGTAGAAACCTGGGCGGCGCAGAACAAAACCCTGACCGATGACTTGATTCGTCGCCTACATGCGTTGGTGGAATTCGGCCAGCGGGCGAAACCGACGCCGTATCGCGATGGGCAGAACGTCATCCGTGACTCGGCCACGGGCGTGATTGTCTATCTGCCGCCCGAAGCCAAAGATGTGCCCGGATTGATGCAGGATTTAGTGGCATGGGTTCGCCATGCGGAGGCCGATGGCCTGCCCATCCCTCTCATCGCCGGGCTGGTGCATTACCAATTCGTGACGATTCACCCCTATTTCGACGGCAATGGCCGCACCGCCCGATTGCTGGCAACGTTCATCCTGCACCGGCGCGGCTACGGCCTCAACGGTTTTTTCTCGCTGGAAGAACATCATTCTCACGATCTGCCCGGCTATTATCAGGCGCTCGCCACCCATCCCCACCACAACTATTATGAAGGAAGGGCGGATGCCGACCTGACCTCCTGGCTGGATTACTTCCTCGACACCCTGGCGCGAGTGTTCCGGCTGGCGCAGGACGAAGCCCTACATCTGGCCGAGCGCCCACCGTTGCCCGAGCCCGAAGGATTGCGTCAACTCGACCACCGTGCCCGGCTCGTGCTCGGCTTGTTTGCTCGATCCGAGCGCATCACCACCGCTAACATTGCCCAAATACTCGGTTTGTCAGACCGCATGGCTCGAGACCTGGCTGCCGGATGGGTGAAACAGGGCTTGTTGGAAGTCGCAGACCCATCGAATCGCAAGCGCGCCTATCGGTTATCGGCAGTTTATCGGCAATCCATCGGCGATTTATCGGCAATGAGCACGTAAAACGTAAAGCGTGAACCCAAATCATCCGATCTTCACGTTTCACGCCTCACGTTTCAACCAAGCCTACCAATTCTCGATCAGAGGTTCCTCTCCAAATGAACATCGACCAAGCCAATCGTGAAGCCACCGACCGTATGATCGAAGCCCGCCCGGTGCTGGTGGGGCTGGGCCGGGCGCTGGATGTCATCCCCGGCATGAGCGAAGACCTGTTGCTGCACGCCGGCCCACCGATCTCGTGGGAGCGGGCGTCGGGGCCGATGCAGGGCGCCATCATCGGGGCGCTGATCTTCGAAGGTCGGGCGCAGGATGCCGCCGAGGCCGAGCGCCTGGTCACATCCGGCCAGATCCGGCTGGAGCCTTGCCATCATCATCGCTCGGTGGGGCCGATGGCGGGCGTCACGTCGGCGTCGATGCAGGTCTACATCATCGAAAACAAGGCGCACGGCAACTTCGCCTACTCGAACCTGAACGAGGGTTACGGCAAGGTGCTGCGCTACGGCGCTTTCGACGAATCGGTGCAGGCGCGGCTGCGCTGGATGCACGATGTGATGGCGCCGGTGCTGCGCGACGCCATCGAGGCCAGCGGCGGCATCGACATCCGGGCGCTGCTGGGCGAGGCCCTGCACATGGGCGATGAGGGCCACAACCGCAACAAGGCCGGCTCGATCCTCTATCTCAAAGCCCTGGCGCCGTTCGTGGCCAAGGCCGCACCCACGCCACAAATCGCCGCCGACATCCTCAAGGCCATCGGCGACAACGCCCTCAGCGTGCTCAACCCGGTGATGGCGGCGTGCAAGGCCGCGGCTGACGCCGCCCACGGCATCGAGGGCAGCACCATCGTCACGGCCATGGCCCGCAACGGCACCGATTTCGGCATCCGCGTCAGCGGCCTGGGCGAGCGCTGGTTCACCGCCGCCTCGCAGATCCCGCGCGGCCTCTATTTCCCCGGCTTCAGCGCCGACGACGCCAATCGCGACATCGGCGACAGCACCATCACCGAGACGGCCGGCATCGGTGGCTTCGCCATGGCCACGGCCCCGGCCATCGTCACCTTCGTCAGCGGCTCGCCGAAAGACGCCATCAACACGACGATGGAGATGTTTGAGATCACTTTCGCCGAGCACAAGTATTTCACCATGCCCGCCCTCGACTTCCGCGGCACGCCCACCGGCATCGACATCCGCAAAGTGGTGGAGACCGGCATCACACCCCGCATTAATACCGGCATCGCCCACAAGCTGGCGGGCGTCGGGCAGGTGGGGGCGGGTCTCGTCCGTCCGCCGATGGAGATTTTCGAGGAGGCGCTGGTGGCGTTCGCGGAGGAATATGGTTTCTAAACCGGCCAAAGGTTAGAATCAATTGCTAAACTGTAGGCCGAAATTACAGCTTCCTGTTTGACACTTTGGAGATGAAATGAACGAAAAAGTGGAAAGTATCTTGAAATATGGTACGTACTCCCCACACTGGAGAGAATTTGCATCATCTCTTCCTTGGGACGAAGATTCACCCGAAACAAAACTATATCTCGCGGGAACCTTGAGTGGCTTTTCGAACGATCATGTTCTTCAGATAATGGAGGAACAAGCATTCCAGCATGGAGGCAATTTTAAAAACCAAGGATTCTTCATCTGGCTTGAGTTCTTTGAGAGAGAAAAGAAGAAAGGCATCTCAAACAACCTAAACTTTCCACGGACCAAGATAAAAGTGCGCTCTATTCCCCTTTCTTCCTACGAACGAGTAGTAATCAATAATCGGGATAGATTTCAAGAAATCTTTTTAGACGGTGAGCAAATAGATTTTGATTTCTTGAGGGCGATACATTTTAATGCGACACGCTCGATGTCAACGGCCGAAGTCGAAATTGGGGGTGACATGTATGCGTTTATAACGGGAACTTTGGTAGGTTGTATAGCAGCTGGTAAGGATGAAGTTATAAAGACCAATCAACTAATTAGGGCGAGTGGTCAGGATTGATTTAACGCGAGAGCGGGCGGCATCGACCTGATACATTACTTCCTCTCAGCCTGCACCTCGACCAGCAAATCGGCAAAGGAAGCAGCATCCCCCGTGCGGTACTCGACTTCAGCCTCGCGCATCACCCGCAGATCTTCCCTGTCCTCCCCCCATTGCGCCACCAATCCTTCCAGCCGATCCAAACGGCTGAGAAGGTGCTGATACTCTTCTTCCGGCAGCACAACAACCGGACCTTCAAGTGTTACTGTCGTCATCGTTAGCCTCCTCGAACCTTTGACGCCATTCTACCACATGGTCGCCACCACCAAAAGGCTTCTCTCTCGGAGACCCACCCCATGAAAATCCATGACCTTTCCCAACCGCTGAACCAAGAATGCTCGTTCTGGCCGTTTTACCCGCCGTTCGAGGTCAAATACTTCAAACGCAAATCCGAGCACGGCGTCAATGCCCAATACATTCAAACCTCGAACCACATGGGCACGCATCTCGACGCCCCCCGGCATTTCGTCACCGCCGGCAAGACCATCGATGAGCTGCCGCTGGACTGGCTGTATGGCCCCGGCGTGATCGTCGATCTCAGCGATATGCTGGATGAACTTGACATCTTCGGACCGGAGGACATCGAGAAACGCGTGGAGGTGCGCGAGGGCGACATCCTCTACATCTACACCGGCTGGAGCAAACACAGCCAGTTTGGCTCCGCACCCGACGAGGAAAAATACATCCACCGCCATCCCGGCCCGCATTACAGCATTTGCGACTGGCTGCTGAGCAAGAAGATTCATCTGTGGGGCGTGGACATGGTCTCGACCGACCACCCCATGAACCTGCCTATCGGTCGCTTCCTGGGCAAAGGCGGGCTGGAGCATTGGGCCAAAGTTCGGGCCAAGTGCGTGGCCAAATTCGGCGAAGAAAATATGAGCGTGCTCTTCCCCGACTCGGCCTACCAGCTCACGCACAACGCCCTTTTTCCGCATGATTGCGTGCATGTCGAAAACCTGGGCGGCGAGATTGGCAACCCGGCCCTGCTCAACCGCCGTATCACCCTGGGCTGCTTCCCCTGGCTGTTCAAGGGCGGCGAGGCGGCGTTTGCGCGGGCGGCGGCGTTTACCGAGGAGTAGAGATTGGTTGATTAGAGATTGGAGGCTCGTCCTGAGCAGAGTCGAAGGATTAAAGGTTCGCGATGGGAACGGCTTTAGAGGATTTAAGAGTGCTGCAACAAGCGGAAGCGCTGGCGGATGGCATGTGGAAAGATGTGATTCGCTGGGACGTTTTTGCGCGCGACACAGTTGGCAAACAGCTTGTGCGGGCAGGGGATTCGGTGGGGGCCAACATCGCCGAAGCCTTTGGCAGATTCCATTACGGCGAGAAGTTGCATTTCCTCTACTTTGCGCGTGGCAGCCTGTACGAAACCAAATACTGGCTCAATCGCGCCTTGAACCGTTCGCTACTACCTTCATCCACCGTTCAGCAATACACCACCCAACTCACCGACCTTGCTCGCCAACTCAATGCCTTTGCTGATAACATCAAGAGACAACGCACAGGAAACACCGAACCGGGCATTTTGCGTGAACCAGGGCCAGAATACCTGATCTTCGTGACCGGCTCGGACACACCACTATTCACCGAAGACGAATACTACTGGCTCGAAACCTCCATCCTCGACGAGACCGATCTCCAATCTCTAATCCCCAATCTCCAATCTCTATCATGAAACCACCCCCCTTCGAATACCACGCCCCGCGCACGCTGGATGAAGCGGCGGGGCTGCTGGCGCAATACGGCTACGACGCCAAAATCCTGGCGGGCGGGCAAAGCCTGATCCCGACCATGAATTTCCGCTTATCACAACCAGCGGTGCTGATCGATATCAATCGCGTGGCCGAGCTGTCGTTCATTCAGCCCACGCGCGACGGCGGGGTGCGGATCGGCGCCCTCGCCCGGCATGCCGAAGTCGAGCACAGCCCGCTCGTGGCCGCGGCGCAACCCCTGATCCACGCCACGATGCCGCTCATCGCCCACCCCCAAATTCGCAATCGCGGCACCTTCGGCGGCTCCATCGCTCACGCCGATCCGGCCTCGGAACTGCCAGCGGTGTTGCTGACACTGAGCGGGCGGGTGCAGGCGCGCGGCAAACGCGGCGCCCGCTGGATCGAGGCGGATGACTTTTTCGTCGGCCTGTTTGCCACCAGCCTGGAGCCGGACGAGATGCTGACCGAGGTCATTTTCTCGCCGATGCCTGCGCGCAGCGGTTGGGCTGTGCGCGAAGTGGCGCGGCGGCACGGGGATTACGCCTTGGTCGGGGTGACGGCGCTGGTCGTGCTCGACGAGGCAGGAGTGTGTGGCGAGGCTCGGATCACGTATTTTGGTGTGGGCGATGGCCCCATGCCCGCAACGCAAGCCGCGGCTGCTCTGCGCGGGCGCAAGCCTGATCCCGCCACGATTTCTGAAGCCGCCGGTGCTGCTGCTGCCGAAATGGACCCCAACGCCGACATTCACGCCACCAGTGCTTTTCGCAAGCACCTTGTGCGGGTGCTGGGCGAGCGAGCGCTGACCGAAGCTTTCGCCCGCGCCGGAGGTGAGCAATGAGCAACTTGATGCCCGTCTCGATGACGGTGAATGGTCGGGTCTACGAGCGAACGGTCGAGCCCCGGCTACTGCTCTCCGACTTCCTGCGCCATGAACTCGATCTCACTGGCACCCATGTCGGCTGCGAGCACGGCGTTTGTGGGGCCTGCACGATTCTGTTCGACGGCCTGCCCATGCGCTCGTGCCTGATCTTTGCTGTGCAGGCCGATGGCCACGAGCTGATGACGGTCGAGAGTTTGGCGTCGGACCCGCAGCATTTGCACCCGCTGCAAGAGGCTTTCCGCCAGGCGCACGGATTGCAATGCGGTTTTTGCACGCCGGGCTTTCTCATGACGCTGCTGCCCTATCTCGAGCAGAACCCGAACCCCACCGAAGACGAAATCCGCCTGGCCATCTCCGGCAATCTCTGCCGCTGCACGGGCTATCAGCACATCATCGAGGCGGTGAAGCTGGCCGCGGAGAAGATGCGCTGAATTCGTTTTGTCGGTACACATGCCGAGTACGACAAAATCGACGCAACCACGATCCGATGAGGACTCTATGGACATTCGACCTATCCGCACAGAAGAAGATTACGAAATAGCTCTGACGGAAATCGAGCGTCTTTTTACCGCCGCGCCCGGAACGTCAGAAGGAGATCAGCTCGAAGTGCTGGTGACGCTGGTGGAGGCATACGAAGAGCAGCATTTCGCCCTGCCCGAGCCAGACCCTATCGAGGCGCTGAATTATTACATGGAGAGTCGTGACCTGGCGCGCAAGGATTTGGAGCCATTTATCGGCAGCCGGGCGCGGGTGTCTGAAGTCCTCAATCGCAAACGACCTTTGACCTTGACCATGATCCGGAATCTGCATGCGGGCTTGGGCATCCCCGCTGATGTGTTGATTACGCCGTATCAGACCACATTCACCCCTCAACAGGTATCTGCACACCCGGCTTTCTGATGACGCTCAGACCCTGGCTCGAACAAAACCCGCACCCGACCGACGAAGAAATCCGCCTGGCCATCTCCGGCAATCTCTGCCGCTGCACGGGCTATCAGCACATCATCGAGGCGGTGAAGCTGGCCGCGGAAAAGATGCGCTGAACCGATCGGCCCCGACTGCACTTGCTCCCGCCAGGGGAGCGCAGTATAAGTATCATCGCCAACAATCGCGTGGTTTTCAATATAAGGAGTGCAGACAATGCTTCGAGCATTCGAAGGTGTTATCGATCAGGATGGAAGGTTGATCACGACCGAGCGCATCCATTTGTCAAAACCCCACGCTGTCATCGTCACCGTTCTCGATGAAATAACGACAGGCGAAGCCAACGAATTGGCTTTGCTGAGCGAGGCCGCGTTGGCGCGAGATTGGGATCGCCCAGAGGAGGATGAGGCATGGTCGCACTTGGTCCAGCTTCCATCGTTGTAGTTCCATTCCCATTTTCCGACTTATCCGCTTCGAAACTTCGTCCCGCTGTTGTATTGGCCGAAACCGGTCACGATGACTGGCTTCTGTGTCAAATTACCAGTAACGCCTATGTTGATTCGGTCTGATCTCGCTACCATCATGCCAAGAGGTATACATTGACTACCCGCTATTTCGGCCAACGCATCACCCGCAACGAAGACCCCGCCCTGCTCACCGGGCAGGCGCTTTTCACCGACGACGTACACCTGCCGGGGATGTTGCATGTCGCCTTCAAGCGCAGCGACCACGCCCATGCCCGCATTCTCAGCATCGATACCTCCTTCGCCAAACAGCGGCCCGGCGTCATCGCCGTCTACGAGGCGGCCGACCTGGGCGACTATTGGGAGCCAGGCCCGCTGCTGGTCTCGCCGCCGCCCATTGAGGGCATCGTCTTCAATAAGCGCACACAAGTTCCGCTGGCCAAAGACAAGGTGCGCTATGTGGGCGAGCCAATCGTCATGGTCGTCGCTGAAAGCCGTTACATCGCCGAGGATGCGGTCGAAGATATTTTCGTCGAGATGGCCCCCCTACCACCGGTCGTGGACATGGAGAAGGCGCTCGACCCCGCCGCGCCGCTGATCCATGACGATCTGGACAGCAACCTGGCTGCGCACGCCTTCCAGAAAAAGGGCGATTACGCCGCGGCCAAAGCGAAGGCGGATGTCGTCATCGCCCGCAGACTGTACTACGACCACGGCAGCGCCCAGGCGATGGAGAACCGCGGCGTGGTGGCCAATTGGGACGGCAAGATGCGCCAACTGACGATCTGGGACACCACTCAGGCCCCCATCCCCATCCGCAACGGCCTGGCCAACAAACTGGGGCTGGCGCAATCGCAGGTGCGGGTCATCGCGCCCTTCATCGGCGGCGGTTTTGGCCCCAAGATCATGATGTTCTATCCCGAAGAGCTGCTCATCCCCTGGGCGTCGATGCAACTCGGCCGGCCGGCGAAGTGGATCGAGGACCGCCGCGAGAACTTCTTCGCCACCACGCAGGAGCGGGATCAGGTTCACTGGGCGGAGGTCGCCTTCAGCCGGGATGGGCGCATCCTCGGCTTCAAGGATTTCTTCCTCCACGATACCGGCGCCTATGACCCCTACGGCTTGACTGTGCCCATCAACAGCCAGTGCACGCTCCTGGGCTGCTACGATGTCCCGACCTACGAATCCGAGTTCAAGGCCGTCTTCACCAACAAGCCCATTGTCACGCCTTATCGCGGGGCGGGGCGGCAACACGGCGTCTTCGTCATGGAGAGGATGCTTGACATCGCCGCCAAAGAGCTTGGGATTAGCAAGAACGACATCCGCCGCCGCAATTTCATCCCGCCCGACCGTTTTCCCTACAACAACGAGGTCATCTTCCAGGATTTCGTACCGCTGGTGTACGATAGCGGCAACTACGAACCGGCCCTGGACAAGGCCCTGGAATTGATCGAATACGACCGCTTTGTGAACGAAGAACAGCCCAAGTTGCGGGCGCAGGGCAAGCATGTGGGCATCGGCGTGGTGAGCTATATCGAGGGCACGGGCATCGGCCCCTACGAGGGCGCGCGGGTCAATGTCGAATCGGGCGGCAAGGTGAGCGTAGCCACCGGCATCGGCACTCAAGGCCAGGGGCATTTCACCGTCTTTGCCCAGGTGGTGGCCGATCAGTTGGGGGTGGATGTGCGCGATGTGCGCCTGGTCACGGGCGATACGGCTGATTTTCATTGGGGCACGGGCACATTCGCCAGCCGGGGCGCGGTGGTGGCGGGCAACGCCATCCATGCTGCGGCCGTGGGCGTGCGCAAGAAGATTCTGAAATTCGCCAGCGAGCAATTGGAGGCCGCCGAAGAAGACCTGGAACTGGTGGATGGCACGGTGCGTGTGAAGGGCGCGCCAGAGTCGGCGATCAAACTGGGCGAGCTGGCGGCCAAAGCCAATCCCTTGCGCGGGGCAGTCAAGCCAGGGATCGAGCCGGGGCTGGAAGCGACCGCCTACTATGGCCCTGAACGTGGGGTCACGGCCAGCGGCATCCACGCCATGATCGTCGAGATCGACCCGGAGACGGCGATGCTGGAGATCAAGAAATACGTCACCGTGCACGACTGCGGCCGGGTAATCAACCCGCTCATCCTGGAAGGCCAGGTGCAGGGCGGCATCGCCCAGGGCATCGGCAATGCCTTTTACGAGAAGCTGGCCTTTGATGACAGCGGCCAGATGCTGGCCGCTTCGTACATGGATTACCTGCTTCCGACCGCGATGGAAGTCCCGGCCATCCTCATGGACCACATCGAGACACCCTCGCCGCTGAACCCGCTGGGGATCAAGGGCGCGGGCGAGGCGGGGGCGATCCCGGTGGGGCCGCTGTTTGCCCAGGCCATCGAAGACGCGTTGGCCGAATACAATCTGGAAATCCGGGAGATCCCGCTCAGCCCGAACCGGTTGTATGAGTTGATGAATGCGTAACATTCTGACAAGGCCCTGCTTCTTTCCCTGCCACCGAGACCAAAGAACTGGATGCCGTGCGTCCCGCTGCCCGATCTGAACGCCTACCTTTGCTATGTACAAGCCCTCGTAGCTGCGAGGGCGCTTTGACAAGCACTTCGCAATCGCTATAATCGTGCCGGTTGCTTTCTTTGGGCTATTCGGTTGATTGGTCTTTGGCCCTGAGAGTCGGCGCCTGGCGCAAGTCGCCAGTTTGTGCTACATATTTGGAGGGAAGCAGTACAGCATGAGCGATCATGCTATCGATTGTTCGTCCAACTCAACACACAACACCAAAGGAGAAGAAGTTCATGAACAAGAAGTTCAGTTTGTTGTTGGTTCTGTTCGCGTTCGCCGCCTTGTTGTTGGCTGCGTGCCAACAAGCGGCGGCTCCAGCCGCACAGCCAACCGCTGCGCCGGCTGCAACAGAAGCCCCCGTCGCGGCCGCAACTGCAGCCCCCGCCGCCAAAGACATCACCCTGGCCATCGAGCACTTCAGCGTCATCAAGGGCACGACGTGGTCGGGCGCGCACGACCGCGCAGGCAAGCGGTTGGCTGCGAAGTATCCCAACGTGAAATACGTCTATCGTGAGGAAGTGGCGCCCGATCAGTCGGTGCCGTTCGCCGAGGAAATGATCAAAGACGGGGCCAATATCGTCGTGGGCAACGCCGAGTTCATGGGCCTGCCACTCAAGGACATCGCCGACAAATACCCCGATGTCAACTTCATCTCGATCATTGCCAGCGACCTCTCCACCAAGCCCAACTTCCTGCGCGTCTTCCCCCGACAATATCAAGCCCTGTATCTGGAAGGTTTGATCGCCGGCGCCCTGACGAAGACGGGCAACATCGGCATCGTTTCGGCCTTCCCCAATGTCCAGGTGATCCGGCGCACGGCGGGCTTCTACTTGGGTGTGCAGGATGCGGCGAAATTGCTGAAAAAGGATGTCAAGGTCTACGTCAAGTATGCTGGCGATTGGTATAAACCGCAGGAAGAGCGCGACATCGCCACCGCCCTCGTCGATCAGTACAAGGTCGATGTGATCACCCAACAGACCGACTCCAGCTCGCCGCTGGATGTGGCCACCGAGAAGGGCATCTGGTTCGTGGGCAAGGACATGGACATCGTGGGCGAGTATGGCTGGTCGAACACCGACACCGTGGCCGTCTCCTTTGACACGCGCTGGGAAGTGCTCTACGACCAGATCATCCAGGCGATGATGGCCGGCCAAAAACCGCCCACCGTCCTCTACCTGGGCCTGGAATCGAGCATGACCCTGGCCGATGGCACCCAGGAAGCGACTGTGGACATCATGAACAATGGCAAGGTCGGCGTCGATGCTATCAGCCCCAAGGCGCTGCCTTTGCTCCCGAAGGAAATCGTCGATTTGGTCAAGCAGCGCCGCGAGCAGATGATGAAGGGTGAGTGGGATCCCTTCACCGAACATGAGTTCGTGAGCAATGGCACCGGTCTGGAATTGGAAGGCCTGAAAATTCCGGCCGCGGGCGCCAGCGTCAAACCGGCCGGCGAGAAACCGACGGACGAATTCCTGTTGGCCAAGTTCAACTTTGACCTGCAGGGCATGAACATTCTGGAATAGGGCGCCGCCTGGAAGCGTGAAACGTGAGGGGCTTGTTTTCACGTTTCACGCCCGATGAAGAGGAACCGATGCGACGACATCTCATGGAAGGGGTGAAGCGCGGCGATACGGTCCTGGAGGCGCGCGGGATCACCAAGCGTTTCCCCGGCGTCGTTGCCAACGATGGGGTCGATTTCGAGATGCGGGCGGGCGAAATCCACGCCATTTTAGGCGAAAATGGCGCCGGCAAAAGCACGCTGATGAAAATCTTGTATGGCCTGATGCAGCCCGATGAGGGTGACATCTACATCGGTGGGCAGAAGGTCAGGCTGCAATCGCCGCAGGATGCCATCGACTTCGGCATCGGCATGGTGCATCAGAATCGCAAGCTGGTCAATGCCCACACGGTGCTGGAAAACATCGTCCTGGGGCACCCGCGGGCGGGCCGGGTGCTGAACCTGAAACGGGCGGGAGAGGAGATCACCGAGCTTTGCAATCGCTACGGGTTCAAGATCGATCTCAAAGCCACGGTCTGGCAGCTTTCGGAGGGCGAGAAACAGGTGGTGGAGATTCTGAAAGCGCTCCATCGCGGGGCCAAGATTCTCATCCTAGACGAGCCGACCTCGGCCCTGGCGCCGCCGGAAACCGAGAAACTGCTGATGTCGGTTGAGGCCATGGCCCGAGACGAATTGGCCATCATCCCCTTCATCACCCACAAGCTGCCCATTGTGCTGGCCACCAGCCATCGGGTGACGGTGTTGCGACGCGGCAAAGTGACGGCGCGGCTGGAAACGGCGAAGACAACCGAGCAGGGCCTGGCCAGGGAAATGATCGGGCGCGAGGTCATGTTCCGGCTGGAACGGACGCAGGTGGAGAAAGGCAAGCCAGTGTTACAGGTCGAAAACCTCTCGACCTTGAGCAATCGTGGTTTCCTGGCCCTGAAAGACGTGTCGTTCACGGTGCATGAGGGCGAAATTTTCGGGATCGCCGGGGTGTCGGGCAACGGGCAGCACGAGTTGGCCGAGGTGCTGGCCGGGCTGCGCAAGGTGGAGGGGGGCCGGGTGCTGCTCGACGGCAAAGACATCACCGAGTCTTCCAGCTTGAAGCGATGGCAGTTGGGCATAGGCTACATCCCAGCCGAGCGCAACGACGTGGGGTCCATCGGCGATTTTTCGCTGGTGGAAAATGTGACCATGAACTATTATTTCGATGACAATTACACGCGGCGGGGCATTGTCGATTTTGGCGGCATCCGCAAGCTGACTGAGGGCTTCATTGCCGAATATGGCGTGGCGACGCCCAGTGCCGATGTCAAAGCCCGCGCTCTATCGGGTGGCAACCTGCAAAAGCTGATCCTGGCGCGGGTGCTGGCGCGCAACCCCCGTCTTGTGATTGCCAATCTGCCTACGCAGGGGCTGGATGTGGGCGCGACCGAATTTGTGCAGAACCGGATTATCGAGGCCATGAAGGCCAAAGCGGCGGTGCTGCTCATTTCCGAAGACCTGGACGAGGTGTTGGCCCTGAGCGATCAGGTGGCGCCGATCTATGAAGGCGAATTCATGGACATTGTCGCAGCCAACGAAGTCGATCGTGAGCGTGTAGGGGCGATGATGGCCGGCTTGCGACAGGAAGGGCAGGGATCATGAGGATCGGCGGTCGCGAGTTGAAGCTCGAGATGAGACCGGCGCTGTCGGGTTGGCAGGCGGCGCGGATTTCGCTTTTGGCGATCCTGGTCGCGCTCTTGCTTTTTAGCTTCTTGTTCATGCTGTCTGGCATCAACCCTCTGGTCGCCTACCGGGAAATCATTATCTATGCTTTTTTCAATCCCTATGGGCTGCCGCTGACGATCAGTCGTTTCATTTTTCTGCTGCTATGCACCTATGCCTTCATGATCCCCTATCGGGCTGGGTTGTGGAACATCGGCATGACGGGGCAGCTCTACGTGGGCACATTGGCCGCCTTTTCGGTCATGCTGCTCTTTGGCGGCAAGGATGCCGGTGCGGCCAAGCTCTCTCCGATCCTGGTGATCCCCCTTCTGGTGTTGGCGGCTGTGGTGGGCGGCGCTGCCTATGCTTTTATCGCCGGATTCCTGCGGGGAAAGTACAACATCAACGAGATTGTGGTGACGATGATCTTGAACTTCATCGCCTTTTGGCTGGTGTCGTTCATGATCAAAGAAGGAGGGCCGCTGATGGGCGGGGGAGGCGAGGGCGAGAGCTTCAAATTGCCCAGCGCTTTGGCTGCGCCTCTGTTCCTGGGCATCCCCTACACGCTGCTCATCGCCCTGGCTCTGGCCTTGTTGCTCGATGTCATGTTCGCCAAATCCAGGCTCGGCTTCCAGATTCGGGCCTTCGGCAAGAGCCCGGCGGCGGCGCGCTACGCCGGCATCGATGACTTCAGGATGCCGCTGCTGGTTTTCGTGTTGGGCGGCGCCCTGGCGGGGCTGGCAGGGTATCACTATTTCGCCGCTGTGCCAGGCGTGTACAAGATCACGGTCAATTACGGCTATTTCGGCGATCTCGCCTTCTACGGCATCATCTGCGGTCTGATTTCGCTGGGCAACCCGTTGGCCGCGATTCCGGTGGCGCTGCTTTTCGGCGGTTTGTCGGTGGGCGGGCGCTATGCCCAGGGCAAGCTGCACATGAGCTTCGGCCTGGATTATGCTCTGCTGGGGGTGTTGATGGTGACGCTCGTGGCCTTCCAGTTCTTCTATCGCTATCAAATCGTCTGGAAACCCGTCGCAAAGGAGCAGCTCGATGCCCGAATTCCTGGCTAGAAGTCTGGAGGCCTCGACGATCTTCACCTTCGCCGCCCTCGGCGAGCTGATCGGGCAGCGTTCGGGCGTCCTCAATGTCGGCGTCGAAGGCGTCATGTTGTTCGGGGCCACCCTGGGCTTCATCGCCGGCCAATCCACCGACAGCTATCTGATCGGCCTGGTAGTGGGCGTCGCCATCGGCGCCCTGCTCGGTTTGCTCCACGGCTTTTTCTCCATCACCCTGGGCGGCGACCAGGTGGTCAGCGGCATGGGCATTTGGATCATGGGCTTCGGCCTCACCACTTACATCGGCAGCCCCTTCACCGGACCCCTCGGCATGGAGCGCATCCCCGCCATCTTCGGCGTCTCGCCCTTCTTCTATCTCAGCCTGGTGATGGCCCTGGTCATTTGGTTCGTGTTAGCCAAGACCAGTCTGGGGCTGAGCATCCGCTCGGTGGGCGAGAATCCTTCGGTGGCTGAAGTCTCAGGCGTCAGCGTCTCGCGCACACGCTATCTTTGCGTCATCATGGCCGGGATGCTAATGGGTCTCGCTGGCGCCATCTATTCGCTCGATTACAATCCGGTGTGGAGCTATAACCTGGTGATGGGTTGGGGCTTCATTGCCCTGGCTCTGGTTTTCTTTTCGCTGTGGAATCCCTGGATTTTGCTGGGCGGCTCTTTGCTTTTCGGGACACTGTGGCAGCTTTCCCTCAATCCCCAACTCCTCCTCCCCGGTGTATTATCCAGGTATATCTGGCGGACAGTGCCCTTTGTCGTTACGCTGGCAGTCCTGTTGCTGATGTCGACGAAGTGGTTCCGGGCGAGGTGGGGTTCAGCGAGACCGGAAGCGCTTGGGCAACCTTACATCAAGGAATGAGGATGACGCTCTGTCTGCAATCTCCCACAACTTGCCAATGACCCATTCTGCCCTCGACAACATCCGCGTATTGGACATGACCGAAGCCATGGCCGGGCCTTATGCCGCCATGATGCTGGGCGACCTGGGCGCGGACGTGATCAAAATCGAACGCCCTGGCGCCGGGGATATGTCGCGCGGGTGGGGGCCGCCTTTCTTGCAGGGCGAAAGCGCCTATTTCCTTTCGACCAATCGCAACAAGCGCAGCCTCACACTCAATCTCAAATTGGCCGAGGCGCGCGCGGTATTTGACAGGCTGGTCGCTGGCGCCGATGTCTTCCTCGTCAACCAGCCGCGGCTGGCCTCGCTACAGGCGCTGGGGCTTGATTACGAACGGCTGAGCCAGATCAACCCCCGGCTGATCTATTGCTCGATCACCGGCTATGGCATGACCGGCCCCTATGCCGGGCGCAGCGGCTACGATCTGGCGGCGCAGGGTGAATCGGGCACCATGGCCCTCACCGGCGAATCCGATGGCCCGCCCGTGCGCTATCCCGTGCCCATCAGCGACATCACGGCCGGACTCTATACCGTCATCTCGGCCATGACCGCGCTGTTCGTGCGCGAGCACAGCGGTCGCGGCCAGTTCATCGACACCGCCCTGCTCGATTCACAAGTCACCTGGCTGACGAATTTGGCTGGCAACTACTTCGCCACCGGCCAGCGCCCGCGCAAGCTGGGCAATTTCCATCCGCAGATTGCGCCCTACGAACCCTTCCTGGCCGCCGACAAATCTTTCCTGGTGGCGGTGGGCAGCGAGCGCCTCTGGCAGGATTTTTGTCGGGTGTTGGGGGTGAGCGATACGGTCGGGGCCGACCCGCGCTTCCACCTCAATGCCGACCGCCTGGCGCATCGCTTCGAGCTGCGCGACGAACTCCTGCCCCTTTTTGCCACGCGGCCCGCCGAACATTGGCTGGGCAAAATGCGCGAAGCCGGCATCCCCTGCGGCCCCATCAACGAAGTCGACGACATCCTCACCGACCCGCACATGCAGGCGCGCGGCATGATCGTCGAGCTGGAACACCCACTCCTCGGCGCGGTCAAATCCATCGGCAACCCCATGCACCTCTCCGACACCCCGCCATCCTACCGTCTGCCGCCGCCGCTGCTGGGCCAACACACGGACGCCATCTTGCAAGACCTGGGTTACGATGACGCGCAGATCGTCGCCTTCCACGAACAAGGGGTGGTGTGAAGCAAACGGGGGTATTCGTGCTATGATGGAAGGGTATAAGGAGACCCATCCCGCATGAAAGCCCCGAAAAATTATCTGATCGACATGGACGGCGTGCTTGTGCATGGCCGCACCATGATCCCCGGCGCCGACCAATTCATCGCCCGTTTGAAAGCGGCGGACGCCGAATACCTCGTCCTCACCAACAATCCCACCTACGCGCCCGCCGATCTTTCCCACCGGCTGCGCACCATCGGCCTGGATGTGCCCGCCGAGCGCATCTTCACATCGGCCATGGCCACCGCCCGTTTTCTGCATTCGCAGCGGCCCGAAGGCACAGCCTTCGTCTTGGGCGAGAGCGGCCTCATCGCCGCCATCCACAGCATCGGTTACGTCATCACCGATCTCAACCCGGACTATGTGGTGCTGGGCGAGGGGAGTTTCAATCTCGAAACGCTGACGAAGGCTATCCGGCTGGTGGTCAGTGGTTCTCGCTTCATTGCCACCAACCCCGACGCCGGCGGGCCAGGCGAAGGCGGCCTGTGGGTGCCGGCTTGCGGCGCCATGGCGGCCTTCATCGAGAAGGCCAGCGGCGTATCCGCCTATTTCGTGGGCAAGCCCAATCCTTTGATGATGCGCACCGCCCTCAACTATCTGGATGTGCACTCGGAGGAGACAGTCATGGTGGGCGACAATATGACCACCGACATCAAGGGCGGCGTCGAGAGCGGCATGGACACCATCCTGGTGCTGACGGGCGTGGCGCGTCGCGAGGATGTGGCCCGCTATCCCTACCAGCCTACCCGGATCGTCGATTCGGTGGCCGATATCGCGCCGTAAATCGGGAAACCAGGAGACTGGGAGACCGGGTTTTGGTGCTTTGGAGAACTGACGATGTCCCTGCCTGTACTGCTGCATCCCCACCCCCTTGCTGTCACGGCTGCCGATTTGCGCAGCGGTCAGCTCGACCTCTTTGGCTATCTCGAGCAGGTCTGCAACCGCATCGAGGGAGTCGATCCGCACGTGCAGGCGCTCCTACCTGAGCCAGACCGCCGCGCTCGCCTGCGCCGGGAAGCCCAAGACCTGCTGGACCACCACCCGCACCCCGCCACCCGCCCGCCCCTTTTCGGCGTCCCCGTCGGCGTCAAGGACATCATCCGCGCGGATGGCTTTGAGACGCGGGCGGGCTCGCAAATCCCGCCCACTGATCTAGCCGGCCCCGAAGCGGCCTGCGTACGCGCCTTGCGCGCAGCGGGCGCCCTGATTTTGGGCAAGACCGTCACGACCGAGTTCGCCTTCTTCGAGGCTGGCCCTACGCGCAACCCGCACAACCTGGCGCACACACCGGGCGGGTCGAGCAGCGGCTCGGCGGCGGCCGTGGCGGCGGGGATGGCGCCGCTGGCCCTGGGCACGCAGACCATCGGCTCGGTGATCCGCCCGGCGGCCTTTTGCGGCGTCGTGGGTTTCAAGCCGACCTATGGCCGCATCGACCCCGACGGCATCCTCTTCTTCTCGCGCTCCGCCGATCACATCGGCCTCTTTACGCAAGACGTGGCGGGGATGGCGCTGGCGGCGTCGGCGCTGTGCCGCGATTGGCGAGCGATCAGTCCGACGGAGAAACCATTGCTCGGCGTCCCCGAAGACGCCTATCTCGCCCAAGCCTCGGACGAGGCCCGGACAGCCTTCGCCGCGCAAGTTGCCCACCTGGAATCCGCAGGCTACGCTGTTGCCCGCGTGCCCTTGTTCCCCGACATCGCCAGCCTCAACCAGCGTCATCGCCGCCTGATCGCCTATGAGTTCGCCCAAGAACACGCCGTACTGTTCCCGAAATACGAATCGCTCTATCGCCCGCGCACGGCGGCGCTGATCCGCGAGGGGCAGGGCATTGACCGCGCTGAGGCTGAAGACATCCGGGATGGGCGGGCGGCATTGCGGGCCGAAGTCGAGCAGATCATGGCCGCGCATGGCATCGATTTGTGGATTTGCCCTGCCGCGCCCGGCCCGGCGCCGGCCGGCCTCGATTCCACTGGCGACCCGGTGATGAATCTGCCGTGGACCTATCTCGGCTTGCCGGCGATGACCCTGCCAGTCGGGCGCGCGAACAATGGCTTGCCGCTGGGCTTGCAGGTGGTGGGCGGGTGGATGCAGGACGAGCGGTTGTTGGGGTGGGGGGAAGGGCTGGCGCGCTGGCGCAGGTGAGCGATCCGATCTCCGTACTGTAGTGTTTTTGACAATCGCGGCGTCTTCTAGTATGCTTTTGTCCAATTCGGCGTTGGGGCTGTCTCACCTTCCCCCGGCGCTGACGACAAATCGAAATTCCTGACCGTCGGCTCGCCACTACGGGCAGGAGCAAGCAGCCGCTCTGCCGCTTTGCGGTAAGGAGTGTCGAGTTTGCCCGATCCCGGCGAAAGCCTCCCCCAATTCAGCGAGTATCAGAGTCGCCCGCAAGCGGCGGCGAGGGAAGCGCGGGCGGCGATGATGGGGTCAGGGACGCGGCCAAAAACGGACGTCCCGATGCTGTCGTGGGTCGTGCGCGGCCAACCAGGGATGGGCGAGGTAGGCGCGGGCAAGGGCGGCGAACAGCCAGCCGGGCATGCGGTTGTGTTTCCCTGCCCCCTATCGCAGGCTTTGGCGAGAGGGTTTGTGGGGGGGGGGAGGAACACCCTGACGATGAGACAGAAACAGCGAAGGGAGCCATCCCATGTGCAATATCCCGTTAACACCTGATGAACTCCTGCATTTTACAAACGACCACTGGAGCCGTAATGACACCCAATGGTACATCGAGAATTTGCTTCCATGTGAGATGGAATATGCCCAGCAGGAGGTAAAGGAATACGATACCCTTGCGCTAATGATCGGATTTTCGGAGGATCCTCTGTTACAGACGATCTGGAAGTACAGACCAAAGCGTATCGTATTGGTCCTCAATCACAAATACAAAGATAAGGAAGGACGGGATCAGGGCGGAAAAAGGCGCTCCGAAGAATGGATCAAATGGATTCGCTTGATGACAGAAAAAGGCTACTGCTCATCTTCGGCAATTGAACGCTTGGAGAAGAACAGCACCCGAACACAGGATATCGCAGTTGCCACGAGCGAGGCACAACCCGACTGGGTGTTCCGTGAGCTTCGAGACAGATTGCTCCCTGATCAACGTGACCGCAAGCAAATCATGGTTGACATCACTGGCGCCAAGAAGAGTATGGCGTCAGGCGCCTTCTTATTTGCCGCCTACGCAGGAGTCGACATCAGCTATGTCGATTTCGACGACTACCATCCGACGAAGCGGCGTCCGTTAGGCTACACCTGCCGCATTGATACACAGCCCAATCCGTACAGAATCCTCGGCCTGCGTGACTGGGAACGTGTTCAGAAGCTCTACGAACAGTTTGCCTTTGGCAGTGCCGCCATTGAGCTTGAGCAACTGTCCACAAGCATGAGCGCAGGTCTTTCCGCTGCAGCAGGCGCTGGGAACTATTTTAGCGAAAAACAGCGCCAAGCGATCGCACGGTTGACAAAGGTGATGACTGTTCTTGATCAGTGGGATAACGGCGATTTCGCCTCTGCTTGGAAGCAGTGGTCCGAGAACGTAGAAGACGGCACGCCGGGCTTGCAAAACCAGATGCCGAAGTTTTCCCTGCCACACGCAATCCAATATCTCGGCTCACGAGGATGGCCTTCTGCCGTCGCCAAAGATGCAGGCGCGTTTCTCCAGCAACATCGCGATCTCAAACGCGGCACGACGAGGCCAGAGGACTCGATCTTCAACCAACCAGACTTGCTGCTAACGTATGCGTATGATGAACTCGATAAGATCAAGCGCCTCATCGATCGGCAGAACGATTACCGATCAGCTTTCTTGCGCTCAGCGGGGTTGGATGAGCTACTGCTCAAGGCGCGCGTGGCTATCCTGTGGCTTACAGATAGGCTATTCCTAGCCGGAAAACCACGCTCCGATCATGTTGATGAACATCTGAAGTTCAATGGGCTGGCTGATTATTCAAGCGCCGACAATCTCCGAGATTTCCTTTGTGGCATCAATCGTAAGAATCCAAGTGATCCAGCAGGCTTGCGAATCCGGTACTGGGATAATGCGATACAAAAGGATGTTGGTCTCACTCGCAAGGATTCTTCTGTGATTATTATGACTGAATACTGGAATCGCCCTGAATGTACGATTGGCCACGAGGCGCTGGTTGATCTACGCGGTGAAGCTATCCACACCCATTTGTCAATTCCGATTTCATATGCTCAAGCTGCCTATCAACTTGTTGACTATGCACTCAACGATTTTCGGGACCATTGGGTAGGATTGCTTAAGAGGCCCTACCCCGATCACCAAACCTGGCAGCTTGCCTGGAGCGATCTTTGTGCAGATTGCAAGTTGGACTTCTTGCCTGCGTTGCCAACATCAAAGGAGCCAATATCATGACGAGATACCTTGTTGCAGCCGAGGCTGACAAAATCCAGGATTTTGTCTTTCGAGCCTCTCATTTACGCGAGGTGACGGGTGGCAGCTCCCTTCTCACCCGATTCTGCCAGGAAGTGCCCAAGGGATGCTTGGGCTGCAAGGACGATGATATCGTCATCAGTGACGGTGGATCGTTTCGTCTTCTGTTCGACACACTGACGCAAGCAGAAGAAGCCCGCCAGAAACTAGCCGACTACTATTACCTGACCACCGGCTGCACCTTGTCCGTTGCGACTCCTGAGGAATGGGACGGCGACGAGAAGGCGTTTCCAAACGCCAACAAGTTAGCAGGCGCCGGTTTGCGCGCGGCCAAAAGAACACCCGGCGCCGCCATGACGCCCCATACCCCTCAGATGGCGTTTTGTGCTTCGACCGGCGTTGAATTGGCGGCTGATTTCAAGGAGCCGAAAAAAGGTCGAACAGCAACCTACCTGGCGCGCAGCACTTTGGTCAAGAAATCCGAATGGGGTGAAAGTAAAGAGGAGTTCATTCTTGACTTCGTACGACACGTCGCACCCACTGGCGAGAACGTCGACCAATTCAACTTTCCTACAGAAGCAGGCGAAGTTGGTCGAGCAGGCAGTTATGAGCCGCGCGATTATGTGGCCTATTTGATTGCAGATGGTAATGGTATGGGAGCCATCTTTGATCGGTGTAAAAGCCGTGGCGCGCTCAAAGAGCTTTCAATCAAGCTGGGTGAGATTGTGCGAGATAGCCTGGCAGAACCAAGCAAAGAAGCAATGAAGCATCCACCTAGAGATGACTTGACTCGGTTTGTACCGATCTTGCCTCTGATTCTTGGCGGCGATGATGTCTTTGTGTTGCTTCCCGCCAAGTGGGCAGTGTCGTTTGCCCAGGAGTTTTGTCGTGCCTTCGAGCAACGCATGATGGACTTCCTGCACCAGCAACCGGAATTGGCAGATGCTCCCAAGCCAACCATGTCGGCTGCCATAGTGATCTGCAAATCGAAATACCCCTTCCACCTCGCCCATCAGCGCGGTGAACAGTTGTTGAAGGAAGCCAAGCGCCTTAGCAAGAGTCGTCCACAGCAGCCGATGTCGGTGATCAACTTCGAGTTGATCGTTGGCAATCGCCTCATTGATCACAGCCGCGAAACGGGCGACCATCGCCCTACTCTGCGACCTTATTGGGTCGGCGATCCACCTGTGAATTCGAATCCTTCGGTGCAACAGATGCTCGATGTGCGACTCAATCTCAACGCCTTACCTCAGAAGCGGCGTGCGCAGTTACGTGCTTTCTTTGAACCGCCGCTTCTGCAAACAGAAGCGCCAAAGAGAGACAAATGGCGCAAAGAGTTGGAGAAAGCTGCCAGTCGGATCGGTAAGCTGAGTGATGATGAAGGGATTGCGCGCACCATTCAGGACGCATTGATAGCTTTGGGCAGCGATCGAGACGCTTTCTACTGGCGCACACTACCATCCTTCAGTGGCAATGCGCTGCCGGAAGTGCTCGATGCGTGGGACTTTCTTTACGATTTGCAGCAAGATCAAAAGAAATACAAGGAGGAGGCGGCATGAGCATCCAGCTTTCGTTTCGAATCTCGATTCGCTCTGATTACCACATTAGCGCTGGTCACGGGCTGGGCGCGTTGATCGATTCGGCTTTGCAGCGCGATGCCGATGGTTTACCCGTTTTGCGCGGAACGGCCATTGCCGGATTGCTGCGTGACGGGCTTCGCGACCTGGGATCGACAGCACCCGTACAAGTAAGTAAGCGATGGCAACAGATGGTGAGGGTTGCACAAGGCTGGGTGAGCGATGAACGCCGCGGCTGGGAAGCGCCTGATGCGCTATTTGGCGCGCCAAGCCATCCCAAGCGTTGGCAAATCTCTTCCGGCAGGCCGGTTGATCTTGGGAAACCACAAGATACGGGCAAGTCGGGATGGCGACAAGGCGGACTTGGTGGGCAGGCGGCAGCACATGTACGCGTTCACCCTGCTCTTCGTCGCGCCGAGGCGCGCAAGTTCTTCGTGCGCGAGGAAGGCGATCAAAGGCTGGCCTTTGATTTTACCGTGACTTGTCCGGCGACCGATGGACAAGCGGTGGCCGAAGCAGCACTACTGGTGGCCGCGGCGCGTATGGTGCGCCATCTGGGGGCAGGGAGACGACGGGGGCGGGGTGAGTGCTACATTCATCTTCAAGGCGTGACTGGGTGGCCTATAAAGCAGGGAAGCCCACAGCCAGACGAGAAGAGACTGCTAGCTCTGTTCGAGAGTCACTGGCTGACGAATCAGGCCATTACCGATATCGAATTGCCCCAAGCTCTGGACGTTCCCAGATTGCAGCGAACGGGCCAACCCCTACGGCTTGTGATGATGGTGCGGACAGATGAACCTGTCCTCGTCGCTCAACGAGCTGAAGCAGGCAATCAGTTCGATGGTCTGGGGTATATCCCCGGCTTTGTATTGCGTGGCGCCTTTGCGAGCCTGGTTGCAGCTCGTCACGATCTCAATGATACCGTGCTCCATCAGGTATTCACACAGTTGTTCTTCAGGAATGGTGTACGGTTTTCGTCACTCCTCCCAGCATACAAAGTAGGTGATAGCCTCCCGTATCTTTACCCAACTATTCCAGCGCCACATGACCTGTTCGTCAGCGAACTTCATCCGGGGAAGGGGCACCTGATCGACGTGTACACCGTTTGTGATGCTCGAACGGCCGCAAAGAAAGATTTCAAGGAAAACCAGGGTGGACGCGAGTTGAAGATCGAGCCGCTTTCAGATTGGTTGGTTGTTCGGGAGAATGCTGAGATAATGAAGGCCGAACGCAGTAGCGAGATGCATGTGACCATGAATCCTGAAACAGGTAGGGCGAAGGATCAGGAGTTGTTCGGGTACGTCACAATAGCGGCCGGTGAATACTTTCTGGGGGAGGTAGTATTCGAGGACAGTTCCGATTGGAATATGTTACAGAAGTTACTGGAACTGCCAACCGTTGCTCCGCCAGACGCAGACGATGAATCAATGGTTGGCCCGGCAAGTACAACCTTCGAGATGCGTGTCGGCAAGGCAATTCGCCGGGGCTATGGCCGAATATCCTGCGTTCTATTCCAAGTCAGCGACCCCAATCACAACCCGTGGACTGGGCTATCTCTCCGGACTCGTGTTACTGCTGTGGACCAGCCATTGACCCTTACCCTCTTGAGCGATGCCATTGTGCCCGACCCATGGGGACGAAGCTATCAGAGCTTCGACACTCAATGGCTTTCGACACATCTCGGTGTAAAGGTGAAGCTTGTAAGCGAGAGAGGGCAATCCGGTATCGAACATGCACTCCAATTTGCACGTGGGAAAGTCATCGACACATTCAACAATCACATCGGCCTGCCGCGCCATCGTGATCTAGCCCTGATGTCCGGTGCTGCCGTGACGCTGATGGTGGACGAAACGATCGGTCTTGACGATCTCTGTGATCGCCTACAGACAGTGGAAACGCAAAGCATTGGCCTGCGTCGCAATGAGGGTTTTGGAAGAGTCGTGTTTAATCACCCAGTCTATCACGACGCCTGCCAAGCGGTAGGTGATGTGACTGGAATCAGAATCCCGTCTGCTCTGCAACGTGGTAGGACATTCGCTAACACACTGTTCGATCAGGAGGAGAACTTCCGCAATTCCTGGGCAGATATCCTGGCGTCGCAAGGCGACAAGTGGAACAAGTTGAAACATGAGGAGTTCGATGGTCTGGTGCGCGAGATTCGTACAGCGAAACTTCAATCGCTCGCTGACACAACAACGTTACTTGCCCATTATGGCAAGGCCGAAACTGTTATGGCAGGCGGGCTGCCAGGCAGAGAGAAGCCTAATTTCTTCGAAACTGAAGGAAAAGAAGGCTTGGCGTTGCTTTCCTCCTTGTTCCAAAGGTTGAACGGACTTGCTAGTGAATCGGTCGAAAAATGGATCATCGGTTGCGCCATGTTGGCCGAGCAGTTGGCGCTCGTCGTTCCTGAGAAGAAGGAGAAGTAACCATGAACGAAACGATCATCATTGTACAATTGGAGACTCGCACTGCCCTGCACATCGGCGACATCGGGGGAGATGAAGTCACCGATGATCTGCTGCGACGGGACGCCCAAGGGCGGTTATTCATTCCTGGATCGGCGTTGGCAGGGCCATTGCGGGCGATTGCCACTCGATTGGCCCCTCGCTTGGGCAGCGAATCATGCGCCGCAGTAATTGGCAGCCATAAGCAGTGCAGTTGCTGGGCGTGCGATCTGTTTGGAGAAGTCAACCCACAGGAGGGCAACGAGAAAGGGGGGCGAGCATCGTGTCTGTGGGTCGAAGACGCCTACGATGTTACTCGTGTCAATGGCCCAAGCAGCATTCGTGATGGCGTCGGCATTGATCGTCCTTCGGGGGCGGCTGCCAGACAAGGCAGCGTCAAGTTTGATCTGGAAGTATTGCCATCAGGTGCTGTATTCAATGTGCGCATGACGCTACGAACTCAGCCCGACCCAGACATCCAAATACGCAATGAAATGCTGTTGACACTCGCGTTGGCTGAGTGGCAGGGCGGGCGCGGTAATCTGGGCGGACGCGTGGCGCGAGGGCTGGGTGGTTTCGAGGTTGTGCGGATTGACTGCTACGAACGCAAACTCGATACAACGCAGCATCTGATGGACTTTCTCAGACGCCAGGATGACGACTTTCTGGCTGCAACGGTCATCAGCACCTCTGTACAGGAGCGCCTGGAAGCCATACGCAAAGAGGTCAAAATTACACCTGCTTCCTCCAAGAATCGTCGCACGAATCTGGCTGCGTATGCTGTGGCGCGCGCGTGGGCTGAAGCCGACCTCACCCTCCAATTCCAGGGTCCGATGCTCATCAACGATCTGGCCCGCTCGCGCCGGGGCGGGTTCGATCATGCGCCATGGAAAGATAGCCCCTGGTTGCGGGATGCCTGGGTGCTGCCCGGTTCCAGCATCCGTGGTGTGATTCGGAGTCAGGCCGAAAAGATCGCACGCACGCTGGCGACACAGCGAGCCACCGGGCTGACTGACTTCCTTGAACGATGCCCAGCTGGTGACCCCAATAATTCAAGGCGACCTGACGCTCCTCTGGCAAACAGTGACTGTCTATTACAACAAGCAGGCATTTCTGGCGAAGATGTAGTCAAACCCGCACAACTCGATCTGGCCGATCAGTTGTTCGGTAGTGTACGCCTGGGTAGTCGCCTGATTGTGGAAGATGGCAGGTTGGCGAACCGGCCGGAACGGAAAGCGATGGATTTTCTGGCTATTGATCGCTTCACAGGCGGCGGTCGTGACAGCGCCAAATTCGACGCACTGGTGCTTTGGAAGCCCGCCTTCCGAGTGCGCTTGCGTTTGGAAAATCCAGAGCCCTGGGAATTAGGTTGGCTGTTGCTCGTACTGTGTGATCTGCACGATGGTCTTGCCACAATAGGCTTTGGCGCCGCAAAGGGATTCGGCCAGGCGCGCATCTCGCAGTGGTCGGCGAAACTGGGCTTCCTGCTTGACGACGATTTCCCAGGCAACCTGCGGGCAGCGCATGGGCTTCTTGCGCAGGCAACGCAACCTACAGATGGGCTTTGGCGTGTGCTCCAGGCTAACAACGCCGATAAGTCCGCCGGGCTGGGTATCGCACAAGAGTGGGTGGGGGCATTCAACACTGAGGTCAAGAACTTCCAACGCAAGATTGATCCCGAAGTCGGTGTTCCCCTACTCAAAAAGGATAGCTACTTCGGCTATGTCGACCACCTCTATCCAAAGGAGATCGTGAAACATGGATGAGCAGCGACTCGATTTCAGCGAGTTAGAAACATTGCGTACAGTCTGCACCCAAGCCGATCTGACAATTGTCGGTGGCACAATCCAAGAGCAAGATATAGCGGCTTGGTTGAACAAATGGAATTTCGAATTACTTCCCTGGCAAATCTGGGAAGAGGTCAGCGCGCTCAGGCTTGAAAAGGGACATCCCCTGCCAACCGATTTCGGGCTGGTCGAGCGCGGGCGACTGTTTGGTGAAGGCGGCGATCTATCGTTGCGTCGCGATGGTAGCCTCTTTCGTTGGCATTTCATTGGCCCGAAAACGACCGATGTACAACTGACGCCAGATGCACTGGATTTCTGGCGAGAACATCCCAACAAGGTGCTGCACTGCGTCAGGCAGCAAGCTATTTTGTGGGGTGCATGGAGAAAGGATTTGGGGCGTTGGCATGACAATCGAGTCGGCTGGGCGAATTTGAAATATCCCTCAGTGCTTGATGGTAAGCAACACGTATACGCGCACTATGATGAATATCTGGATTTAGGACGCGTCGCGTTTGTATGGTTGAGAGACCTGAACGGAGGCAAACCATGACTGAAGGCGTCATCCTCAAATATCAGAACAACAGTGGCCAGATCAAGGGCGACGATGACAAGATCTACGACTTCAATCGCAGAGCCATCAAGCAGGGCAATGTCGAGGATGCCACAACGGGCCGTCGCGTCCGTTTCCAACCAGAGGGAGATCGTGCGCGCGAGGTGACTTTGCTCGACCAAATGGTGGAAGTGGCAGTGCAAAAACCGAAGCCAGCCGCGCCGCCTCCTGCTGTGTCTCAACCAACAAGTATAGGAACACCATTACCCCAGACAGGATCGCCATCCCGACCGGCACCATTACCGTCACGTTTGACATCGACTGGCACGTATCGCTTTTTGAACCCGTACAACTTCGTGCGTTGGTTACGGCCGCCGCAGACGTTCGATGATGCCGCTACACAATTGCTAGGTCGATGCCCACCCCCGCCCCATGACCGCTATGTGGGCCTGAACGGTAGCATCGTATGTCAGTTGGAAGCTGTTTCGCCGTTGTTCATTTCCGATTCAGTAATCCTGGATGAAGACAAGGAGCACGGCCACAAAACCTATCGCTTCTTCCATTACAACTTTGGCAACGGAGACGAGCCTGCGCTTCCGGCGTCGAGCCTGCGTGGCATGATCCGCAGCGCCTTCGAGTCTGTAACAAACTCTTGCTACGCTCACTTCGACTATGGCTCGCGGTTGAGCTACCACTTGGCAGCCAACGAATCATTGAAATTGGTTCCAGGACGCGTCGAGCAGGATGCACAAGGACGATGGAATCTGCGCTTGCTCCCCGGCAGTGCACGGCTTGTGATCAACGATCGTCCACGCGATAAGCTCTACGCAGCGCGGGTCGAAAGGTATCGGGCCTTGTCTCCTGGGCATCGCCCGAAAGGACCGAGGCCTAGTAAGCCTGATGAGTTCAATCCCGTCAAGCTGGATGGCTTGACGAATGGCGAGAAGTGTCTCGCTGTTGTGGAAGAGATGCAGTTCCCGCCGGTTTGGAATGTCATCGCGCTTGGCAAAGACCGCAGTCAGTTGCGCCCTGGCGCAGGCCAAAGAATTATCGAGGGCTACCTGAGCATCAATTATCAGAACATCGAGTCCAAACGGTTCGAACGCTTCTTCTTTCGAGATAGCAAGAACACCACCGGCCCCGAATTGGTGTCTCTTCCAGAAGATGTGCGAACCAAGTACGGCGACCTGATCAAAGACTACCAGGAGCGTCACAAGGACACTGTCAAGAAATGGCGCGACAAGGGTCATGCACCTGAACAGCCCTGGATTGAAAGGGATCGAAACGGACGAATTACCAAGAAGGAAGCTGCCTTCAGTCGTTTTGTGATAGGCGGACCAAAGGAGCTTCAAAACGGTGATTTGGTCTATGCCATGCTATCGGGCAGCGTCCAGACGCCGCAGGTCGAGTTCATTGTGCCCGTTGCTGTGCCGCGAGTTGGCTACGAACGCAAAGTGGCCCAATTGCTGCCGCGCCATCTACGTAAATGCGACGACTACGATCACCTATGTCCGGCATGCCGTATGTTTGGTTGGGTCTACGGTCATGAAGATGCTCCCCCGCTACCTATCGATCTGAGAACGGCTTTTGCAGGTCGAGTGCATATCGGAGTAGGGAGATTGGTCGAGGAACAGAGGCAGAACCCACCCACGATGCCGCCAACCACACTGGCGATCTTGTCTACGCCAAAGCCCACGACCACGCGCTTCTATCTCAAACCCAGCAACAGCCGACCGCGGAATAGATTGGATGATTTCCAGGCTGGCTATGACAATCAGGACAATGTACTGCGCGGACGCAAGGTATACCGGCATCAAGGACATTCCGACGACCGAGAGTACTGGGCTAACAAAGAGCGAGAGTTCAGGGCGCCAGTCAAGCCAGATGGAAAACCAGATGCTTCTGATCAGAACCGCACGGTTGAAGACGCGTTACAGCCGGGAGCCAAATTCGAGTTCAACATCCGCTTTGCCAATTTAGCGCCCGTCGAGCTAGGAGCCTTGTTGTGGGCGTTGGAAATGAACGGCGCTCAGTATCATCGGTTGGGTTTCGGTAAGCCGCTTGGCTTCGGGAGTGTGCGTCTGACCATAGCTGACGGTGATATTCGGGTGATTGACTTCAGCCAGAGATATGTCAGTTTGGCGGACAGCGATGAACAAGATTCTACACCCGAGCAGCGAAAGCAATGGCGGGCGGGTTTCAAAACTGCTATGAGCAAAGCATACGAAACGGAATTCGATGAACTGGCTCACATCAAGGATCTACTGGCTTTGTTAAGCGATCCGCAGCCCGATCTGCCGATTCATTACCCGCGCACCGACGTCAAGCCGGTCGAGCAGGGCAAGAACTTCGAGTGGTTCATGGGTAACAATCGCAACCGTGAGGCGCGTTATGTTCTGGAGATGCCTGGTGAGGAGAAAGGGCTGCCACTGATCGACAAAACAGGAGTAGTCAAACTTTGATACAAAACTCTGCCCGCTGATTCGCATATCGAAGAAGGTGAGCTATGGAGTATGATAAACTGGGCTTCTACCTAGGCGTTGCTAGAACTGTGCAAAGGCTGAAGGAAGTACGCGCGAACACGCGGATAGACGCTGAAGGTGATGATACACTCATGGATATGCTTTGGCGTCTACAGAAACTTCTCAGCGAGTCGACAAGTGATCAAGGTCTGGCTGGTCTTCGTCCCTTCTCTCAACTCCGGCTCTTCCAAGAAAATCTCTCTGATTTCTATCAAACACTCGAAGCCTGTCTAGGCAATGGCAGCAACCTATCCCCAGATGTGACGCTTGGTCGACAAAGACATCGGCAGCTACAGGACTTGATAGGTGAATTTGAGCGAGTCTTTCGAGAGGAAGTGGGGAACCGGGTCATATTTATTTCGCCAGCGCGGCCTGGTTTGCTTGAGTTTGCCTCGCCTGACACGTTCCTGCACGATGCAATCGACAGGCGACATTTCGAGTGTTTGCCGAGAATTGCACAAAGAAACCTTGAGGATGCTGGCAAATGTCTTGTGTATGGATTACCGGGTGCAGCGATCTCTCTATCGCTCCAGGCTGTTGAAGCAACGATTCGTTTCTTCTATTTGCGTCATGGGGGTCCGAACGAAAAGGCCGAGTGGGGCCCTATGATCAACTGGCTGCGCGATCAGCAGCCTTCATTGCTACCCGGTGACGCGATTGAGCAGAAACACTGTCACGCGATGTTGGATAGATTGAGACATCGCTACCGGAACGCCATTGCCCATGGTCGAGCGTATTTTGAGGCTGGAAAACCCGACGCAAGCATTAGTGAGGCTGAAACTGTTTTTCGGGACTGTTGGACGGCCACTCGCCTCTTGGCTGCCGAAACATCGAAACGACCCCAGCTCGGTTGCCGTGTCAAGATCAGCGATCATCCGAACTTCGACACAGTTGTGGCATCGTTTCTATATTCCTGGAATCCCGAACTGCCGCCTTTTGACATAGACCAGGTCGAGTTCGATTCGTTGATGACCCCGACCGGATTAATCGACATCACTGTTGAGGAGACGAACTTCTGGCCTCGTCGCATAGAAGCTTCAACCGACAAGTCGCTCAGTCGTCAAGTTCGGGTGTGCTTTCGGATGCAACCAAACTATTCTGCCACAATCGATCCGCTGATCGATTTCGTGGACAAATGTGTGCAGGGTGCCTTTACCTCGCGCTTCAACCCCAAGAGTCCACGCGAAGATGCCATTAGTCTGCTCGATTTGTTTTCGGGTATTGAACTTCACCTGAAGCGCGTGCGCAAGCGCGAACAAGAAGGAGACTCTCAACCAACGATCGAACCCAAGGACATACTGATTGAGGCTTGGAAGATGCTGGACAAATTCGTGGTGTCATCCTTGAATCCTGAAGGCCCATCTTTGGTGACCGAGCTCAACATGCAGCCTGTTTTCAAGACTCTGTGTACAACTGATGATGCATCCGCATTTATCACTACATCTCAAGCCTGAAAGATAACACCAATGCCAAGACCCAAACCATCCAGCGGCAAACCCTGGAAGCAACAACAGAAAGACAAGGGCAAACAAGAGCGTGCTGCCGAACGCGACAAGCAGGCTGCCCAGGCGCAGCAGGCAGCGATCAAGCCCCAGGAAATGCCCAAACTTTCCTGGCCGCCGGCGCGCCAGCCAACCGAATCGCGCGACCAGTATCGCTTCCTCAACCCCTACAACTTCGTGCGCTACTTGCCCGCGCCCACCATCGCGGCGAACGACCCCGACGCGCAATTGCTGGGTCGCTGCCCGCCTCCGCCACATGATCGCTATGTCGGTCTGACCGGGCGCATCACTTGCCGACTGGAAACTGTGACACCGCTTTTCATCTCCGACAGCCACGAGATCAAGGTCACCAAAGTGCGGTTGCCCGATGGTCGGGAAGTAGAGCACAAGAGTTATCGCTTTTTCCAATACGGCGGCAGGGATGCCATTCCGGCTACCGGCCTGCGCGGGATGGTTCGCTCGCTTTTCGAGGCGGTGACCAACTCGCCGTTCAGCGTTTTCGACGCCGACGAGCAACTGGAATATCGCATTGATCCAGCGGAGGCGCGGCGATTCAAGCCTGGAATTGTGCGTACTTTGCCACAGGACGATCACCCTGGCACGATTGCGCTGTGTGACGAAGCCAAGGCAGGGGCATACTACCGCAACTCAAGCTACAACGTCCTGGATAATTCTTGGCGCTGTGGCGAAGAAGCATATGCGATTGTAGGCAAGACCAAGAACAACGTACCCAAAGTGGAAACTATCTCACGCGAACGACGACCACTCGAGACGGATGGACGACCTGTACGCCACGGGTGGGTCAAAGTGACAGGGCAAACGATCGACACGAAATGTAATGAAAGCTTTTTCTATTTCACAGGCGATCCTGACAAGGCCAAAACTGTCACTTTCAATGCCGAGCGTGAAAATGACTTCAACACCGTGCTCCATGCCCAATTGCATGAACGCAAAGAGGACTTCCATAGCCAGATTCAAAGCGAGCGGCTATCACCAGGCAACCTGGTGTACGTGGAACTCGCCCCCGTAGATGACAAGAAAGTGCGTAACATCGCCCTGGCGCGCGTGGCCCGTCTACGCTACCGCCATGCCATTGGCGATTTTTTGCCTGATCATCTCAAGCCGAGCGAGCATTATGACCAACTCGACATCGCCTCTCGGGTGTTTGGCTGGGTAAGAGCTACACGGGATGAAGATCGCAATGCACGTGTTGCCTACGCCGGGCGGGTGCGCTTCACTCACGCCACTCTGACCGAGGATGACGACAAAGGCGTCTACGATTCGGAACTATCCCTCGCCATTCTGGGCGAACCCAAGCCAACGACGACGCTTTTCTATCTGCGCAAGAAGAACGGGGAGTGGAGCGAGGACGAACGCAAGAAGCCTGGCGCCGCCGAAACCATTGGCTATGATGGTCCAAATGAGCTGCGCGGGCGCAAGTTCTATCGGCATCACGGCGCGGCGCTCAATCGCTTGGAATACGAACGCGCCGGTAATCGCAACGATCACCAAAATCGCAGCGTTCGTGGGGTGCGAGCGCCTGGCAACGTTTTCGAGTTTGCTATCGACTTCCATAATCTGGCGCCGGTAGAGCTAGGCGCGCTGCTGTGGACGCTGAACCTCAGCAACGAAGGGTGCTTTTATCGTCTGGGATACGGCAAACCTCTAGGGTTCGGCAGTGCACGCATGACCGTAGAGAAGATCGAATTATTCGATTTCCGTCAGCGATATCAGTCACTGAACGCACTCGGACCGCAAAAGTCAATCTTAGTGGAAGAGGACTGGTTTGAGCGGTTCGAGTTAGCGATGCATCGGTGCTATGGACGCCCACTTGGCGATTTGGCCAATATCAGTGATCTATACGTTCTCCTGAGAGAACTCCCAAAGGCCCAATCCACGCACACTCATTACCCGCGCACCGCCATCAGGCCTGATCCAGAGGGCAAGAACTTCGAGTGGTTTGTGGCCAACAAGGCCAAGTCCACCAAACCTGACAAAGCTGGTCCAAATTTGCCCCTGGAGTCGCCTGGGAATGAACGAGGGCTACAATTGCTCGAGAAGATCAAGAAATCGTAGACACTGGACATGACTTACTACACCGAAGTGAATTCAAGGATACACTCTCCATTCCCACCCCCACCTTCTCCCACCTCACCCCCCACCTCCAGCGCCTGGAAAAAGAAGAACTGCTGGCGCTCCTACGCGACCTTTACGCCCTCAACGCCGACAACAAAGTCTTCCTCACCACCCGCCTCCTCACCGCTACGCCCGAAGAGTTGGCCGCACCCTATCGGAAAATCATCCGCCAGGTTTTCAGCCCTGATCGTGGCCACCTCAGCCTGCAACTGGCCGCGGCGCGCAAGGCCCTGAACGATTTCAAGAAGGCCTGCGCCGACCCGGTCGCGGTCATCGACTTCATGCTGTATTACGTCGAGCAGGGCGTCATCTGCACCAACACCTACGGCGACCTGAGCGCCCCCTTCAAAAGAACCCCTTTTCTCCTTTTGTCGTAGCATGATTTCCCTCCCCCACCCCACCCTTTCAACCTGCACTTTGCATGCTTATGTTGTGCAATCGACGCCGAGAATCAACCTGTCTTGACAATCTTTGGGTGAGGCCGCAGCGGGCGCTTTTGAAACTTGAGCAGCGCCTGACGCCAACGCTGACCGAGATTCGCAACGACAGTCCGGCGAGTCGCTCTTGCGTTCGGACTGCTTGGCATGAACCACCGGGCATTGTATAATCGCGTCTATCATTGATACGTGCATGATTTCTGTTCCCATACGAGGAGATGTCTGATGGCGACACTTGTGACCGAATTCGTTGGGGGCGAACCCTATCAATACTATCCTATGGGCGAGTATGTTGTGCGCGCTCTCGGCGTTTGCGGTGGCCGGCCAACGTTCAAGTATACGCGCATTGATATCACTGGTGCGTTGGATCGCCTGGCGGCGGGGGAACACATCGACAAAGTGGTGGCCGGCTACCGTGGGCGCGTCTCGAAGGAAGCCGTGCTCGAAGCGATTCACCTCATCAGCGCACAGTTCATTGCAACGCTTCCACGTCTGGAGCTTGAGCCTGCTTGATGATCGTCTTGGACGAGCAATTGATCGGCCGCGACCTTGAAGAGCGAATCGCGCGCTGGTATCAGGGGTCGGTCTGTTACATCACTGATTTGCGTCCGGCCACAGTAATCAAAGATGACGCGATCCCATTGCTGCTCCAAAGACAGGACGCTCCTACGTTCGTGACCATCAACGAACGCGACTTCTGGCACAAGGTTGCGGTGAACGAGCAGTTTTGTGTAGTCTGCTTTGCCTTGCCGGATTCCCGGGTTTCTGAGATCCCCGCGCTTCTGCGCATTCTGTTTCGTCATCCCTTATTTGTCAGCAAGAGGCAGCGCATGGGGGCTGTCATCCGGGTTGCTGACCAGGGAACCAGTTACTATACCTCCACCGATAGAGCGATCAAGCACCTGGTGTGATCGGTTTTTTCCTTAAAACTGAAGTCAGTTCAAAAACAACAGCTCTGTGTTTAGCTCGACCAAGGACGAAAGACGGAAGCGTCCACAAGTCTTTAGCGCCCGGAGTGCCTGCCACCCTCATGCTCCTCCTCAACCTCTCCCACCCCCTCACCCCCGCCCAACAGGCCCAGATCGAGCAATTAACCGGGCGGGGCATCGACCGGCTGATTGAGATCATGCCGCAGTTCGACCACGAACAGCCGTTCGCCGAGCAAATTCTGGCGCTGGTGGATGCCGTGGGCCTGTCGGCGGACGAGTGGCAGACCACGGCCATTGTCGTTAATCCGCCCGGCTATGCTCCCGCGGCCGCGACGCTGCTGGCCGAGCTACACGGGCGCATGGGCCATTTCCCGGCCATCGTGCGGTTGCGGCCTGCGCCCGGCAGCACCCCCACACGCTACGAAGTGGCCGAGATCGTCAATTTGCAGGCTGTGCGCGACAGTGCACGTTTCAAACGTCATCTCACCACTATCGTCGATTAATTCAACCAACCACGATTTCTTCACACGAAGAAAGTCTTTTTCGACTCAAGGCGTTTATGAATACTATTCCAGTTGGCATTTTAACCAATCTACTATCTGAATTTGTTATTGTTGTACTTGGCGTACTCGTTGCAAATTTTGTGAAAAATCGTATCGATGATTATCGCTATGGCCAATGGAAGGTCATCGTCAAAGATCTGAATGGTGAAAATCATGAACGGCCTATCTCTCCCAAGAAGACTAAACAGATATTGGATGTGCCTGAAGAAAAATCTGTTTACTTGAAAGGCATTGCTGGCACATGGGGGCGCATCAATTGTGATCTGATCGTTGACGGCCCCGTACTAGGCATGTTGGTTGAAGATCGAGGAAATCGGCGTTTTCTGATAGATATGGCTAAAAATCCTAAAATATCGCCACAGATGGCAACCGGGATGGATGTGTTGTGAAGTGATCCATGATCGAATTACCCCCCCCTCCCCCTCGCTCTCTACGACTTCAACCTGCGCGTGCAAGAGCCGATGCGTTTGCCCGCGTACAAAGGCGGGGTGCTGCGCGGGGGGTTCGGGATCACCTTCAAACGCATCGTCTGCATCTATCCTTCGCTGCCCCCCTGCCGCGAATGCAGCCTGCTCTATCGCTGCCCCTATCCCGCGGTCTTCGAGACGCCGCCCCCGCCCGATAGCGAAGTCCTGCGCACGCACGAGGCCATCCCCCAGCCTTTCGTGCTCTGGCCGCCCGAAGACGAGCGCACCGACTATGCGCCCGGCCAGCATCTGCGCTTCCGCCTGACCCTGATCGGCCAGGGCATCGCCGCCCTGCCCTATTTCATCGTCACCTTCCAGCGGCTAGGCGAGTTGGGCCTGGGGCCGAACCGCGCTCGTTATCGGCTGTTGCGCGTGGACGAGGTCGATCCCCGCGACGCCAGTTGGGAGGCGATCTGGCGCGAGAACGGCGGGGCCACGGGTGGCGGTGGCCAGATCATGGATGCTGTCACCCTGTTGGCCGCGTTTCCGCCGCAGGAGGTCGCCAGCCTGAGCCTGGACTTCCTCACCCCCACGCGGCTGAAATACGACGGCCAGGTGTTGCGCAGGGCGCCGGCCTTTCATGTGGTGGTGCGCACTTTGCTGCGCCGGCTGTCGTCGCTCAGCTATTTTCATGGCGGCCAGCGTTGGGAGATCGATTACCGCGGCTGGATCGAGCAGGCGCAGGCGGTGGAGACGGTGGGAAACGAGATCGGTTGGGTGGATTGGGAGCGCTACTCGACCCGCCAGCATCAGAGTATGGATTTTGGCGGCATCGTCGGGCAGGTGACGTATGCGGGCGAGGGTTTAGGGGCATTCTTGCCTTTGCTGCGCCTGGGCGAGTGGGTGCATGTGGGCAAGGGGACGGTGTTCGGCCAGGGGCGTTATCGACTCAGTATTGGCTAGGCGTCTTCCTGTTCTATACGCTGGGCGCTTTGGCACTTGAGGATGCGGTCGACGCGAAAGACGCGCTCCTCGTGGCGCAGATGGCAGTAGCCGACCAGGTAATAGACCTCGCGGCGCTGTTCTAGCCAGTAGGGTGTGACGCGGCGGACGAGCTTTTGTTCGCGGGCGGGACTGAAATAGGTGAGGATGAGGTCATTGCCGGCGGCAAGGGCAGCTTCGATGGTGGGCAGGGCGTCAGCGGCGGGGGCGTCGTCCAGCCAGGCGGGCAAGCCCAGATAACCGGCCAGGGCGTTGACAACGGCCTGGTCCACCTGCGCGGCCCAGAATTCGGCGGCCTGCTGCTGCTCAGGGCTGAGACAGGCGGCCAGGGCGTCCAAGAGGGCGGCGGGTAGAGGGAAAGGCAGGGCCAGGTGTTGGCCCATCTGCTGGTAGACCTGCCCGGCCAGCCACAGCAGCCCGGCCTCGGCTGGCGAAAGCGTCAGGGCGTTGGGTGCGGGGCGAGCGTCTGCTTCTGGTTGGGGAGGCGCGGCCAAATGCCAGCCCAGACTGGCCAGGTGCTGGCGTAGGGCGGGCAGGGCGGCGGGGTTGACGATGCTGCGGGTGGGCGAGAGCGCGTCTCCCAGATGGCGGCGGATGAATTTGCGGCGGCGTAGGCCGGCCATCAAGTCTGGATTGGCGGTCTCCAGGACGGCCAACTGGCGCAGGCGCACCTCCTGGCCCTGGCGCGCCCATTGGCGTAGCTTGGCCACCAAGCGATGGCTGGGTGGCTTGTCCAGGGCTTCGTGGAGGGTCTGTACAAGAGTGGACAGGGGGAGGCCGTCGGCGACGGCGCTGGCGACGGCGTCTGGATCGAGCACGAGCGTTTGCTGGTCGAAGCCAGGCTGGGGCGGCAGCCAGGTGCAAAAGGGCGCCAGGCGGGCGAGATGGGTGGGCGCCACGGCAGCGGTGATGAGAAATCGGGTGTTGTCGGAAGGGGTGGGCTGGCAGAACTGGGGAGATGGGAAAGGGGGCGGGCCGTAGTCGGGCAGGCCCAGCAGCCAGGCGCCGATGGGGGTGAGGTCGAAGGCGGAGCCGTCGTCGTAGAGGTCGATGACGCCCAACCAGAAGATCGGCCCGGTCAGCAGGGCGACAAGCGCGTCTTCGTCTTCGCCCCACGGCTGGGCGAAAAGCGCGCGCGCGTCGCCCAGGCGCAGGCCGTCGGTGAAGGCAGCCAGAGGGCGGGAGTGGCTGCCGGCGGTCGGGCACAGGTGGTTGGTGGTGGCGGCGCGGGCGGCGGGGGTCAGCGAGGCCCAGGAGAAGCCGTAGGGGATGGCGAGCGCAGGCGGGGCGCTGAACCAGACCTGCCAGATAATCTGCCAGCGGGCGGCGGGGTCGGCGGCGAGCCATTGCCAGGCCAGGGGGCTGAGGTCGAAGCGATGGCCGGCGGAGATGAATCCGGCGGCCTCTGCCAGGTAGTGGAGGAAGGCCAGGTAGGGCAGGCGGCGCTCGGTGCGCAGGGGTTCATCGGCAGGCAGTTCGATCCCGATGCGTTGGGCCAGCAGGGGCAGGACGTGCGGCGGCAGCCAGCGGCCTTCGAGGGGGCGGAAGGGGCGTGCCGCCAGGGTGGCCAGGAAGAGGGCGAGATGCCAGCTCAGGTCAGGGGGATGGCCGGGGCGCGGGCGCGGCGGGGAAGGGGCGGACAGACCGGTGGGTTGCAGCGAAGGTTGCAGAAGCGAGAACAGGTCGAGGGGGAGGACGACGTGTTGCGCTTCGCCGGGTTTGGGTTTGAGCGGATCGAGGAAGATAAGGCCCAGGGAATAGAGACTCTCGGCGGGGGAATTGGGCGAGAGCCAGGGTTTGGCGAGGCCGCTCTCTTTTCGCCAGGGGCGGCGGGGGAGGATGTCGCCAAAGCGGGCGGTGAAGGTGTGGGCGGGCAGACGGCCATCGGCGGCCAGCAGTGCGGCCAGGGCCTGGCGCGCCGCGGGGCTGAGCCGGGCAAGGGTGGCCTGGACCACGTCCGGCTGCCCCAAATGCCGATGCAGCGTTTGCAACAGATCGGCTTTGCGATCGCCGGCGCGCACGGCCAGGCCATGGGCGGTCATCAGCGCCAGCAGATGACGCCAGGAGGAGGCACGGAGGCAGGCGAGGAGGTCAGGAGGGGGCATGGGAGAAGAAGACGGTTGCGGGCGGATGAGATTTATCTACAACTCGATCACATCGCGCCGGGGCTGAGGGCGAGGCCGGGCAATGAACACGCCCAGGCGTAGTTGTGCATTCTTGACCTTGACGTAGGCATCGGGGGCGGGCATGATGGCCGCCAACAGCACAGCTTCGTCAGGTTGCAGATGGCGGAGTTCTTCGTGCAAGGGGATGCGGTGATAGGTTCGTTGCCAGCCTGAACCGCAGTTCAGGGCGAAGAGCTGTTCCTGGCGCCCGCTTTTGCTCTTGCCGTCGCGATAAAGGGCAAGCTGGGGTTGTGGCGTCTCCTCGTTAGGCCGGTGGCCGGGCGATAATTCGCACACCAACACCGCTGTGCGCAAGTGCGTCCACTTGGCCGGCGTCCAGCCGGCGCGCTGAACGTCGGCCAGGCGTGCGCCAAAGGTGAAATCCACGAACGTCGCCACGGCGCTGATCATGTCGCGACTGTTGTAGCGTGCGGTCAGGAAGTCGTCGATGTAGCGACGCCAGTTGATGTGTGAACGGCGTTTGGCGGCCTGGTTTTGAAGCTCAGCCAAGAGCGGGTGCAGTTCGCCGGCATCGGTTGGGTGCTGCAATTCGGGGTGCAGGCCAATGACGGACTGGTAGATCTGTCTGATTTCCTCGATTTTGACGTTGTTCTGACGCAAGAAGGCCAGGATCGGCAGCCAGGGATCCTCTTCGGCCAAGCCAAATTGGAAACGGATGGCCTGCCGAATGGCGGCTGGTGAATCTGGCTGCGGTGCGGTTCTGGCCATCTGATCGGCAGCGAAGACATAGCGCAATTCATCGTCAACCAGGTGTGTGCCGAGCACGCCATCGCCCAGCCAGCTCTTCACGGCGTCGCGAGTAGCTCGCGGAGTTGCGCCTTGCAGCTCTCGGCAGCGGTGCAGGATTTGGGAGATGCTCAGATCGATCTCGTGGGCTGGGCGATGCGCGGCAGCCTGGCGCGTCCAGGCCAGGCAGAACGCATTGATGACCTGGCGCTCGGCCAGACCCCGGCGCCAGTGCACCCACCCGCGTTCGACGTAAAGGCGGGGCTTGTGGATGAGGCCGCCTGGTTCCAGCACTGCGGCTGGCGCCCTGAACATGGTTCCATCTGTGTCTGTTCCGTACGGCTCGATCAAACCCAGGCCCACAGCGCGCTTGAGATAGTCGTTCAAAGTCCCGTTGGCCAAGAGACGATGACGCGTAAAGCTCTCGCGCACGATGACGATCTCCCGCGCCTGGCTCATCGCCGCAAAGAGGACATCCACGAACCCCAACCATTCTGCATCAGTCTTGTGCAGGGCCGCCAGAGGCAGGGGGTAGAAGGCTGAGAAGGGGAAAGCCGCTGGGGGATGATACAAGTTGGAGTCGGATGGGGGGTTCTTATACATTTCTCACGAAAGGCGTCTATACTGCTGCTTGGGTCTGCGGCCACAGCCATAAACACTCCTTTGCCGGGGTGTAGACGGCGGGCGCCCAGGCTGACGTAGCCCTTCTCGAGGGACCTCCGAGTTGGGCGAGGCGAGCGCAGGCCGAACACTCGCAACAGGTGTGCGACACCACCTGTTCCTTTTGTCCCACGACGGGCGGTCTCAGGTCTGTGAGATCGCTCGTCATATTTCCATAGGGCTGGGCTTGGCGCCGTGGGATGGGTCAGAGGGGTGGCTTCGCCGGGCTGAAGTGTAGCGCATCGACAGACGCCGGGCAAGGTTTTTGGCGCACGAACGGGGTTTGGTGGCGTCTTGCGCGCCAAAAGGCGGTGGGGGATTGAGTTGAGCGGGTGGATCCACCAAAATCCGGGTATGACAGGTCGGAGTGTGCGAGATGTTTCGCTTCACTCTGCATGACACGTTAGCGCCAACTGTAAGAAATTCAGCCCCGCCCGTGCTATTACTCTGTAATCTTCAATAACCAATTCGCAAAGGAGGTTCTCATGCAAACCCTGTTCGATCTGCTCGGTCTGTTTCGCCAGCGCATCCTGGGCTGCTGCCTGGCCGCGTTCCTGTTCTTGCTGTTGTTGGCCCTGGCTTGCGGCGCGGTGGGTTGGATGGCGGCTTCGCGCGCCGATGCCGCCGCGCCAGACGGTTTCGATGTCATGCTCTTGCTCGACCACAGCAACTCGATGTGGAGCCTGAACGGGCTGGGGTCGGACCCTGAGATGCTACGCGTGGCCGCAGCCAACCTCTTCCTCAGCTATCTGGGCGCGGATGATTCCCAGCGACTGCATCGGGCGGGGGTAATCCACTTCGGCGGGGTCAGTGAGTTGGTCGTCCCGCTGACGCCGCTGGATGACGCCAACCGCGACGCCATCCGCCAGCGCATCGCCGCTCCCATCCCCATCCCCTGGACTGATCCTGCTGCGGCTCTAGCCTTGGCCGCCCACGAATTGGCCGCAGCCAGTTCGCCGGGGCGCCGCCAGGCCATCCTCCTGCTCAGCGATGGCTCGCCAGCCTGGGCCAACGCCACCGCTGCCGAGCTGGCCGCCTATCGCCAACGGTTGCAGTCTCAGATGGAGGCTTTGGGAGGGACCGGCGTCTCGGTCTTCGTCGTTCTGCTGGCCAGCCCTGCCACCGACGCTGACCCGGCCATTCAGGAGATCTGGGCGCCGTTCTGGCGTCAGGCTGTCGCCCTGACCCCACGCGGGGCTTTCTTCTAGACGCGCGAGGCCCAGGAGTTGCTCGATCTCTATCACCAAATCGTGGCCGGGCTGACCGGTGGGCAGGTGGGCCGGCAGTTCGCAGATGAGGCGGTCGCCGGGAGCCGAGCCTTCACGTTCACCATCGCGCCTGATCTTGCTCGTTTTACATTGGTGGTGTGGAAGAGCGACCCCGCCGTGACTTTGGCCGTGCGAACGCCTCAGGATCAACCCCTGCAACGATCTTCGCAGGGTGCGCGCTATGCCGGGCAGTCGGGCGTCAGCCACGAAGAAGTGTGGATGGTGGAGCGACCGCCGGCGGGGGTCTGGGCGCTGAGCGCGACGGGCGACGGGCGCATCGCCGCCTGGCTGGATATCCAGCTCCTGCCCGCCAGCCCCACTCCAACGGTCACCGCTACGCCTTCGGCAACGTTCAGCCCCACCCCCACCGCTACGGTCACGTCGACGCCCAGTGTGACGCCTACACCGTCGCCGGGTGTCATCCCTACCGGTACTGCGGTTCTGGCCCTGCCGGCAATCCCGCTGGCTGACCCTGCCGGCCAGCGTCCTCTCTGGCGGGGGCCGTTGCTGCTGATTTTGGTTCCACTCATCGCTCTGGCCGGTTTTGGTCTGGCACGGCTGTCTCGTCGGCCCTCCGCCCAGCTCGAAGGCATGTTGCAGCCCATTGCCGTCCCGCCCGGAGCCATGCCGCCGGCCCGGATCGATCTCAGCGCCCGGCCGCGGCGACAGTTCAGCCTGGGCCAGGGTGGCAAGGTCGATCTCCCTTTGCCCGGCTGGCAAGGACAGGCGCAACTGCGGGCGGAGGAAGAGGACGGCGAAACGGTCGTGCGGCTCTATGTGCTGGCTGGCGAGGTCAGCGTCGATGGACAGCCAGCGCAAGAACGCACTTTGCATGACAACGATACCTTGACTGTTGGCGACTATCGCTTTCGTTTTCGGCGCATTGGCGATGTGCGTTCGAACGTAGCCAGACGGCGCTATGGGCGACACTGAGGCCCTTTCGACTGTCACTGGCTGAATCGAACGCCGGCTCGACCCGTCCAGACCTGGCCTGAGCGCAGTCGAAGGAGTGACACTGACGAGGAATTTCTTGCGAAGACACAGGTGCACAGGAGGCATAGCTATGACAGTTTCGATCTGGGTCGGAAGACCCCCAAGCGGTTATGAGAAAGAGCATCTCGACAGCCTTCGACGCCAGTTGGCGCCGTTGGACGAGAAGTACACCCTGCTGGCCAATTTCATCGTGGGGCAGCGTGAGATCGATCTGATGGTGCTCAAGCACAACGCCATGTTCCAGATCGAGCACAAGTTTTGCAATGCCCCTCTCGGTGGCAATGTCAACGGCCCCTGGCGGCTGAGCTTGCCGACGGGCGAGGCCAGAGACCTGAATGGCGGGCGCGAGAACCCCTACCAGCAAACGCTTTTCAATTTTGCCGCCCTGACGAAGTGGCTGGAGGCCAACAAGATTCACTTTCTCGCTCCTGGCCGGGCCGAAAGCGTCCGTTTCTTCGGTCGCCGCGATGATCCCGGCCCCAAGCCCATGCGCATCCACAACTTGCTCGTCATCTCGCCCGACCTGCACCCGAATAGTTGCCTGGAATTGGATTGGCGGGTGAAGGTCATTGGTGCGCCGGCCTTGCTGGAGCACCTGACTCAGGCCACCCCACGCGTCGATCTCAGCCCCGAGGAGTGCACAGCTATCGCCCGCGAGTTGTGGCTCAGTCCGTGGCAGAGGGAGGAGGGGTGGCAAGTGGCAAGCGGCAAGCGGCAGGTTGAAGAGCCTGTCTCTGTCGAGGCGGTTGACGACCTTGGCTATGAGATCAAAGCAGGAAGAGAAGGACGAGGAGTGCGTACACCCGCTTGCGACTGTGGGCAGGGGACTGAGTCGGAACAGGAGGGAGGCGAGGCGAAGACGGAGGGACGGGGGGATGCAGAGATGGCGGCCTTGCTTCCGCTCACCGCCGCTGCCGTTGTCCGGTCTCAGCTCGAGGTTCTGAAGGGGATGGGGGCGAACGAGGTCACCGACGCGCCACCGCTGCGCCAGGTGCTGACCGAATGCTGGGCCTATCTGCGCTGGTCGCTTCGTAGCGGGACGGTGACAGGGTGACAAGGCAGGTTGCAGGTGGCAGTTACGTTTCGCAATTCGCAATTCGCAATTTCCAACAGGAGGTTTCCCATGACAGGCAATGCACGTATCAATAACCATCAGTCGGGGACGCAGGCGACGCCGGGTTTCGCTTACGCTTTCTCGTCGGCGGGGCTGCCAACCCCCGCGGCGATGACGGCGCTGCTGGCCGGTGCTAACGGCAGCGCGGGCGAGGTCGCCATCCAGCCCACACTTTTCGTCGGCGCCGGCGGCAGCGGGCACCAGATTGCCCTCCACACCAAGGCCGCTTACGGCGACCATTTACCGGACTGGATCAGGTTTTTGGTCATCGATTCGGCCCAGGAGGACCTACGCATCAAGCGCAACGGACGCGAGTGGCGCATGGAGCCAGGCAGCGAGTTGATCTACACAGGCGGCGTCTCGATTGCCGCCATCAACCGCAACCTGGACCATCTGCCCACCTTCAAGCAGACCTTCGGCGATCGTTTGCAGGATTTGCCCAGAGTGATTATCGGCAATGGTGTGGCCGGTGATCGGACCATGGGCGCCATCACGCTGCATTGGCATGTCGAAGCGATCGAGCGGGCGCTGATGGCTAACTTGCGCCAGCTGGCGCATCACGATGGTGCCGCCAGCGACGACCTGACGCAGGCTGTGGGGCTGAATATCGTCCTGGTTGGGTCGGCCTGCGGGGGGCAGGGCAGTGGCGCTTTGATCCACCTGGGCTACCTGGTGCGGGGTCTGTTGACCGAGTTGGGCCAGTTGGCCGAAAGCAGTCGTATCACCCTGCTGGCCCTGCTGCCCGATGCGTTCCCCGGCCTCAAGCTGCCCTTCCTGGAGCCGAACACGGTCGCCTTCCTGCGCGAGGTGGAGCACTGGATGGACAAAGGCGGCTTTCGGGTGCGCTTTCCTAATCGCCGTGAGATCGACAGTCTGGAAGCGCCCTACGACCGGGTTTTCCTGGTGGGAGGCATCGATCAGCATGGACGCACCCGGCACAGTCACACTGAAGTCTGCGCCGCGGCGGGTGAGATGTTGCACTTGCTGTACGCCACGGCTGTCGGCCAGAAGCTGTGGGCTGATCTGGTGGGGTATAGCGATTTGTTGGGCCAACACACCGATGGGGGCGAACTGACTTGTTTCGGGACGCTGGGTTTGGCAGTGATGGCGGCGGATGGCGCCCGCGCTCAGCGGGTCTGCGCCCGGCGCCTAGCAGCCGGCGTGACGCAGGAAGCGTTGCTGGCGATGCCGCAGATGCAGGCTGTGGCGCAGGCCGCGGTCGATTTCATGGGACGAATGGACTTGGAGCCCGACGCCCTTCGTCGCACGTTGTTGGCCGAGGCCGATGGCAGCCCGAATGGCGGTCAGATCGTGGCGGACCTGGTGCTGCCCGGTCACATCGGTCGCCGCCCGCCCGCGGAAGCGCCCACCGCCGCCATCGACTATGTGCGTGACTACCGACAGGTTTATTTGGTGCGGCAGGCGGGGCCGCAGATCGACGCCAACGCAGCGATCGTATGTGAGCGGGCTCTGGCCGAGATGGGAGCGATGCTGACTGGGGCGGCAACTAGGGGTGGGGTGTTGCACGCCGTCGCCATCGCCGCGGCTGTGCGTGGCAGCCTGGGCGCGGAAGTGGGTGTCTGGCGGCAACAGCACGAGGCTGAGGTGCAACGCCAAAGCGAGGCGGACGAGGCATCGCACCAGGCCGAGGAGGCGCTGAGTCGCGTCAGCGGTAAGTTCTTCCTGCTGCAAGGCCCTGAATTGGCCCGCTGTCTGCCACGTTTCGAGCGGGCGGCGCAGGAAGCAGCTGAGGCTTTTCTGAACCGCCGCCTGGCCGAAGCCGCCCTGACGGTGCTGGCGGCTCTGGAACGGGCGGTGCGAGTGCACGAGCAACGGTTCCAGGCCGTGGTCCAGCGTCTGCACCAGGCGCTGCCCTTGTTGCAGAATGGCAGTCATGGGGGTGGGGCAGACGAGATGGCGGGGGGCCGTGATGACGATCTCGAGGTCGACATCGATCTGATCGACGAGTCCACCCTGGGTCAACTTTACGCGGCTTATGCGCCTACGGTGGCGGCGGGGCTGGCCGAGGTGGTGGCGCATGCCGCTGAGCAGGGCCAGCCGCTGGCAGGTTGGGATCAGCTTACGGCGGGCGAACTGGCTGACCAGTTGAGCGCGGGTTTGCAAGCGCCCTTTGCACGATTGGCTGATCTGGGCGTAGAGGAGGTCGTGGCCGCCCGCCAGGAGAGCGTCTCGGCCGAGCGTTGGCAGAATCGTTTGCTGGAACTGGCTGTCCCCATGTGCAATCTGGAAGGCGTGCGGCTGGTGGATGGGGCGGTTCAGACGGCGCGGGTGACGGTGATGGGTGTGCCGGATGATCGCACGACCCAGTTCACAGCCCGGCCTGAGATGCTGGCCGCCACCGGCGACCGCAGTCGCGTCGTAGCCCTGGCCACCACGGTCGGCCTCTCGCTCAGCGCTCTGAAGCAGTGGTCGGTTTGGACCAAGGCTTACGAACGGAAGAACGGGCGGTAGGCGGAGGACGGAGAGTCTGGCAGCTCATACCCTAAAGGTTTCCGAAACCTTTAGGGTATGAGCGAGCAGATACCATTCGAGTGACGAGGAGGTATTGTATGCACCGCTTACAACGCACCGTGCTCATCAGCCTGGGCGACAAGGCTTCGGCCCTGGCAACCGAACTGATCGCCGCCATCGATCTGCCGATCGTGACCCATGTGGGGTTGGATGAGTCTCCTGATGAGCAGTTGGAGGGGGGCGATCTGGCCGCGAAATTGCTGGTGGCGCTACAGGCGGTTTCCAATGCGGTGGCGCAAGAGCAATTGCTGGCGCAGGGCGCGATGTTGGAGCGGACGGACGAGATCGCGGTCTGGCTGTTGGTGGATATCGCTGCTGCCGGGCGTCTGCCGGCGTTGATCGGCGCCCGGCAGCAGGCCATGGACCTGGCCTGGCGGCATTTCCGTTGCACGCTACCCACGTATGCGCTGGTGCTTTCGGCGCCGGAGGCGGGGGACGAGACCAACGCTGTACTCCGGGCGCTGGAATCTCTGCAGCAACCGCTGGAAAGCTTGCTGCTGGCAGGGCAAGTGAACGCGGATGGTCTTAGTCTGGGCGCGGAGGATGTGCGGGCGCGATTGCGCGAGGGGCTACGCCAATTGATCATCTCGCCTTTGCGCCGCCTGCCTGCCCTTTTCTGGCGGGCGGCGGCGGCGCCGCCGTGGTCGACGGTTTGGGCGGAGCGGGATAGTCAGGAAGGGGAGGAAGCCGGCGGATGCGAAGACGGTCTGGCCTGGCAGACGCCGCCATTGCTGGCCGTGGGCGCTCAGTTCTACCCGAACCCTGCCGCTCGCCTGTGGGCCGCCTTTGGCCAGCGATGGGTGCAGGCGGCGTTGGCGCAGCTGAACGCGCCGCTGGAGGCTGATGCGGCTCCAACGGCGCCAGCGCCGGAGTGGTTGGCGTGGCAGCCGGATCGTCTGCAACCCATCCTGGAGGGGGCGATGGGCGCGAGGCCGCAGTTAGTAGCGGCGGAGTCGTATGCTCGCCCTGGCTGGGCGCAGATCGACGACTTGCTGCAAGCGGTCGAGCAAGACGAGGCGCGGGCGCAGAGGGCGCTGGGGCAAGCGGCGGCGGCCGGCGTCGCTCAGTTGGCGGCGTGGGCGAGGCAGTGGCGGCAGGCGTTGGATGATCGGCTGGCAGCCGATCTGACTCCAACCGGTGTTTTGCCCGATCTGGCTGCGGTCGGCCGCTATCTTGATGCCTGTCGCGGTCAATGGCTGAGATGGGCCGAGGCGATGGATGAGGAGCTGGTGGCGAGGGGGGTGGCGCAAGCCGAGTCGATCGGCCGGCGCGATGCCGCCCGGGCCGGGGTGGCGGGGGCGGCATCGTATTTCCATCAACCCGGCCTGGCAGCCGTCCTGAGGTTGTTGCTGCGCCCCCGGCTGTGGGTGCGAGGTCTGCGAGTTTATCGGTCGCTGGATGCGGCTTTGCACGATCACGCCAGCGCGGCCGATGCGGTCTTGAGCAGCGGGATGGCGCGCCGGCGATGCGACCTGATGCGACAACACTATCTGGTGGGGGCGGAGGAAGCGGCCCGGATGCTGGCGCTGGTGCAGACTCTGACTGCCACGCTGCGCCAGGCGCGTGCTACTGCCGCGCTGGCGGCGGTTGTGCAGGATACGGTGCTGGATGAGGCGGTCTGTGACCGGCTGTATGGCGAGGTGATGGGCGATGGCCTGCCAGCCCTGAAGCGATGTCTGGCCCAGAAGCCGCTGGTCTGGCGCACGGACGAGGGTGAATGGCGAACGTATGAGGAGGCTGATCTGCTGCTGGCTGATTTGCAGGCTTTCGCAGGGCGCTGGCTGGGGCCGCTGCTGGGGTGGGGCGCCGATCGTTTCGTGGCTTTTGCGCTGGCAGACGATGAGGAGCGCCTGGCGGTCTGGCTGAAGGGTTTTTTGGCGGCGGGGGCGCCGTTGTGGCCGACGGGTTTGCAGGCGGGTAGCCTGAGCCAGGAGGTGGGCGCTCTGGTCGTGGCCGATCCTGAGGATAGCCCATTGCTGCCCGTGGTGCGCAGGTGGGCCGAGCAGGGGGATTGGCAGATTGTGCGGGCGCGGGCCAGCGATCCGTTGGTTGTTTTGCGTGTGTGTTTGTTGCGACAGGTTTGATGTCAGTCTCCACACCTGTCAGGTTTCGCAAACCTGACAGGTGTGGAGACGTCACTTTTGTCAGGAGGAGACAATGAAGAATTACCGTTTTGTCGGTTATCAGGATCAAGAAGGGGCTGTCAGGCATGAGGATTCGCCGTCGGGTTGGCGCGGCTGGTTGGGTGAATCGGCTTCGGGGCTGGGAGTGCTGCGCGGCTTCGCGACAGGGGCGGATTGGGATCAGGTGCAGGCCGAGGTGAACGAGGAGATGGTGGGGCAGGTGGCGCTGGTGGGTTTGCCGGGGGCGGGGAAGTCGACGTTGTTGGCGGCGTTGCGGCAACAGCCGTTGTTGCCGGAGGAGCGGGCGACGGGTGGGCAGCCGGCCATCGCCCGCGAGGGTTTTTTCACGCTGATCGATCTGCCGGAGGTGGAGGAGGAGGATCAGGCGGCGCTGCCGGTGCTGGATGAGGTGCAGAGTATGAACCTGGCGCTGTATGTGGTGGATGGCGAGGCCGGGTTGCGACCGCAGGAGTTGCGCTGGATCAGTCGGTTGCGCTGTCAGGGTGCGGCGCTGCTGCCGGTGCTGAGTAAGGCCGATTGTTTGCCCGATGCCGCCGAGGTGGCCGATGGCTTGCGGCGTCCGCTGGCGCTACGCCCGGTCCCGGTTTCGTGCCTGGCGCAGCCGGATGGCCTGGCGGCGCTGGTGCAGCGGATGCTGGATGTGCAGCCGCGGTTGGCGATCCCGCTGGCGCGCGAGGCGCCGCTGGCGCGGGCGATCGTGGTGCAGCGGGTGCTGCGCCAGAGTACATTGGTGGCGGCGATGTTGGGGGCCGAACCGATTCCTTTGCTGGATTTGCCGCTGCAGGTGGCGAATCAACTGCGCCTGGCGCTGCGCCTGGGGGCGGTGTATGGGCAGCCGGGGATGGATTATCGCAGCCGCGAGTTGCTGGCGACGCTGGGCGTCAGCCTGGGTGGGCGTTATCTGATGCAACAGGCGCTGCGCCTGATCCCGGTGCTGGGGTGGGGGGCGAGCGCGCTGATCGGCGCGGCCGAGACCTGGTTATTGGGCCGGGCGCTGGCTTCGTATTATGCCGCTGGTCTGGAAGCGTTGAGTGGGCGGGAGTTGGGCCGGGAGTTGGGTCAGGGGCTGCTGGAGCGGGCGAATCCGGCCCCGCGGGTGCGGCCTTATTTGCACCTGCCCAAGAGGCTGGCGAAGTTGCAGGAGAACGGCCGGGACGCCGGGGTTGTTCGGCGCCGGCTCTCGCTGCCTTTCCATCGTTCTTCCCCTGTTTCTGTCGCAGCCGAGGAGTCCGCAGATGCGTCTACCGCTGAATTTGCCAACGAAGTCTGACGCAGTTGAACGTGGACGCAGTCTGTGGCAACGGATGTTCGATTCTCCTCCGGCTGCTTCCTCGACGCCGGAGGAGGCCCCGTTGCCAGGGGGCCCGTTGCTGGCGCCGGCCGGCCCGGTGGGAGCGATGGCGCCGGAGGTGATGTTTACGCCGGAGGCGATGCAACGAGCCTGGCGTGCGATTCGGGCTGCCGGTGGTGGGCCGGGGGTGGATGGCCAGACGTTGCAGGCGTTCGGGCGTCATCTGGAGGTGGAGTTGGAGTCGTTGAGGAAGGAGTTGATCGCGGGGAGTTATCGGCCACAGGTGGTGCGGCAGGTGTTGGTGCCCAAGCGCAAGGAGGGGTTGCGACCGCTGGTGATGTGGTGTTTGCGCGACCGCATCGCGCAGCGGGCGGTGTATGATATTGTGGCACCCAGTTTCGAGAGTGTGTTTCTGCCGGTGAGTTTTGGTTTTCGGCCGGGTCTGGGAACGCAGGATGCAGCGGCGCGGGTGGCGACGCAGCGCGATCAGGGTTTGCAGTGGGTGGTGGACGCGGATATCGATTCGTGTTTCGATAGTATCCGCACGGGGCGGCTGATGCGGTTGACGGCTGAACGTGTGCATAATCGCCATTTGCTGCGTTTGATCGAGGCCTGGCTGGGGGCGCGCATCCTCAATACGGCCAGTGGGCGTCCGGCGGCGGCGGCGGTGGCGCAGGGGGGTGTGTTGTCGCCGCTGCTGGCGAATGTGTATTTGCACGAGTTCGATCGGGCGTTGGTGAGGCGTCAGTTGGCGTTGGTGCGTTATGCGGATGATCTGGTGGTGTGCTGCCGGCGTAAGAATGAGGCGGAGGAGGCGCTGAGGGTGTGCGCCGCTGAGCTGGGTCGCTTGGATCTGCATCTGAATGTGTATAAGACGCGGGTTGTGCATTTCGATCAGGGGTTCAAGTTCGTAGGGCATTTTTTTGTGAGGAGGGAGGTGTATGTTTTGTGAGTGGATAAGTAGACAAGTAGATAAGTAGACAGGTAGACAAGTGGCAAGTGGCAAGTGGCAGGTTGCAAGTGGCAGGTGGCAGGTGGCAGGTTTTCCGTTGATTGTTGGCTGTTGACTGTTGACTGCTGATCTCCAATAACCAATCTCCAATAACCAATTCCCAACCAGGAGGTTTTACCATGACGGTTCTGTATGTGCGTGAGCAGGGTGCGCGCATCGCCCGCGAGGGTGAGCGGATTCGGGTGGTGCGCGGGCAGGAGATGCTGCACGAGGCGGCGGCGCGCGATCTGGAGCAGGTGGTGATCTATGGCAATGTGCAGGTGACGACGCAGGCGGCGACGTTGTTGGTGCAGCATGATGTCGATGTGATTTTCTATTCGTCGCACGGGCGCTTCCGTTTTCGGCTGTTGCAGGGAGGTTCGCGCTATGCGCGGCTGCGACAGGCGCAGTTGCGGTTGAGTGATGATCCGACGGCGACGTTGGCGCTGGCGAAGGCGGTGGTGCAAGGCAAGCTGGAGAATCAGGGGCATTTGATGGAGGCGCTGGCCGAGGGGACGGGGGCGATGGCGGGGTTGGCGCCGCGACGGGCGTTGCCTGGCATCCGGCAGATGGTGCTGGAGAGTCAGCGTGCGCGGACGTTGGACGAGTTGCGCGGGTTCGAGGGCAAGGGGGCGGCTTTTTATTTCGAGGCGATGAAGACGCTGACGCCGCCGGCCTGGGGTTTTCATGGCCGGGCGTATTATCCACCGCCGGATCCGTGGAATGCGACGCTGAGTTTTGGTTATTCGCTGTTGTTGAAGGATGTGGGCGCGGTGGTGCAGCGGGTGGGGTTGGATCCGTACGTGGGTTTCTTTCACGCGCTGGAGGCGAACCGGCCTTCGTTGCTCTTGGATTTGATGGAGGAGTTTCGGCCGCTGGTGGATGATGTGTGTCTGCGTTTGTTGGCGCAGGGGAAGCTGCCGCTGGCGGAGTATCGGCAACGTCCGAGTGAGGAGCGTCCGGTGGAGATGGGGCCGGCGCTGTTGCCGGTGTTGATCGAGGCGTATGAGGGGCGCCTGGAACAGCAGGTGCGCTATGTGCTGACGGGTGAGCAGACGGCGCTGCGGCGGTGTCTGGAGTTGCAGGCGCGGCAGATGGCGGGGGTGATTTTGGGCCAACGCCCGCGCTATCAGGCGATGCCGCTGGTTTTTGCTTGATGCCGTCATCGCATACTTGACAGAAAGAGGCAAGGGTTACGAACGCAAGGGCGCAGAGACGCAATGATTTTGCAGTTTTATTTGCTTTTTTGCGCCCTTGCATAAGGCTATTCTCTGGGCAAGGTCATCACCTTGTCATTGCGCTGTACGCAGCGTGCGCTGTATTCAGCGCCGTCACCCATGAGGCGTCTATGTTCGGTCGAAAACGTGCAGTTTACTTGTTTTGTGATGGCGCCCTGGATGGAGCGGGGCGCTATGCGGGCGCGGGGGCGTTGTTGCGGGGGGAGGATGGGTGCATCCTGGCCTGGAATTGGCGCCGGTTGCCGCGGCTGACGAATAACGAGGCGGAGTATGCGGGGTTGTTGTTGGGGCTGGAGTTGGCGCGCAAGCAGGGGTTCAAGACGGTGCATTGTGTGATGGATAGTGAGATCGTGGTGGGGCAGATGCAGGGGCGGTTTTCGGTGCATAGTGCGCGGTTGCGGCGTTGGCGCGATCAGGCGGTGGCGGCGGTGCGGGGGTTCGAACGGGTGACGTTTGCGTCGATTCCGCGCGAGCAGAATCAATTGGCGGATGCGCTGGCGAATGAGGCGTTGGGGGAGTGGAAATTAGTTATTGGGGATTAGTTATTGGAGATTGGTAATTGCGAATTGCGAATTGCGGCTGCGAGCAATCAACTTGCTTACTCCTTACTTCTTACTCCTTACTTCTTACTCCTTACTTCTTACTCTCTACTCTCTACTACGAGGTGATAAGATGGCAAATAATGTGAAGTCACCCGTTGCCGCTGAGATGGGCGGCCGGCCGGACCGTGAGGTGTTCGTGGTGGTGAGTTATGATGTGCCGGATGACCGGCGGCGGCTGAAGGTGATGAAGACGTTGGAGGGTTATGGCACGCGTGTGCAGTATTCGGTGTTCGAGTGCTGGCTGACGGGGGTGACGTATGGGCAGTTGCGGCAGCGGCTGGGGAAGTTGACCAATGGAAAGGAGGATGATGTGCGGTTTTATGAGTTGTGCAAGGGGTGTCAGGGGGTGCGCAAGGGTTTGGGGCGGGGGAAGCCGCGGGCGCGGGAGGAGCATGTGGTGGTGTAGTATGCTTTCAGAGCCTGGTTGTGGACGTGGATGGTGTTGAGCGCGCCGTCTCCATTCTTTGTGCGGCTCTATGGCCTGGTTTGTGGACGCGGATGGGGAAACACGGATCGCCTTTTGTCACCTTGTCACCTTGTCACCCTGCCACCTTGTCACCCCGTCACCTTGTCACCCTGCCACCTTGTCACCCCGTCACCTTGTCACCCTGCCACCTTGTCACCCTGCCACCTTGTCACCCCGTCACCTTGTCACCCTGCCACCTTGTCACCCCGTCACCTTGTCACCCTGCCACCTTGTCACCCTGCCACCTTGTCACCTTTTTGCGTCTGCGGCGGCGTTCTGGTAGAATGGAGGAGTTATTTCGTCGCCCCTTGACAATGAAAAAGGGGATTTAAAATGAGGCTGTGAGCGGTGCTCACGGGTGATCAGAATTGTCGTAGAAGTGCTGATTTTGGCCCTAAAATCTGCCAATTTTTGCTCACGGGTGATCAGTTTTGCCGAGTTAGCGAGGTTTTCCGACCTGTAGGAAATTGGTTATGTGCAAGAATGTGAGGTAAACGTTAAGAATCGAGTAGGCTGAACTCCCGTAATTGGCAAACTAGGGTCCCAGTTTTTGCCCCGATTAGTAGGGGATTGAAACCAGCTTCGCCGTAAGCCAACTGCGCTCTGGTGCGTGCCACGTCCCAGTTTTTGCCCCGATTAGTAGGGGATTGAAACCACGCGCATTGACGACATCGCCACCATGTACATGGGCTTGTCCCAGTTTTTGCCCCGATTAGTAGGGGATTGAAACCAACGTAGAGAACACCCAAACGGCGTTCTTTTCGGTCTTGTCCCAGTTTTTGCCCCGATTAGTAGGGGATTGAAACTCCATATCTT